>DATGOV010000055.1:0-17278 GCA_035305585.1 Acidimicrobiia bacterium | reverse complement strand
TACTTCAGCGGTCTCGGGATCGATCAGGCGTCGCTTTGAGTCCGGCACGCGATTTGAACCGGCCTCCGTGGATGAGACCGCACGGTTGAGTGCGCCAGGTCAGATCAGCCCGGCCGCTTCCGCGGCCTGGCGGTACCAGGCGGCCAACGACGTGATCGTCTCGTGGGCGTTGAGACCGCTGGGGTTGGGCACGACCCAGACCTCGGCACCGTCGATGGTCTCGGACTGTTGCCCGAGCCGGGCTCGGGGCCGGCTGAACGCCACCCGGTAGGCGGTCACCCCCGCCACCGACACCACCGCCGGCCGCAGCTCGGCGACCACCCGCTCGAGCCGTTCGGCGCCGTCGCGCAACTCCTGGGGCGCCAGCTCCGACGCCCGGGCGGTGGCCCGGGGAACGAGGTTGGTGATCCCCATTCCCCGCGCCAGGAAGTCGAGGCGTTGGTCATCGGTGATGCCGGTGTCGGGGTCGACCGTCCAGTCGATCAGCCCGGCCATGCGCAGAGCCGGGTAGAAGCGGTTGGACGGGTGGCAGAAGTGGGTGTTGGTGGCCGCGGTCCACAGCCCGGGGTTGATGCCCACGAACAGCAGCCGACACCCGGGCGCCACCAGGTCGTCGACGGTCTTGCCGCGGTACTGCTCCAGCTCTTCTCGGGTGAACCCCACGACTTCAGCCGAGCAAGTCCTGTTTGATTCGGGCGACGTGGCCGGTGGCCTTGACGTTGCGGTACTCCCGCTCGATCTCCCCGTTGGGGCCGATCACGAAGGTGGAGCGGATGATCCCCTCGTACTCCTTGCCGTAGTTCTTCTTCTTCCCCCACACCCCGAGGGACTCGGCGAGCGAGTGGTCCTCGTCCGACAGGAGGGGGAAGGGCAGGCCTTCCTTCTCGCGGAACTTGGCATTGCGCTCCGGGGCGTCGGGACTGACTCCGACGATCTCGTAGCCGGCGGCGAGGAGGTCGTCGTAGGAGTCGCGGAAGTCGCATGCCTCTGTGGTGCAACCGGGAGTCATCGCCTTCGGATAGAAGAACATGATCAGACGCTTGCCGGCGTAGTCCTCGGAGGACACCGTCCGGCCGTCCTGATCGGGGAGCGAGAAGGTCACGGTCATGATCCGCACGGTACCCGACAGGAACGCCTACCGGCCGAGGAGATCTCAGGCGGTGGCTTCGGCGCTCTTCAGGAACGACGTCGTGCCCGCCACCAGCCCGGCCCCGGCGGGGAGCCAATAGTGGACGACGCGGAACACCAGGACGGGGGCGACGGCCACGGCGGGATCGACGCCGAAGAAGGCGAGGGACCCGAGCAGACCGGCTTCGGCGAAGCCGATCCCTCCCGGGGTCCCCGGGATGCCGGCGGCGATCTGGGAGACGCCGAACACCGTCATCACCTCGACGAGGGACAGGTCCACCCCGAATGCCCACATCACGAGGGCCAGGATCGCCACCTCGGACGCAACTCGGCCCCACAAGTACAGGTGCGAACGGAGGTCCACGGGGTCGTCGACCATGCCGCCGACCATCCCCCTGATCCGTTTGGGAAGTCGCTCGCCGAGGGCCCCGAGATGGGTGGCCACTGCCAACACCGCCGCTGCTACCAGGAACGCCACTGCGGCGACGATCCGTAACGGCACCACTTGGTCCGCCGGCGCCTCGATCGAATAGAGGAGCAAGCCGGCTCCGGTGAGGAAGATGAGTCCGGAGTAGTTGAGGGCGGTGGCTCGCATCGCTGCCCCGCTCGTACCTCGGACGTGAGGCCGCACCGTCCATGCCATCGCCGCGGGAGTCATGGCGCCCCCCGCGGGCAGTAGGCGGGCGACGCTGCTGCCGACCAGCGCCGCCTTGAAGCCGACACCGGAGGAGATGTCCTCTCCGATGGCCCCAACGCCGCGGCGGAACAACTCGCCGAAGAGCCACACTGCCAGCGCCTGGAGGGCAGAGGCCACGACGAGCACCGCGAAGAGGCCCCAGCTCAAGTCGACCTGGGAGGGGTCGAAGAAGACCACGAAGGCAACGGCGTAGGCCACCAGGGCCACCCCGGCCAGGGCGATTCCCACCCGGCGGCGCATCTCCGTGCTCACGGGACGGTGCGCTCCTCGGCGTCGGAAGGCTGGATCAGGGGCTTTCGGTCGGTGTCCCACACCGCCCGTTGGAGCCGCGAACGGAGATCGGTCGAGTCATCGATGTTGCCCTGCATCCGGCGAGCGACCACCACTAGAGACAGCGCCAGGGTGGCGACCACCACCGCCGACTGCTGGCCTGTGACGATCGCAATCGGGGGAAGCAGGCCCCAGCCGAGGAAGCCCGCGAACCCTCCGCCGATCCACCATCCGGCGACGGCCCACAGCGTCGTCCACGCCAGGAGCCAGGGGGCGATGGCGACCATCACGCCGACAGCCGTCGCCAGACCCCGACCGGCCCGGGACCGCAGGTAGACGGACCAGTTGTGTCCCACGACAGCCGCCACCCCGCTCGCCGCCGCCACTCCTTCGCCGAAGCCGAGCCGCCGGGCGATGATCACCGGGGCCAGGCCCTTCAGGCCGTCGAGCACCGCAGCGGCGACCGCGGGCCCGATGCCCACCGTTCTCCGCAGGTTGCCGGCGCCGACGTTGCCGGTGCCGACGGTGCGCAGGTCCACCCCGGCGGCGTTTCCCAAGATGAAGGCGAACGGAACCGCCCCGAGGAGGTAGCCCAGGGCGACGACGGCAGCGGCGATCAACGGTTCGGTCATGGTCAGCGGGAAGGATGGCAAGGGGTCGCCTCGCCTGTCTATCGGTATTTCCCCCCAGACGGGTCAGGGGCTGCGGCCAGGCCCAGCGAGCATGTCGCGTAGAAGGGCTTCGTAGAGCCACGGCTCGATCAGGAAGGAGTCGTGGCCCTTGTCGGAGTGCACCGTGAACCAGCGGACCGGCACGTCGGCGCGGCGCAGCGCATCCACCATCTTCTGTTGCTCCTCCGGGTAGAAGCAGACGTCGCTGTCGATGGTGAAGACCAGCCAGTCCTGATCGCGACACCGAGCGAGCAACTCGGCGGTGGAGGCTCCGACCTCCCCTTCGAGGTCGAAGCGCTGCCACACCTCCATCACCCGCAGATAGGTGTTGGCGTCGAACCGGCGCACGAACTTTTGGCCCTGGTGGAGCATGTACGACTCCAGCGGATGCCCCACCTGGTAGCCGCCGAGGTCTTCGTGCTGGATGATCTCGTCGCGGGCGCGACGCCGCATCGCCTCCAGCGACACGAAGGTCTTGTGGCCGATCATTCGAGCGTGGGCGAGCCCCAGTTCGGGACCCGGGCCTCCGTAGTAGTCACCGCCCTTGAACTCTGGATCCGAGATGATGGCGAACATCTGCTCGAAGTTGTGGATCACCTGGAGCGAGCTGGTCGACAGCCCGGCGGCGATCGGCAGGACCTTACCCACCCGATCGGGATAGCGGGTCGCTGCCACCACACACATCATCCCCCCGACCGATCCCCCTATCACCGCGTGCAGCCGCTCGATTCCCAGATCCTCGAGCATCTGCATCTGAGAATCGACGATGTCGGTGAGAGTGATGGACGGGAATCGGGACGCGTACCGCTCGCCGGTGGTGGGGTCGATCGAGGAAGGACCGGTCGAGCCGTAGCAGCCCCCCAGGTAGTTGATGCAGATGACCGCGAAGCGATTCGTGTCGACTGCCCGGCCCGGCCCGATGAACCCGTCCCACCACCCCAACTGACATTCCTCGGTCCACTCGATGGTCAAGCCGGGAACCGACTGGTTCCACCCGGCGGCGTGCTGGCTGCCGGTGAGGGCGTGGAACACGAGGATCACGTTGTCGCCGTCAGGACTGATCTCCCCGTATTGCTCGTAGGCGAGCGTCACCTCTGGCAGGACCCCTCCCTTCTGGAGGCGGAAGGGCCCGTCCAGGGTGTGGAACCGGGTTTCGACCCGTCCGACGCCCGAGGATGTCTGGCTCATAGAGTGAGAGAACAGGCTACAAGCCCGATCCCTTCCCGTCAGAAGCCAAAATCTCCCAGAGCAGCCGATTGAACTCCCGCGGGTTCTGCAGCATCGGCTCGTGACCGGCCCCGGCGATCTCGACGTATCGCGCCCCAGGGATCGCCTGGGCCAGTTGCCGGGACGCTCGGGCGCGGACCATCCGGTCTTCGCTTCCTGCGACGACGGTGGTGGGCACGACACACGCCTCGGCTCTCGACGTGCCGTCGTACGCAGCGCAGGCCCGTAGGTCGGCGGCGAGCACGCCGGGCCTGCTCCGTTCCACGATCCGCCGCACTCCCCCTTGCTCCCACAGCCCCGGCTCGAGGTGGCCGCCACGATGCGCCGGCGGCATCGACCACTCGGCGATCATGGCTGCCGCCCGCGGCAGGTCCTCTTCCGCGGCGGCGATGAGATCGGGATGCACCGGCATCTCCGCCGCGGCGCCGACGAGCAACAGGCGACCCACCGAGCCGGGGTGGGCGACAGCAGTCTCCAGGGCGATCAACGACCCCATCGAGTGCCCCACCACCGTGGGCGAACCGAGATCCCCGATCTCGAAGGCGAGCCACTTCGCCCAATCCTCGATCGACGCCATCGGCTCCCCTCCGCTCCGCCCGTGGCCAGGGAGGTCGGGAGCCCACACCGCCACGCCGCGGCCGACGAGCCACCGGGTCTGATAGCGCCACACCGTGTGGTCGCTGCCGGCACCGTGGACGAACACGACCACGACCTCGGATCCTGCCGGCGGCCCCTGAGACGGGTAGGCGTAGACGCTCACTTCCCGATCCGCCGGAGGGCCCGGTCGAGATCGGCGATGAGGTCGTCGGGATCCTCGAGGCCGACCGACAGACGGACGAGACCTTCGTCGATTCCCGCCCGACGCAGTGCCTCGGAGTCGAGTTGGGCGTGGGTGGTCGAAGCGGGATGGATGACGAGGGAGCGGCTGTCGCCCACATTGGCGAGGTGGGTGAACACACGAAGTGAGTCGATGAGTTGGCGCCCCGAATCGCGTCCGCCTTCCAACACGAACGCCAGGATCCCTCCCTGACCTCTCGGCATCAGCTTCGCGGCCCGGGCGTGGTCGGGATGGCTGGCCAGCCCCGGATACGAGACCGAGGCGACGCCCGGGGCGGAAGCCAGGTACTCGGCGACGAGTCGGGCGTTGGCCGAGTGCCGCTGCATCCGGACCGCCAGGCTCTCGAGCCCTTCGACGAGCCGATAGGCGACCTCTGCCGCCAGGGCCGCCCCGAAGTCCCTGACTCCTTCAGCGCGCGCCAGGGCGGCGAAAGCGGCAGGCCCGAAGTGGTCGGCGAAGACGATGCCCCCATAGGGGGCATAGGGCTCACAGATCCGGGGGAATCGACCCGACCCGGCCCAGTCGAAGGTGCCGGCGTCGACCACGACGCCGGCGATGACCGACCCGTGTCCGGAGATGTATTTGGTGGCGGAATGGAACACGATGTCAGCGCCCCACTCGGCGGGCCGACACAGATAGGGCGAGGCGAAGGTGTTGTCGATCACGAGCGGGACACCGGCGGTGTGGGCGATGTCGGCGAGTACCGGAATGTCGGCGATCGTCAGCCCCGGGTTGCCGATGGTCTCGGCGAGGACGAACCGTGTCTCGGGACGGACGGCGTCGGCGATCGCTTCGTGATCCCGGATGTCGACGAACGTGGTCGTCACTCCGAAACGGGCCAAGGTGTGGGCCAGCAGGTTGTGAGTCCCGCCATACAGGGAAGACGAGGCGATGACGTGGGCGCCGGCTTCCGTGAGGGTCGTGGCGACCACGGCCAGAGCCGCCTGCCCGGAGGCGGTGGCCACGCCAGCCACCCCCGCTTCGAGTGCAGCCACCCGCTCCTCGAACGCCGCCACCGTCGGATTGGAGATCCGTGAATAGATGTGACCGGGTATCTCCAGGTTGAAGAGAGAGGCGGCGTGGTCGGCGTCGTCGAACACGTATGAAGACGACAGGTAGACGGGGACGTTGGAGGCCCCGGTGCGGGGGTCAGGCCGCACTCCGGCATGGACGGCCAGCGTCTCGAATCCCAGGCGGTCGGGGTCTGCCATCGGGGTCGAGGGTAGTGACGCTCGACCGCCGCATCCGGCCTGTCTGAGATGCCGACCGGTTGGTTACTGTGGGATACGAGGACCGCGACCGAGGAGGACCGCCAGATGGCCTTCAAGATCACCTACGCCACCATGTCCGTCGACAACGAGGACCTGCAGGCGGCGTACGACGAGGCCGTTGAGAGGGTCCAGGGCGAGCTCGGCCGGGATCATCCGCTGTACGTGAACGGCGAGGAGCGGTTCACCGGGGAGTGGTACGAGGAGACGTCGCCGATCGACCGCGAGATCCTGGTGGGGCGCTACTCCCAGGCTCGACCCGAGGACGTCGACGACGCCGTGGAAGCAGCCACCGCCTTCGAGAGCGAGTGGGAGGACTTCGGCTGGGAGCAGCGGCGAGATCTGCTTCTTGCTGCTGCCGACCGCATGGAAGACGAGATGTTCGACCTCGCCGCACTCATGGCCTACGAGGTGGGCAAGAGCCGGCTCGAGGCGCTCGGTGACGTGGCGGAGACGGTCGAGTTCTACCGCTACTACTCCCGCAAGATGACCGAGAGCGACGGATACACGATCCCGCTGTCTTCGCTCTCCGACAACGAAGAGAACGTGTCGGTCCTCCGCCCGTATGGCACCTGGGCCGTGATCGCCCCGTTCAACTTCCCGTTGGCTCTCTCCGCGGGCCCGTCCATCGGCGCCCTGCTCACGGGCAACACAGTCGTGCTCAAGCCCTCCAACCAGGGGGCGTTGATGGCTCTGGAGTTCTACCGGATCATGCGAGACGTGGGGGTCCCCGCCGGCGCCCTCCATGTGGTGACCGGCGGCGACGACGTGGGCGACCGCCTCGCCCATCACCCCCTGGTCGACGGCATCACGTTCACCGGTTCGTACGACGTGGGGATGTACCTCTACCGGACGGTGCGTGACGACCGACCCAAGCCGGTGATCGCCGAGATGGGGGGCAAGAACCCGGTGATCGTGACCGCCACCGCCGATCTGAACGATGCCGCCGAAGGCGTTGCCCGCGGTGCGTTCGGGTTCTCGGGTCAGAAGTGCTCCGCCACGTCCCGGGTGTACATCGAGCGCCCGGTCTTCGATGAGTTCGTCGACAAGCTGACACAACGCGCCAAGGAGATCAAGGTCGGAAACCCGCTGGAGCGGGACACCTTCACGGGGCCTGTGATCGACGAGGCGGCGGTGAAGCGCTTCGAGGACGCGGTCGCCGACGTCGAGGCGAAGGGCGGGCAGGTCCTCGTCGGCGGGAACCGCATCACCGAGGGCGAACTCGCCCGGGGCACCTACGTGGCTCCGACGGTTGTCACGGCTCCAGAGGAGTCCTACGTGTGGTCCCAAGAGCTCTTCGTCCCGTTCGTCGCGGTGGCTCCCGTCGATTCTCTCGATGAGGCGCTCGACAAGTCCAACGACACGCCTTTCGGCCTCACCGCCGGGCTGTTCTCACGCTCGGACGACGAGATAGAGGAGTTCTTCAAGCGGATCCAGGCTGGCGTCACCTACGTGAACCGCAAGGCCGGAGCGACCACGGGAGCGTGGCCGGACATCCAGAGCTTCGGAGGATGGAAGGGCTCGGGGACCTCCGGCGCCGGCGGCGGTGGCCCGTGGTACCTGCGGAGCTATCTGCGCGAGCAGTCCCGCACGCGGATCCGCTGACCTCGACTCAGAGAGTCGCCCGCCGGGCGTGGGCCTTGGCGAGGCTCTCGATCTGCTCCATGGCGGAAGCGAGATGGCCGTGGGCGGCGAAGGCGTGCTCGGCGCCCTTGCTGCCCTCGCCACTCTGGAGGAGGCTCGCCGCCGTGCGAGCGTGGGCGGCAGCCCGTTCGGCGGCTTCGGCGGCCCGCAGGTAGGCGGCTGCGGCATCGGCGAGCAGAGGCGGAGTGCTCGGCTGGCGGGCGACCGGCTCCGGCGCGGGGGCTTCGGTCACCGTGGTGTCCGGCCCCTCGGCGATCAGCTCCTTCGCCTCGGCCATGGTGAAGCGGCCCTGCGTGACCTCGCGACCCACCACGACACCGGCGAGCCGGCGATCGTGGATCTCCAGCGCCAGGAGCCGCTTCAGGTCGTCCAGGTCCCTGACCCCGCCGGCGGCGACGATGGGCTCGGACACGGTGGAGAGTGCCTCCGCCAGGATCTGCACGTTGGTGGGCTCGGTGAGGACGTCGCGCCCGACCTCGGAAACGAGGAAGGCCGCCGCTCCCGCCGACGACATCTCGATGAGGACCTCCTCCAGATAACGGCCGGAGTTCTTCGTCCATCCCCGGGTAGCCACCTCCTCGTCGGAGCGGACGTCCAAGGAGATGGCGATACGCCCAGGGAATTCCCGGCAGAGGTCCCACACCATGTTCTGGTCCTCGATGGCGGCGGTGCCCATCACGATGCGCCAGGCGCCTCGGTCCAGGAGTCGGGCCGCCTCCACATGGGAACGGATACCGCCCGCGATCTGCACGTGCCCGGTGGCCTCTTCGAGGATCCGGTCGATCAGGTACCGGTTCTTGTAGTCCCCGAAGGCGGCGGCATCGAGATCCACGACGTGAACGTAGTCGGCTCCCTGTTGGAACCAGTTGTTGATCCGACCCAGCGGATCGTTGTGGAGGGCGATGGCGTCGTGGACGTCGCCCCGCGGCAGGCGTACCGCTCTCCCGTCGAGGATGTTGACCCGGGCGTAGAGATCCATGCGCTTACCGTATCGAAACGCTCACTGCGATGGCGAGTGATGTAACGGATTCGCCGCCGGCGTTGTCCAACCTCGAACAGGGGACGGCGCAGTCGTCCCGCTCCCGTCGCAGAGGATCCCCATGGCACACAACGAGCATTTCGAGCTGGTCGAGGCTCTCGAACCGACGGTCGCCCGCCTGCTGGCCGAGCACCGGGAGCGCCGCAGAGCTTGGTACTTCCACGACTTCATCCCCTGGGAGGAAGGACGGAGTTTCGTCAAAGAGCCCTGGGAGGAGTCCCAGGCGACGATCAACGAACGGGCACGCACGTCGCTCGTCCTCAACCTGCTCACGGAGGACAACCTCCCCTATTACCACCACATCCTCGAACGGCACCTGCCGGAAGGGTCGGTCTGGAAGGAGTGGAACAACCTCTGGACCGCCGAGGAGGCCCAGCACTCGATCGCCATCCGCGCCTATCTCCTCACCAGCCGCAACTGCGACCCGGTGGAGCTGGAGGACGATCGGATGGCCACGATGCAGGCCGGCTACGAGCCCGACTTCAACCACCTGGCGGAGTTGTTCGCCTACACCTCCGCCCAGGAGCTGGCGACCCGGGTGTCACATCGCAACACGGGCAAGATCACCGAGGACGAGACCGCGTTCGAGCTGATGCGGAACATCGCCACCGATGAGAACCACCACTTCATGTTCTACCGGGGCGTGATGCAGGCGATGCTCGAGCTGAACCCGACGGTCGCCCTGGAGGGGATCTATCGGACTCTGAAGAACTTCCAGATGCCCGGAATCGGCATTCCCGGGTTCCTGCGTCGGTCGATCGAGATCGCCAAGGCCGGGGTCTACAACCTCCGCGTGCACCACGACAACGTCTTGATGCCGCTCCTCAAGCAATGGGGCATCGCCGACCTGGAGCATCTGGACACGAAGGCAGCAGAGCTCCAAGAGAAGCTGATGGCATTGCCCGCCGAAGTGCTCGCCAAGGCAGAGCGGTTCGAAGCCCGATTCGGAATGGCTTGACCAACCGCTAGGCGGGAGTGGCCAACACCCACCGGACCAACGACTCGAGGCTCGGGGCCAAGTCGGCGTCGATCCTCACTACGGCATCGGTGTCGCCGCGTGTTGGGCCGCGGTTGACGATCGCGACCGGAATGCCTCTCTTGCGGGCCGCGATCACGAAGCGGTAGCCCGACATGACCGTCAACGACGAACCGAGAACGAGGAGGCTCCTCGCTTCGTCGAGCATGGCGAACGCCTCCTCGACACGCGGACGGGGGACGTTCTCCCCGAAGAACACCACGTCCGGTTTGAGGACCCCGCCGCAGTCGAGGCAGTCCACGACTCGGAAGCCATCTTCCAGGTCTTCTGGCAGTTGGGCGTCGCCGTCGGGAGCGGAGGCAACGCGCCAGTTCCCGAACCAGGGGTTGGCCGCCTCCAACCGATACTGCAGTTCTCGACGGCTCCGGACGTCGCCGCAATCGAGGCAGACGGTGCGGGCGAGGTTCCCGTGCAGTTCCAGCACCCGTCGAGAACCGGCCGCCGAGTGGAGGCCGTCGACGTTCTGGGTCACTACCCCGAGGATCGAGCCAGCCTCCTCCAGCGCCGTCAGGCAGTAGTGGGAGGCGTTGGGGTGCGCCGCAGCGATCCGTCGCCACCCGACGTGGCTCCGGGCCCAATAGCGGCGGCGCGCCCGAGGATCGGAGACGAACTCCTGGTACGTCATCGGGGTGTGTCGCAGGCGTCGACCGTCGCCTCGATAGTCGGGTATACCCGAGTCGGTGGAAATGCCCGCCCCGGTCAGGGCGAGGACCGAGCCCTCGGCCACCAGCGCGCCGAGGGCCTCGACGGCGCCGTCGATCCGTGTCGCCAACATCAGGGGGCAGACCCTAGACGGGTGCGAGGCCCAGAGCTTTCTCGGCCTCCTCCAGGCGGTAGCCGGGACCGGCGACGGGCGCGAACAGGTCGCCGAAACGTTGGAGACGGTCCCACAGGTTGGCGATGGTGATGTCGCCGTTGCGGAGGGTCGACACCTCCTCCCAACGGATCGGAACCGACACAGGCGCTCCCGGCCGAGGCCGGACCGAGTACACGGAGGCGATCGTCTGTCCGGACGCGTTGCGGTTGTGGTCGACGAACACCTTCCCGACGCGGCGTCGCTTGTCCCATTCCATCGTCAGGTCGTCGGGGTTGGCGGCCACCAGGTAGCGACCCACCTCGCCGACGAAGCGCCGGACCCGCTCGTAGGTGTAGATCGGTTCGATCGGCACATAGACGTGGATGCCGCGAGCGCCGGAGAGCTTCGGGTAGCCGGCCATCCCCAGTTGTTCGAGCGCCACGCGCACGAGCAGAGCCCCCGCCACGACCTGCTCCCACTCGGCGCCTTCGGCCGGGTCGAGATCGAAGATGGCGTAGTCGGGATTCTCGAGTGAGCCGGCTCGAGAATGGAACGGGTGGATCTCTATGCACCCCATGTTGGCGAACCACATCAGCCCCTCTTTCCGGTCGGCGAGGAGGAAATCGATGACCCCTCCTTGGGAGTCTGAGGGAACCGGCGCCGTGGGCATCCAGTCCGGCTGGTGGCCGGGGGCACGCTTCTCGTAGAACTGCGGCCCCTCGATCCCGTCCGGATAGCGAGACATCGAGATAGGCCTCCCCGCCAGGTGAGGCAGGAGCACGTCGGCGACCGAGGCGTAGTACTGGATGACGTCGCCCTTCGTGTAGCCGTCGTCGGGGAAGAAGAGCTTGTCGGGGTTGGAGATCGTGAGGGGGGAGGGAGTGTCCACCCGGAAGCGATCGCCTTCCGGGACCGCTCGGACGAGAGCAGGGAAGTCGACCTTCCCCGAGTCGATCCGGCGAGCGGCGGGGACGCTGCCCCGGGAGGCTGCTTCCCGCGCTTCGGCGGCGATCGCCCGGTGGCTCTCTTCCTCCCGGGCCTCGGAGATGATGACGAGCCGGATGTCGGCCTCTCGGGCCGCCTCGACGAGAGGTCCCACCCGCAGTGTGCCCTCCCCATAGGGAAGGTGACGGACTTCGCCCTTCTCGCCGACGAGATTGTCGGTGAACTGCGAATGGAGTGGGTCGACCATCCACGCGGGGAACTCGGCGACGAGGAAGGCGAGGACTTGAGCGAACGCCTCTTTGGTGGTGAGACCGCCACCGGTGATCGCGTGGATGTGGGCCCAGTCGACGACGGGACGCACAAAGGAAAAGCGGGAGGCGACGAGAGCGATGTCCCCGAGAGTCCCCCAGGCCCCTTCCTTGCCTGCGGTTTCGAGGCCCAGGCCCACGCCCAGGTGTTCGACCTTGGGGGCCACCTTCTCCAGACGCTCGGTGATCCGTTCCATCAACACGTCGGCGGGCTCGCCGTGGGTGGCCCCGCCATGGGCGACGACGATCCGCGCCCCCAGGGCCTTGCCCAGCTTCATCGTGTGCTCCAGCGCCGCCAGGCACTGGGCACCTCTCTCGAAATCCTCCGGCGTGAGGGTGGCGAAGTAAGGGGCGTGGACGGAGAGTCGGATCCCCCGCTCGGCCGCCTTCGCCCCGAATTCGGCGCAGCGCTTCTCCTTCCAGGGAAACTCGGTGACGAACGGCAGTTCCAGGGCGTCGTAGCCGGCCTCGACCAGGCGATCGAGGTACTCGTCGTCGTCCACGCCTTCGGGCGGGAGCTGGGAGATGCCGATCTGGATCACGAACCGAGGGTATTACCGGACGAGGGCTGCACACCACCCGACCCCACCCACCGCCCGTGCTCGACCCGCGCCACCCGACCCAACCCACCACCCGTGCTCGACCCGCGCCACCCGACCCCACCCACCACCCGTGCTCTGAGCGCGGATGGGTGCCGCGGGGCAGTGGAGTGTGACAGCCATGCACGCAGTGACGCGCGAACTATCGTCCTCGACGTGACCGAGACGCTCAACGATCGACCGATCGAAGTCTGGTTGACCGACATGGACGGTGTGCTGGTCAGCGAGGGCGTCCCGATCCCGGGTGCGGCCGAGTTCGTGGGCCGTCTCACGGAGAAGGGCCGCCCGTTCCTGATCATCACCAACAACTCGATCTACACCCCCCGCGACCTGGCGGCACGTTTGAAGCGCGCCGGGCTCGACGTCACCGAGGACCACATCTGGACGTCGGCGCTGGCGACTGCCCGCTTCCTAGGAGATCAGATGCCGGGGGCGAGCGTCTACGTGATCGGCGAGACCGGCCTGACCACCGCCCTCCACCAGGCAGGCTTCGTCATGACCGACGACGATCCGGACTTCGTCGTGCTGGGTGAGACGCGCACCTACTCGTTCGAGGCGATAACCCAGGCCATCCGCCACATCGGAAGAGGGGCGCGGTTCATCGCCACCAACCCCGACGTGACCGGCCCGTCTCCCGATGGACCGCTTCCGGCGACCGGGTCGGTCGCCGCCCTCATCACCCGGGCCACGGAAGTGGAGCCCTACTACGTCGGGAAGCCGAATCCGATGATGTTGCGGGCCGCCCTCAACAAGATCGGCGCCCATTCCGAGGTGACGGCCATGGTCGGCGACCGCATGGACACGGACGTCGTGGCCGGTATCGAGGCCGGTCTCCGGACATTCCTCGCCCTGACCGGGTCGACGAGCGAGGACGAGATAACCCGCTTCCCCTATCGCCCCACGAGGGTGGTCGACTCGATCGCCGACCTCATCCCGTACGTCTAGACGCGAGCCCTACTGCTTCGGCGACGAGTTCCAGTTCGGCGAGCTTCTGATCGTAGTCGGCGCTCGTACCGGCGAGCATGAGCTCATCGGCGGCTGTGCGCTCCGCAAGAGCCGCCAGAGCGGCCGCCACCTGCCCTGGATCTCCGACGATGGACTCCGTCGGCATGGCGAGCGCCGCATCCAGATCGGGATGAGCCTCCGCCTCATCGACCGTGGGCAACCAAACGGGACGCCCGGTGCGGAGCCAGAAGCGCACCAGTCTCCCCGGAAGAGAACGGCGCTGCGCCTCGGCCTCGGTCTCTGCCACGGTGACGTTGGCGCTGACGATGGCGTACGGCTCCTTCCACGCCGGGCTGGGCTGGAACCCATCCCGATAGAGGCGTAGCGACTCGTCCGTTCCACCCATGTCGAAGTGGTGAGCCTGCACGAACGGCAAACCGAGGATGCCGGCGAGCTGTGCACTGAATCCGGAAGACCCCAGGAGGAAGATGGGCGGGAAGGAAGTGGCCACGGGTGTGGCTCGGAAGCGCTGGTGGAGACGGCCGCCTTCCCTCGGGTCACCCAACAGGCCCATCAGGTCGACGAGTTGTTGGGGGAACTCGCGGGCGTCGAGTGCGTCGGCGCTGCGACGGAGAGCGGAGGCAGTCACCGGGTCGGTTCCGGGCGCTCGCCCGATTCCCAGGTCGATCCGCCCCGGGTACAGGGCTTCCAACAGCGCGATCTGCTCCGCCACGACGAGGGGCGGGTGGTTGGGGAGCATCACCCCGCCGGAACCGATGCGGATCCGTTCCGTGACAGCCGCCAGGTGACCCATGAGCACGGGAGGGCTGGTGGAGGCGACGATCGGCATGTTGTGGTGCTCGGCGACCCAGAAGCGGTGGTAGCCGAGGCGATCGGCCGCACGGGCGAGCCGGGTGGTTCCCTGGAGGGCTTCAGCCGATGTGGCGCCGCGTCCGACCGAGGCGAGGTCCAGAACGGAGAGGGGTATGTCGAGGTGAGGCATCTGTGGTCACAACGCCGGCCGAGACTGCCGACTTCCGGGGAGTGTCGCGGCGGCGCGTGCCGCACGCCAAGTCCGATCGCCTCAGACCTGCTCGAGGAGCCGCTCTCTCCGGAAGATCCCGAACCCGACGGCCATGACACCCAGGGCGATCGCCCATGTCAGCAATCCGAGGAAGACGGCGAGTGCCGAGTCGACGAACAAGAACCCCGCGAACTGGGCAGCGACCAGAGCAACGACCGGCAAGACGAGCACACCTCCCACCTGGTACGCCTCCTGGAACCCGCGCACTCGCGCCGACACCACAACGAGAACCGAGAGGCCTAGAGCAGCCACACCGGGAGAGAGCCAAAGGACGACTGTCGCCCACAGCGGAGTCACCGCCACCACCCTCCCGACCGAGCCGGCGAGGGCGAGGTTGCACACGACCAGATAGACGCCGTAGCTGGCGAAGGAGACGGCGATGGAAGCCAGCCACGGGCCGAAGAGCTTGGCCAGATACAGCTCCCGGTCGGTGGTGGGGGTGTACAGGAGGGCTTCGAGCGTCTTGCGCTCCTTCTCACCGGCGAAGCTGTCGGCGGCGATCACCGCGCAGACCATCAGCGGCACGATCAGAAAGAACGTCGCGAACTGGTGCTCGAGCAGGTACAGCTGCGCTCGTTGCAGGAGGGGACCGTCGCCGAGAGAGATGCGCACCGATTCGGGGAGCGCGTCGATGAGGGGCAGCAGGTCGTCGAGATCCGACCCAGCGGCATCCAGGGCGAAGGAGACCAGCAGCGGAAGCCCGACGAAGAGGACGACCGGCACGATCACGAGCGGGACCATCACGGCTTTCGCTCGAGCGACGAGCGTGAGGTCGCGGCGGACGATGGCAAAGATCGATCTCCAGTTCATCCTTCGACCTCCTCGCCGTACAGGGCGAGATAGGCCGCCTCGAGGCTCGGCGCCTCCGGAGCGACGCGATATATGTCCACTCCCCCGTCGACCAGCGCCGCGACCAGCTCGGGGAGTCGTTCGCGGGTGACGCCATCCATATCGAAACGACCCCCCGCCACCCGTCTCACGTCTCCGAACGTGGAGGCGATCCGGCGGGCCGTGTCCACCTGTTGTCCGCCCACTTCGAGCACCAAGGCGAGCGGCACGGAAGCCGCATCGACCACCTCGGCAGTGGTGCCGTCGGCCAGCACCCGGCCATTCCGGAGGATCACCACCCGATCGCAGAGCTCCTGGGCTTCGACGAGATTGTGGGTGCAGATGAGGACGGTCCGTTGATCCTCGGCCGCCAGCGTGCGGACCATCTCCCGCACCGCCCGGGCGGCGACCGGATCCAACGCCGCCGTTGGCTCGTCGAGGAAGAGGAGCGGTGGATCGTGCAGGAGCGTCCGGGCGAGTGCCAGACGCTGGCGCATACCTCGGCTGTAACCGCCCACCCGGTCACGGGCCCGGTCGGTCAGCTGGAACCGCTCCAACAGCCAGCCGACGCGCTCTTCCACACTGTCACGAGGCACACCCCACATCGCCGCCCAGAACCGCATGGCCTCGAGCCCGCTCATCCGGTCGTCGAGCGACGGCGTCTCGGTGAGCACGCCGGTGTGGCGCCGCACCTCCGCACCGTCGGCCACGGGATCGAGGCCCATGGTCCTCACTTCGCCCTCATCCGGCGCGAGGAGCCCGTTCAGCAGACGGATGGTCGTGGTCTTGCCGGCACCGTTGTGACCCAGCAGTCCGACGACCTGGCCGTATTCGACCTGGAAGTCCACCTGGTCGAGGGCGGTGACTTCACCGAAGCGGCGGGTCACGTTTCTGACGAGGAGCGCAGCGTCAGCCATGCAAATGCAACCGAGGCGACATCGACGGCGAGCCTAGACAGCCTTCGCCCGGGCCTGATTCGAACAGATCGCTGGTAAACGATTGCCACTTTCGGCCGATAAGTCCTCTACGTACGTGTCAAACTTTCGAGTGCGGGCATCGGTGGCTACAACGTCGTCGAGAGCGTCCGGCTTCCGGCAGGTCCACGGCGGAGGTCCCCCGGGGCTGGCAGGACGGGCTCTTGGAATGGGCACGGGCGCTCCGCCGGGTATACGTCGCCCACCCTTGGCTGGCCGAGCTGCCGATCCTCGCTCCCCCGCTCGGCCCGCATCAGGTCACCTGGATGGAAGTTGCCCTGCAGATACTCGAGCCGACCGGCGCCCGAGAAGCTGAACACCGTCGACCTGCTGGCCGGCTACGTGCTCCAGGCGAGCCGCAAGGCCATGGAGCTGGCTGCCAGGTGCCGGGCGCGCGGCGTCGACCGCGTCCACGACGAACGCGCCTACGGCCGGGCGCTGGGCCGGCTGATCGACCGGGAGCGGTATCCGAACGTGAACGGCTGGTCACCTCGGGCCTGTTCGAGCGCACCACCTCGGCGCCGTCCGACCCCGTCGACGACCCCGACTTCCTCTTCGGCCTGGAACGCCTTATCGGCGGCATCGAGGTCTTGTGCCGGCGCCGGCGAGGCGAGGCGTGGCCGAAACCCTCTTGCCGGCACGTCCGCCCCAAGACACGGTTTCTGGCGCGACCCCAGACTCGGTCGCGCAAATCCCCTGCAGGGTCTATGCGATGAATCCTCAGTTGTCCGACGGGATGCGGATATAGTCCGGCGCCTAGCGGACCCAAGGAGTTGCTTTGAAGCGTGTCCGAACCCTAGCGGTTGCCCTCCTCGTCTTCGCCCTGGCAGCGCCAGCGGCGGCAGATGTGACCGACCCTGGCGGGTCGTTCTTCGACGACGACGGAATCGTCCACGAGGGAGCCATCGAGGCGATTCGGATCGAGGACGTCACCCGCGGCTGCAATCCGCCGCAGAACACCAACTTCTGCCCCGATGAGCC
>DATGOV010000054.1:0-28603 GCA_035305585.1 Acidimicrobiia bacterium | reverse complement strand
CGGACGTGGCCGCTGCGGCAGCCGAACCCACGAGCCCTCAGTTGGCCTGCTCATCGAGTCCTTGCAGCCAACGAAGCCTTCGAGCTCGACCCGCAAGCCGATCCACAACGGGAAGCCCCTCCTCGAGCGGATCTCTTCGTGGCTATTCCGGATAATCTGTATTATCCTGAACATTCTCGATCACCCGACCCGAGATCCAACTCGTTTCCCGACACCACTCCTACTCTCCAGCTCATGTCCGTTTCGTTGGCGACCCTCGCCGAGCAGTGGCTGGCCTGGAAGAACACCGCCAAGCCGTCCCCGGCCACGCTCAAGGCCCGCCGGGCCGACCTGGCCGCTCTCGGTGAGATCATCGTCCGCCAGCTGGGACTGGAGGTACCGCCCGACGAGGACCAGTTCCAGAGATGGCTGGGCGCGCTGCGTCCTTCCCACCTGGACCGCGACACGATCATCTCCGCCTTCGCCACCTATGCCACCGACCACGCCCCCTCTTCGATCCGCCGCTGCCGCTCCACCTGGACCGGTTTCTGCCAATGGCTGGTCGTCCACCGCCAGCTCCTCGACACCAACCCCGTCGAGTTCGTGGAGCCGCCCAAGGCCCGTCGCTGGCGGCCCCGGCCGATCTCGGAAGAGGACCTTGCTCGAATCGTGCTAGCGGCCCAGACGCCGTACGAAAGGGCCCGCGACCCCTGGCCGGAGCTGGAACAGGCGCTGTGCGCCCTGTTCGTCGGAGCCGGTTTGCGGGTATCGGAATCGATCACGGTTCGCGTCGGCGATGTGCGGCGCTCCCCCACGGAGCACACCAAGCTCTTCGTCACCGGCAAAGGCGGCGTCACCCGGACCATCCCTCTCCCGCCTGAGATCGTCGACGTTCTCGACGGGTACCTCGAGTCACGCAAGGAGAGACTCGGGCCCTTCAAGCCCACCGATCCGTTGATCGTCCGCCCCAACGGCAAGCCACTCACGTCCAATGTCGTCGACCACCTCGTTCGCGGCTGGTTCCGCCGGGCGGGCGTCGCTCCCCCGCCGGGGGCGCTCGCCCACTCCCTCCGCCACACCTACGCGACCTTGCTGGTCGAGAACTCGGGATCGGTACCCGAGGTACAGCGGTTGCTCGGTCACGCCGACATGGCCACCACCCAGGCCTACATAGATGTCACAGCCCGCGGTGTCGAGGAGACGGCGATGGCGAACCCGGCGCGTCGCATGCTGGAGAAACGGTGATCCGACCGTTCCAGCTGGACGACGCCGACGAAGTCGTTGGGGTCTGGCAGGCGGCTGGCCTGGTCCGCCCCTGGAACGATCCGTACGAGGACATCGCCCGCAAGGTGGAGGTCGGCGACGGTCTCTTCCTCGTCGCCGAGCACGACGGGAAGGTGATCGGCACGGTGATGGCCGGTTACGACGGCCATCGGGGCTGGATCTACTACCTGGCGGTCCGTCCTCCCCACCAGCGAGGGGGATGGGGATCGCGTCTCCTCGCCGCAGCCGAGCAGATGTTGGCCGAGAGAGGCTGCCCGAAGATCAACCTCCAGGTGAGGACCGACAATCGGGAGGCTGTCGGGTTCTACACCGCCGCCGGCTACACCCCCGACGCCGTGACCAGCCTCGGCAAGCGGCTCGTCATCGACTGAGCTCATTCGCCGGGTGGGATTCCCCAGTCCTCGGCGATGATCTCGAACGTGTGCTCGGCCAGCCGGATGGCGCCGGCCGTCGTGTAGTGGACGCCGTCGTCCAGACGCATGTCGACGAGGTTCCCGTCGGCGTCGGGCAGATACTCGCTGTAGCCGCCGTCGGAGCCCTCGAACAGGGACCAAGCCTCGACGAAGGTCACCCGCGGGTGGCTCTCGGCGACCTCCTCGTAGATCCCGTTCATGAGACGCACCCGCTCTTGGAAGGTCTCGGAGGAAACGATCGGCATGCCCATCCAGTAGACCCAGTGTCCCCGCTCCTCCAGCATGGTCATCACGCCGTCGACCCGGCGCCGGTACTCCCCTTCCCATTCGGGCGTCCCGAAGTCGATCCACGAACCGTCCGGCATGTAGATCGACTGGGCGTCGTTCCCCCCGAAATAGAGGACGAACACATCCGGGTCGAGGTCCTCGCTGACCTGCGCGAGTCGCTGGGGCCAGTCGATGAAGTCGGGCCGGGACAAGCCCGACTCGAACTCGTACACGACTTCGGACTCGACCATCCCCGTCTCTGAGGCGCGGTTGTCGAGCATTGGCCCGAACTGACCGACCATCGAGTCGCCCCCGATGTACATGACGAGCGGGTCTTCGGCGGTGATCTCCCTCCGCGTGTCGCTCGGAACCGTGGTAGGCGGAGCAGTCGTCGGAGGCACGGAGGTAGGCGTGGGCGCCGGCAGAGCCTGCGCTTCGGGCCCGGGGCGCTCCCGTCCGAGGAGCGAGTCGATCAGCATCCGGGGGCGATCCAGGAACAGAGAATGGCTGACGGAGGCGATCGGTTCCATCAACGCCACCCCGATCGTCCGTTCCCACCCCGGCTCCTGCCGCTGGGCGGTGCGCAGGATGTCGGGGGCGTTCAGCAGCAACCCCAGGAGGAGCGACGTCAGGATGACCATTATCACGATCCCGGCCGGGATCGTGGCTCGCTCTTCGGCCTGTCGCTCCGTGGGTGGCGCTTCGTCGACTGCCATCAGAACTGGAAGTAGATGAACGGTGCCACGCCTTCCGGCCCGAGGCCGTCGAGAAGGAGCAAGGACCCCGCCAATGCGGCGGTCATCGCCGCCGGCCGTAGGCGACTGAACGAGTTGACCAGGCTGACGCGGAAATCGGACGGTATGAACTGGACCCCGATCCCGGCCACGACGAGGGTGAGCACGGCCGGCGTGACCGCCGGGGCAGGACCCCAATCGAGGAGCCGGCTCAAGATCTCTCCCACCCGACCCATCGAGTCGGCCCGGAACAGGATCCAACCGAGACAGACGAGGTGGAAGGTGGCGAGCCTCTTCACAGCCCGGCGGCCAGGCGTGTCGGCATCCACCGCCCGGCCCGTTTCGGTCCGCCACCGCTCCCACGCCAGGAGCGCCCCGTGGTAGCCGCCCCAGATGACGAACGTCCAGGCGGCGCCGTGCCACAGTCCCCCGAGCAGCATCGTGAGCATCAGGTTGCGGTACGTCCCGACTCTGGTCCCGCGATTACCGCCCAGCGGTATGTACAGGTAGTCGCGTAGCCAGCGGCTCAGCGTCATGTGCCAGCGTCGCCAGAAGTCCTGGATCGACAGCGCCGAGTAGGGATTGTCGAAGTTGTCGGGGAACTTGAACCCCATCAGCGTGGCCACTCCGATCGCGATGTCCGTGTATCCGGAGAAGTCGGCGTAGATCTGCACGGCGTAGCCGTAGACCCCGACCAGCACTTCGAGGGCACTGAACTGTGCCGGGCTGGCGAACATGGGGTCGACGATCGCTCCCGCCAGGGTGTTGGCGACCACGACCTTCTTGAAGAGGCCGCCGACGATCAGCGAGAAGCCGCCGGCGGCGTCGACTCGCCGGGGGTCCTTGCGGGTGTACATCTGGGGAATGAACTCGGACGAGCGGACGATCGGCCCCGCCACCAGTTGGGGGAAGAACGCCAGGTAGACAGCGAAATCCAACAGTGTCGACGGCTCCTCTCGTCGCCGGTACACGTCGATCACGTACGACAACGCCTGGAACGTGAAGAAGGAGATCCCCACCGGCAGGGTGATTTCGAGGAGTGGGAGCGGCAGCTCGATTCCGAATGTCCGGAAGAAGTTGATGACCGACGAGACGAAGAAGCCGTAGTACTTGAACCAGGCGATGATGCCGAGGTTCGCCGCCACCGCTCCGACCAGCGCCAGCCGGCGCGAGCGTTCGTCTCTCGATCTTTCCATGAGCCGCGCCGCCGCTTGGTTGAGCACCGTAGAGGCGACGAGGAGGAAGACGAACCGCCAGTCCCACGACCCGTAGAAGAACCAACTGGCTCCGAGCATGAACAGCTTCCATTGCCGCCGGTGCGGCAGCAGCAGCCAATTCGCCGTCAGGACGATGACGAAGAAGATCGCGAACTGGATCGTGGGGAAGAGCATTTGGAGAGCGACGCGATGCTACCGACGTCGGGCAACAAGGCTCGGCAACCGTCCTCCACTAACCTCAATCGATCGCGAAGAACGACTTCCCCATTTCGATGACCCAACCCGACGCCGCCTACTCCCCGCCCCCCGACCAGGGGCCGCGCCCTCGATACCGGCTGACTCGTCGGGGAAAGGTCGTCTTCACCGTCCTGCCGATGGCGATCCTCGGCCTCATATGGTTGATGACCAGCGGAGGCGGGTCTCTTCAGATCCTCGGGCTCGAGAACGGCGCCGTCGTCGGGCCGGCGTCGGCGTCCGTGACCATCCAACTCGCCAACGAGACACAGCCGGACGACGTGATGGTGACGGTCGACGAAGAAGAGCATCCCGCCACGCAATCCGCTCCCAACGCCTTCGCCGTGGACCTGAGCGGTCTGGCCGACGGCGAGCATCGGCTCGCGGTCGTCGTGGATCGGAGCTTCCCGTTCCGTTCGCTCCGTGCGGCCAGGGAGTTCGTCTTGGACACGACGCCGCCGGCGATCGAGGTCCTCTCCCCTACCGATCCGGTCCCTGTCGGCCAAGAGGTGACCGTGACGGCCCGGGTGGCAGAAGAGGCAGCTTCTCTCACCATCGACGGTGAGGCGGCGACGCCGGACGAGAACGGCACCATCAGCAAGACCTACCCCGAGCCGCCCTCCGCCGGTGTCGTGATCACAGCGACCGACGCGGTCGGCAACACCTCCGAGCAGATCGTGACCGTCGAGCTGGCCCTCCCCGGCGCCCCGGGCGGCCCTCCGATGATCGGTGTCCACGCCACGGGGTGGACGTGGGCGACGCCTCAGTTGAAGGATCCGATCATGGACATGATCGACGCCGGGCTCATCAACACGGTGGAACTCGACTTGAAGGACGAGGGCGGTGATGTCTGGTACGACACCGGAGTAGAGCTCGCCCACGAGATCGGAGCCGTCACCGAGCTCTACGACCTCGAGCAGGCTGTCGAGGAGCTCCACGCCAAGGGGGTGCGGGTGATCGGCCGGATCGTCAACTTCCGAGACCCGCGCATGGCGAACTACGCCGTCGAGACGGGGAACCTGGACTGGGTCATCCAGAACCCGGACGGCACTGCCTACGGCCAGTACGGCGGTTTCACCAATCCGTTCGATCCCGACGTGCGCGAATACAACATGGCGTTGGCCGAAGAGGCCGCCCGTCTCGGTGTCGACGACATCATGTACGACTACGTGCGTCGTCCCGACACCTTGAACGAGATCGTCTACCCGGGGCAGGAGGGCGAGCCCGAGGACGCCATCGTCAGCTTCCTCGCCGAGAGCAGGGAGAGGGTGCACGCCGCCGGCGCCCGCATGGCCGCAGCCGTCTTCGGCATCGCCGCCACCCGGCCCCACGAGGTCGCCCAGGACATCCCCCGGATGGCCGCCGAAGTCGACTACATCGCGCCGATGATCTACCCGTCTCACTGGGGCCCCGGCGAGTACGGGGTGGAGAACCCCAATGCCCAGCCCTACGACATCACGTATCGCTCGCTCGTCGACTTCGTCGAACAGGTGGAAGGCACGAGAGCCCACATCGTGGCCTGGGTGCAGGACTTCTCCCTCGGGATCGAGTACGGCGAGGCCGAGGTGCGGGCGCAGATCGACGCCGCCCGGGACGCGGGCGTCGAGCACATCTTGCTGTGGGACGCCGCCACGACGTACACGCGGGCAGCCCTCGACCCGATCGAGTGAGCTCAGCCGACCGGCAACGTCCAGCCGTGGACGTCTTCTACTTTGCCGACCTGAGTCTCGATCAGCGCCTCCCTCAGCTCGAGGGTGTGGCGGCCTGCCCGGCCGTCTCCGACCGTGACCTCCGCGCCGTCTACGATCAGCGTGCCCACCGGGGCGAGGACGGCGGCGGTTCCCGACAGCGCCACCTCTCCGTGCTCGCACCACGCCACCAGCTCCTCGACCGTCAGGACCCTCTCCTCCACCGTCAGTCCTCGGGCGGCGGCCAGAGTGAGAAGCGACGACCGGGTCACTCCCTCGAGAACCGAACCGTCGGCGGGCGGGGTCACGACCCGGTCGGCGGAGATCAGCATCACATTCGAAGCGCCGGTCTCCTGGACCCGGCCTTCCGGAGCGAACAGCACCTGGGCCACGTCGTACGCGGCGCGGGCCTCCATCGTCGCGCCGAGCGCCATGGCGTAGTTGGCGCCAGTCTTCACCGCGCCGAACTGCTCGGTGGTGCGCCGCCGTTCCTGCTCGACCGCGATGCGAAGTGGTGCCACACCGTCAGCGAAGTAGTCGCCGACCGGGCTCGTCAGGACATACAAGAGAGCCTCGGTGGTGGGCGACCCGGCGGCGCCGATGTTGGCGGCCGTTCCTATGAGCGTCGGGCGGATGTAGAGCGAGCCTGGCGTCGGAGGCACCTGGTCCAGGTTGGCCTCCACCGCCTGGACGATCATGTCGAGCGCCAACTCGGCGGGAGGGACTGGCAGCCAGAGCCGCTCGGCGCTCCCCCGCAATCGAGCGACATGACGATCGGGACGAAAGAGCCTCACGACGCCGTCGACGCTTCGATAGGCTTTCAGCCCCTCGAAGCAGGAGCTGCCGTAGTGGAGGACGTGGGCGCCCGGGTGGAGCGACAGGGGACCGACCGGCCGTCGGCTCGGTGTCGACCACGCCCCGCCCTCCCAACTGGCTACGGTCATCGTCTCCCCGAAGCTCGTTCCGAATGGCGGCAAGGCGAGAGTCTTCTCGGAGGTCACGACTCAAGGATGCCACGGCCAACAATGTGTGGTGACGGCTATTGGACCTCTGGGACTCCGGCAGCGCCCCGATAGACTCGGTCTCCCATGGCTGTACCCATCCGCGACGCCTCCTTGTCCGATTTCGCCCAGACCGTGCTGGCACGCTCACACGAGGTCCCAGTCGTGGTCGATTTCTGGGCGGCTTGGTGCGGGCCTTGCCGAGTCCTCGGGCCGGTCCTCGAGAAGCTCGCCGCCGAGGCGGGTGGGGAATGGGAGCTCGTGAAGGTCGATGTCGATCGCAACCAGCCCCTGGCGATGCAGCTCGGGATCCAGGGGATTCCCACCGTGATCGGGTTCAAGAACGGCGAGCCTGTGGCCCGATTCACGGGCGCCCTCCCCGAGGAGGCGGTGAAACAGTGGCTGCGCGAGTTGGTGCCCACCGAGGCCGATCGGCTCGCCGAGGAAGGGAAGGCACTCCGAGACGCTGGAGACGCCGAGGAAGCGGAGGCTGCGTTTCGTCGAGCTCTCGAGTCGGATCCGTCACATCACGACGCCGCGGTGGGTCTGGCTTCCCTCTTGATCGAGCGTGAGGACCTCGACACCGCCGAGGCAGTGCTGCGGCCGCTCGCCGACACCGAGGAGGTCGGGCGCTTGCGTTCGACGATCCGCACCAAGCGGGGCGCGGGCGACATCGACGAGCTGCGCCAGCGCGTGGAACTCGATCCCCAGGATCTCCAGGCTCGCCTCGCCTACGCCCGTGGCCTCGCCGCCGCCGGGCACGCCGAACGGGCGATGGACGAATACCTCTTCGTCATAGGCAGCGGCGACGAGCAAGCCACCGAGGAAGCGCGGCAGGCGATGGTCGACCTGTTCCAGACGATCGACGATCCCGAAGTCGTCTCCACGTATCGGCGGCGCCTGGCTTCCGCCCTGTTCTGATCAGACGCGGCCTCGCCGTTCAGCGTCTTTCGATCAGCTGCGCCTGGTTGATGTGGCCGAATCTCCCCTTCAGGTCGTAGACCGCGCTCTCGTTGACGCCGATACCGGTCGGCACCTGATCCACCCACGACCTCATTCCCACCCACTCCCCTTCCGGGAGCCGGTGCAGGTACAGGGTGGTGTCGGGATTCACGTAGAGCCATCGCTTTGGATCCAGCGCCTGGGAATTGCCGTTGGACAGGTCGGACATGATCGCCGCCCGCTGGAAGGGCGTCGGTGTCTCCCCTTCCACCAGGTGTGCCTTCAGCCGGAACCAGGACTCCCCCACCACCGGACGCACGAAGGACTCCTCTACCGAGCGGATCTCGATGGCATCGGTGTGGAATCGCAAGAGGCTCTCGTCGCCGCCGAAGAAGCTGCGCAGGTCGAGAAGTGGCAGGTCCTCCGGACGCTCCGCCGGAAGCGGATCGACTCCCCGTGTTCCTCGAAGCTCGCCACCGTCCTGGTCGGCTACCCGGATCTTGAGCGCGGTCGCACGTCCCAACTCCCGGTCGTCGTGGAACATCCGCGCCTCGACGACCTGGATCCGTCGTCCATCTCGGACCACGTTGGTTTCGATGCGCAACGGAGCCAGCGGCACCTCCCGGAAGAGGTCGATCGTGAAGCGGACGACCTGCATGGGGGCGGAAGTGGGCACCAGTTCGATGGCCCGGGCCATGACTCCCGCCGGAGGGCTGCCGTGCTGGGCTTCGTCCGACCATCCTCCGCGCGTGAGCTCGGTGGGGACCAGCGCATCGCCATCGACGACGAACAGACTCGGAATCATCGCCGAGATCTTAAGAGAGGCGGCGCCGCGTCACGGTACGCCTCCTCGCCCCGTAGGATGCAGAGCATGTTCGGTCCCTTGAACGGCGTGCGCACGGCCCTCGTGATCGGTGCGGCCCTGGCTGCGCTGGTCGGAGCCGTCCTCGGCCATTGGGCGGTCACCGTCGTGCTCGGCATCGCGATCGCGATCCACGGTCTCGGATGGCTGTACCTGTACCGGCGGCACCAGCAGGAGCTCAGAGGCCAATGAACTCGGCCGTGGCCGCGGCGATGCGGTCGGCGGCGGCTCGGGTCTCACCTTCCTGGCGGGCAATGTCGCCTTCGGCGTCGCCGGGCAGGTCGACGTAGATCTTCAGTTTCGGCTCGGTGCCTGAGGGTCGAACCAGCACTCGGCCTCCCTCGGCCAACGACATCTCCACCAGGTCGGTCGCAGGGAGCCAACGCGGCCGCTCCTCGGCTCCGACGCGGAAGTCTCTCACCGAGACGACTTTTCGCCCGTCCAACTCTACGGGTGTCACCTCACCGAGACGCTGCATGGCGCCGGTGATCTCGGCCAGACCCTCCGTCCCCGGCCGGACCAGGCTCAGCTGGGTCGACACCCACAGCCCCGCTCGTCGGTACAGGTCCCCCATACGGTCGGTGACCGTCAGACCCTCGTCACGCAGCGAAGCCACCAAGTCGAGGAAGACGAGACCGGCCGACAGGCCGTCCTTGTCCCGGACGTGGCCACCGACGGTGTATCCGAGCGCCTCCTCGTAACCGAAGACGAACGTCCCGACACCACTCGCCTCGAGGTCGAGGGCGGCGTTCGCGATCCACTTGAAGCCGGTGAGCGTCTGTTCGAAGTGCGCGCTGTGCAACTCGGCGACCGCCTCCAGCATCGGAGACGACACGATCGAGTTGATGACGATCGGCGTTTCGCCTCCCGACCAGTGGTGGAGCAGGTAGTCGGCGAGCAGCACTCCGATCTGGTTGCCCGTCAAGGACCGCCAACTCCCGCCGTCTGTCGGAAGGGCCACCGCCAGGCGGTCGGCATCGGGATCGTTGGCGAGGACCACGTCGGCGCCGATGCGGGTGCCGAGATCCTGGACGAGGTCCATGGCCCCCGGCTCCTCGGGGTTGGGAAAGGCAACAGTCGGAAACCGGCCATCGGGGTCCCGTTGTTCGGGCACGGCCTCCACGTTCGGGTATCCGGCATCGGTGACCAGCCGGCGGAACGTCGCCCACCCCACTCCGTGGATGGGCGTGTAGGCGACTGTGATCGCTGAGCCCTCGGACCGGGGTCGGACTGCGTCCACGTCCCGTCGGTACGCCTCGTAGATCTCGTCGAAGTCGAGCCTCTGAGCCGGGCTGTCGGTCCCCATGGCGTCCTCGACTCGCGGCACGTCTTTCGCCGGGCCGATCTTGCTGATGGCCTCGGCGATCGCCGAGTCGACGGGGGGAATGATCTGAGCGCCGTTGCTGTCGTAGACCTTGTAGCCGTTGTCGGCGGGCGGGTTGTGGCTCGCCGTGATCACGACTGCTGCCGCCGCCCCGGTCTTCCGTGCGGTGTAGGCGACGATGGGTGTCGGTACCGGCTCCGGGAAGTACCCGACATCGAAACCCGCCGCCAGCAGCACGCCCACCGTGTCTTCGGCGAACTGCGGCGACGACGGCCGGGCGTCGAAACCGACGACCACCGATCCCGACCGCTCCCGCTGAAGGAAGTCCGCCAACCCGGCCGTCGTGCGGATCACCACCGCCCGGTTCATCCGGTTCGACCCCGCTTCCACCGCGCCCCGGATCCCCGCGGTGCCGAACTCGAGCACCCCGGCCATCCTCTCTGTCAACTCGTCCCACTGCTCCGCGTCGAGCAAGGCCGTCAGCTCCTCGCGGGTGGTGGGGTCGGGGTCGGCGTCGATCCATTCCCGGGTGCGACGCACCAGTTCGTTGTGGTCCAGCATCGTCGCCAACGGTATCGCAGCCGCGGCGTCTGAGGGACGCGGGTCGCTATCGTCGACGCCATGCGCCTGACGAGCCCCAACTTCGCAGATGGTGAACGCATACCCCCCGAGTACGCCTTCGCAGTGCCCGATCCCGAGGAGCACATCGCGTTCTCGGACAACCGCAATCCCGCCCTCGAGTGGGACGACGTGCCTGGAGGAACCCGTTCTTTCGCCCTCCTGCTCGTGGACCGCGACGTGCCGTCGAAACCCGACGATGTCAACCAGGAAGGGCGAGTCGTACCTCCGGACCTGCCTCGAGTCGAGTTCGTCCACTGGGTCCTCGTCGACATCCCCGCCGACGTCCGGCGGATCGAGGAAGGCGCCTTCTCACGGGGTGGTCCCGTGCCGCGAGGCAAGGAGGGCCGCCACGACGGACCCCGCGAGGGTGTCAACGACTACACCGGCTGGTTCGCCGGCGACCCGGAGATGGAAGGGACCTACCGCGGCTACGACGGCCCCTGCCCGCCGTGGAACGACAGCATCGTCCATCACTACACGTTCACCCTGTACGCGCTGGATGTCGAGGCGCTGCCGGTGAGCGGCAACTTCACCGCCGCCGAGGTGCGTGAAGCGATGGAGGGCCACGTCCTGGCTGAGGCCTCCCTCACAGGGACGTACTCGCTGAACCCGGACGTCGCCTGACGCCTAGCCGGCGAATTCGGAGCGCTGCCACCGCCACATGTCGGCGCACATGTCCTCGATGGTGAGCTGCGCCCGCCACCCGAGCTCACGGGCGGCCTTGTCGACGGCGGCCCACGTCTCGGCGACATCCCCAGGCCGCCGTCCGACCACCTCGTAGGGCACCGTGACGCCAGTGGCCGTCTCGAACGCCTTCACCATCTCCAAGACCGACGTTCCCCGGCCCGTGCCGAGGTTGTAGACGAGACGACTTCCCGGATCCTCCATCGCCTCCAGGGCGGCGACGTGGCCGGCGGACAGGTCGACGACGTGGACGAAGTCGCGAACGCCCGTGCCGTCGATCGTCGGATAGTCGTCGCCATACACCGGGAGGCGGTCGAGCTTGCCCGCCGCGACCTGGGCGATATAGGGCATCAGGTTGGTCGGAGTGCCTGCGGGATCTTCCCCTATCAGCCCGCTCGGGTGGGCGCCGACCGGGTTGAAGTAGCGGAGAAGGGCAACGCTCCATCGGTCGTCGGCTCGATGGAGGTCGGTCATCACTTGCTCCATCATCACCTTCGTCCACCCGTAGGGGTTGGTGGCGCGACCCGCCGGGGACTCTTCGGTGACCGGGACGGTGTCAGGATCGCCGTAGACGGTCGCCGAGGAGGAGAAGACGATGCGACGGACGTCGTGGCGATCCATCACCCGGAGCAAGGTGATGGTGCCGGCGACGTTGTTCTCGTAGTACTCGAGCGGCTTTTCGACCGACTCGCCCACCGCCTTGAGCGCCGCGCAATGGATCACGGCGTCGAACGATCCCGACGAGAAGACCGCGTCCAAGCCGTCCATGTCGCGGACATCGACTTCGTGCACCGCGGGTGGCCCGCCGACGATGCGTCCGATCCTCTCGGGGACATCCCGTTTGGCGTTGACGAAGCTGTCGACGATGACCGGCTCGTGACCGGCTTCGGCGAGAGCCACGCATACGTGGCTGCCGACGAAGCCGGCGCCACCGGTGACCATGACACGCATCGCAGAGATGCTACGACTCGAGCGATGGTATCGAGACGTTCTCCACGGCGGGCAGTGTCAGCCGAAACGTCGCCCAGCCACCCTCGTAGGCGTAGTCGAGGTCGCCGCCCATCAGGCGGGCCAGCCGCCGGGCGACGGCCAGGCCCAATCCAACGGAGCCCTGTTTGACCGGCGCGTCCGACGCCCTGCCGTAGGGTTCGAAGATGCGTTCGATGTCCTCGGGCGGCACGCCGTCGCCATCGTCGCTGACCACGACCCGGACCCATCCGTTGTCGTGCGTGACACCGACCCGGACGTTGTCTCCCCCGTGGCGTTCGGCATTGCTCAGCAGATTCCGCACGATCTGGCGGAATCTCTGCGGATCGACCCAGGCAGCCACCTTCTCGTTCGGGAGCTCCCATTGCGTGGTGGGCGAGTGGACTGCGGCCAGGTCGGCCAATTGGGCGACGACATCGACGGTCTCGGGAACGACAGCCACTTCGCTCACATCGGACCGGACCGCCACCAGCAGGTCCTCGATGAGCGCCGTCATCTCGGCGGCCTGGTGCGCGATGAGCGTGATCAGGTCGTGTCGTTCCTGCTCGCCGAACTCCTGGAAACTGTCCCGCAATTCCTCTGCCAGGCCGACGATGCCGGTCAGGGGGTTGCGGAGCTCGTGCGAGACGGTGGCTACGAACACGTCCTTGGCAGTGATCAGCTCCTCCAGCCGGCGCTGAGTTTCCTTCACCTGCGTCAGATCGCGAGCGATCGCCGCCAGGTAGGTTGCCCCGTCCCGGCCGAGATGGTTTGTGATCACGACCCACAGCGGCGTCGTCCGGCCGTGCCAGTCCTCGATCGCCACCTCACCCGACCAGCCATTCGATTCGAGGAGCGACCGGGCCCAGTCCCGGTCGATGCCCGGGAGGACCTGAGCGAAGTGGGGCCGCTCCCTCACCCGCTCTTTGGAGAGGCCGAGGAAGCTGCGGGCGGCGCCGTTGGCGTACCGGAGTGTCTCGTTGTCGTCGAAGACCACGACCAGGTCGGTGGTGGACTCCAGGACCTCGGACAGGATCGAGGACGACAACGACGCCGAGACCTCGGCGGTTATGTCGATCAGGACGCCTTCGTAGTACCGGACGTTTCCGTTGTCGTCGTAGACCGCCCGCGCGGTGTCTCGCACCCAGACGATCGAGCCGTCCCGGCGCCGCAAGCGCGCTTCGAAGTTCCGGGAGATGCCCTTCTCTTCGACCTCTCGCCGCCACTCCAGGCGACGCTGGGGGTCGGCGTAGGCGAGGACGGCAGCTCGTTCGCTGGCGAGCAGGTCCCCGGGGCTCTCGTAGCCCAGGAGTTCAGCAGTCGCCTGGTTGGCGGCCAGGACCGTCCCATCCGCCGAGGACCGGTACAGGGCAACGGGGAGGCGCTCGAACAGGTCGTTCAGCTCTTCGCTCGGGGTTGACAATGGCATTCCTCCCTCATATCGGCATACGGCCCTGCATTTCTGAACCGGACGACCGATCAATTTCTCGGACACCTCCAGGCACAACCTCTGCAAACGCCGAGGCCGCCAGGCGCTCGTGCAGATCTTCGCCCACGGCTACGACCGGCAACACCCGCCCATAGAGCTCTCTCGCCACGACCGCTCCCAGAACCACGACAGGATCCCGGTTGCGCAACACTACCGCGGCCGGCGCCGTCCCGACCCGGATCATCTCTGCGATCACGGACGACGTCGACGACGACCCGCGGGTGTGGGGCACGACCAGCACCTTCCCAGTCACGGACTCGCCGGCCTGCGGATGGTTCCGGTCGGTGATCACTCCCGTGGCGATGTCGACTCCTCCCCAGAAGGACAGCGGTTCTTCGAGGTGCAGAACCGGGCCCTGGGCATGACCGGCGACCAAGGTCACCATGTCGCCACCGAGCTGCCGGCCACCGCCGACTCGACACAAGCGTCGGTCGAGGCGAACACGACTCGCACCCCTAGGTTGGCGGGGGCGTAGTAGGCCCACTTGGCGGAGTCCGTCATCACGACCTCGATTCCGTCGTCGAGTACGGGCGTTATGTAGGTGCACGTGTCGGTGACGACCCGCACGCCTGCGGCTTCTAGATCCGCCACGCGCCCGAACTCCTGCAGGGCGTGTCTGCTGGTGTTCACATACAGGGGTATCGCACAGCGCCGCCCTTGCAACCGGTCCAGCAAGCGCTCGAGCTGACGGCGGGAGTAGTGCGGCGTGCCGACGCAAACGGCATCCACCCTCTCCCCTTCCCCTGCCCCGAGGTCGTTGCGGGCCTCCGCGATCATCTCCCGGGTGACGGTCACGGTCTCGAGGTCGGCGAGATCGGACGGGTCCGGCGCCTCCGGGGTGAGACCGACGGCATGGAACATCGCCACGGACCCCGAGGAGGCGGCCGCCGCCCCGAGCGCCTTCAGGTCGTCCTCGTCGGCCGCGGATGGCAAACCGGTGATCGCGGCGACATGTGAGTCGGCGACTCGGCCCAGGACGTGTCCCAAGAGCGGATAGAGCGCCTCGTTGGCCGCGAGATCGTCGGTCAGTTCGTCGGCGGCCACCACGAGCGTCGGCAGGCGTCCTTCGTCGGTGTGGAGTCCCACGGCTGGTGCCCGTCCGGTGACCGCGGCGGAGATGTCGAGGAAGTCGCCGTAGCGCTCGGTGCGCGCCCCCAGAACCGAGTTGGCGAAGACGATGGCATTGGATTCGCCCCACGCCACCTGCTCCCCGAGTTTGGGACGCTCAGGCAACTGGTAGGGCGCACAAGTCCAGGTGGGTCGGCAGCCCAACTCGACATAGGTGTCCATCAGTGCCCGGGCCTGCTCCGCGGTGGCCCGGTCGAGCCGAACGAGTTCTGGATGGAGGAGGTCGAGTGAGCTGACGTTGAGGGTGGTAGGGACCTTCACCCGGGCTCCGCCGGACACCAGCGCCCGGGCGAAGTCCAGGCCGGACGGGCCGTGGTAGAGGCATCCGTCGACGTGGGCGGAGGTGATGTCGAGGAGGCGTTCGGCGCCCATCGCCTCGGCTGTGGCGACGAGAACCCGCATCGCCAGGGCGACACCTTCACCCTCCTCCCCCGCCAGCATCGCCTCGTCACCCGCGGTCAGTTCGAGTGTCATCTTTCCGAGCTGTCAGAACCCGAAGTCCAGCTGGTCGCCCGGCCGGCGATAGCGCTCGATCCCGGTCCAGACGAGATGGTCCATGAAGACCCAGCTCCGCCTGTGGACCGAGCTCGGGCCCCAGGCTTGGAGGGCAGCCTTGTGGACGGGGCACGGATATCCCTTGTTCGCCTCGAAGTTGTACGGCGGGAACTCGGGGGCGAGTTCACGCATCATCCGATCCCTCGTGACCTTGGCGAGTATCGACGCCGCCGCCACCGACAGCGACAGGAGGTCGCCTCGCACGATCCGCTGTGCCCCGCCCACGAAATCCCAGTTGCCGTCGACGAGGATCGCGTCGGGGGTCAATCCGAGGCCGTCGATCGCTCGTCGGGCGGCGAGCCTCTGCGCCTCCGACATGCCGAGCTCGTCGCATTCTTCGGGGCTGGCGTGGCCCACCGCCCATGCCCGGGCCCAGCCGGCGACCCGCTCGAACAGGGCCTCCCGTTCCGCTTCAGTGAGGAGCTTCGAGTCCCGGACCTTGTAGACCCGGCGGTCGACGGGTATCACGGCCGCCCCGACCGAAATCGGACCGGCCCAGGCGCCCCGGCCGACTTCGTCGACGCCGACGACCACTTCCGCCCCCGCCTCCCACAGCGCGCGCTCGAAAGCCAGGCCCGGAGCCTTGCGGCGGATCGCCTGGCGGAGCTTGGGGACGGTCACGGGCCACAGGGTAGAGAACGATCCCCGAGAGGGGGCAACCACTCAATTCATGCGCGGATCGATCGGATGGGTCGACCAGATCGCCGCCCTGCCGCCTTCCCGGCGCAACAGCTTCCTCCACAGCTCCTGGGGGAAAGGACCCAAGATGTCCTCCGCGGGGGCGTCTGTGACCAACCAGGCCCCCTCGGCGATCTCCCCCTCCAGTTGGCCCGGCCCCCAGCCCGACTGGCCCACGAACAGCCGTGCGCGCACCGACGAGTCGGGCGGTGTCATTTCGGTGGCGACCTCCACCCGACCCCCGGACTGGACGAGGACCACGCCGCTGTCCTCGGCGACAGGGCCGCCCCAGAAGACCATGGGAGGAGCCGCCAGCACCGAGCGCCACTCCGGGAGGTGGGCGACCGTGGGCTCGTCGGTGGGGCGGTTGAGGATCACCCCGGCGGCTCCTTCCTCCGGGTCGTGGGCGTAGATGAAGACGACCGTGTGGATGAAGTTGGGATCCCTTATCAGGGGTGTAGCGATCAGCAGTCGACCACTGAATGACATCGCCCAATGGTCGCATACCATGGCGGGCCGATGCTCCGGGTCCTCACGGCCAATCTCTACAACGGCGGCGCGGATCCGTCCGCGTTCGGACAACTGCTCGACCGGGTCGATCCCGACGTCGTCGCCGCCCAGGAACTGTCGTCGGAGCTGGCTGATGTGATCGGCGCCAGGTTCGACCACGGCCTGCTCGCCCCGTCGGACGACTACAAGGGGATGGGACTGGTTTCCCGCTCCCCTCTCGCCGTGGAGAGGGTGAGCCTGCCCCATCGCGATGCCTTCGTCGGCTCCAACGGTGTCACAGTCTGGTGCGTGCACCTCGCCAATCCCATCGACCGGCCACCCCCCATCCGTGCCCGACGCGCTCAGGTGAGAGGTATCGCCGACCGCCTGGCGAGTACCAGCGGTCCGACTCTTCTCGTCGGCGACCTCAACGCCACCCCGTCGTGGCCGGCGTACCGTCGCCTCCGCCAGCACCTGGACGACGGCGTGGCGGATTGGGCTCGCCGCAATGGCCGCCGCCCCAACCGGACGTGGGGTCTGCGACCTTGGTGGCCGGCCGTGCTGCGGATAGACCACGCCCTGGTGCGAGACCTGGCGGTGCTCGACACGTTCACGATCAGGGTGCCCGGCTCAGATCACCGGGCGTTGGTCGTCGATGTCGCCTGACCGTCGGCGCCGAGCCGGCTGCGGATCCATTCGGCGATTTCGCCGAGGATCTCCGGCCCCTCGGGCTCGTTGAACAACTCGTGACGCAGCCCCGGGTAGAGACGCCGCTCCACGCCGGGCACCTTCTCGAGGACACTGCTCGCCGACGGAGGAACGATCGTGTCGTCCTCTCCGTGGAGGACGAGGGTGGGCACGTCCAGTCGCCCGACCGCCGCCCGGGTGCGGTCCATCGCCGTGAACAGCTGGTGGCCCATCCGCGCCGTTGTGGAGGTGTGTACGAGCGGATCGGCGAAATACGCTTCCCCCACTGAGGGGTCTCTCGACAGTTGCTCCCCCTTCAACGCGTTGGGTACGGGAAGGGTCGGTGCGATGCGCGCCAGGATGGGCGCCAGCTTGTGCTGCCAGGGAGCACCGCCTCCCAGTGCGGGGGCGGAGAGGACGAGCAGGTCGGGACGCGGACGGTCGGAGAGTGTGTACTCCAGGGCGATCAGCCCGCCCATCGAGTGGCCCAGCAGAACGACGGGGCGGCCGGTCTCCCTCGCCTCCTCGATCTGGGCCTCTGTCTGGTCCAGGTACATCGCCCAGTCGGCGATATCGCCTCGCCGGCCCCCCGTGGCGCCGCATCCCACGAGATCCATCGCCCTGACGGAGAACCCGGCATCGGCCAGGATCCCGCCTGTTCTCTCGTAGCGGCCGCTGTGCTCGGCGATACCGTGGACCACCACGATTTCGGCGATCGGGTCTCCATCGGGCGTCCAGGTCCTCACCAGCTGGGTACCCACCACAGGATGGGCGACGGGGGTGGCGACACTGGAGACCATGGAGGCACTCTATCCGGTCACTGCTTCCGCCAGCGCCTCCACTATCCGGTCGTGGTCACGCGCAGTGTGCTCCTCGCGCACGGTCAGGACGATCCCGCCCCCGACCCCCGGCGACGTCCTCAGGCCTCGAACCCCCTCCTCGGCACATCGTTCCGCCACCCACGCAGCCTCGCGCGGCGTGATGATGGGAATGGAACGGGCGAAGGGGCGGGCAAAGATCGTGATGCCCGGCACCTGGTTCAGGCGGTTGGCGAGACGCGCCGCCGCCCTCATCAGCTGCGGGCCCGACCGCCCGAACGCGTCGGGGCTGATGGGACGGTGGGCGCGGTCGACGAACCGGACCACTCGGTTGGGGAGCGGCAGATCGGCGATCACGGCTGGGTCGCACTCGACGACACAAGCAACGTCGGGGAAGCGACTTTCGATCACTCCCCATCGATTGGGCTGGGAAACGACCACAGGCGGCCGGCAGGGACCGGTCCAGAACGTGTGTCCGCCCACCACGAGTCGGTCGTGAGTGGGCAGGTCCGGCCACAGATCGGGTTCGATGCCTTCTGAGACGTCGATGGTCACCGATGGAACGGTGGTGCGGCAACGCGGGCCGGAACCCAGCGCCCGCGGATCTCGACCTCGGCGTGCTCCCCCACTTCCACCGGGGGCGCCAGGTAGGCGAGGGCGATGCCGGTGTCCAATTCGGGGCTGATGTTGCCCGATGTCACGGCTCCGGTCGACTCGCCGCAGCGCACGCTGTAGCCGTGGCGAGGTATCCCTCGCCCTTCCAGCACCAGCCCGGTCAGCCGCCGCGACGGCCCTGTGTCCCTTTGTGCCTCCAGGGCGCGTTTGCCCGGGAAGTCGTGGCCCCAGTCCACGGCGAAATCGAGGCCGGCTTCGAGCGGCGTGGTCGTTTCGTCTATGTCGGACCCCCACAGGGCCAGCCCGGCTTCCAGACGGAGCGTGTCCCGGGACCCGAGGCCGCACGGGACCGCCCCCGCCTCCAGAACCTGCTCGAGAACGCTTTCTGCCTGTTCGTTGGGCAGACAGAGCTCGCCTCCCCGCTCACCGGTGTAGCCGGTGCCGGCCATGCGTACCCCGCCGGCCTCGAGCGTACGGAATCGTGCGGGCGCCGATCCGAACAACTCTTCCAGCAATCGGGGTGCTCCAGGGCCCTGGACGGCCAACAGCGCCGTCGTCGGCCGCAGGTCGACCACATCGGCACCGTGCTCCGACAAGGTGTCGCGCACCCGGTCGGAATTGGCGGCGTTGGGCATCACCCAGTAGACGTGCTCGTCCCACCGCCACACCACGATGTCGTCGATGATGCCGCCGTCTTCGTTGAGCAGCATCGTGTAGTGGGTCTTCCCCGGCTCGTACTTGGTGACGTCGTTGGTGAAGAGATCTCGCAGCACCGCGGTGCCGTGGGGACCTGTCACCTCCAGCCGCCCGAGGTGGGAGACGTCGAAGACACCTACCGCCCGGCGGACGCTTCGGTGCTCCTCGAGGACCGACTCGTACTGCACCGGCATCTCCCATCCGCCGAAGTCGACGAAGCGGGCACCGAGCCGGACGTGGAGATCGTGGAGCGGGGACCGTCTCATCCGGCTCTGGAACCGCGGTCCTCGAGACGGGTGACGACGGGTTTACCGGGCAAGCGGGTGGGCGGGGGGAGCTCGTCGAGATGGTCGGGGTCCTCGAGCCCGTACTTCACCACGAGTTGGATGTAGTCGCGCTGGTAGAGCACCTTGCACCGGAGGTCCGGGTAGAGCTCGCGGAGCAGTCGGACCTTGCGGTTCTTCTTCGTGACCAGCTTCTGGTTCATCGTGGTTATCTCGATGTACAGGTCCTCTTCGGGCAGGAAGAAGTCAGGGGTGAAGAACTGCCGAGGCTGGCCGTCCTTGTCCCAGGCGATCGGGAACGAGCGAGGTTCGTACTCCCACGGGATCCCGTAGAAGTCCAAGAGGAGTGCGAACTGCCGTTCGCTGTTGTGAGCGAACTCGACCTCGTCGGCTCGGGGTCGGTTTTCGGTGCTCAGTTGGCCCCTGCCTGGGCGCTCGGTACCGCCGGCTCCGCCGGCTGGCGCTCCTCCGGGAACAGTTCGTGGATGGCTCCCGCCACCTCGTCTTGGACGGGGCCGACGGCGATGCCGAAGACGCCCTGGCCGCGCCGCAGGACGTCCATGACCTCGTCGGCGCTGGTGGCGGCGTAGATCGTGCGGCCGTCGGAGAGCAGGGTGACGTCGGTCAGCGGCTTGTCGCTAGCGAGCTGTTCCTTCAGGATCTCCACCGCCGAGCGGATCTTCTTGAGGGACATGCCGGCGTCGAGCAGCTGTTTTATGACCTTGAGCTGGACGACATCTGTGAAGGAGTACAGGCGCTGCGAGCCGGAACCGGACGCCTGGCGGAGCGACGGCTCCAACAAGCCGGTCCGCGCCCAGTAATCGAGCTGGCGGTAGGTGATCCCGACGAGATTGCACACCTGGGGAGCGCGGTAGCCGAACTCCTCGACACCGGTCGACTCACTCGCCGTGGCGTTGCTCGCAGTCGCTTGCTTGTCGGACACGTCCTCTCCTCTGCAGCGGCGACACGCCGGCTACGGCGCGCCGCGGGAAGCTCCGGTTTCCCGCGGACCGCTGCTTACAGCAGCGTAATTCCGCGTGTGGAATCTCAAGGTAACCCGAGGTCGGGCGAGTTGTCAACAACCCCTGTGGAAAACTCGGGCGCGGCGCACCGAGGAGCGCTCAGATCGAGGGGGGGTCGCCTTCTTCCCCGCCGAGGAAGTCTTCGACGGTGACGTCTTCGAGGAACTCCCGGAATCGCTGGATCTGCTGCTCTTCGGACTCGTCCTCGATCTCGATGCCCGCCTCGGCCAGGACCGTCGGATCGGCGTAGACGGGAGCCCCGGTACGAACGGCGAGGGCGATCGAGTCCGAAGGCCGGGCCGAGAGGTGGATCTCGCCGTCGGGTGTAGCCAGGACCAGGTCGGCATAGAAGACGCTGTCGCGCATCTCCGATACGACCACTCGGGCCATCGTGGCCCCCAGTTCCTCGATGGCCATCACCATCAGGTCGTGGGTCTGAGGCCGGGGCGGTTCGACGTTCTCCATCGCCGTGGCGATCGCTGTCGCCTCCGCGGCGCCGATCCAGATCGGCAGATAGCGGGGACCGTCTTGTTCGCGCAAGAGAACGATCGGGGTGTTGGATGGCAACTCCACCCGGACCCCGACCACGGTCATCGCAACGGCGTCAGCCGACATGATCTAGAGGTTATCAGTGGTGAGGCTCAACCTGCGACGACGCCGAACGGTAGAACTGGTCGTGGAAAGCCGCCGGATCCTCCATCAGACGCTCCATGTCCAAGACTGCCCAGAGCGAGTCGAGATTGCGGTAGTGCCCCTTCCAGTCCAGCCCGTACCCGATGAGGTACTCGTCGCCGACTTCGAAGCCGCGGTATTCGATCGGCACGTCGACCAGCCGCCGCCGCGTCTTGTCGACCAGGGCGGCCGTAGCCACGCTCGCCGCTCCCCTGTCTCCGAGCATGCGTCTCAGGACGGTGAGCGTCAGCCCGGTGTCGATGATGTCTTCGACGATCACGACATCGCGGCCTTCCACCGATTCCGCCGTGTCGAGAGCGATCCTGATCCTCCCTCCCTCCCCGAACCGCGACAGGCCCAGGAAGTCGACCTCGAGGGGGATGTCGATGGCGCGAACCAGGTCAGCCAGGAAAGGCAACGACCCGACCAGGACCGCCACGAGCACCGGGCGGCGGCCCTCGTAGTCACGCGACAGTGCCGCACCCAGTTCGCCGACTCGAACCGCGATCTCCTCGGCCGGCACGACGAGCGTCGCCGCTTGTTCAGCCACTGGCTCGTCGCTCCAACATGCTGGCGATCCAGCCGAAAGCTTCGAGGAGCTGGGGCGGCTGCGAATCCACCCGGCGGACGTTGGTGACGACGACGGGCTCCGGCTCCGGCTCGGGCTCGACTTCGACCAGACGCTCCGGCTCGGGAGGTTCGTATGAGCCGCTCGAAACCATCGCCACGGGTTTGAACCGCTCGAATCCCCAGTCGAGAAGGCGGCTGGCGTCGGCGAAATGGGCGCGCTCGCCTTCCGATCCCATGACCACGGCGAACAGGGTCCGTCCGTCCCGCACCGCCCCCGTAACGAACACGAGCCCGGCTCGGCCGGTGTAGCCGGTCTTGACGCCGATCGTGCCCGGATACGTGTCGAGCATGATGTTCGTCGAGGACAGGTGCCGTTCGGTCCCATCGGGGGCGTCGGGGAAATCGAGCTCGGTGGTCGTCGCCATCTCCCGGAACTCCGGATACGCCATGGCCGCCAATCCCATCTGCAGGAGGTCCGACGCCGACGAATAGTGGTTCTCCCCGTCGAGGCCGTGGGGGTTGGCGAAGTGGGTGTGCTGCAGGCCCATCGCCTCGGCCTCGGCGTTCATCAGCTCCACGAACGCCTCGACCGTGCCTCCGATGTGCTCGGCGACAGCCATGGCCGCGTCGTTGGCCGAGCGGATCACGAGGGCCTCGAGCAGGAGACGCATCGGCAGTTTCTCGCCGGGGACCAGCCCGACCTCCGCCTCACCGATATCCGCCGCCCGCTGGCTGACGGTGACGATGTCGTCGAGGTTCCCGTACTTCAGCGCCACCAGAGCCGTCATGATCTTCGTGGTCGAAGCCATCGGCCGCTCGGCGTCGGCATCGGAGGCGGCCAGCACGAGCTCGGCGTCGGCGTCGTAGAGGATCCACGATGCCGCGCTCACGGTCGGCTCGGACGGCGTGACGAGCCCGGCTTCGCGGGGTGGGTTCGGCACCTGGAGGGGCGCGGCCAGCGCTGCGCCACCTATCCAGGTACTGAGGAATGCCGCCAACGCCAGGACGGCGGCCAGTCTGTGTGGTCTCATTCGTTCAGAAGGGCGCGGACTTCGGCCGTCAGGATCGCGCGATGGAGCGCCTGCACCGAATCGGTGCACGCCGCCAGGAGATCTCGCGCCCGGGAGCGCGCTTCTGGCGCCCCCGACGCCAAGAGGTGGGCCGTCAGCTGGCGGAGCAACTCCGACTCCCGCTGTGCCGCGAGGCGAACCGCACGTAGATGCCGCGCCTCGAAGCCGGCCTCGAGGAGGCGCCGGCACTCGATGGCGATCGGGAGCGCGTTCGGAGGGAACACCGTCGAGTCTCCGACGGGCGACAGGAGCCCGTGGTCGATGAGTTGGTCGAGGTCTTCCTCTTTCAACCCGGAACGCCGGACCAGGTCGCTTCGGGTCAAGGGCTCGCCCTCGACCTCGAGCGGGTCGTCGGCGGGCTTCTCACTCTCGGGTCCGGGCTCCTCGCCCCGCTCCCACAGCGTCAGCTTCGACTTGATGACCTTGAGGGGCAGGAAGTGGTCGCGTTGCTGGGTGAGGATGAAGCGGATCCGCTTCAGGTCCTGTTCGTCGAACTGTCGATACCCGCTCTCGGCGCGGGCGGGCGAAACGAGACCCTGGGACTCGAGGAAGCGCAGCTTCGAAACCGAGATGTCTGGAAACTCGTCCCGCAACAACTCGATGACTTCGCCAATGCTCAGCGTCTCCTCAGGCATTGCCGTGAACTACGAGGAAATGGAATCGCCCGACGAGTACTTCGTCCCCTGCCTTCAGTTCCGCCGAGTCGACCCGGGACTCGTTGACGTAGGTGCCGTTGGTCGAGCCCGAGTCCTCCACCGTCAGCTTTCCTTCCTGGACGACGAATCGGCAATGGTGTCGAGACACAGTGACGTCGTCCAGGAATATGTCGCTGTCGGGATGGCGCCCCACCGTCGTTATCCCGGGATTGAGGACGAAGGTCATCCCCGCCCGCGGCCCTTGCTCGACGACCAGAGCGAATCCTCGGATCCCTTCGACTGCCGCTGCCTCCGCTGGCGTGAGCGGATGCTCCTTGCGGTCCTCCAACGGCAGATAGACCACCGTCGGATCGTTGTCGAGCTCCGTACCGCAGTTGGGGCAGAAGTTCGCGTCCTCGGAGACCGTGGCCTGGCAGTTCGGGCAGGTCATCGCCGCAAGTCTAGAAGCGACCGTCGGATCGCATCACTCGATCAGACGGGTGTAAGCGGCGGCGTCGAGCAGATCGTTCGGGTCGAAACCGTCGGAGGGTGTCATCGTCACGAACCAGCCCTCTCCGTAAGGGTCGCGGTTGACGAGGTCGGGAGAGTCGACGAGGTCGGCATTGACCTCCGCGACGGTTCCTGTGAGTGGGGCGTAGATCTCGGCGACGGATTTGGTCGATTCGACCTCGGCGACCATCGCCCCCTTCTCGAACTCCGTGCCCGGTTCGGGCAGCTCGACGAAGACGACGTCGCCCAATTGATCCTGGGCATAGTCGGTGATGCCGACTCTCACCGTGCCGTCATCGAGCACCTCGACCCACTCGTGTTCTTCGGTGTACCGGAGATGCTCCGGGACGTTCACTCAGACCTCCTGATCACTGGACGAGGACTCTAACGAACCGAGGGCCCGGCGCACTTCCACCAGGTATTCGAACGCCACCCACCAGTAGAGGACCAGTCCCAGGATTCCCGCGAGCCACGCCGGCGGGAGGAACACCCAGACGAGGATCTCGGCGGCGACGAAATAGAAGGAGGCGATGGCACCGTAGAGGAGGAAGGTGGCCACCTTCCCCATCGTCTTGACCTCGAGAGCCTGATGACCCCTGACCACCAGGAGCACCGACGCCCCACCGACGATCACCTCCCGCGCCAACAGAGGCCATCCGATCGAGCCGGGGACCACTCCTGCGATCAGCCCTCCGATGAGTGCGGAGGCGATCATCAGCCGGTCGGCGACAGGATCCAGGATCTTTCCGAGTCGCGAAACCTGATTCAGGCGACGGGCGAGGTAGCCGTCGACCCAGTCGGTCCCTCCGATGACGAATATCAGACCCGCGGCCAGCCCGACCCGCTCCTGGCCGAGGAGGACGTACCAAAAGTACGGGATGGCGAGGAGCCGGACGAACGAAACGAGGTTGGGAACCGTGAGGATGCGTCCGTCCACGCCGTCAGCGTAGTGACGGCTCCCCCACGGATCGTCTCAGGCCTCGGCCGCCACCCGGGGCTGAGCGGCCTCGATCTCCTCCCATTGGGCATCGGTGAGGACCTGCACCGTCGCCGGAAAGAGGTCGTACTCCTCGATGGCGATGTGTCGGTGCAGCTCGTCGAGGAAGCGTTCGAGCGTGTCGACGTCGATCTCGTCGACATCGAGGATCTCCGCGAACCGTCGATGGTCGTCTTCCAGATCGTCCACGTAGTACCGCCCCAACCCGGCGATCCTCGCCTGGGTGAACACTCCCCTCTCCTCGCGCATCACGTGTGGGTCCAATGCGGCGCGCAGCCGCTCGAGAGCAGCCGGGAAGTCGGGCGATCCCGCCTTGGCCAGGCGAAGGGCCTCGTCACCGAGCTCTTCGATCAACTCGTGCTCGGCGCCGAGGTCGGCGATTTCGGGGATTCGACGGCAGTCGCAGTAGTCACACATCGGCTCTCCGGGTCGACTTATTCACGGCCAGTACCGTAATTACGGTACCGATCGGACTCCTGTCGAGGAAGGGACCAACGTCACCTGGACCCGGGACCCGAAGAGGGTTCAGCAAATCGTTCGATGGGTGCTCCCCACGGCCACTCACAGATCGGGCTGGCGGATCTCCGCGGTAGGAGGACAGTCCGGCGATCGCTAGACTGGCCGTTCCGGGCCGTGGCGCAGCTTGGTAGCGCGCTTGACTGGGGGTCATAGGCTCAAACAGCCCGGATTCTCAGCTACGGCAAGGGATTCTGCGATCAGGCCACCTATGAGGGCGGAGGCGATCATCAGCCGATCGGCGATCGGGTCGAGGAGCTTGCCGAGGGCGCTCACCTGGTCGAGCTTGCGAGCCAGGTAGCCGTCGACCCAGTCGGTTCCTCCTATGACGAAGATCAGCCCGGCGGCCAGACCGAATCGCTCTTCGGCCAGCAGCACCCACCAGAAATAGGGCACGGCGAGCAGGCGCACGAACGACACGAGGTTGGGGATCGTGAAAACCCGATCACTCACCCCGCCAGCCTATCTGGCTTTTTATCAGCAAAACGTCGTGCGAGACACGACGTTCTTGACGTGAGAACGCCGGTCCGAGGCAATATCTGGAAGCCCGCTCAGGTCCTCGACCCGATCAGGGGCCGACCGGGCCGATCAGCAATTGCTCGACGCCTCCGTCGACGAGGTTGTCGGCTTGGTTCATGAAGAGAATCCAGCGCCCGTCGGATGTGGGCAGCGGCGCCTGCCCTGTCCCATTGGCCTCGTCGCCGTTCGGAGACAGGTTGAAGCGCCGGGTGATCTTTGCGGCTACCTCCCGGACGAAGACGTCACGAACCTCGTTTTCGTCGTCGTTTACGGCATCCGAGGCGTCGGTGGAAAAGACCACTCGTTGCCCGTCGTCGCTGACACCGCCGCTGAAACTCGGACCCGACAGCTGACCATCGTCGCCCGTCGCCTCGCTGACCCTGACCGTCGTCCCGGCGGTCACATCCCGGAGGAAGAGATCGACGAGATCGTTGGTGTCGCCGGGAACCAGGTTCGAAGCTTGCGACTGGAACAAGACGAACCGGCCATCCGCCGTGATCTCGACCGCATGACCCGGGGTGTTCGCCGGTACTCCTGCGGTCGAGACATCCACCCTGACTTCGTTGCCGGTGGTGCGGTCGTGACGGATTACCTCTCCGCCCGTCGCGTAGGCGATGTACCGACCGTTCCCCGAGATGCGCGGATTCGAGCCCTGTCCGATATGGGTGAGTTGGCCGGCCACGCGGTCGTACAAGACCACCCCTCCACCTTCCTCCGTCAGGTTGGTGGCGTACGTGTGGAAGACCGTGTAACGGCCGTCAGCAGAGATCCGAGGCGCTTGTGATGGGCCGTCCGCTTCGCCATCGGGTCCTTCGCTGATCCGGATGGTCACACCGGTCGAACGGTCCCGTAGGAAGACGTCCCCAAGACCGTTCTCGTCTCCTCCGACCAGGTTGTCGGCATCAGACTCGAAGACGACATACCGACCATCATCGGATATGTCTGTGCCGGAGGTCCCTGTTTCCTCCCCGTTCGCTTGCCCTCCCACGCCAACGCTCACGCGCTCGGTCGTACCGGAAACCCGATCCCGCACGAACACATCGGAGGCACCGTTGGTGTCTCCCGACACCAGGTTGTCGGCGTGAGAGGCGAACGAAACGTACCGGCCATCCGAGGAGATGGCATGGGCGAACGAGAGACCGTTTCCGGGTACGCCTTCGGTCGACACACTGACGATCTCGAAGCCTCTCGACGAAAGGGCCCGGAACAGGAACGCCGCCATCTGGCCTCGCGTCACCGGATCGTCGGGACAGAAACGGTCGTTGGCGGGCGGATTGCAGCCCCGTGTGATGCCGGCCGCCGCCAGCTTGTCGATGTCGGCCTCGAACACCGATGCCGTCGTATCCACGAAGCCCTGCCCGCCGCCCACGGTCAACCCGAGAGCGCGGACCAGGAACGCCGCCATCTGGCCGCGGGTCACGGGATCGTCGGGGCAGAAACGATCGTTGGTGGGCGGATTGCAGCCGCGAGTGATCCCGGCTGCAGCCAGACGCTCGATGTCGCCCTCGAAGATCGACTCGTCGTCGTCGACGAACTCGAGGTTCCCCGATCCCACCAGTCCCAAGGCCCGCACGAGAAAGGCGGCCATCTGACCACGAGTCACCACGTCATCGGGGCAGAAACGATCGTTGGCGGGTGGGTTACAACCGCGAGTGATCCCGCGCTCGGCCAGCCATTCGATCTCCGAGACGAAGGTGTGGTCGGGCCCGACATCGATGAAGCGATCCCCCAATCCGATCGCCGCGGAGGCCGTCGACATGACACAAAGAGCAACGACGACTGCAACCCAACGACGCAAAATGACCTCCAATGCAAACGATCGGTCGGCAGCCTACCTGCGCTGGGCAGTTCCACAAGGGCGATCGGGACAAGGGCAGGGGTTCGCTGCGGAGGCACAGAGGCTACACTGGCCTCTCCCGGGCCGTGGCGCAGCTTGGTAGCGCGCTTGACTGGGGGTCATGGGCTCAAAGAGCCCGGATTCCCAGTCATGGCAAGGGATTCTCCCCCCTCTCCCCCATCCCTTGCGCGCACTCTGCGTGCAGCTCGCCTGACCGCCGATTGCAGCTAGCCGTTGCCCAGTGTGGGCAGCCGCGCAGCGGCCGACTGCGAGATCCACCTGGGTGGATCTGAAGCCCCCTTTTTTTCGGCCGCCCGCCGCAAGATCTCGTTCTCCATCGTCAACTCGCCGATCTTGCGTTCCGCCTCCGACAACCGGCGGTCCCCCTCGGCCCGGGGACGCTTCTGTTTCAGCCCCTGCTTGCCCGACTCCAAAAAGTCGTCCCGCCACGCCGCAAGTCGATGCGCTTCCACCCCCACCTCCCGGGACACGTCCTCCAAAGACTCGCCCCGCAACAGCCGCAACACCACATCGATCTTGCGGTTCGCTGACCATCTCGGCTTCGACCGGAAATCGCCGGCCTCGTCGTTGGATACCGAC
>DATGOV010000053.1:0-2335 GCA_035305585.1 Acidimicrobiia bacterium | reverse complement strand
GAGGAGTGGCAGCACCAGCGTCATCTCGTGAAGCCGGGCCTGACGGGGTTGTGGCAGATTTCGGATCAGAACGGCAAGCCGATGCACGAATGCACCGAGATCGACATCGAGTATCTGAGACGTATCGGCTTCTTCCAGGACATGAGCATCCTGGCCAGGACCCCGCTTGCGATGCTCGGCCGACGGAGAGGTCATTGATGGCGACCGGGACGCCGCCCCGCATCGCCCCGACCGCAGAGGTCCATCCCGAGGCCATCCTCGGTGAGGGGGTGTCCGTCTGGGATCTGAGCCAGATCAGGGAGGGGGCCGTGATCGGGGACGACACCGTGATCGGCCGCAACGTCTACGTCGACCGTGACGTCCGCATCGGCCGCCGCTGCAAGATCCAGAACAACGCACTCGTCTACTGGCCTGCCGAGATCGGCGATGGGGTGTTCATCGGTCCCGGCGCGATCCTCACCAACGACAGGCACCCGAGGGCCGTCAACTCTCAGGGGGAGGTCAAGTCGCTCGACGACTGGTCACCCGAGGGTGTCACCATCGGGGCGGGGGCTGCGATCGGCGCCGGTGCCGTGATCCTCGCCGGAGTGACGGTCGGCTCGTGGGCCCTCGTGGCTGCCGGAGCAGTGGTGGTCAGGGACGTGGCCGCGCACGCTCTGACCGCCGGCAACCCCGCGCGACAGGTCGGTTGGGTGGGCAAGTCCGGTCACCGTCTGGCCGAGGACGGGGGCCACCTGGTCGACCCCTCGGACGGCACCGTCTACCGCGTCAACAAGAACTCCCTGGAGGCGGTGGGGTGATCGAGCACACGCACCCGGTGATCGGCCCGGCCGAGCACGAGGCAGTGGAGAGGGTCCTCTCCAGCGGACATCTCGCCCAGGGCGAGGAGGTGGCGGCCCTCGAGACGGAGTTCGCGGAAGTAGTGGGCGTGCCCCACGCAGTGGCCGTCGCCAACGGGACCGTTGCCATCGAGATCGGCCTCCAGGCAATGGGGATCGGCCCTGGTGACGAGGTGGTCGTCCCCTCGCTCACGTTCAAGGCAACGGCCAATGCGGTGCGTCGCGTCGGCGCCGAGCCGGTCTTCGCCGACATCGACCCCAAGATCTACTGCATCTCGCCGGAGACGGTTGCCCCGCTCGTCGGGCCCAGGACCCGGGCGGTCATCGTGGTCCACCTCTACGGGCACCCGGCCGATATGGACGGCTTCGCCGCGCTCGCCGACGAGACCGGCATCGAGATTTTCGAGGATGCCGCCCAGGGCATAGGGGCCACCTGGCGGGGCCGGCATGTCGGCTCCTTTGGCAGTTTCGGCACTTTCTCTCTCTACGCCACCAAGAACGTCACCAGCGGCGAGGGCGGGATGATCACGACCACCGACGACGAGATGGCCGACATCGCCCGCTCGCTGCGGCAGCACCAGAGCCGCGTGGTGCGCGGGCGGTTGCAGGTCGCGACCAATGCCAGGATGACCGACGTGGCAGCTGCGATCGGTCGGGTGCAGCTGTCGAGGCTCTCCGAGATCCAGGCAGCGCGAACCAGGCTCGCTGCCGAGTACGACCGCCGTCTCGACGGCAGCATCTCCACCCCGCACGTGGCCGCCGAGGCCACCCACGGCTGGCACCAGTACACGATCCGGGTGCCGGATCGCGACGCGGTGGCGAGTCACGCTTCCAAGGCTGGAGTGGGCACCGCCATCTACTACCCGACTCCGGTTCACATGACCGAGACCTACGAAGGGTCCCCGGCTCTTCCGGAGACCGAAGCCGCGGCCAGGGAGGTCCTCTCCCTTCCCATCCGGCCCGACCTGACCGCGGATGAGCAGGACGCCGTCATCGAAGCCGTCAACGGAGGCCTCGAGTGAGCCAGTTGCGAATCGGCGTCGTCGGTCTCGGTTCGATGGGCCGTCATCACGTGCGCATCCTGTCCCGTATGGATGGCGTCGAGTTCGTGGGAGGAGCCGATCCCGCCGGTGACGTCCATCGATCCCTGGGCGGGCACACCCTCTTCCATTCGCTCGACGACATGCTGGACGCCGGCGTCGACGCAGTGGTACTCGCCACGCCGGCCGAGGACCACGAGAAGGCAGCCTGCCGTCTGGCCCGGGCCGGCATCCACACTCTCGTCGAGAAGCCCCTGGCCACGGACATCGGCGGGGCAGAGGCCGTGCGGGACTCGTTCCGCACCACCTCCTTGATCGGAGCGGTCGGGCACGTCGAGCGGTTCAACCCCGCTCTGCAAGAGATGAAGCGGCGTCTCGATTCGGGGTTCCTCGGGAACGTCTTCGCCATCTCGACCACCCGGGTCGGACCATTCCCGCTCCGTATCAACGGCGTCG
>DATGOV010000052.1:0-16963 GCA_035305585.1 Acidimicrobiia bacterium | reverse complement strand
CCCCCACGCGGCGTTGCTGCGTCAGGCTTTCGCCCATTGCGCAAGATTCCCTGCTGCTGCCTCCCGTAGGAGTCTGGGCCGTGTCTCAGTCCCAGTGTGGCTGATCGTCCTCTCAGACCAGCTACCCGTCGAAGCCTTGGTGGGCCGTTACCCCACCAACAAGCTGATAGGCCGCGAGCCCATCCCGAAGCGCTAAAGCCTTTCCTCGGTCCTCCATGCGGAGATCCGAGAGTATCCGGTATTAGTCCAGGTTTCCCTGGGTTATCCCAGTCTTCGGGGCAGGTTGCTCACGTGTTACTCACCCGTTCGCCGCTCCGTCATACCGGTGGGTTACCCCGCCAGTATGCGTCGCTCGACTTGCATGCATTAGGCACGCCGCCAGCGTTCGTCCTGAGCCAGGATCAAACTCTCCAACGTACATCCTGAGCTTCCCCGAAGGGAGGCTCTATGTCATTTTCGAGTTTGCATCTGCTCTATTTCGAGTCCCGATCCGCTTGCCACGAGGACAGGCGGACCGGCGATGCATTTTGCGAGGTTCAGCCTGGGGCCTCACCTGCGCGTGCATTGCTGACTTTTGGTCACGCTGTTCAGTTGTCAAGGAGCCCTCGACTCCCACCGGGCGCGCTCGGCGCCCTGGGCGGAGCAGGCACAGTAGCCCGCTTCCAAGACAGATGCCAAACCGGGGCGCGTAGCCGAACCGAGAGCGTGCCGCTCCCAGTTCTCGGCACCCCGCTAGTGGTGGGCCGTCCGGGAGAAGCGCCAGGCGCATTCCCAGACGGATCCAACATGGTAGTGACGGCTACCCCGGTTTCAAAATCCTTTGCCGTCGGTCACCGCCACGAACCTCCACGGCTTCTCGACCGCTTTGGTGATGCCGATTCTGGGCGTGGCGAGGACCGTGAGCGATTGGCCCGTCGGCAGGAGCCGGACGGAATCGCTGTGGATCAGGTCCAACGCATTGTGGTCCCCCGTTATTCCCAGGGCCTCGGTGAGCTTGCCGGGCCCGTCGGTGAGATTGGTCGCCCGTCCTCGGCGCTGGACCATGACGTCGACTCCCTCCACCGGGATCCCCGCCCGTAGGAGCACGGCGGCGCCATGGCCTTCGGGGCCCGTCACGACGTTCATGCACCAGTGGATCCCATACGAGCGGTACACATAGAGGCGACCGGGAGGGCCGAACATCACTGCCGCCCGCTGAGTCGGCCCTCGATACGAGTGGGAGGCGGGGTCGCTCTGGTCGTAGGCCTCGACTTCGGTGAGGACGACGGCCGTGGTGACCCCTCCAAACGTCGTCTCGAACCGCCACCCGATCAATCTCGGGGCGACCTCCCACGAGGGCTCGGCGAGGAATTCGGTCAGGGCGATCTGTCTCACAGCAGTGTCAACAACAGTGCCTTGAAGGAGTGGAGCCGGTTCTCGGCCTGGTCGAACACCACCGACCGGGAATGGTCGATCACCTCGTCGACGACCTCTTCTCCCCGGTGGGCGGGGAGGCAATGCATGAAGATGGCGTCGGGGGCGGCATGCTCGAACAAGTCGAGCGTCACGCGGTACGGCTCGAAATGACGGCGTCGCAGCTCGGTTTCGGCCTCTTGTCCCATCGACGCCCAGACGTCGGTGTAGACGACATCGCTGCCGCTGACCGCCTCGTAGGGGTCGTGGAGCACGGTCACGTCTCCGTACTTCCGGGACAAGTCGAGAACGTCGTCCGCAGGCTCGTATCCGGGTGGCCCGCTGACCCGCACATCGGCGCCCGCCATGGCGGCGCCGAGCATCAGCGAATGGCACACGTTGTTGCCATCGCCGACGAACGTGATCGTCGCCCCTGCCAGGGGCCGGTGCTCGGCGACCGTCTGGAGGTCCGCCAGCGCCTGGCAGGGGTGTTCGCGGTCGGAGAGCAGGTTGACGATGGGCATGTCGGCGTGCTCGGCGATCTCCACGAGGTCCGCGTGGCGGTGCACGCGCAATGCCAGCAAGTCGAGGTATCGGTCGAGTACCCGAGCCACGTCGGCGGGCGTCTCCCGAGTCCCGAGGCCGGCGGTGTCGTCACGGATCGAGAGCGGATGGGCGCCGAGCTGGATCGCCGCCACGTCACACGACACCCAGGTGCGGAGACTCTGCTTGGCGAAGAAGAGGCCGATGGAACGGCCTGCGAGTGCGGTGGAGTAGCGATCGGGCTCCCGCTTCACCGCGGCGGCCAGATCGAGGACCTCGGACAGGGTTTCGGCCGTCAGGTCGGCGACGGAGAGGAAGTTCACGCGCCCCCCCGGAGAGCCGCGTTCCTCGACGCAGCCGCCTCGATCATCGCCTCGCGCACGGCAGCGATCTCCTCCGCCTGCAACGTCCTATCGGGGGCGCGCAACCTCACGCTGAAGGCGAGAGCCTTCCGATTCGGCGCCAGGTTGCCGCCGCGGAACTCGTCGAACACCTCGACGCGCTCGACCAGCTCTCCCCCACCCTCCCGGATGACGTCGGCGAGCGTAGCCGCCGGCAGTTCAGCATCCACCTCGAACGACAGATCGAAGTCGGCGGGCGGATAGGGGCTTATCGGGCGGAACTCCGGTTCCTGCCGGGCGGCCAACAACGCCTCCATGTCGAGCTCTCCGACGGCTACCCGCCCCTCGACGTCGAAGGCCCGGGCGGTATAGGGGTGGAGCTCGCCGACCCACCCTACGAATCGGCCATCGCTCGTGAGACGGGCCATGCGGGTCGGGTGGAACCCGGGGGCGGTGTCCTGGTGGAACTCGAGCCGTAGTCCGAGGCCGTCGGCCAGGCGACGCACCAGGGCTGCCGCGGCATGACCGTCAGCGGTCATACCCTCTCCCGTCAAGTCGGCGGGTCCCACGACACCGACCGAGGCGAATCCCAGTCGTTCCGGCTGGTCGGGGACCCTCTTGTCCCGATTCCAGGGCCAATCGTGGAACACCCTTCCCTGCTCGAAGACGGCGACCGCAGACGCCCCCCGGCTGCGGTTGTGGCGGATGACCCGGAGGAGGCCAGGCAGGAGGGACGGACGGAGCACGGCTTCCTCGTCGCTCAGCGGGTTCTTGACCTTCACCGTCCGGCTCAGCTCGTGGTCGGCCGGGGCGTCGAACGCATCCAACTCGGAGGGCATCACGAACGGGAGGGTGATCGCCTGGCTGTATCCGAGGCCGACGAGCAGCTCCCGCACTCGGCGCTGGAGCCTCTGCTCGGCAGTCAGGCCGCCGCCTGTTCCGGGCCGAAGCCGCTCGTCGAAGGTGTCGTAGTCGGCGAGCCGGGCCACCTCCTCGACTAGGTCCACCGGTCGCGTCACGTCGGGCCGGTAGCTCGGAACCGTGACGAGCAGCGGGTCGTCGCCTTCTACGCCGAAGCCCAGCCGCCGCAGCAGATCGGCGATGCGGCCGCGGTCGAATCCCTCCCCGAGTACCCGGGTCACGTCGTCCACGGTCAGCCGCACGACAGTCGGCTCGAACGGACGGGCGATCACGTCGACGGCGTCTCGGCGCAGCTCCCCGCCGGCGGTCTCCAGCACGAGCTGCGCGGCCCGAAGTGCTGCCAGCGGAGGCAGCTCGGGATCGACACCCCGCTCGAAGCGAGCCGACGCTTCGGAGCGCAGGCCGTGACGGCGGGATGTGTGCATGATCGAGGGAGGATCCCAGCTGGCCGCTTCGATGAGCGTGCGGGTGGTGGAATCCGACACCTCGGACTCTTCTCCACCCATGGTGCCGGCGAGCGAGGTCGGTCCGTCGGCGTCGCAGATGACGATGTCGGCTTCCGCCAGTCGGCGCTCGACGCCGTCGAGGGTGACGAGGCTCTCCCCCTCGGTCGCCCGGCGTACGACGAGCTCGTTCCCGTTCAGGCGGTCCAGGTCGAAGACGTGGAGCGGCTGGCCGAGCTCCAGCATCACGTAGTTGGTGACGTCGACCAGATTCGAGATCGGGCGCACCCCGGCCAGCCGCAGCCGGTGGCGCATCCACAGCGGCGACGGACGGACGGACACGCCGTCGACCTGGCGGGCGTGGAACCGGGGGTTGCCGTCGGGGTCCTCGATCCGCACGTTCATGTCGGGTGAGCCGGCGACGGTGGGCGGATCGGGGTCCGGCACCCGCAGCTCCAGGCCATACCAGGCGGCGAGATCGCGGGCGATGCCGAGGACCGACATCGCATCCGGCCGGTTGGTGGTGATCGTGAGATCGAACACGACGTCCGGGAGCGGAAGCAACCGCTCCAGCGGCTCGCCCACCGGAGCGTCCGGCTCGAGGACCAGGATCCCCTCGGCGTCATCGCCGAGCCCGAGCTCCTTCTCCGAGCAGATCATCCCGTGGGACTCGACCCCGCGGATCGTGCGCACCCCTATCTGGAAGTCTCCGGGCAGCACCGCGCCGGGCTTGGCGAAGGCCACCTTCGCCCCCGCCTCGAAGTTCCATGCGCCACAGACGACGTCGATCGGGTCGTCACCGATCGAGACCCTGCACAGCCGCACCTTGTCGGCGTTGGGATGCGGAACGACCTCGTCAACGTGCGCGATGACCACGTCGGTCCATCCGATCTCGATAGTCTCGACTCCCTCCACCTCGTGGCCGAGCATCGCCAAGGTGCGCGACAACTCAGAAGGGTCGCGGGTCGGGAGATCCACGAACTCGAGGAGCCAGCTGAGTGAGACTTTCATACGGCGATCTCCGGGCCGCCGATCCCAGGGTCGGCGCTCATGACGGGAACTGGCGCAGGAAACGCAGGTCGTTGTCTGTGAAGTTGCGGATGTCGTTGATCCCGTACCGCACCATCGCCGGTCGTTCGACCCCCACCCCGAAGGCGAATCCGGTGACTTTCCCGGGGTCGTAGCCGGCGGCGGCGAACACCGCCGGGTCCACCATTCCGCAACCGAGCATCTCGAGCCATCCGGCGCCCCGGCAAACACGGCAGTCCGGCTCTCCTCCGTCGCAGTTGAAGCACGACACGTCGAGCTCGGCCGACGGCTCGGTGAACGGGAAGAAGTGAGGGCGGAGCCGGATCTCGGTACCAGGCCCGAAGAATTCCTTGGCGAAATAGTGGAGGGTCCCCTTCAGGTCGGCGAAGGTGATGTCCTCGTCGACGGCCAGGCCTTCGATCTGATGGAACACCGGGAGGTGGGTGGCGTCGATGGCATCCGTTCGGTACGTCTTGCCGGGAGCGATGATGTGCACCGGCGGTTCGTGGCTCTCCATCCACCGGACCTGGACGGGAGATGTCTGGGTACGGAGCAGCATCTCGTCCGCCGGGTCGCCGTAGTCGAGGTACATCGTGTCGGACTCGAAACGGGCCGGGTGGGTGGGAGGCGTGTTGAGAGCGTCGAAGTTGTACCAGGCCAGTTCGGCCTCGGGGCCGTCCGCCACCGCATAGCCGATCGAGGTGAAGATGTCGGTGATCTCGTCGATCGTCTGCTGGATCACGTGCAGCACCCCGAGCGGATACTGGATGGCCGGCAGGGTCATGTCGATCCGCTCGGCCTGGAGGCGCTCCTCTGCTTCCCGGTGCTCGAGGTGGCTCCGCCGCTCCTCGAGCAGGGCCGTCACTTCCTTCGTGACTTCATTCAGCTTGGCCCCTACCTGCGGGCGGAGTTCCGGGTCGATCGAGCCCATCGAGCGCCGTACCGCCCCGATGTCGGAGTCCTTCCCGAGCAGGGCCGCCTCGACCGAGGCGAGTTCGGCGAGGGTGTCGGCCTTCTCCACCGCTTCGGGCGCAGTGCTCCGGGCTCTTTCGAGGCGCTCCAGGAGATCCATGGAGGGGGCAGATTAGTGGGCGGCTGATCGGGGCTCGGAACCGATGGCCGCGATGTAAGCGAGGATGGAGGCGGCCACGGCCGCGTTGAGGCTCTCGGTGTTTCCCCGCATCGGGATCGTCACCTGCTGGTCTGCGGCCCCCACTATGGCGGGATCCAAACCGTGCGCCTCGCTGCCGATCAGAAACGCCCACGGCCCTGGCCCGAGGGCCGCGGGATGGATGCCCCCTCGGACGACGGTGGCAGCCAGCCGGTGGGCGGTGAGTTCCTCCACGTCAGTGATGCGGCTCAGCCCGCCGAGCCGGAAGTGCGCCCCGGCTCCGGCCCGGACGACCTTTGGCGACCACGGGTCGGCCGTGCCCGGGCCGACGACCACCCCCAGCCCGAAGGCAGCTGCGGAGCGGATGATCGTCCCGACGTTGCCTGGATCCGCCACCCCCATCAGCACGAGGAGGTCACGATCCGGGGCCGGTTCGACCCATTCGGGTATCGCGACGACCGCCACCGGGCCTCTGGGCGTCTCGGTGGCGGCCAACTTGCGCATGATGGCGTCGTCGACCACGACGGCGTTCGGCCAGTCGTGGCGACGGGGGTCGTCGGGGAGGACGAATGTCCGCTGGACTTCGACTGCGGCCGCTAGCGCCTCTTCGAGGGCGTGGGGCCCTTCGACGAGGGTCAGTCCGGTGGCCTGGCGCTCCCTGGACCTGTGGAGCCGACCCGCTTCCACCACCGCAGGATTGCGGGGTGAGCGGATCGGCTCCATCGGCTGCGCGCTCAGTCGCGGTCGACTCCCGCCGCCTCGACGAGGGCCGAGAAAGCGGCAGGATCGTTCACAGCGAGATCCGCCAGCATCTTGCGGTCGATCTCGATGTCGGCGGCCTTCAGGCCGGCGATGAGCTGCGAGTAGGTCGTCCCGTTCTGGCGGGCGGCGGCGTTGATGCGGGTGATCCATAGCTTCCGGAACTCACCCTTGCGGGCCCGCCGGTCGCGGTATGCGTCCTGGCCCGCATGCATCACCTGTTCGTTGGCGGTGCGGAACCGGCGGCTGCGGGCACCCTTGTAGCCCTTGGCCTTGGCGAGGACCTTCTTGTGCGCCCTTCGGGCGGCAACTGGGTTTCTGGCGCGTGCCATCTCTACCTCCGATCCCTCACTTCGCCATCAGCTTCTTGGCGATCCGTCGATCGCCCGGAGCCAGGTTGACAAGACCGGCGCGGCGCCGGAAGACGTGCTTGCCTTTGGCGAGCTTGAGATGGCCTCGCCCGGCCTGACGCCGCATGTACTTGCCTGAACCTGTGATCTTGATGCGCTTCTTGGCGCCGCTGTGTGTCTTCATCTTTGGCATGGGTGCTCCTCACTCCCCTTCCACGGGGTCTGGGGTCTCCTGCCGCTCTGAATCTCGTCCAGACGCCGGCTTCCTAGCCGGGGCGAGCACCATCGTCATGTTGCGACCCTCCATCGCCGGAGCCTGCTCGACGACCGCCTTGTCGCCGAGCTCCTCGATGAGTCGCTCGAGAAGCTCGAGTCCATACTCGGGTCTCTCTTGTTCGCGTCCCCGGAACCGGATGGTGACCTTGACCTTGTCGCCGTCGCCGAGGAACTCCTCGGCGCGTCGGCGGTTGATGTCGAAGTCGTGCTGTCCGATCCGGACCTTCATCCGGAGTTCCTTCACTTGGGTCCGCGACTGCTTCTTGCGCGCTTCGCGGTCTCGGACGGACTGCTCGTACTTGTACTTGCCGTAGTCCATCAGACGACAGACCGGCGGGTTGGCGTTCGGCGCCACCTCGACGAGGTCCAAGCCGAGCTGTTCGGCGAGCCACAAGGCTTCGGCCAGCTTCTTCACCCCGATCTGTTCACCGTCGGGGGCAACAACCCGTACCTCGGGGGCACGGATGTATCCGTTCACGCGCAGGTCAGCGATGTGAGTACCTCCTGATAGTTCCTATTCGTACGTGCTCGTTGGCGTCTCCGCCTTCCGGACAAGAGAAGAGCAGCAAACGAACGCTTGCTGCTCACGGTCATCGATTCCCCTCACGACCGTCGGGCCGACACGACTCGCCTGTGGGATCGCGTCGGGTCGATGTTCGCGGGGGAGGTGGCCGGTACCTCGGCTCGCCTCGAACGGCGGCCGGGTGGGAAGCAGCAGCCTCCGCTTACGGCTGTCTCGCCTGTTGTCCCTCAGCGTACCAGGGCACCGCCTGTCGGTCACGTCGATGCCGGTTCGGTGAGCGAGGCCAACGTCAATGCAGTCTCCACCGCGGCGGTGGCGGCTTCGTCGCCCTTGTTGTTGGGGCCGGGCTGGGCCCGTTCCACCGCGTGGGAGGCTTCGTGTACGGCCAACACGCCGTTCGTCACCGGTATTCCGGTGTCCTGGCTCACCAGAGTCAAGCCGCGGGCGGATTCCGTGGCGACGATCGCGTAGTGGTCGGTGTCTCCTTTGATGATCACTCCCAAGGCCACGACGGCATCGCAGCCCGCCCGCGCCAAGGCCCTGGCTCCAACGGGCAGCTCCAGAGAGCCGGGAACGCGCACCACCGTGACTCGGCCGACTCCCAGGTGCTCGAGGCGGCTGAGGGCCCCGTCCAAGAGTCGGTCGGTTATCGACTGATTCCACTTCGCGGCGACGACCCCGACGTGGAGTCGGGAGGGATCGGCCTGCGGTTCGATCGTCCGGACCTCGGTCACAGGGCGTCGCCCTCGTCGGTTAGCACGTGGCCGAGCCGGGTGGCCTTGGTGTCGAGGTACCTCACGTTGTGCGGATTGGCCTTGGTCACCAAGGGGATCCGCTCGACGATCTCGAGACCGTAGCCGGAGATGCCCGCTCGTTTGGTCGGGTTGTTGGTCATCAGGCGCATGGTGCGGACACCGAGGTCGTAGAGGATCTGTGAGCCCACGCCGTAGTCGCGGGCGTCGACGGGGAGGCCCAGGTCCAGGTTGGCGTCGACGGTGTCCAGCCCTTCGTCCTGGAGCTGATAGGCGGCGAGCTTGTTGAGCAGCCCGATGCCGCGTCCTTCGTGGCCCCGGATGTAGAGGAGGACGCCACGGCCTTCTTCTCCGATCCTGGCGAGAGCCTGGTCGAGTTGTTCTCCGCAGTCGCAACGTTGTGATCCGAACACGTCGCCGGTGAGGCACTCAGAGTGGACCCGAACCAGCACTTCCTTCCCGTCGCCGATGTCGCCCATCACGAGCGCCACGTGGTGCCGGTCGTCGACGAGGGACTTGTACCCGACGGCCCGGAACTCGCCGTGGGCAGTGGGGATCCTCGCTTCGACCACCCGCTCGATGAGCCGTTCCTTCTCCCGCCGGTAGGCGATGATGTCGGCGATCGTGCCGATGAGGAGCCCGTGCTCCTCGGCGAACTCCTGCAGCTCGGCGAGGCGAGCGACGGTGCCGTCGTCGTTCATCACCTCGGCGAGCACCGCGGCCGGATACAGCCCTGCGGTCCTCGCCAAGTCGACGGCGGCTTCGGTGTGGCCGGCGCGCTTGAGGACGCCTCCGGGCTCGTAACGCAGCGGGTAGACGTGCCCGGGGCGGGCGAGATCGGCGGGAGTGGCTTCGGGGTCGACCAGGACCTGGATCGTGCGGGCCCGGTCGGCGGCCGAGATGCCGGTCGTGACACCCTCGGCAGCGTCGACCGAGACCGTGAAGGCAGTGCGATACTCGGCGGTGTTGCGGGCCACCATCATCGGCAGCTTCAGCTCGTCGAGGCGTTCACCCAGCATCGACACGCAGATGATCCCCGACGTGTGCCGCAGCATGAATCCGATCTTTTCGGTCGTGACCTTCTCGGCGGCGAGGATCAGGTCGCCCTCGTTCTCCCGGTCGGCGTCGTCGACGATGATGACCATCTCCCCCCGGCCGATGGCATCGGCGAGCTCTTCGACAGAGGCGAAGTCGGTCACAGGGTGGCTCCGAGCATCCGCTCGACGTACTTGGCGATCACGTCGACTTCGATGTTGACACGGTCCCCCGGCTGACGGCTGCCGAGCGTGGTCACCGCGAGTGTGTGGGGAATCAGAGCGACCTCGAAGCCCGAACCGGTGACTCCGGCGACGGTGAGGCTCACCCCGTCCACAGCAACGGAGCCCTTCTCGGCTATGTAGCGCCCCAAGGTCGCGGGAACAGAGATCGTCATCCGGCGTCCCGCGCCATCGGGGACGACCGTTTCGACCGTGCCGACACCGTCGACATGGCCCTGGACGATGTGGCCGTCGAAGCGTCCGGAAGCGGCCAGTGGTCGCTCCAGGTTGACGGAGTCGCCCGCCTCGAGGACACCGAGGTTCGTGCGGTCGAGCGTCTCGCCCACCGCCTGGAACGAGAGGCGATCTCCATCCACGGAGACGACTGTGAGGCAGACACCGTTGACGGCTATCGAGTCGCCGACGGAGGCGTCGGAGGCGAGGGGTCCGGCGTCGATGGTCAGGTTGCGGCCGCGGTCCAAGTCGTCGAGCGATGCGACCTTGCCGAGGTGCTCGACGATTCCGGTGAACATTCCGCTGACAACGCTAGTCGTCGCTATCGGATTCCCGCACGGGGCGCCAATCGATCCGCAGGTCCGTTCCCAGGCGGCGGACGCCGGTGATCTCGACGGGCCGGGCGTCGGAGAAGGTCCTCCACTCCCCCGTCATCACGCCGCGGCCCACGCCCCCTGCGACCTTTGCCCCGATGTAAGTCACGCCGCGGTCGACGAGCCCGTGCCGCCAGAACGTCTCTGCGATCACGGCGCCGCCCTCCACGAGCACACCGAGCAGCCCTCGCTCTCCCAGAGCCTCGAGCACCGCGTTGGGGTGGGGCAGGCCGTCATCGCCGGGGGCAACCTCCACCACCTGGATCGGGAGGTCGTGGGGGCGGGCGCTGACGACGATCGTGTCGGGCCGCGACCAGAGTCGGGCATCGGCGGGCAGCGGGCTGTCCCCTGCCAACACCACGGCGGTCGGCTGGGGCCCGTCGTATCCGGGGAGGCGGACGGTGAGCGCCGGGTCGTCGGAGCGAAGGGTGCCCGCCCCGACCAGGACGGCGTCCTGGTCGGCTCGCAAGGAGTGGGAGTCGAGGCGGGCGTCTTCCGTGGTGATCCATTGGGAGGTGCCGTCCTTGGCGGCTGTCTGGCCGTCGAGGGTCATCGCCGTCTTCAGTGTCACGAGCGGACGGCCGGTGCGCCGGTGGTGGAAATACGCCGGGTCCGCTGCCTCCACGTCGGCGGCGGCGACTCCGGTGACGACCTCCACACCCGAATCCCGCAGGATCTCGATGCCCACCCCCCGGTTTCGAGGGTCGGGATCGACGGCTCCGACGACCACCCTCTCGATGCGTGACTCGAGGATCGCCTCGGTACAGGGCGGCGTCCTCCCGTGATGGGCGCAGGGCTCGAGCGTGACCACCATGGTCGACCCCGGTGGCGGCGGGCTCCCGAGCGCAGCGAGGGCGGCTCTCTCGGCGTGCGGCTCCCCGGGGCGGGCGTGGAATCCTTCGGCGATGATGTTCCCGTGGGCGTCGAGGATGACCGCACCGACGCGGGGATTGGGATGGGGATGGGCCTGGACGGAGAGGGCGATGGCCCGCCGCATCGCCTCCAGCGTTCGGGCTTCGACGCTCAAACGCCTTCCCCCGTCAACGGGTGCGACGGTCGATCTCGTAGGAGGAGCCAGCCTTCTTCTTGGCGAACTCCTTCATCTCCACGGCCACGGCCGAAGCCTCCCACTGGGTCTTGATCTCCCGGTTGGCGTTGCTGGCGACCCCGAGGGAGATCGAGCAGATGGGAACGGCGTAGCGCTCACCGCGGCGGTCCACGACCTCGATGTAGCCGCGCAGGGCGTCGGCGGTGTCGTAGTAGTCGAGGATGCCGTCGTCGAACCGCTCGATGACCTCCTTGCAGTACGCCTCGGCCATCTCGGCGTCGACGATGGCGACGAAGTCGTCGCCTCCGATGTGGCCGATGAAGGCGTCGCTCTGACCGATGGCGTGGGCGGCGTCCTGGAGGCAGCGGCCGCAGAAGCGGATCACCTCGTCGCCCCGCATGAAGCCGTAGTGGTCGTTGAACGCCTTGAAATTGTCGAGGTCGCCGTGCACGAGGGCGAAGGACTTCCCGGAGGAGATGCGATCCTCGATCTCCTGGGAGATCCGGAAGTTCCCGGGAAGGCCGGTGAGGGGCGACAGGTCGCGGGCGGCCTGGGTGCGCCGCAGCACGGCCTTCACGCGAGCGACCAGCTCCGAGACGTCGAAGGGCTTCGTGATGTAGTCGTCGGCGCCGAGCTCCAACCCTCTCACCCGGTCCTCCGGGAGTCCGCGAGCGGTGAGCAGGATGATCGAGGCGTTGCCGGTGGAGGCATGCCCGCGGATGCGATGGAGGGCGGTCAGCCCGTCCATGCGGGGCATCATGATGTCCAACAGGATCAGGTCCACCGGCTGGCTGGTGGCCTTGTCCAGGGCTTCCTGGCCGTCCAGCGCAGTATCGACTTCGTACCCCTCCAGCTCCAGGTTCACGCGAACGACCTGGAGGATGTCGGGATCGTCGTCGGCGACCAGAATCCGTTCGCTCATATCTCCTCGATGGCTCTTCTCAAATCGTCAGCAGCCGCCGCCGGGTCCGGTGCTCCGAAGATGGAGGTGCCGGCGACGAAGACGTTGGCACCCGCCGCCCGCGCTCTGGGGGCGGTCTCGGTCGTGATGCCGCCGTCGATCTGTATATCGACAGGTAGGTCGTTCGACTCAACCCATTCGCGGGCGGCGATCAGCTTCGGCAGCGCTTCGGGCATGAACGCCTGGCCCCCGAAGCCAGGCTCCACCGACATGATCACGAGCACGTCGCAGAGGTCCAGGAACGGTGTCACGGCCCGAAGCGGCGTCGCCGGATTGATCACCAGTCCGAAGTCGAGCCCGAGACCGCGGGCCTTCTCGGCGGTGGCGGCCGGATCCGGCACGGCTTCGATGTGCACCGTGACGAGGTTCGCGCCCGCCTCCGCCAAGTCGTCGAGGTAGGCGGCGGGGTTCGTGATCATCAGGTGGCAGTCGAAGTACAGCTCGGTCTCCGGTCGCAGCGATGAAATCACCGGCATCCCGAAACTGATGTTCGGCACGAAATGCCCGTCCATCACGTCCAGGTGGAGCCAGTCGACGTGCGGTTCGACTTTGGCGACCTGCTCCGCCAGGCGGCCGAAGTCGGCAGCCAGGAGTGACGGGGCGATCCGTACCGGTTTCATCGAGATGAGTCTACCGACCTATGCCGGTCCGCACTCGACGGTGGTTCAGCGCGGCAAGGAGCGGCCCCGCAGCCAGTCGGCGCCGCTCATCGCCCGTTTCCCGGGCGGTTGGATCGTCACGATCTCGAGAGCGCCGTCGGCCAGCCCGACGACGGGGCGCCCGTCGACGCTGGCCCACTCCCCCGGCGCGAGCGGGGTACGGCGGGGCGAGGCTTCCAGGATCTTGTGGGTGACGCCTTCGATCTCCAGTTGTGCTCCGATGTCCGGTGCCAGGGCGCGGATGCGGTTCCACGCTTCGGTCACGGGCATGCGGGCGGTGATGATGCGATCTTCCGGTTCGAGACGCGGAGCATGAGTCGCTCCCTCCTCGGGCTGCGGGCTCGGCTCGAGGTCCCCCGCCACCCAGCGCGGAAGTGTCTCGACCAGCAGCTCCGCCCCCATCTCGGACAGCCGGTCCCGAAGCGAACCACCCGTGTCCGCTTCCGTGATCGGCGTTCGCTGTTGGGCGAGGATCGGCCCCGTGTCGAGGCCTTCGTCCATCACCATGATCGTGACGCCGGTCTCGGCGTCGCCAGCCATCACGGCCCGTTCGACCGGGGCCGCCCCTCGCCATCGCGGGAGGAGCGAGAAGTGCACGTTCACGAAACCGGAGCGAGGGATCGCCAGCACCTCCGGTTGGAGGATCATCCCAAAGGCCACCACCACGCCGACGTCGATCTCCCTTCCCGTCAGGATCTCGGCGAGCTCGGATCTGTGGGACGGTTGGGCGACCGGGAGGCCCAGCTCCTCGGCTGCTTCCTTGACAGGCGGCGGTTGGCGGCGCCGCCGACGGCCCCGGGGGGCGTCGGGGCGCGTGACGACCAGGTCGACGTCGGCGATCCGGGTGAGAGCTAGCAGAGAGGGGACCGATGCGCGGGGAGTGCCGAGGAAGACGGCTCTCACAGCCCCAGAGCCTGCTCGCTCAGCTCCTTCAAGACCTTCTTGCGCTCCCGGCGGCTCAGCTGGTCGATGATCAGAATGCCCTCGAGGTGCTGGTACTCGTGCTGCAGCACCCGGCCCATCAGCTCCTCACCCTCGTAGACGACTTCCTCGCCGTCCTCGTTGAGAGCCTCGATCTTGGCGTAGGCGGGCCGCTCGATGTTCCACCAGTACCCGGGCACCGACAGGCACCCCTCTTCGAACTCCCACTCGCCGGCAGTCTCGACCAGGACGGGATTGATCATCGTGCGGGCGCCGAGGCCGTCTCCGGCATCGAAGACGGCGATGCGCAAGCTCACCCCGATCTGGGGAGCGGCGAGACCCACCCCGGGAGCGTCGTACATGGTCTCGATCATGTCCTCGACGAGTGTCCGGATCTTGTCGTCGATCTCCTCGACCGGTTTCGCTGGAGTCCGCAACACGGGGTCGCCGAACGTCCGGATCGGAAAGATGGCCATAGCAACCACAGGGTAACGACTGCAGGAGGTGCCGAGAGCCCGCACCAGGACCATCCGGGCACCCGCTCGAACGCACAGGAACGACGGTCAGGGTACGTTGTGTGGCGGGGCGACCCTGTCCCGTTGTGACAAGGAGGAGGGAGAGAATGCGAAAGCGCTTCACGGCACTTCTGGTTGTCGCGTTGGCATCGAGCGTGTTGGTGGTGACATCGCCCGTGGGCATGGCATCGGACCGATTCGTGGATGTCCCCGACAGCAACATATTCCACGACGACATCTCCTGGCTGGCGCAGGAGGACATCACTCGAGGTTGCAACCCGCCGGAGAACGACATGTTCTGTCCAACCGAGTTCGTCACCCGCGGCCAGATGGCCGCATTCTTCGTTCGAGCTCTGGGGTTGACGTCGACCGAGGGGGCCACCGACTTCACTGACACGGACGGCAATATCTTCGAAGAGGACATCCAAAAGTTGTCTGCCGCCGGTATCACACGCGGGTGCAATCCACCGGCCAACGACGAGTACTGCCCCAACGAACACGTTACGAGGGGTCAGATGGCCGCCTTCTTCGTCCGGGCTTTGAACCTGACGTCCACCGACGGTGGGACCGACTTCACTGACACGGACGGCAACATCTTCGAACGTGACATCTTGAGGTTGTCCGCAGCCGATATCACACGCGGGTGCAATCCCCCCGCCAACGATCAGTACTGCCCTCACGACTTCATCACTCGGCAACAGATGGCGGCGTTCTTCCATCGCGCCGATGGAGTGGGCTCGGTCGCGTTGCAGATCCTGGCTATCAACGACTTCCACGGCAACATCGCCACGACGGGCGAGTGGGGCGATGACGAGGCTCCGGTCGGACGGGCCGACTACCTCGCGTCCTACATACGAGCAGCGGAAGCCGAGGCGCGGAACTCGATCTTCGTGTCGGCTGGAGACCTCATCGGCGCCTCCCCACTCATCTCGGCACTGTTCCAGGATGAGCCGACTATCGAGGCGATGAACCTCATCGGCCTCGACCTCAACGCAGTGGGCAACCACGAATTCGACGAGGGCCCCGAGGAGCTGCTCCGCATGCAGAACGGCGGAGCGCATCCGACGGTGGCGGACGCCGACGGAGAGCCGTTCCAAGGTGCCGATTTCGAGTTCCTGGCGGCGAACGTGGAGGTGGATGCCACCGGCGACACACTGTTCCCGCCCTATTCGGTCCGGACATTCTGGAACCAGCGCGTGGCGTTCATCGGCATGACCCTGGAGGGCACGCCTGAGATCGTCACCCAGGAGGGCGTGGCCGGCCTGACGTTCCACGACGAAGTAGAGACCGTGAACGCCCTCGTTCCGGAGCTACAGGCCGAAGGGATCGAAGCCATCGTGGTGCTCGTGCACGAGGGAGGCTTCTCCGAAGGCGGACCCGAGGGCGACGAGTGCGAAGGCGGCCTGAGTGATCCGCTGAACTCGATCGTGACCGGCTTCGACGACGCAGTCGACCTCGTCATCGCCGGGCACGTCAACGACGAGTTCGTGTGCGAGGTGGACGGCAAGTGGGTCACCATGGCGGACAACGCCGGGCGTCTCTTCACCGACATCGACACCCTGATCGACCGGGGTACCGGTGATCTCGAGATCGTGGCCATCGACAACGTCCCGACCTATCACGAAGGCATGACCGCCGCCTCCGACCTGACCGAGCTCATCGACAAGTACGACGAGCTGTCTGCTGAGGCCGGCAACACCGTGATCGGTTCGATCACCGAAGACATCCCCGAGGTGTACGACCCGTCGGGTGAGACCGCGGTGGGCAACCTCATCGCCGATGCGCAACTGGCGGCGACCGACGAGGCCGGTGAAGGCGAAGCCGTCGTTGCATTCATGAACAACGGCGGTGTTCGAACCGATGCCGGGTTCGTCTATGCAGAGAGCAGCGGTGAGGGCGACGGCAACGTGACCTACGCCGAAGCGTTCGCCGTCCAACCGTTCGGGAACAGCCTGGTGACGATCACACTCACTGGTCAGCAGATCCACGACCTGCTCGAGCAGCAGTTCCAGGGACCGGCCGAGGAGGACTGGGAGATCCTCCACGTCTCGGACGGCTTCACCTACACCTGGGACTACGACGGCGCCGTCGGCGACAAGGTCGATCCGACCAGCATCACGATCGCCGGGAATCCGCTGGATCTCGACGCTGACTACCGGGTCACTGTCAACAGCTTCCTGGCTGGGGGCGGGGACGGCTTCTCGGTCTTGCTCGAGGGCACCGATCCGCTCGGCGGTGACGTCGACCTCGATGCACTGGTGGACTACTTCGGCGAGAACTCACTGATCCCACCACCGGAGCTCGACCGGATCGATGTGCTGAACCACCCGGACGTCTGACCGACGCCGGCCAGACCATGCAGAGAGGGCGGTCCTCGGGCCGCCCTCTCTCGCGTAGTAGGTAGCGAGGTCAGCCGTTGATGGCGGGGATTATCTCGCGACCGTAGGCCTCGAGCGTCGCCTCTCTGGCGTCGTGCATCAGGTAGATCCCGAACTGATCGACCCCCAGGTCTCTCAACTCGGAGAGCTTGGCGATGTGGTCCTCGACCGTGCCGA
>DATGOV010000051.1:0-3089 GCA_035305585.1 Acidimicrobiia bacterium | reverse complement strand
CTGGCCGTGCTCGGCCTGACCGTCTCCGCCTGCTCCTGCGAGGGGGACGGCGGCCAGCGGCTGGCGCCCCAATTCGCTCTCGAGGGTCCGACCGTCGGCCCCGACTCCCGGGGTGAAGCCGATTTCGAGGTCGGATTCGGCACCATCACGGTCGGTAGCCGTCACGTCCCCGAGGTCACCCTCGTCAACAAGGGCAACACCACCCTGACGGTTCGCCTCGCCAACGATCAGATCGAGGCACCCTTCTCGTTGGCCTCCGGCACCTTCGAGCTCCGTCCGAAGACCAGCAGGCCCATCGAGTTCTCGCTCGCGCCCGATACGGACGGCGACTTCGAGACCATCGTCGAGTTCGACACCAACGAGCCCGGCCGCGGCAAGCGCAGGGTCCGCCTCGTCGGCTCCGCCACCCAGAGCCGCTTCGTCTGCGATCCCGTCGAGCTCGACCTCGGCCACGTCGTGGTCGGCGAGTTCCGCACCGGGACCGTCAGCTGCACCAACCACCTCGACATCCCCACCACCATCTCGCTCGGCGACTTCATCGGCGCCTACAGCGCCTACTTCCGCGCCGAGATCCAGGGCCTGGGCGACGGAAGGACCGCCGAGATCCCCGCCGGTGCCACCGTCTCCATCGAGGTCCGCTTCACCGCCGACGGCATCAACGGCATCGCCACCGCCACCCTCCCCCTCATCGATCCCAGCGGCCAGATCGTGCAGAGCATCCACGTCAACGCCACCGCCGTCGACTACGCCCTGCAGGTCGGCTTCCTGAATTCCAAGGAGGAGTTCGTCCCCCTCAGCGGCTGCTACGACTTCCCCGACACCGACGTCGAGGACGAGTCCTTCGCCAGCCTCTACGTCCGCAACGTCAGCCGCAATCCCGTCGCCATCACCAAGGTCTTCATCGACGGCGACTCCAGCGACTTCTACTACGTCGGCACGGAGTTCCCGCCCGACGGCAAGACCGTCGCTCCCGACGGCCAGGAGCTCGTGGAGCTCGCCCTCCGCTTCGCTCCCGTGACCGCCAAGTCTCACGTGGCCAACGTGGTCATCGAGGGCAAGGGCACCCGCGCCACCCCCTTCAACGGCCTGCGCGCCTGCATCCAGGGCCAGGGCGGCGGCGCCCGCATCTCCTGCACCCCCGCCCAGATCAACTTCGGCCCCGTGGCCTTCGAAACCGCGGTGACCCGCAGCTACAAGTGCACCAACAGCGCCGTCGTCCGCGAGGGTGCCAAGCCGCAGATCCTCTACGTCAGCCACGTCGAGATCGAGCCTCCCTTCTCGCCCTTCACCGCCGCCATCCGCGAGGTCGACGGCGAGCCGGGACCGAACGATCAGGGCTACCTGCCCGGCGAGTCCTTCTGGGTCGACGTGACCTACGCCCCCGTCGGCCCCGAGGAGAGCCTCGACAGCGCCAAGGTCATCGTCCACAACACCTCCACCGCCACCCCGGGCCACGAGACGCCGGTCTCCGGCATGGGCCGCGACCTGCCGCCCTGCGACTTCGAGATCGCGCCCTCCAGCCTCCGCTTCGGCGTCGTCAACCCCGGCACCCAGCGCACTCTGACGGCCTACGTGATCAACCGCTCCGAGACCCACGAGTGCATCATCAGCAACCTCCACCTCACCGACGACACCCACCCCTCCTTCTCCATGGAGATGGTCGAGAGCGTGATCGTCCCGCCGCGGCCCACCGGTGAGGGCGCCGAGGGCACCGACTACCGCTATCCGATCCAGGTGACCTTCGCCCCCACCGAGATCGGTGCCTTCGAAGGCGCGGTCGAGTTCTACATCTCCGATCCCTCCCAGCCGAAGCAGCGCATCTCGCTCTCCGGCCTCGGCCGCCGGCCCTGCCTCGAGATCGATCCCGGCGACATCGACTTCGGCGCCGCGCCTCCGATGTGCGCCGGCCGCGAGGTGGTCGTCTCCATCCGCAACGCCTGCACCACCGACGTGACCATCGACTCGATCGAGATCGACGAGGCCTATCCCTGGTTCCACTTCGCCGCCCGGCCGCTGACGCCGCTCGAGCTGCCCAAGGGCGACCAGATCGACTTCAAGGTCTACTTCCAGCCCGACGACATCGGCGGCTTCGAGGGCGCGGTCACGATTGAGGTGACGCCGCTGTCCTCCGAGGAGGAGCAGCTCGAATACATCGTCCCGCTCCACGGCCGCGGCCAGCACGACGCCATCCAGACCGACACCTTCTCGCAGGGCGAGCGGCCGAAGGTCGACGTGCTCTGGGTGATCGACAACTCCGGCTCGATGAGCCAGGAGCAGGCCCTCATCCGGGACAAGATCCCGCTCTTCATGAAGTTCGCCATCGAGCAGAACGTCGACTTCCACCTCGGCGTCACCACCACCGGCCTCACCCCCAGCGGCAGCTGCCCCGGCGGCTTCAACGGCGGTGAGAACGGCCGGCTCTTCCCCTCGGTCTCGGAGGGCCGTCCGCGCCTGCTCAAGTCCACCATGCCGAAGGACGAGCTGATGGCGGTCTTCGCCCAGAACGTGCTCGTCGGCACCTGCCACTTCGAAGAGGCGGTGCTCGAGGCGGCCAAGCGGGCGCTCTCCGATCCGTGGATCAACACGCCGCTCGAGCAGGACGGCAACATGGGCTTTTTGCGCCGCGACGCCGCCCTCTCGATCATCGGCGTGACGGACGAGAACGACAGCGACAGCACCGATCCGGTGCCGGACTACGTGGACTTCTTCCAGAAGCTCAAGCCGACCAGCGCCAAGGACACGGTCAAGGTCCACATGATCAGCGGCGGCGAGACCTCCTGTAATTCCAACATGGGCTCGGCCATGGCCTGCCCGCGGTGCCTCGCCGCGACCGAGATGACCGGAGGCATCCACGTGGAGATTTGCATGGACATGGACGATCCCCGGTGGGACGAGGCCTTCCTGCAGATGTCCGAGGGCGCCTTCGGCTACGACAGCGCGTTCCGGCTGCGCGGCGAGCCGGCCGACCCGAACGCGATCGAGGTCCGCGTCAACGGCCGCCTCCGCGAGCGTTACACGCCCAACGGCGCGCTGGTCTGGTACTACAACCCGGACAACAACACGGTCGCCTTCACGCCGCTGTACATCCC
>DATGOV010000050.1:0-11310 GCA_035305585.1 Acidimicrobiia bacterium | reverse complement strand
TGTTCCGCGTGCGGAAAGCCCGTGGAAGGAAAGCCGCGCCGAACCGGCGCCATCCTCTTCGTGATCGCCGGGTTGCTGATCGGCGCCGGGGTGGTGGCGGCGGCCGTCTGGTACCTGGACGGAGGGGCAGGGCTCGAGGCGGCGGGGTCCGTCCCTTCGACGTCTCAGGCGACCGAGACCACGACCACCGAGCCTTCGGCGGAGACGACGGTCCCGGCAACTTCGCTTCCGTCCTCGACGGCGCCGACGGAGTTGAGCTCGTCCGAGCTGGCGCGGGAGTTCGGCGATGCGGTGTGAAAGGTCGAAGTGGCCGGCTGCGGCTTCGTCGGCTACGGGTCCGGTTTCGCCGTCTCGTCTCGCCATCTGGTCACGAACCAGCACGTCATCGACGTCGACTCCACCCCTACGCTGCGCTCCCGAACCGGCGAGGTGCTGGAGGGCCGGGTGCTCGGTGCCTCACAGCAGCCCGACGTGGCCGTCATCGAGGTGGAGGGGGAGTTCGACGTGTATCTCGATTGGGCACCGACGGCGACGGTCGCCGAAGGCGATCACATCGTCACGCTGGGGTATCCGGCGCCGGGCGGCGACTTCACGGTGACTCCCGGCAACGTGTTGAGCTTCGGCTCCGAGGGCGGGTACCGGAACTTCATCCGCACCGACGGCCAGATCGACAGGGGCAACAGCGGCGGGCCGGCACTCAATGCCTCGGGGGGAGTGGTGGGCGTGGCCACGAGCCTCGAAGCCAACACCGGGGTGCAGCTCGTGCCCCAGATCTTCTCGTCCGACTTCCTTCGGCCGGTCGCCGACGCCATGATCGCCTCGCCAAGCTACCCGGAGCCGCAGTGCGAGGTCTACACATACGACCTTCCCGAATACGAGGCCTTCGAGTTCTGGACCGTGATCGTCGCTTCCTTGCCGACCGACGAGTTCGACTACGACCGGGCTTACGACCGGGCGCTCGACTTTCTCATCGACACCGGGTACTGGGCCGACGTGCTCTTGAGCGACCTGTATCCGAGCCTCAACCCGGGCTACTGGGCCGTCTACAGCGGGTCGTTCCTCACGAAGTCCGAAGCCGACGGCCACTGCCGAGCCATCGGGGAGCTCGGCCACGAGTGCTACTCGAGGTTCGTCGGCTGGACAGGGGAATGACCGGGTGCTGCTGACGCGGCGTTGGCTCCTATGGCCGCAAGCAGTCCGCGAGGTGTATCCGGGGCTGGTCGTCAGGCCCCGGTCCGAATGGACCGACGCCGAGCCCGCCGGCGAACTCGTCGCCGAGGAGGTGCGTTTCCTCCTCGTCCACCACACGGCCGGCAACACCCAGCACTCCGAAGCAGACGTGCCCGCCATCCTCGGAGGCATCCGGGCCTTCCACGTGCGGGAGAAGGGCTGGCCCGACATCGCCTACAACTTCCTCATCGACCGCTACGGGCAGGTGTGGGAGGGGAGGGCCGGCTCCCTCGACGGGCCGGTGCGGGGCGACGCCACCGGCGGCAACCAAGGCTTCAGCCAGCTGGTGTGTCTGATCGGCGACTTCACCGCCGAGCTGCCGACGCCCGAAGCGCAGGAGGCCCTGGTCCTGACTCTCGCCTGGCTGGCCGACCGCTACGAGATCGACACTGGCCCGGGAGCCTCGGTCGGGTTCGTGAGCCGCGGCTCCAACCGTTGGCCCGAAGGCACGGAGGTGACGGCCACGCCGATAGCCGGCCATCGGGACATGTCGCACACCTCCTGTCCGGGCGACGCCTTCTACCCGGTGCTCCTGGAAGAGATCGCACCCCGAGTCCACGCCGCCCGAACCTCGACAACGGAGACATCGGTCCCCGACACCACCTCCCCGCCACACACGACGTCTACGACCACCACGACCACCACGACAGCCACCACCTCCACCACCGTTCCCCCCACGCCGACCTCGGTGGCGCCGCCGAACCCCTCCACGACACCGATGGCTGCCGAGTCGCCACCCTCGGGTCTGGAAGGGCTGCGGTGGCCGGCGTTGTCGATAGGGGCGGGTGTGGTCCTCGCCCTCGCCGGCTGGCGAGCTCGTCGGATGTCCCGCCGCCGCTGAGGGTGGATGTTCCCGGGCGGACGTATCCGTTTCCGTATCTCCGAATCCTGCGACGTCCGCTGCATCCAGGGGACGGACGCTCGTCATGGGTCCCGGCCGTCGATACGCTGGTCCGATGCGCGAACCACACGAGACGACGGAGAAAAAGAAGAAGCGACGACTCACCCTCCGTCAGCTGTGGCGGCTGGTCCTCCTCGTGATCGGCGTGGTGGCGGTGGTGCAGGAGCTCAAGAAGCCAGCCAAGGAACGCACGTGGCATGGGAAGGTGGCGGAGTTCGTCCCGTACGACTTCCGCATGCCCACGACGGAGCGCATCCGGTCCGCCTACTGGAACCCCGACGCGCCCTTGCTCACCGCCAAGGCGTTCGGCGTCGGCTGGGCGGTCAACCTGGGAGCGCTCAAGAAGCTCCTACCCGACTGAGGATCACGGGCCGACCGTCTCCATCAGGGGGGATGTCCGCCAGGGACAGCCACCCTGGTAGACACGGGGCATGCGCTTTGGTCTCGATGTAGCTCAGCAAAGAATGTCCTGGGACGAGAACGTGTCCCGCGTCCAGTTCGCCGAGGAGCTCGGCTTCGACGGGGTCTGGGGCTTCGACCATTTCCAGCCCATGTACGGGGAAGGGCCGGGGGAGTGTTTCGAGGCGATGACCACCCTGGCGGCGTGGTCGGGTGTCACCGAACGCATCCGCCTCGGTGTGATGGTGGCGGGCTTCACCTACCGCCATCCGGCGGTGTATGCCGCCCAGGCCCTGACCATCGACCACGCCTCCCATGGAAGGCTGGAGCTGAGCTACGGCGCTTCCTGGTTCGAGAAGGAGCACCGTGAGCTCGGGCTCGAGTTCCTGCCGACGCCGCAGCGGGTCGACGCCTTCGAAGAGGCGGTCCAGATCGTCAAGGGCCTCCTCACCACCGACGGCTTCACCTTCGAAGGCCGCTACTTCCAGGTCCGGGAAGCCACCTTGAACCCGAAGCCGGTGCAGCAGCCGTTGCCGCTGTGGATCGGGGCGTCGGGGGAGAAGCGGATGATGCCGATCGCCGCCCGCTACGCCGACGTGTGGCACTGCGGCGGCGACACCGAGACCCTGATCCGCAAGTCGCGGCTGATGGACGAACTGTGCGAGAGAGCCGGGCGGGATCCCGCCACCCTCCGGCGGGCGTCGTCGTTGTCGCTCGAGCCCAGCCACGACGAGATCGCCGCCCGCATCGAGGCCCTGGAGAAAGCCGGGTTCAGCTACATGATGTGCGGGTGGCCGCCGCAGGGACGCCCGGTCGTCGAGGCGTTCGCCGAGCGGTTCCTCGGCTGATCAGACTTCGACCCGTTTCGTCCGGCTCCTCTGCAGTGGGTCGCAGGAGCCGGACGAGCACGGGTTGTTCCTCACTCGGCGTCGTCGGCCGTGAGCAGCTTGCCGGGCAGGGTGTACTGGTCCTGTTCGGGTTCTTCGCCGTCGAAGTAGTTCTCGATGAGCTCGGCGGTCAGCGCGGCGATGCCCTCCCAGTCCTGGGCCACGGTCGACTTGAAAGGCCCGCCCTTTCCGATCTCCTCCAAGGCGAAATCAGTCCCGTCGATTCCCACCACGGCGATCTCGCCGCGGTCGGCGGCCTCGATCGCCTGGGTTGCCCCCAGGGCGGGTTCATCCCAGCCCGCCCAGATGCCCGCGATCGATCCCGGTTCGCTGTGGCTCACGAGCAGGTCCTGAGTGAGGGTCCGGGCGTTGTCGACCGGACCGGGTACTTCGATGTGCCGCTTGTCGAGGATCTCGATGCCTGCCGCCTCGAAGGTCTCGGCCGCGGCCGCCGCCCGGGCGCGAACACCGGGATGCGGGTCGTGGGTGAACAGCACCACAGGCCCTTCACCGCCGATGTGCTCGATCAGGTCCTCGGCGCTCATCCGGCCGAGAGCCTCGTTGTCCGAGGTCACATTGACCAGAACCCCGGGAGCGGCAGCGGCGTCGATGGCGAACACAGGGATACCCGCAGCTTCGGCGGCGTTGAGGCCCGCGGTCATCTGCTCCGGTTCGCCCATACCGAGCACGATCGCGTCGACTTCGCTCGACACCGCATCTTGGATCGCGCCGACCAGGCGGTCGAAGTCGCCGGCCGTGTCCGTCACCCCCACGGTCCAGTCTCGTTCGGTCGCCCGCTCTTCGAAGAGCTCGATCACGAGACGCGTCGTGTCGTTCGCCATGTATGGAGTGACGACGGCGATGGTGCGGTCGCCAGCGTCGCCCCCTTCACCTTCGGGTGATCCGCCGGATCCGCCGCCGCACGCCGCCAGCACGAGCAGAAGCACCATCAGAGGTGCAGTCCGGTATCTCAGGAATCGGGTCATGGTTCTCCTTCGTCGGTTGGTTCGTCGCTTTCCCGGAGGAACTGCCGTATGTGGTGGAGGTCTCGGGTGAGATCACGGATCTGTGGTTGCACACGGGCGTGGAGCTCGGCGAGAGGGCGGTAGGAGGCCACCTCGTCGGGATCTGGTTCGAACCGGTCGCTCGGCGTCCGCAGCCCCAACTTCCAGTCGGCCGACGACCAGGCGAGAGCCCGAGCCGCCGTCACCGCCGCCCCCAGCGCGCCGACGTCTTCCAGGTCGCCGATCCGTTCGAGGGGCCGACCCAAGACCGCGGCGAGGATCTCGCACCACACGTCTGACCGGCATCCGCCTCCCCCCACCACGAGGGTTCCCTTGGCGTCCGGCGTCATGGTCCGCTCGATGTTTCTGAGGCTGTAGGCGATGCCCTCCATCACCGCCCGGATCAGGTCGGCCTGGGTTGTGTCGCTTCCGATCCCCAAGAACCCTGCCCTGGCACTGGGGTCACGGAAAGGGGACCTCTCGCCCGCCGGATACGGGAGATAGATCAGGCCCGTGGGGCCGTGACCCGCCGCCAGCTCGTCGACACGGGACCATGGGACATCGCCCAACAGTTCCTGTCTCGCCCACGCCAGGTTCGCTCCCACACTGACCATCGCCCCGATCTTCAGAGTCTGGCCGGGTTCCACGTGGCGCAGCGTGAAGATCCCCGTCCCCGGATCGGCGCGTTCTCCCGCCGTGACGGTCGCCACCCAGCCACTCGTGCCGAGATAGACGAAGCTGTCGCCGACAGCTCCGGTGCCTGCTCCCAGACTCGTTGCCGACGCATCGCCTGGTCCGTGCACCACCGGTATGCCGGCCGGGCACCCGAGCTCGGCAGCTGCTTCCACCCGGAGCGCGCCCAGCGTTTCATACGGCTCGTGCAAGCCGGGGAGCAGGGCGGGTGACGTTTCGGCGACTTCCATTGCCGCCGCGAACCAGTCGCCGGCCTCGAAGTCGAAGAGCCCGGTCGTCGAAGCGGTTGTCGGATCGCAGACGGCTTCGCCGCAAGCTCTCCAAGCGACGTAGCTGTGGGCCCCGAGGAGAAGACGATCGGCCTGGTCCACCACATCGGGTTCGTGGAGCCGCAGCCACAGCAGCTTCGCGGGGATGGAGCTGGCGTCCTGCTCATTGGCCGTTGTTCGTTCCCAGACTCCCGGTCCCAGTCGGGCGTGGATCGACTCCGCCTCGGTCTGCGCCCGGGTGTCCGAGTACAACACGGCCGGACGAAGCACGTCGTCGCCCCTCAACAGGACGACGTCTTGCATTTGGCCGGTGAGCGCCAGTGCGATCGGTCGATGACGGTCCTCGAGGACGGATCGGACGGCGGCAACGGTGGCCTCCCACCATTCCTCCGGGTGCTGCTCGACGTGGCTGCCGCTGATCATGGATCCCGTCGTGTAGGAGCCGGAGCCGCGGGCGACCACTTCCCCATCCGCTGTCACGAGTGTCACCTTGACTCCGGTGGTGCCGATGTCGGCGGCCACGATCACGTCACGTGCCATATGCTCCCTCCGCGTCTCGAAGCGCCGAGCTGGCAGCACGGACGAGCTCGCCCATGTGCCCAGGGCCATCCCTCCCCGATCGAACGAGGGCGCTGCCGATCGCAACGCCGTCGGCTCCGGCCTCGGCCACTGCCACCGCGTCGCTCGTGCTCCACACGCCGAACCCGACTATCAGCGGCAAGGACGGCGCCTCTTGTCGCAGCCTCGCCACCCGGCGGGAGACAGTGTCGGGGTCGAGGTGACCTCCGGTACTGCCCGTCGACGACGCCAGGTAGCCGACAAGCCCACCGGATCGCTCGCGCACGAGATGTCCCTGGTTCGGCGACGCCAGGAAGACAACGACTTCGAGACCGACGCTGGTCGCCTCCAGAGCGACATCGAGCTGCGACTCGATGCGCAGATCGGGAACCAAGACGGCGTCGGCGCCCGCGGACCTGCAGGATTCCAGGAACCGGCCTATGGGAGTCTCCTCGATCTCGGCGCTGTAGATGAGGGCGACCAACGGGACCGCAACGAGACTGCGAACCTCTGCCAGCAACTCGAACCCGAGCTCGGAGTCGCACTGCGCGGAAGCCACTGCCAAGGCTTCGCGGATGATCGGCCCCTCCCCGTCCAGGGACTCGGGCTCTGCGACCGGCAGCCCCAACTCGAGGGCGTCGATCCCCGCCGATGATGCTGCCTCGACCAACTCGAGGAAGCGGGTCGGCGTCGGATACCCGACCGGGAGATAGCCGATGAGGCTCGTCCGGCCTTGCCTCCGACCGCCGATCAGCTCGCGGCGCAGGCTCGCGCTCATCGGTGCCTCTTCCTGATGCCCGACGCCAGGACGGCGAGGATGATGATCCCCCCGGTCAGGACCTGCTGCAGGTAGGTGTTGACCTGGAGGATGTTCAACCCGTTGTTGAGCACCCCCAAGATCAGGACACCGACGAGCGTGCCGGGCAGGTTCGGCCGGCCGTTCTTGAACATGGTCATGCCGATGAAGACGGCGGCGATCGACGTCAGCATCAACGGGTCGCCAGCCAGGGGGTGAGCCGACGCCAACCGGCTGGTGAGTACGACTCCCGCCAGAGAAGCTCCAACACCAGAAACGACGAAGGTACTGAACCGGAGCCGCCGCACGTCGATGCCGGCGAGGAACATCGCCTCCGGATTGCCGCCGATCCCGTACCAGCGACGCCCGAACGTGGTCTGGGTCAACGCCAGCCAGCAGACGAGTGCCACGCCGAAGACGATCACCACAGGAATCGGTACCGGGCCGATCGCGCCCTGGCCGATGGTGAGGAACGGCGCGGGTAGGCCGAACACCGTCGACCCGTCGGTGACATACAGGGCTAGGCCACGGAGACCAGTCATCGTCGCGAGCGTGGCGATGAATGCATGGAGGCCGAGGTACGCCACGAGGAACCCGTTGACCGCTCCGGCGGCCAAACCCACGACGACAGCCGCGAGGACGGCCAGCGGGGTGCTCCCGTTACCGACGAGCACGATGGCGCTGGTGACTCCGGCCAGAGAGGCCAACGAACCGACTGACAGGTCGAAATCGCCAACGACCATGACGACGGTCATCGTGCACGAGACGATGGCGAGGATGGCGACCTGCTCGAGCACGTTGCGGAAGTTGGTCAGGGAGAGGAACACTCCCGGTTTCAGAGCAGCGAACAAGACGAGGATGCCGAAGAATCCGAGGAGGGTGCCGTATCGGGGTAGCACCGGCCCGCGTGACGTCGGTGAGGTCTTCGGCGAGGCGAGCTGGCTCATGCCCCGTCCCTTCCATAGCAATAGGCCAGCAGTTGCTCGAGGTCGATGTCTCCCCCCGTTTCCGCGATCTGGCGCCCCTCCCGCATCACGACGATGCGATCCGCCATGCCGACGAGCTCGCCGAGATCCGACGAGGCGACCAGGACTCCGCAGCCATCGTCTGCGAGTCCCCGCACCAGCCGGTAGATGTCGGCTCGCGTGCCGACATCGACTCCTCGTGTCGGCTCGTCGAGCAACAGGACTCTCGGGGAGATGGTCAGGCACCGTCCGAACACGACCTTCTGCTGGTTGCCGCCGGAGAGTTGCTCGACCGGCTGGGCGGGGTGGCTCGTGCGGATCGCCAAACGTTCGATGTACTCGTCTGCGATCGCCTGTTCCCGCGCCCGATTCACCAGCCAACGTCCACGTGTCAACCGATCCAGGATCGACGCGGTGATGTTGGAGCGGACCGAGTCCGACAGGACGAGTCCCAAGCTCCGACGCTCCTCCGGGAGGAGGGCCACCCCGGCCGCCAGCGCCCGCCGAGGAGAGTCGACCCTGGCGGGCTCGCCGTCGAGGAGGATCTCGCCCGAGGTCGGGGTGCGGGTCCCATAGAGGAGCTCCAACAGCTCCGACCGGCCCGCTCCGACGAGCCCGGCGATGCCGACTATCTCACCCTCCCGGACGGAGAGCGAGATGCCGTGGACCTCGGTACTCGAGAGATCCCTCGTCTCGAGCAGGATTCGGCCCGGTTCGCGTCCTGGTGCGAGCCACGCTTGATCAACGCGACGGCCGACCATCTGCTCGATGACGCGGTCGACGGTGGTCTCGTCGATGTCGTCGGTGGCGACCACCAGCCCGTCTCGCATGACCGTGACCCGGTCGCAGAGCTCGAAGATCTCCTCGAGGCGATGGGACACGTACAGAACCGCCACTCCACGTGCGCTCAGCCTCTCGACGACTCGGAACAGCTGCTGGACCTCCGAATCGGTGAGCGACGCCGTTGGCTCATCGAGGATGAGGACCTTGGCGTCCAGCGCCAGCGCCCGGGCGATCCCCACCATCGCCTGCAGTGCAGGCGAAAGGTCGCGGACGGGAGCTTCGATCGGGAGCTCGACGCCGATGTCGGCGAAGAGTTCTCGGGCGCGCCGCCGGAGCGTCTGCCATTCGACGAAGAGCCGCCAGCGGGTCGGGAACCCGCTCCCGACGAAGACGTTCTCGGCCGCAGACAGATCCGGCACTAGCGCGAGTTCTTGATAGGCGGTGGCGATGCCCGCTTGCTGCGCCTCGGCAGTCGAGTGGAAGACCCGAGGGGAGCCGTCGACGACGATCGTGCCCGAGTCGGGACGGGCGGCACCGCTGAGGAGCTTTATCAGCGTCGACTTGCCGGCACCGTTCTCGCCGACGAGGCCGCGGACTTCGCCGGCCTCCAATTCGAGGCTCACCCGGTCGACGGCCCGTACCCCGGGATAGTCCTTGACGAGTCCTTCTACGGAGAGGATCGGTGCCACGGGTCAGGCCCCTCCCACTTCCTGAGGCCCGGTGCTCGCCTCAGTGAAATCGAGAGTGGGCAGATACTGCAGATTCACCCGAACCCCGAACCGCTCCACCCGGAGCCGGACTCGACTGGACGGCAGGTAGGCCCTGTCGTAAACGACGGGGGCCTCCGACGAATCGACACTGGTTCGCACGCTGCGTAACCCCACCGAGCCGGGTTCGAGGGCGAGATGGTCGGCGATTTCGCCGTCGAGTGTCGTCGAGGCGATGTCCTCTGTGTACCCAGCGACGATCAGCCCGAGCGACTCCCGCAGAAAGGTGTAGAGGGAGGGCTGGCCTTGGTAGGCGAGTGCCTTCGCCTCGTCGTCCGCGGCGATGAACGACTCTTGGTAGAGGAACGGTCGATCGCCGATCGACCGCAATCGGACGACCCGCACGAGTCCTGCCGGTTCGGTCCGTCCGAGGACCGAAGCCGCTTCTGCATCGTCGGACCGGTCCACCGAGACGAGATGGCTGGTCACCGAAATCCCCCGAGCCGCCAGGTCCTGTTCGAAGCTGGCGAGGTGGAAGAGATCGGCGTAGCGTCCGGGGTCGCCGACGAAGGTGCCCGTCCCATGTTCGACGCGGAGCCAGCCCTCCTCCTGCAGTTCGGCGATCGCTCGACGGATCGTGATGATGGTGGTCTTCCACCGCTTGGCGAGTTCTTTCTGACTCGGAAGCCGCTGGGTGGGAGCGTATCGCCCCGCCAGGATCTCGGATCGCAGGTCGTCGGCGATCTGCTGGTAGCGGGGCATGTCAGAAAACTAGAAGTCTAGAAGACTGCCGTCAATCGATTCTGTCGGTACGAGACTCAGGGTTCCGACTCCTTTTCCGCAGGAATCTATTGAAAATCAAATATTGCGGTCCTAGGCTCCCGCCCGCGTGCAAGCCGATAGGTCCGATCGAGGTGTGCCTCCTACCCGCAGCCAGTGGGTAGACGAGAAGCTGCGGGCAGCGATCCTGTCCGGGGAGCTGGCGCCCGGCGAGAAGCTGGTGGTCGCCAACCTGGTCGACAAGTGGCAGGTCAGCCCGACGCCGCTGCGGGAGGCTCTCCAGCGTCTCGCCGGCACCGGTCTGGTGGAACTGGTGCCCCAGCGGGGGGCACGGGTGGCGCCCGTCTCCACCCGGGACATGCTCGAGGTCTACGAGGTCCGAGAGCTCTTGGAGCCGCTCGCCTTCCGACGTTCCCTGTTGCAGGCGGATTCGGGATGGCGGCAACGGGTCGACGATGCGTTCTCCGCGCTGATCGACGTCCTCGACCGCAAGCCGGACCAGGTCCTGGAGATGGAAGAGCGCCACCGGGCCTTCCATCAGGCGCTCCTCTCCTCGTGCGACTCGACATGGCTGCTTCGCCTCGTCGACATGCTCGCCGAGCACTCGATCCGTTACCGGCAGTTGTCCATCGCCCCCCGGGGCGGGCCCGAAGAGGTCAAGCACGAGCACGAGCGGCTGTACGAGGCGGCGACCGGGGGTCGCCACGACGAGGCGGTAGATCTCCTCACCCACCACCTCCGCCTCACCGTCGAGAGTCTTTCCCGCCCGTCTTCGGACGAGAACCAACCGGAACAGAGAGAGGAGGAAAGGGATCCGCGATGAAACGATTCAACGCGATAGTCGCCGTCCTGGCCTTGGTCCTGGCCGCCTGCGGCCTGGCCGATGACGGGGCGACGACGACCACGTCGGCGGAGGCGGAGACGCCGACCACCGAGGCGACGACCCCGCCTGAGGCTACGGACACGACAACCGCCGACACGCAGGTCACCGAACCAGAAGCGGAGGGCCCGTCGGGTGACCCGATCGTGATCGGCGCCGCTCTCCCGCTCACCGGCGAGTTCGCCGACACCGGCGTGTTCGTCCGGGACGGGTACCAGGCGATGGTCGAGTACTGGAACGAGAACGAGGGGCTCCTCGGCCGTCCGGTAGAACTGATCATCGAAGACGACGCTTCGGACCCCGGCCAGGCCGTGTCGCTTCTCGAGAAGCTGATCACGGTCGACGGAGTCGACCTCGTGCTGGGCGGCTATCCCGGGTCCTCGGCAGCTGCCCAGATGGCGGTCGCCGAACAACACGGGATGGTGTACGTCTCGATGGGCGGCCACATGGCCTCCTTC
>DATGOV010000049.1:0-9780 GCA_035305585.1 Acidimicrobiia bacterium | reverse complement strand
ACCGCCATGGCGGATCGCAGCGCCGACCAACTCTCGGGAGGAGAGCTCCAGCGTGTCTGGCTGGCGACCTGCCTGGCTCAAGACACCGAGGTGCTGCTGTTGGACGAGCCGACCGCCCATCTCGATCTCCGCTATCAGGTGGAGATCCTCGATCTGGTGCGGGAGTTGGCCGACGATCACGGCGTGGCCGTCGGCATCGTCCTCCATGACCTCAACCAGGCCGCGGCCCTGGCCGATCAACTCGCCCTGGTCCACTGCGGCCGGCTCATCGCCTCCGGACCTCCCGAGGAGGTCCTCACCTCGGCCCATCTGACCGAGGTCTACGGCATACCGGTGGCCGTGGCACCGGACCCGATCACCGGATCACTGACCGTGCGACCCCTCGGTCGCCGGAACCACTCCTGACGAGAAAGAGACCCCGAATGCGATCCCGTAACCTTCTGTCGCTGCTCGCCGCCCTCAGCCTCCTCCTCTCCGCCTGTGGAAGTGTGGAGGAAGGGGCGACCACCACGGCCGCCGGCAGCGCCGAGCCGGAAACCACGACCGCAACGTCCGGACCCATCACCATCACCGACGCCCGGGGCGAGGAACTGACACTGGACGCCCCCGCCAGCGAGGTCGTCGGTCTCGAATGGGGTGTGATCGAGAACCTCATCAGCCTCGGTGTGATGCCGGTGGGTGTCGCCGACGTCGAGGGATACACCGCCTGGGTCAGCGCAGCTCAGCTGGACGAAGGCGTGGTCGATGTGGGTCTGCGGGGAGAGCCGAGCATCGACGCCCTCGTGGCCCTGGAGCCCGACCTCGTGGTCGCCACCACGGACCTGCCCGCCAACATCATCGAGCAGATCGAGGGACTGGTGCCGGTCCTGGTGGTGCGGGCGGCGGCCGCCGAGCGCCCGGTCGATCAGATGAGAGACAACATCCGCCTCGTCGCCCAGGCCGTCGGCAAGGAGGCCGAGGCAGACGCCCTCGTGGAACGGGTCGACACCGCCATCGCCGAAGGGGCTCAGGCCATAGCGGACGCCGGGCTGGAGGGTCAGCCCTTCACCCTGGCGGACGCCTGGATGGACGGCAACAACGTCAGCATCCGGGCCTTCACGGCCGGTTCGTTGATGGGCGCGGTGGCCGAGGAGATGGGCCTCGTCAACGCTTGGGACCTGGAAGGCGATGCCGACTACGGCCTGGCCATCACCGACGTCGAGGGATTGACCAACCTCGGGGACGTCCAATTCACCTACTACACGAACGCGGCCGAGGTCGACGCCATCGCCGAACTCGACGGCAATCCGATCTGGGAAGGCCTGCCATTCGTGCAGAACGGCAACGTGCACCGCCTGCCCGATGGCATCTGGATGTTCGGTGGGCCCTTGTCGGTGGAACAGTTCGTGGACGCAACCGTCGAGGCACTGACCAGCTGAGCCGACCGGCTCTGACCCCGTGACCACCATCACCGACCCGGGCACCGAGATGACCCAACCGGTCCGCCGGGTCCGGGTCGGTCTGGTTTTCGCCGTGGGTCTGGCTGCCGTCACGGCGATCGCGGCCATCCATCTGACTCAGGGCAGTTCGGATGTCGGCCTGTCCGACCTCCTGGCCCTCCTCACCGGCGAAGGCGCCGACGAGACCGCAGCCGTCCTGGTCGCCTCCCGTCTCCCCCGGCTCGTGGCCGGGGTTCTGGTCGGCGTCGCCCTCGGCTTCGCCGGCACGATCCTCCAGTCCGTCGCCCGCAACCCCCTGGCGGCTCCGGACACACTGGGGGTGGATGCGGGCGCCTACTTCGCCGTCGTCGCCACGACCTCGCTCGGGATCTCCCTTCCCGTCATCCCTTCCGGGGCCGTCGCCTTCGTCGGCGGGCTGGTGGCGGCGGGGATCGTGCTGGGGTTGTCCTCTGCGGGTGCCACCGGACCGACTCGCCTGGTGCTGGCCGGTTCGGCCCTGGGCATGGCGCTGTTCTCCGCCTCGACGTTCCTATTGATCCTCGACCCCGAGGGGACCGTGGGCCTCTACGCGTGGCGGGCGGGCAACATCGCCCAGACAGGTTTCGCCGGTGTCGCCCGCATGGCGCCGCTCCTGGTGGTGGCCTTGGCCGCATGCCTGTTCGCCGGCCGCAGACTCGACCTGCTGGCCCTCGGAGACGATACGGCAACGGTCCTGGGTCTCCGGGTGGGCAGGGCCCGCGCGTCTCTGATCGTGCTCGCCGTGTTCCTCACTGCCTGCTCGGTCGCCATCGCCGGACCGCTGGGCTTCGTCGGATTGGCCGCCCCCGCCCTCGTCCGCCTGGCCGTGGCACACATTCCCGAACTGAACCGCCATCGAATGCTGCTGCCGCTGGGGGCGCTGGCCGGGGTGCTCGTCGTGCTGGCAGCCGATGTCCTGCTACGGGCCTTCCTCGGGGGCAGGTACGGGGTGGAGGTGCCCACCGGGGTCGTCACGTCGATCTTCGGCGCCGCCGTCCTCGTCTGGATCGCAAGTCGTCACCGCGACTCCGGCCGTACGCCACCCTCACCGGGCGCCGGAGCCGGTGTCCGCAGCCGACGTCGGTTCATCCTGGTAACGACAGCGGCCGTCGGGATCACCGTTGCCGCCGCGTTGGTGGGGATGATGGGCGGCGACACCTGGGTGCTGATGGGGGACCTGGCCAACTGGATCGAGGAGAGTGCCAGCGCCGGGCTCATGTTCGTCCTCGACGCCCGCCTCCCCCGGGTCCTGAGCGCCCTCCTCGCCGGAGCGGCGCTGGCTGTGGCCGGGACAGTCGTGCAGGGCGTGACCCGCAACCCCCTCGCCGAACCCGGCCTCCTCGGGATCAGTGGCGGAGCCGGGTTGGGGGCGGTCGCCGTGATCATCTATCTGCCAGGGGCGGGCCTGTGGACCGTCACGGTGGCGGCCGCCATCGGCGCATTGGTGGCTTTCGCCGCCGTCTACGCCCTGTCGGCCCGGGGTGGCCTGGGCACCGACCGTCTCGTTCTCGTCGGAATGGGCGTGTGGTTCGGCTCGATGGCGCTGATCACTGTGATTCTGGTGATGACCGACCCCTGGAATCTCGCCCTGGCGCTCACGTGGCTGTCGGGATCCACCTACGGACGAACCCTCCCCCAGATCGTGCCGATCCTGGTGGCGCTCGTGACGATCTTCCCCCTGACCATTGCGGGCCACCGGCAACTGGACATCATGGCGCTCGACGAGGACACGCCGCGTCTGCTGGGTGAGCCTCTGGGTCGCGATCGGCTCCTGGCTCTGGTCGGGGCGGCCCTCCTCACCGCCGCCGCCGTTTCGGCGATCGGGGTACTCGGCTTCGTGGGCCTGGTCGCGCCGCACGCGGCCCGCGCCCTGGTGGGAGGCCACCACCGTCGTGTCCTGCCCGTCGCCGCCCTGATCGGGGCCTCCCTGGTCAGCGTGGCCGACACCGTCGGTCGTTCAGTCATCGCCCCGGGCCAGATCCCGGCCGGCCTGGTGACGGCGCTCATCGGTGCTCCCTATTTCCTCTGGCTGCTCTGGAAGACACGTGCCCCCGACCCAGGATGAAGAGACGATGCCTACCAAACTGGCCGAGATACAACAGATGAACCAGATCCCCACCTATGTGGTGGAGGTGGTGGCCAACCGCCAGATCGCACCCCGAATGCGTCGAGTCACCGTCGGTGGCGAGGATCTGGCCCGATTCCAGCCCAAAGGCCCCGACCAGTTCCTGTATCTCCTGCTGCCACCCCCGGGAATGGACGAGTTGACGGTCGACACCGAATTCACCTGGACCGGATTTCGGCGAATGCCCAAGGAGCAGCGCCCGGTTGGCGCCTACTACACGGTCAGGCATCACCGTCCGGACCAGAACGAGATCGACCTCGACATGGTTCTCCACGAGAGCCACGACCCCGACCGGGGCCACGCCGCCCGCTGGGCGAGCGAAGCATCGCCCGGCGACCCGCTCGCCTTGTGGGGCCCGAGGATCTGTTACGAGCCGGGTGACTCCGTCACCGACGTGTATGCGTTCGTGGACGAGACCGGCCTCCCTGCTGCCTGCTGCCTGGCGGAGTCGCTGCCCAAGGGACGTCGCGCCCACCTCTTCATCGAGGTCGACGGTCCTGAAGACGAGTTGCCGGTGCCCGCCAGCGAGGCGGTGACGGTGACCTGGCTCCACCGGAAGGGCCGGGCGCCCGGATCGACCGACCTCCTGGAGTCATGCGCCCAGCAACTGGCTGCTCCCGACCCGGTCACGACTTACGTGTACGGCGGGGCCGAGAGCCGGGCGATGAAAGCGATCCGCAAGTACGTGCGTCGCAACTGGAAGCTGCCCAAGGAAGCCGTCAGCCTGGTGCCGTACTGGCGGAGAGACGACAGCGACTGAGGGCCGGCTACCCGGGACTCCTTCAACGGTCGCGTTCCACCATGAACGGGACCATCGCCTCGATGAACCGCAGGTCGGACGAGTCGGGCACGCCGCCAAACGCCTCTTCGAAGGCGACTGCGGCCGATCGGGCGATGCCCTGCGCGAAACGGTCGGCGAACGCGATACTTCCGTAGCGGTCGAGCATCGCCCTCACCTCCTCGATGGCTGCCGGGCTCCGACGGGGGCCTGACAGGTAGCTGGCGAGACGCCGGCGTTCCTCGTCGGTAGCGACGCGCAGCAGGTGTATCAGCATCAGGGTCCGCTTGCCCTCACGGAGATCACCCGACCGTTCTTTCCCGTAGGCGTCCCCGCCGATGAGGTTCAAGATGTCGTCTCGGATCTGGAAGGCTGCACCCAGGAAGAACCCGAACCGGACCAGCGGCTCCAACCCTGCCCTCCGCCCCGCGATCAAGGCACCGACGCGAAGAGGGAGGACCGTCGTGTACCAGCAGGTCTTCTTCATGATCAGGTCCAGATAGTCGTCGGGGGTGATGTCGATCTCGCCGTCCCGGCGCCAGCCGAGCTCGATCGCCTGCCCCTCGACGGTCTGGCCGGCCATGTAGTCGAATTCGTGCCAGATCCGCGTTGCGTTCCGCTCCCCCAGCAGCCGCCGATTCTGACCCAGCATGCGCAGGGCGAACAGGGCCAGAGCGTCACCCGCATTGATCGCCACGGCCCTCCCATACCGACGATGCAGGGTGGACTCCCCTCTTCGCAGATGGCTCTCGTCTTCCACATCGTCGTGGACCAGGAAAGCGGTGTGGAAGAGCTCCAAGGCGGCGGCGGTGGGAAGTGCCCGGGCGGGGTCGGCCCCGAGCGCGGCACAGGTGGCGAGGCACAAGGCCGGACGGATGCCCTTGCCCGGACGGCGCAGATAGTCGGACGTCGGTTCGAGGAGGTACCTGGAGCCGGAGTCCTCCAACGCGGCGAGGGCGAAGCGCCGGGCCTCGTCGGCGTAAGAGTCCAGCCGCTCCTGCAGGTCCGAGACCGCGGTCGTCATGGCTCGACCCGGACCCGGGCGACGGCGGGAGCGTCCGGGACGATGGAGGCGAACAACAGGCCGTGGTAGCGACCACCCGGCTGGTTCGGAGGGACCGACAACCGCCACACGATCTCGACACTTCCGCCGGGGGCGACGGCGTCGAGTTCGGCAGGCTCCGGAACCAGCATCTGAGGGAGGATCTCGTCGCCCTCCGCCGACACGAAACCTCCCGCCCTCACCGAAACCGGCCCCGACGGGGTGTCAGCGGGATTGTGGATCCACAGCGACGCCGTCACCGTCTCACCCGGCCGGACGGACGGGAACTCGACGTAGCTCTCGACTGGCTTCGCCCGGTACCTCGCGAAGAGGGCAGCCAGTCCGGCGAGCAGCGTCTCGGGATCTGGGACGTCTCTCGCTCGTCCCAACTCTCTCTCGACTTGGGCGGCATGACGGGAGACGACGGCAGCCGCGCTGACCAGGCCGAACAGCTCCACTCCGGCTCCCAGGTCGCCACCGAAGTCCTCGGTCATCGGCCGGCCGATCCCGCCAGGATGTGCTCCGCCGCCATCACGCCCGAACGGACGGCGGCCTCGATACAACCGGCGTCTAGCCCGGTGGCAGTCCAATCTCCGGCGATCGCCAGGTTGTCGAATCCGGTGTCCCCAGGTGGGATCCGGTACCGACCGGTCCCGGGCAGCGACTGGACGTATCGATCGGACGGGTCCAGATTGGCCCGCACGTATTGTGCTTCCAGGCGCTCCGGCCCTGTGCTCTGCTTGTCGTCCCATAGGAGCTCCCAGCGGAAGCCGTCATCGCCGCCGGTCGACGGCCACAGGACGCGAGCTCGCCGCTCCAGGAACTCGACCAGCGAGTTCGACACCTCGGATTCACCATCGCCTTTCCGAAGCGCCCCGCAGAGGTAGGCGAGACTGCGGGGCGGCTCGTCGTCCCACTGCTCTCTCTCCACGAGATGGCTCATCGACGCCCAGGTGTCGAAGGTGTCGCCGAACCCAGCCAGGGTGACTCCGACCGGGCCCTCCCATCCCAGCTCGGCCTCGGTAGAGCGGAACCAGAGCTGGGCGGCCCGGGTCGCCACGGTGGCCACGTTCTGGACCATGTCACGCCACCTCGGTTCGGATCGAATCAAGTCCTCCGCCACGTGAGGCACCATCCCGAGCGAAACCGCCAGCACCGCCACGTCGAAGTCCTTTCCCGCTTCGAGTCGCACCGGGCGTCCGGACCCTTCCCACGAGTGGGTTTCGAGGGCATCTCCGGGATCCGTCGCCAGCTGCTCGGAGAGGGGCGCCGCCGGCCAAGCAGGCAGACCGTCTACATCGATGAGCGGGCTGTAGTCCGAGCACCCGACCGCCAGATCCGCTTGCCGCGTGAGTCGGATGGCGCCGACGGAATCCCCGTCGACCTCGAGACCGTCGAGACGGTGGAAGAAGCGGAACTCGACGCCACGGTCGCGCAGCACCTGATACAGCGGGGCGAACACCACCTCTCCCATGCCCGCCGTCATCCGCCAGAAAATTGACCCTTTGAAGTCGAACAGCATCCGCATGGCCAGCTGCAAGCCCAGCCCGGCGGCGAATGCCGGTCGGCTCCGGTCGCCTCCCTCGTAGGCGAAGGTCAGGGCGTACATGCCCCGCACGATCGGCGAGTCGAGGGTCTCCTCGTCGGCTCCGTGGCCCCGGAGCCAGGCGCGGTAGTCGAGGTGGTCGATCCGCTGGAACGCCTCGGGGGTCGTCAACCGGTCCGCCAGCATTCCCTGGAGGTTGGCGGCCACCAGGTCGACCAGTAGCCAGGTCTCTCGGGTGTGGCGATCGGCGAGAGCCAGCTGTCGCACCGAGTCTCGCCACGCCGCCAGTCGCCGAGCCGCCCCAGTGACCTCCGCTGCGTTGGCGAGCCGATTCATTGCGACGAGCACTCCGGCGAGGGCAGTGGCGGCGACCGCCCTGGGCAACGTCGCGGCGCGGCGGCGAGGGACGGGCGAGTTGCTGAGGTATACGCGGTCGTCGGTGCCTATCAGCGACTCGTGGAAGTCCGCCAGGAGCCGTAGGCCGCGCACGGCGAGATCGATCGGACGCAGAGGAGCGTCCTCGGCGCCTGGCTCACCGGGAATCCGATCGTTGGTGCTGAAGCGGGTGACGAAAGTGTCCCAGCCGCTTCCCGCCGATCCCGCCAGGCCGACGTCTCCAGCCGGTGCGACTGCCTCCCTCCAAGTCTTGATGGGGCACCCTGGATCGGATCGGGGCCGATCCAGCTCGGCGTAGACCTCTCGGAGCAACCTGAAGGTGGAGTCGTAGTAGCCGAGCAGTAGATGGAGGCCGTGCTCTTCGATCCGGCCGTGATTCCCCCGACTGCTGGCTCCCTTCCCGCCCAGCCGCCAGCCCCGCTGGTAGACCGTGATCGATTCGAACCGGTCTCGCCAGGGACCCGAGCTCAGCCTCCAGGCCGTGGCAAGGCCTCCCATGCCACCACCCAGGATCACGACCCGGCGACCGCTCACGCCTTCCCCGAGAGGATCGCTCCAGCCGTCTCTGCCTCCGGGACCGGGCCGGGCAGATCGTCGACCGCCGAACGCAACACCTCGTCCCAGTCGGACGGACGCAGCTCCTCGGGCAATCGGGCCAGGTCGAGGGCTGCCCGCAGCCGCGCCAGGCGAGCACCCTGCCGGTCGGCGATCTCGATCGCCTGCTCCAGGTCCTCCACCACCCGCTCGGACCTCTCCCCCGCCGCCAACGCATACCGGGTTCGGTTGCGGAGCAGTTCGGGGAGGTGGAGGTGCTCGCCGGTCTTGTGGACGACTTCGAGAGCCTCGTCGATGAGCGACACCGACCGCTCGGGGTCTCCCTCCTCGGAGTGGACCACCGCCAGGTAGGCGAGGTTGGAGGCCGCGAATGCCTCTTGGCCGAGTAGGCGCAGGTTCTCGATGGTCTGTTCGATGAACTCCTTGTCCGGCTCCCCGCCCGGGCTCCCACTCGACACGTAGGACGAGCCCAGCAGCATCCAATAGGCGTAGCCGTAGCTCTGGCCGATGCCGACCACCTCGGCGCCCAGCAGGCGAGCCGCCTCGTGGTCGCCGAGGTAGCGGCGGGTCCACGCCGCGTACGTCTTCACGAATGCGAGGCTGAATGGACCTCGCGGGAACCCGATCTCTTGCGCCCGACGTACGGCGGCCTCCTCCCACTTGGCGCCCGCCGCCATGTCGCCTTGCACCACCGACACGCAGGCGAGGGCGATCTCCGAGACCGCGATCGGGTCGTTGGGCAGTGGCCAGAACGGCGACACCTTCTCCTCTTCCCCTCGGTCCTCGAACCCCGCCATCGCCTTTTCGAGGTGCATCCGTGCGCTCTCCAGATCCCCCTGGTAGAAGTCGAGCCAACCGGCCGAGCCGGCGACTTCCGGCTCGAACCATCCGAACCCGGGTCTCTGCACCAGGGTCTCGAGCCTGTCTATAAGCCCGCGGGCGCTGGCCAGGTCGCCACTGGTCAGCCAGTAGGCCCAGATCGCGATCAGCGACGGCAGCACTTCGGGCCGCGACTCCAGCCTCGCCGCCAGACGCTCCGCAGCCCGATGGTCTTCCTGGACTTCGGGAGCGGCGTAGCCGCGCATGGAGCTGACGCTCAAAGCCCGCAACATCCGCAAGGTCAGCTCTTGCAGGTCGCGATCCTCGCCCGGACGGACCTGCTCGACCAGCTCCAGCGCCCGAGAGAGAAGACGGGTCGCCTCCTTGTGGGCACCACGGGCCTGCTCGGATTGACCCGCCATCAGATAGAGCGCCAATGCCTGTTCCGGCTGGCCGCCCCGGTCCAGATGCTCGGCGATCACCGCCGGCTCCGCCTCCTGTGCCACCAGCACCTCCGCCAGGCGGCGATGGGTCTCGCTGCGGACGTCGAGCACCTGGGTCTCGTAGGCGGCGTCCCGCATCAGGGCGTGCCGGAAGCGATAGGTGTCGCCGGTCGGTCCCGGCTCGATGATCCCCTCGTCGACCAGGACCTCGATCTGGTCGCGGACACGTTCTTCGTCCCCGATGGCCTCGACCAGGACGGACCCGGTGAACCCCGGTCCGATCGTGGCTGCCACCTGCACCACCTCCAGGTCGACTCGGGGTGCCTTCAGCCGCCAGGTGAAGAGCTCCTGGAGGCGGAGTGGTATCGGGTCGTCGAGGTCGGTGTTGAGACAAGAACGGGTCAGCTCCTCGATGAACAACGGCACACCCGACGCCCGCCGGATTATCGAGTCTCTCAGACCCGGCTCGAGGCCCTCGTCGCCGGCGATGGCATCGACCAGGAGAGACGCGTCCTCACCGTCCAGCCGGTCGAGGGTCACCAGATCGACCTCATCGGCCCACGGCACCAGCGACCGGTCCCGGGTGGTGACGACGAAGAGGATCGAGGAAGGACATCGC
>DATGOV010000048.1:0-33658 GCA_035305585.1 Acidimicrobiia bacterium | reverse complement strand
GTCGCGTCGCCGATGTGGAACGAAACCGTACATCCACGCGCCCCAAGATGGGCGACAAAACGATCCAGGCAGGTGGAACCGCGCGAGTGCTGCTGAAGGCAAGAGCGAGAAACGGCACGATGACCCACCAATCACATCGCTCGAGCTGACCTTTCCCGCTCAACCAGATCAAAGCCAGCAGCCCGGCGAACAGAGGCAGCACCGAGATCGACAGCAGGTCGGGCTTCGCCCATTCATCCAGGTACCCCAACGCATCACGGTTGGTGAAAAAGCCGAGGAGGAAATCGAACACACCCAACCCGTGCGCGGTGACCAGCGTCGGAAGCCCGACGATGAACAGATCGATCAGTCTCTTCCATCCAATGCCCCGGCCAACTGCCCGCAGAGCCAGATATGCCAGCCCCAGGGCGAATGAGGCATGCACGGATGCCCAGGCCCACATGAGCACGGGCAACGTCCACCTCATCCGACGATCGCTGTCCGCGACGACCACGGCCGCCAGCAACGCGAGAGAAAAGATCACCGGTCGAGGAACGAGAAAGCCGGCGATGACGATTGCCGAGGCGGTGAGAAACAGAACGACCGACGGCACCGACCGGGATCGTCGATAAGCGATCAGCCCGATGAGCAGGAAGAGAAGCGTTGCCAGGATCGTCACGATCAACCGCGGTGCTTGGAGACCGAGCCACGAGTCGAGGCGCGAATAGAGCAGTTCCGCCAACCAAGACTGTGTTCTCCACGCCGACCCTGCCCTAGTGAATGAGAAGGGATCAGCGGTGACGACAGCCTTCTCGGCTATCTGGAGATCGCCGGCTCTCACGTGCCACAGGTACGAGTTGTCGTTGAACGGCTGACGGAGACTGGCGGCCGCCACGATCCAAGGAACTAGGAGCGCGACGTGCCAGATGGTGACGTTACGAAGACGGCTCACGAAGCCGGATGGTGTCAGAGACCGGAGAAGGCGTCCATGATCTGGATCGCCGCTGGCCCGAGCAGCACGATGAACAGCGACGGGAAGATGCAGAACACCAGCGGGAACACGAGTTTCACCGGCGCCGCAAAGGCTTTCTCCTGGGCCCGCTGGCGACGCTTCACCCGCATCTCGTCGGCCTGAACTCGCAACACTCGGGCGATCGCCACACCGAATGCTTCCGCCTGGAGCATCGCCAGGAGGAACGACCGCAACTCGTCGAGGTCGGTGCGGTCCATGAGATGACGCATCGCGTCCCGACGGCTCACACCGACTCGAGTCTCCTGGAGCATGCGGAAGAACTCCTCCGACAGCGGCCCAGGAACCGTGGCGACGACTCGGGCGAGCGCCGAATCGAAACCGAGTCCTGCCTCAACCGAGATCACCAGGAGGTCGAGGACGTCAGGAAGGGCCCGCTGCATGGCGAGACGCCGCTCATCGACCTTCCGCGTCAACCACGCTTCTGGTCCGAAGAAACCTAGCACGATCGGCAGGACGAAGAGGAGCATGCGCTGCATGCCGTCGGCGCCGACTCCCTGGGCGAAGAAGGCCAAGATCACGCCGGCAACAGTCGTCAGGACTTTGATTGCCGCAAAGGCCGGTGCGTCGAGGTTGCCGGGGCTCCCGGCCAACATGAGGCGGCGCTGAGTCTTCTCGAGATAGCCCACCGGTGTGAGCCGCTTCATCACTTGGCCGGCTTTGATGATCACCGGCGCGATCGCCCGCTCCGAGAGTGGCTTGGCGAGTGTCTCCTCACGCAACACGTCCTTGCCATACACGGCCAGGCGATCAGTGGCCGACTGCTGGGCTCTCAAGACGCCGTTGCCGATCCACACCACGACGCAGGCGACGAAGAGGAAGGTCGCTACCAGCCCGACAATCAGTACAGGATCCACTTTCGCCTCACACGTCGATGTTGATGATCTTGCGCAGCCACAAGATGCCGCCCACCATCAGGACCAGACCGACGCCGATGGCGATCCGGCCGAAGGTTTCCTGAAGAAGCGGCGTCAGATACTCCCGGTTGCTGACCCACAAGAAGCCGGCCATCGCAAAGGGCAACGCCCCGAGCACGAAGGCGGAGATCCGACCCTCCGCAGTCAGTGCCCGGATCTCACCGCGCAGCCGGTTGCGGGCCAGCATGGTGTCGGCCACCGTCTGCAACACCTCGGCGAGATTCCCTCCGACTTCCCGCTGGATCTCGATGGCCATGACCGCCCATTCGAAGTCCTTCGACTGAGTGCGGTCCGTGATGCCCTGCATCGCCTCGGTGACACTACGCCCCAGTCGCGCCTCGGCGATCGCTCGACCGAACTCCCTAGCAGTCGGGTTGGGGGCCTCGGCAGCGACAGCCTCCACTGCTTGAAGGAGCGAGTAGCCGGCGCGAAGCGAGGTGGCCAAGAGCACCAGAGTGTCGGGGAGTTGCTCCTCGAACTTGCGCTTTTCGCGATTCCCCGCCCAACTGATGAAACCGAAGACGAGGAGGACGACCAGCGCGAACACGATCAGAGCACCCGCCGGCCCTGAGAAGAGCCATCCGAAGATCCCGGCAAGGAAGGCGATGCCAACCGCTGCCAAGATCGCCTCACCCGGTGACAGGGGAACGTTGGCCTGTTCCAGGGCCGTGTTGACACCCGACAGCAGGCCGCGCTGGCGCACCTGCTCCTCGGCCGCCTGGGAGAAGCGCCGCAGCAAGGGCAGCCGATCGAGAAGCGTTCTCTTCTCTTCCTGCTGAGGCCCACGGCGGCCGTATGCCGCCAACCGCTTGGCGAAGGCTCCCCCGCCCTCCTCTTCCTGGCGTCCGAAGACGATCCAGACGAACAGTGCCAGGGCAGCGCCGGTAGCCAGCGCCGCCACCAGCATCAGGGTTCCGGGCGATGCCGGCAACCGGCTCTCGACGACGAACGTCTGCGCCTCGGGGAAGCTGACGGTCGTGGTCACTGCCGGGGCCGTGGTAGTGGTCACGAACCCGCTCACCTGGGCAGTCGCCTCGGCGGACAGATCGCCGTAGGCGGCACCGAAGGTCAGTTCACCCGGCGCCGAATGCGTGACGTTGAACCGGGCCACCAGCACGTTGTTGATTTCGCGCTGGATCTGGCCGTACAGGGCGGTCAACTCGTTGGGGCTGGGAGCCTGGAGGAACATGCCGCCCGACGCCTCGGCGATGCGCCGCACGGCTGCCGGGTCGAAGTCGGGCGCTTCGAGCGCGACACCGAAGATCCGAACGTCCGACTCGGCGATGGCTGCCTGGACGTCGGCGTCGGTGGCCGAGCTGCCGTTGTCGGCCCCGTCGGCGAGGAGGATGATGTTGGGCTGCAACTGGGCGGCGCTGGGATGGGCGAACATCTCCAGGGCCCGGATGATGGCGTCGTTGAACAGCGTGGCTCCGGCCGCCTCGATGGCGTCGATCCGAGCCAGCAGGGTGTCGGTGTTGTTGGTGAAGCCCTGGAGGACCCGCACCTGGTCGTCGAAGGTGACGATGGCCACGAAGTCCTCGGGCCGCTTGGCCTCGACGAAGCTGCGCGCCGCAGCCCGGGCGGCGGCGATCGGCTCGCCTTCCATGGAGCCCGAGGTGTCGATGGCGAGGATGACACCGACCGGGACTGTCGAGGACCCGAGAGGCTCGACGGTGAGGTTCTCGACGCCAGCACCCTCGGCGGTGACGGTGAGGAGCGCCGGATCCAGGACGTCGGTCAGGTTCCGCAACCCGACCACCATGGTCACCGCCCCGTTCTCGTCGTAGCGGGACGTGTTGACCTCGACGATCTCGATCTCGCTCGACTGGGCCCATGCCGCGGCCGGGAAGGCCACGATCGCAGCCAGCGCGAGAACCAGGAGGAGACGTAGCCTGCTCACCGGATCATCGACATCTCTCCGCCCCGCCGGGCGAAGGGCTCCGGGTCGAAGAGGTCGGCGGGCAGACGGATGCCCTGGGCCGCCAGGTCTTCGGAGAACGAGGGTCGGATGCCGGTGGCCTTGAGGCGGCCCCGGAAGCGGCCGGTCTCCTCGTCGATGCCCTCTCCGTAGTCGAAGAGGAACAGGTCCTGGAGGGTGATCACGTCGCCCTCCATGCCTTCGACCTCGGTGACGTGGGTGACACGCCGGGTGCCGTCCCGGAGACGGGCCACGTGCACGATGAGATCCACGGCGGAAGCGATCTGCTCGCGGATTGCCCGGACGGGGAGATCGAAGCCGGCCATCAGCACCATCGTCTCGATACGGGACAGGGTGTCACGAGGGCTGTTGGAGTGAATCGTGGTGAGCGACCCGTCGTGACCGGTGTTCATCGCCTGGAGCATGTCGAGCGCCTCGGCGCCACGACACTCACCGACGACGATCCGGTCGGGACGCATACGCAGGGTGTTGCGCACCAGGTCACGGATCGTGATCTGGCCCTTGCCCTCGATGTTCGGCGGACGGGACTCCAACGTGAGGACGTGCTCCTGATGGAGCTGCAGCTCGGCGGCGTCCTCGACGGTGACGATGCGCTCGTCCGTCGGGATGTAAGAGGAGAGTACGTTGAGGGTGGTCGTCTTACCGGAGCCGGTACCACCGGAGATGATGATGTTGAGACGGCCCCGGACACACGCCCGCAGGAAGTCGGCGACCCGCTGGGTCATCGTGCCGAAGCGGATCAAGTCGGCTTCCTGGTACGGGTCGACGGCGAACTTACGGATCGTCAGGAAGGGGCCGCCGATCGCCAGTGGAGCGATGACGGCGTTGACGCGGGACCCGTCGGGCAGGCGGGCGTCGACCATCGGGGTGGCCTCGTCGACCCGGCGTCCGATCTGACCGACGATCTTGTCGATGATCCTCCGGAGGTGGACGTCGTCGACGAAATGCACGTCGGACTTGTGGATCTTGCCGCCCTTCTCGTAGTAGATGTCGTAGGGGCCGTTGGCCATCACCTCGGTGACATCCGGGTCGTTGAGGAGGGGGTCGATGGGGCCGTAGCCGAGGACGTCGGAGGCGATCTCGTTGAGGAGCTGGCGGCGGTCGGCCGAGGTGAGGGGCATCCCCTGCTCCTGGTCGATCGCCCACTCCAGCATCTCCATGACGCGGAGCCGCAGCTCGGCGTCGGACATCTGACGGTCGTAGAGCGTCGGCCCGAGCTCTTCGATCACCTTGAAGTGGAGGCGACCCCGCAGCTCGTTGATCTGAGCGGACCGATTGTTGGCGAACCCGGTCGCTTCGGCAGAAGCCCGGGCCTGTGCAACCCGTTCAGAAAGTGAAGCCATCAGTGTGTCCTTTCATCCAGATCACTTTCGACCGAACAGGCCGCGACCTGAAGGGGGTTCCGGGACGGGACCTGCCACCAGTTCGGCGACCGACTCGAAACCTTTCGCGATCCGCGACTTCGGGGCGGACTCGACCACCGGTCGGCCCTCGTTCACCGAAGCGGCGACCGCTCCATCGGACGGCACTGCGGCAGAGATCTTGGCCTTGAGGGCAGCCTCGATCTCCTTCTCGTCGAGCCGGGCCTTGGCGTTGGCCCGGTTCATCACGATGTGCACCTTGTCGGTGGGGAACTTGAGGAGGCGGAGCGTCTCCAAGGCCAGCTTGGCGTTCTTCACCGACGGGAGGTCCATGTCGACGACCATCAAGACCTGGTCGCCCGCCTCGATCAGCGACAGCAGGAGCTCGTCGAGCATCGAGGCGGTGTCCACGATGACATAGTCGAACTGCTCCTTGAGCAGCTCGATCATCTTCATCAGGCCGGCCGTGGTGATGTCGTCGGCGAAGGCCGGCTCGAGCGGAGCGGCCAGGACCTTGAGGCCGCTGGGATGCTCGGTGAGGAGCGAGTCGAGCATCGCCGAGTCCAGATGGTGCATCTCATGGGCGGCGTTGACCATCGTGAACCGCGGCTCGAGCTGCAGGACGAGGCAGCAGTCCCCGAACTGTAGGTCGGCGTCGACCAGCACCACCCGCTTGCCCTCGTGGCGGGTGAGGAGCAAAGCCAGGTTCGTGGCGGTAACAGTCTTGCCTGAGCCACCCTTGGCCGAGGTGACGACGACCACCTTCCCCACCTCGGAGTCGTCCTCCTGGGCGGGAACGGCGGGGACCCGACGGCTCCGCTCCAAGACGTCTCCGGCGAACTGCTCGATCGCCGCTTCGATCTTGCGCTCGTCGAGGGGCTCCTCGATCACGTCGGAGATGCCCACCCGCATCGCGGACCGCAACAGGTCGGCGGTCACCTCGGGGGCGATGAGGATGAGGATCAGGGCGGGGGCGGCGTTGTGGATGGCCCGGATGGCGTTCATCGACGCCTCGTTGGCGAACGAAGGGCCGAGGAGCACCATCCGCAGCTGCCCACCCTCGATCGCAGCGAGCGCGCCTTCGAGCGACCGCTCTACCGGCAGCCGTCCATCGAGGAGACGCTTGGCCTCGTCGAGGAAGGCGTCGTCGTCATCGACGACTAGAAGATTCTGCTCGCTGAGTGACATGGCTTGATCAGCCCCCGAAGATGTCCTGGACCAGATCGCCCTCGAACAGGTTTTCGATTGTGACACCGTTCGTGTCGACTTCGACGAAGTCTTCCGGCACGAGGGTCAGCCACACCGATCCGTTCTCGAAAGCGTAGACGAATTTCTCTGCCTGTTCGGCGTCGACCTCGAGCGTGAACACCGTGGCCGGCGTCTGATCGCCTTCCGGCGCACCCTCCTCGGGGGTGACGGTCACGTTCTGACGCTCCCCCTCCCGGGGACGCACGTCGCGGTCGACGGCCAGCACCGGGATTCCCTGGAGGACGTAGCGGCTCAGAGTCACGACCTCGGTCTCCTCTTCGGGCTGGGCGGGCTCTTCGCCGTCGCCGGAGGGGATGCCGAATCCCGGAGCGGACTCGGGAAGCAGGTCGAACTCGATGTCGATGGTGAGGATGGCGTTGATCCGGTCACCCGGGCGGATGAACCCGTTCACGCCCCGCACCTGGTCGGTGGAGATCGTGATGGCCTGCTTGCCGGACGGGATCTGCTCGGCCAGTGGGGTGATGTCGACTGTCAGCTCGACCCACTGGTCGGCGGTGAGGATCTGGTTGGGAGCGATGGGGCCCACGGCGACCTTGCCGCCGACGATCGCCCGCAGTTCCTCCTCGGAGCGGATGAAGCCCTCGGGGACGTCTTCGGTCTCGTCGACGCTCTCCTCCCACATCGGGGTCTGGAGGAAGAGGTCGCCGTCCTGGCCTTCGGGTACCGCCTGGGTGGCCCGGAAGACGACGACCTGCTCGCGCCCGGCCGCCACCTCGTCTTCGATACCACTCACGAACATGTAGACGGAGAACGCCGCCACACCGGCCAGGATCAGTGCAACGAGCAGAACCAGTGCTCTCCTACCCATGAAGTTTCCTCACCTTTGACTCGATTGAGTGAACTTGTCAGACGCTGCTTGCCGAGCGCCTGACGGCGGCGGGATGGCACCTACGCCGCTTCGGGGCACTTGGCAGTCGGCTCCTAATGTCGGCGTCTCCGAGACCGGCCTGAACCTTTTTTGTCCGGCCGCTGAGAGTGATCCCAACCCGGCAGGCAGGATACATGGAGCCGCCTTCTCCACAAGGGTTCTGCCGGGCCATTGACCGGATTGGAGAAAGGGCCCCTGGCGGGGCCCTTCTCTCAGCGTCTTCCGATCCCTCGCTCTTTGAGCTCTTGCAGGATCGCCTCGAGGGAGGCGTCCACCGGCATCGGCGGCGGCTCCTCCTCCTTGGGGCCGAACTCCCGCTCGAACTCGCGGCGGGGACGACTCTGGCCGGATGCGGCCCGGGCGCGCTCCTGACGCTCCTCCCAATCGGGCAGGGCTTGCTTGATCGACAGGGAGATGCGGCGCCGCTCGTCTTCCTTCTCGGTGATCTTGGCGCGCACCTTCTGACCGATGGAGAGCTCCAACTCCGGCGACTCGACCCGGTGGACGGCGATCTCGGACACGTGGACCAGGCCTTCGACTCCCTCCATGACGGAGACGAAAGCGCCGAACGGCACGGTCTTGGTGACAGTCCCTTCGACGATGTCGCCCACCTCGTACTGGCGGGAGAACACGTCCCATGGATCCTCCAGGGTCTCCCGGATGGAGAGCGAGATGCGCTCCCGCTCCCGGTCCACCTCGAGGACCTTCACGGTCACCTCGTCGCCGACGTTGACCACCTCGGACGGGTGGTTGACGTGCTGCCAGGACAGCTCCGAGACGTGGACGAGACCGTCCATCCCGCCCAGGTCGACGAAAGCGCCGAAGGCGACGACCGACGACACCACTCCGGTACGGATCTCGCCTTCCTGCAACTCGTCGAGGAAGGACTGGCGCTGCTCGGCCTGCTCCTCCTCGAGGTGGGCCCGGCGGCTGAGCACGACGTTGTTGCGGTTGCGGTCGAGCTCGATGACCTTCGCCTCGATCTCCTGGCCGATGAACGGCTCCAGGTCACGGACCCGGCGCAGGTCGACGAGCGACGCGGGCAAGAAACCACGCAGGCCGATGTCGACGATCAGACCGCCCTTGACGACTTCGATGACGGTGCCCTCGACGGTTTCGCCCCGGTCGGCGATCTCCTGGATGCGGCCCCATGCACGCTCGTACTGGGCTCGCTTCTTCGAGAGGATCAGGCGGCCTTCGTCGTCCTCCTTGTTGAGGACGAGAGCCTCGACCCGCTCCCCGACCGACACGATCTCGGACGGGTCGACGTTGTTGCGGATCGACAGTTCTTCGGTGGGGATGAGACCTTCGGACTTGTAGCCGATGTCGACCATCGCTCCGTCGGCGTCGACGGACACGACGGTTCCGACGACGATGTCGCCTTCGTCGAACTCGAGGACGGTGTGGGCGATGGCGGCTTCGAAGTCGTCGATGATCTCGTCGGGCAGGTCAGCGATGCTCGGCGCTTCGATCGGCTGGGGGCCGGCGTATCCGCGCGCCGGTGACTCGGTGGGTGCCTCTGGAGTCGACTCTTCGTTCGAAGCCTCGGCGGGAGCCTCTTCCGTCTCCTCACTCTCGGCGGGGGCGGCTTCGGTCTCCGCGTTCTGGGCTACCTCGGCGGTCGTCTCTTCGGTGGCGGTTTCCTCCGCCGGGGTCTCGGGCGTCTGGTCGACGGACTCTTCCATAGCCTCGACAGACGCGGTTTCTTGCTCAGTGGACATGAGTGGTTGGGTTACCTCCAGAGGGATATCTCCACGCGCGATGGCGCAGGCAAGTTCAGGCTAACAGCAGGCCCGAACGGACGGCAAAGGAAATGGGCCGTCGTCGAGGACGTCGCTCCAGGTCCGGTCACAATTGTCGATACCTCCGACGGGAGCATATGACCGACCACGGCACCACCACTTCTCGACCCGGACGTCCGCCGATGCGGACGTGGCTGCTGGGTGTCGCCGTCCTGTTCGCCGTCCGGCTCGTCGGTGACTTCGTTCCGCTGATGGATGCCACCGGGTGGCTGTGGACGACCCGCATGGCCGAACTGTGGCTGGTGGGCGGGCTGGTGGCGGTGGCGTGGAGAGACATGCCTCTCGCCGACATGGCGGCTGGGATCGGCCGCATGCGTCTCGGCGCGGTGATCTTCCTGCTCGCCGCCACGACCGCCGGCCAGTTCGTAGGACCCGGATCCTCCGCCTACCCCTTCGTCCATTGGGACATGTACACGGCCGGCGCCTCCCAGGTCAGCTACGGGGAGGTGTGGCTGGTGGACGAAGCCGAAGAACGCCGCCGCCTCCTTCTGGCGGGCAGCGATGTGACTACCGAGCCCCGGGCGCTCTCCGGAAGGCTGCTCCAGGAGGCGGAGGCCGCCGCCGCCGGCGACGACACCGCCATCCGTGTCCTCCGGGAGTCGATCCGCGTCCTGGCTGACGGAGCGGGATCCGCCGGTCGAGCAGAGGTGCTCCGCTGCGTCGTCGACGAGCCTACGGCAGCCCAACCCTCGAGGTGTGATGTGGTGGCGACGGTCGCCCTGGGGGAACCGTGATCCACCGACACTCCGGCGCTCTCCATCTCGCGATCCTCCGAGCGGCTGTGTTCGGGATCTGGTTCGGGATCCTCTTCGACTTCGACACCCAGACTTACTCTCAGCTCCCACCGGAGCTCATCGACCTGCATGTGCTCAGTGGTGTCATCCGCGCCCTGGCAACCCCGGCGTTGCTCACCGTTGTGAAAGCCGCCGCTCTCGTCGGCTGCCTTCTATGCGTGCTCGGCGTCCGGCCCTTTCCCGCGGTGGCCGGACCGACTTCCCTTCTCGTCTTCACGCTCGATGTGGCGATGAAAAGCGTCGGCTCCTACGCCAACCACGCTCAGACCCTCGTGCTCCTGTTGGTGCTCCTGCTGCCCTTCTTCCCGGCCGCCGACGCTCTGAGCGTTCACCGCCGGCCGGCGCCAGAACGGTCGCCGTGGCTGTATCGAGTGCCGCTCGTGGTGGCGGCCACGATCGTCGTCGCCTCTTACTCGTTCATCGGCGCCCGCCGGCTGTTCGTCGGCGGGGTGTCTGTCTACGCAGACGGCTCGATGGTGCGTTGGGTGGTCGCCCGCACCCTGGAAGAGGGTGCCCACCACTCGAGCGTCGGGCTGGGAGTCCTCGACCACCCGTGGCTCGCGGTTCCCCTGGTGCTGGGCATGCTCGTGACGACCGTCGTCGAGATCCTCTCCCCTCTGGCATTGGTCAAGCCGCGCTTCCGCTGGGTTTGGCTGGCGGTGATCGCCGGCTTCCACCTCTCGACGCTGTTCCTGATGGACATCTTCTTCTGGGAGAACCTGGTTCTCCTGGCGGTGCTGTTCACGCCACTCGCCGACCGTCTCCCATGGCGCACTCGGACACCGAAAACCTGGCTGGTGGCGTCTAGTCCTTGACCTCGGCCAGGTTCTTGCCGATCCCGATGTCGACGACGAGAGGCACCGCCAGCTCGGCGACGCCTTCCATCACCTCGACCGTCAGCTCCTTCAACTCGTCCAGCTCCTCGGGCGGGGCTTCGAGGACCAGTTCGTCGTGGACTTGGAGCAGGAGCGTCGATCGCATGCCCCGTTCCCGGATGGCGGCGTCGAGCTCGATCATCGCCCGCTTGATGATGTCGGCGGCGGTGCCCTGCACCGGGGCGTTGAGCGCCATCCGTTCGCCCATCTGGCGGATGCGGTAGTTGTCGCTCTTCAGCTCCGGCAGGTAGCGGCGGCGCCCGAACAGCGTCGTCGTGTACCCCTGGTTGCGGGCCTGACGTACCACTCCCTGCATGAACTCCTTCACGTCGGGGAACTGCTCGAAGTACGTCTCGATGTGGTGGGCGGCTTCCTCCCGCGGGATTCCCAGGCGGGAGGCGAGGCCGAACGCCTCCATCCCGTATAGGAGGCCGAAGTTGATCATCTTCGCCCGCCGCCGCATCTCGGGCTGCACGTCCTCGGGACGCACGCCCCACACGCGGGCGGCGGTGGCGGTGTGGATGTCGGCCGAGGTGGTGTTGAACGCCTCGAGCAGACCCGGGTCGCCCGACATGTGTGCCAGCACCCGCAGCTCGATCTGGGAGTAGTCGGCGACGAGGAACAGCCACCCCTCGGTGGGGATGAACGCCCGGCGGATCGTCCGGCCCGTCTCCGACCGGACGGGGATGTTCTGCAGGTTCGGCCGGTCCGACGACAGCCGGCCGGTCGTGGCCGCCATCTGGTTGAACCGGGTGTGGATCCGGCCCTCCTCGGTGATCAGCGGCAGGTATCCGTCCACATAGGTGGAGCGCAGCTTCTCGAGCTCCCGATAGCGGAGCAACGCCTCGATGATCGGGTGGTCGAGCTTCTCCAGCACCGAGGCGTCGGTGGAGGGCTTGCCGGTGGACGTCTTCTTCGTGACCGGGAGCCCGAGCTTCTCGAACAGCACGTACCGGAGCTGATCGGTGGAGTTGACGTTGAACGGCTCCCCGGCGATCTCGTGGATCTGTCGCTCCAGCTCGGTGAGCTCCCGGCGCAAGTCGGCGCCCATCTCCTCCAGGTATTCGCGGTCGACGCCGATGCCTGCCAGCTCCATGCGAGCGAGGACCGGCACCAGGGGCAGCTCGAATCGCTCGAACAGGGAGAGCTCGTCACGCGCTTCGAGCTCGCCTCGCAGGACGTCGGCCAGCCGTTCGATGGCCGCCACCCGCCGGCCAGCCGAGTCCAGGTCGGGATCGGAATCGAACAGCGTGCCCTGGTCGGCCTCCTCCTTGTCCGGCGACTCGATCTCGACACCCAGGTAGCGGCCGGCCACTTCCCCCAGCTCGTAGTTGCGGGCCGACGGGTTGAGGACATAGGAGGCGAGTGCCGTGTCCATGTCCAGTCCCTCGACGTCGTAGCCGAGCTCCATGAGGGTGCGGACGGTCTCTTTGAGGTCGTGACCGACGATCGGTTTGTCGGGGTCGGCGAGGGCCGGGGCGAGCGGCCCCAGCGAATCGAAGGGGACCACCGCGGCAGCTTCGTGGTCGACTGCCACGGCGAGACCGAAGGGTTCCCCGTCGGACAGGACCAGGTCGACCACCAGACGTTCCTGTGACGCCAGTTCGGCGACGGCGAACGGGTCGGTGACGAGATCCGTTGCGATCTCCAGCACTTCGGCGGGAAGGTCACCGGCCGTGGGCTGGACCGCCAGCAGGTCCTCCCACAGGGAATGGAACTCGAGGCTCTCGAACAGGTCCTTGACCACGGCCTGCTCCCACTCGCCCCGGTGCAGGTCCTCGGTTTCGAGGTCGAGCTCGACGTCGGAGACGAGCTGCATCAGTTCCCGATTGAGGAACACCTGCTCGTGTGCTTCGGCCAAGTTCTGGCGCAGGCGGGGAGTCTGGTCGTCCAGGGCGGCGAAGATCCCCTCGAGCGATCCGTACTGTTGCAGCAGCTTGGCAGCGGTCTTGTCCCCGACTCCGGGGACTCCGGGGAGGTTGTCGGAGGTGTCGCCGCGGAGGGCGGCGTATTCGACGTACTGCTCGGGGGTGATCCCGTACCGCTCCTTCACGTAGTCCCGGTCGGCGATGATCGTGTCGGTGATGCCCCGCCGGGTGTAGAGGACCTTCACCTTGTCGTCGATCAGCTGGAAGGCGTCACGGTCGCCGGTGACGATGAGGACGTCCCAGCCGTCGGCCACGGCCTGACGGGTGATGGTGGCAATCAGGTCGTCGGCTTCGTAACCCTCCATCCGCACCTGGGGGATTCGCAGTGCCTGCAGAACTTCGTCGATGAGACCCAACTGGCTGCGGAAGTGGTCCGGCGCCTTCTCCCTCTGCGCCTTGTACTCGGCGTAGCGCTCGGTGCGGAACGATTCCCGGGAGACGTCCCAGGCGACCGCCACCCCGTCGGGATGGTGGTCTCCGAGGAGCTTTATGAGCATGCGGGTGAAGCCGTAGACGGCGTTGGTGACCTGGCCGGAGGTGGTGGCGAGATCCTCTGGAAGGGCATAGAAGGCCCGGTACGCGATCGAGTTGCCGTCGAGGAGAGCGAGCGTCGGCATCGTCAACCGCGCCGCCCGCGTCGGTTGTCGGGTGTCATCGTCTCTCCAGCTTCTCGAGGAGACGGAGCCGCTGGGCGTCGAGACGGGCGCGGCGACGATCGATGGAAGCCAGCGAGCGCTCGAAGCGCAGCACGTCGTTGCGGGTCAGCCCGGCCTCCTCCCGATCGATGTAGTTGCCCATGGCGGCGTCGGCCTGGGCATCGTCGTTGATCGACCGATGCATGTCGAGTTCCTGGCGAACGGCCCGTTCCTCCTCGGCGAGTTCCTGGAGCAGGTCGGTGATACGGAATAGCTTCTTGTGGAGACGGTTCATACGAGTGAGACCCATGATATGGACGCCTCGTCGCGGTCCTACACTGCCACACGCGCCGGAGTGTTGGAATTGGTAGACAAGGTGGACTCAAAATCCATTGCCCGCGAGGGCGTGCGGGTTCGAGTCCCGCCTCCGGCACAGATCAGGTCGCCGGGTCCGGCGACCTGTTTGTTTGACAAATAACGGTGGCATAGGCAGTCGTGTCCTATGCTCCCTTGTGCAACGGTCACCTCCCGTCCATCCTTTGCCGCATCCCCCCACTCCCCCACTCCCTGGCTCAGGATGACGGAACACCATGGGGTGACCGTTGCTTTTGGGGAAATCCGGTAGAGGCGGAGGGTTCAGATCGTGGCCCTGAGGTCCCGGACCGCGTCGTGGAGCGCTTTCGCCGCGTCTTCCGCCGAGGAGGCTTCGAGCACCCTCCGCACCAGGGCAGTCCCGACGATCACACCGTCGGCCACCTTCGCCGCTTCGGCCGCCTGCGCGGGTGTCGAGATCCCGACGCCGAGCACCAAAGGGATGTCGGTGACCGACTTGACCCGACGGCTGAGATCGCCCGCGCGGCCGCTCGACTTCTCCCTCTCCCCCGTCACGCCCATCTCGGCGACTCCGTAGATGAACGCCGGCTCGAGGGCGGCCACGGCACGGATCCGTTCTTCTCCGGTGGTGGGAGCGACGAACAGCACCATGCCCAATCCGTGGGTGCGGGCGGCGTCGAGCACCGGGGTTGCCTCTTCGACCGGGAGGTCGGGGACGATCAGCCCGCGGGCACCCGCCGAGGCGAGCCGGGAACAGAACGCCTCCGGCCCGATCCGGAACACCACGTTGGCGTAGGTCATGGTGAGACACGGCAGCCCCGTGCGCGTCGCCACCTTCTCCACCACGCGCAACGCCGCCTCGACGTCGGTTCCCGCCTCAAGTGCCACCTGGGACGCCCGCTGGATGACGGGCCCGTCCATCAGGGGGTCGGAGTACGGGATGCCGATCTCGAAGCCGTCGGCGCCGGCGTCGGCCATGGCACTGAACAGGTCCGGGGAGGCGTCCTCGGACGGCAGCCCCGCCGTCAAGTACGGAAGCAATGCCTTGTGACCGGAGGCGAAGATCGATCGGATCATCGCCGTCCCTCCATCCATTCGACGATCGTGCCCATGTCCTTGTCGCCCCGGCCCGACAGGTTGATCAACACGGTGCGCCCGGCGAGCTCTCGACGGACCTTCGCCACCCAGGCAACGGCGTGGGCCGATTCGAGAGCGGGGATGATGCCCTCGGTGCGGGCGAGGAGGGACACCCCCTCGAGAGCTTCGGTGTCGGTGACCGACACGTAGCGGGCCAAGCCCTCCTCGAGGAAGTAGGCGTGCTCGGGGCCGACGCCCGGGTAGTCGAGCCCGGCCGACACCGAGTGGGCCTCCTCGACCTGGCCGTCGTCGTCCTGGAGCATGTAGGTGCGGGCGCCGTGGAGGATGCCCGGGGTCCCTGCCCCTAGGGAGGCGCCGTGGCGACCCGAGCCGATGCCCTCGCCACCCGCCTCGACGCCGACCAGCTCGACTCCGGTGTCGGCGAACGGATAGAAGATGCCCATCGCGTTGGAGCCTCCTCCGACGCAGGCGACCACCACGTCCGGCCGCCCCTCGCCGAGTTGAGAGAGGCACTCGTCGCCGATGACCCGCTGGAACTGGCGGACCATCCACGGGAACGGGTGGGGGCCGACGACAGAACCGATCACGTAGTGGGTGGTCTCGACGGTGCGCACCCATTCGCGCATCGCCTCGTTGACGGCGTCCTTCAGAGTGCCCGCCCCGGAGGTGACCGGGACCACCTCGGTGCCGAGCAGGCGCATCCGGGCGACGTTGAGTGCCTGCCGCTCGATGTCGACCTCTCCCATGTAGACGTGGCACTCCAAGCCCAAGGCAGCGGCGGCCGTGGCGGTGGCGACGCCGTGCTGGCCGGCGCCGGTCTCGGCGATGATCCGCTCCTTTCCCATTCTCCTGGCGAGGAGCACCTGGCCGATGGCGTTGTTGATCTTGTGGGCGCCGGTGTGGGCGAGGTCCTCTCGTTTGAGGAGGACCTCCACTCCCAGCTCCTCCGACAGCCTCGGCGCGGCGTGGAGAGGCGTGGGACGGCCGACGTACTCGGTGAGCCACCGGTCGAGCTCCGCCCGGAACCCTGGGTCGTCCCAGGCGTCGATGAACGCCTGCTCGAGTTCGTCGAGGGCGGACATCAGCGTTTCGGGAGCGAACTTGCCTCCGTAGTCGCCGAAGCGTCCGGAGGCATCGGGGCGGTCGAGTCTCTGCGCGGTCATGTTCGATGGGCTTCCTTGGCGACCTTCACGAAGTCACGTATTCGGGCGTGGTCCTTGACGCCGGGCGACGACTCTAAGCCCGACGAGGCGTCCACCCCGAATGGCCGGACCCGCTGCACGGCGGCGGCCACGTTGTCGGGGTCCAGGCCGCCGGCGAGGAGGAACCGCCGATCCAGATGAGCGATGGTGTCCCAGTCGAAGGTCTCCCCCGTGCCTCCCGGCAGCTTGGAGTGGGGCGTGTCGACGAGGAGCAGTTCGTCGGGGGCTCGGGCGGGCGGCTCGTCGCCCGCCTTGATCGGGAGGATCACCCCGAGCCCGAAGCGGCGGGCGGCGGCAGAGGCGACGACGGAGTGACGCCCGTGGGGCTGCACCGCGTCGACGCCGGCCCGGGTGGCGGCATCGAGGAGCTCCTCGGAGCCGAGGTCCACGGTGACGAGAACGGTCGTCACCGGTGAACCCTCGGCGAGGCGTCGGATCGTCGACAGGTCCTTGTGGCGGGGGGACGGCTCCCAGAACACGAACCCGACGGCGTCGGCTCCTGCTGCTGCCGCTGCCTCGACGTCAGCGGGCGTGCCCAGGCCGCAGACCTTGACGAACAGCCCGTCGGCCTCCCCGCGCATCCTCATCTCGGGACTCTCAGCGCCGATACGAGGGCGGCCGGATCGTCGGCTTTGACAAGTGCTTCACCGACGAGCACTGCGTCATAGCCAGCGTCGGCCATGCGGCGGGCGTCGCCCGAATCGAAGATGCCCGACTCGGCGACGGTGACGGCGACGCCTTCGAGCAGCGGGGCGATGTTCTCGGCGGTGGCGAGGTCGACGTCGAAAGTGTGGAGGTCACGGTTGTTGACCCCGACGAAGACGGCGCCGGCGTCGACGGCCCGGGATGCCTCTTCTGTCGTGTGCACTTCGACCAGGGCATCCAGGCCCGCTTCTTCGGCGGCGTCGATGAGGCGCCGGAGCTGGCGGTCATCGAGGGCAGCGACGATCAGGAGCACTGCCGAGGCACCGAGTGCCCTCGCCTCCCACACCTGGACGGGTTCGAGCGTGAAGTCCTTGCGGAGCACCGGCAGGCGGGTGGCGGTGGCGACGGCGGTGAGGTCGGCGTCAGAGCCGGAGAAGAACTCGGGCTCGGTGAGGACCGAGATGCCCGCCGCTCCCCCGGCGGCGTACCGGGAGGCCTGGGTCACCGGGTCGAGGTCGAGGTCCAGCGGTCCCCGGGACGGTGAGCGGCGTTTCACCTCTGCGATCACCGTCAGCGTGTCGCCCCGCAGCGCGGCGGCGAGGGGCGGCGGAGGTGGGGCCTCGGTCGCCTGGCGGACGATGTCGTCGGTGCGCATCACCAGGTCGGGGAGGCGACTGCGAGTGCTGTCGAGGATCCTGTCGAGCATCATCCCACCATCGGCAGCTCGGCCGCGGCGGCCGACGCTTCCCCGCCTTCGAAACGGATCACGAGGGCGTCGCCGGGTTCGACGCTCCTGTGCAAGAGGGAAAGTCCCACCGGGGACCGCAGGGTGAGCGACTCGGCCGGCGAGGTGAGCTTGCCGACGACCCTGTCTTCCATGACGATCTCCGCTCCGGCCGGGGGGATGACGTTCGTGGTGACGATCACACCCATCAGCCGGCGGGGAGCGTTGCCCCCTCGGCTGTCGACTCGGGCGACGAGCTCCTGGCCCAGGAAGCAGCCCTTGGCGAAATCGACCGCATCCGGAACCAGCCCGGTCTCGTGGGGCATCGTGTCGGAGTCGACGTCGACTCCCATCACCGGGTCTCCTGCCTCCACCCTCACCGCCGTCCACGCCAGGGTCCCGACCCTGGGCAGGTCGGGATCGGCCGTGGTGACGCTGCGCACGTTGCCGGCGAGAGGCAGGCCGGCGGTGAGAACTCCGTGGCTCTCCTCCCACCCGTCGACGGCCGGTGAGTCGGGGCCCACTCGGGTCACGAGCGCCCGGTCGTCGAGAGCGATGTCGACCTTCACCCGGATCCGGTAGCGGGTGAGGGCGTCGGCAACCACTTGGCCGTAGCCGGCGTCCGTGAGGAGCCCGACCCGATCCTCCCCGCGCAGGACCCACAGGAGGGCGGTGATCCGGCCTCGGGGTTCGAGCAGGAAAGAGCGGCGCACGGTACCGGGAGGCTGGTCGGCGACGTTCTGGGATAGGAGGCTTTCGAGGAAGCTCACGGCGTCGGGGCCGGTGAACCACACCAGCTCGTAGAGGCCGTCGACCCGGCCCGCCTCCGAGCGGGCCGCCAGGTACTCGGCCGTGACATCGCCGTACGAGACAGGACGGGCGGTCACAGGGACCTCGCTCGGGCGATGGCGGCGAGCGCCGCTGCCGCCTTGTCCATGGTCTCGCGGTACTCGGCCTCGGGGTCGGAGTCGGCCACGATTCCCGCCCCGGCCTGTATCCAGGCGGTGTCGCCGGCTTGGACTACGGTGCGGAGGCAGATGGCGGTGTCGACGTTGCCGGAGAAGTCGATGTAGCCGGCGGCACCGGCGTAGGGCCCGCGGGCGACGGGCTCGAGGCGGTCGATGATCTCGATCGCCGCCACCTTCGGCGCTCCCGACACGGTGCCGTGCGGGAACGTCGCCCGGAGGACGTCGACGGGGCCGACACCGGGGCGCAGCCTCCCGGACACTCCCGAGACGATGTGCATCACGTGGGAGTAGCGCTCGATGACCATCAGGTCGTCAACCGTGACGGTGCCGAACTCGCACACCCGGCCGAGGTCGTTGCGGGCCAGGTCGACCAGCATCACGTGCTCGGCCCGTTCTTTCGGATCGGCGAGCAGTTCCTTGGCGAGTTGGGCGTCCTCCTCGGGAGTGGCGCCGCGGGGCCGGGTGCCGGCGATGGGACGGGAGTAGGCGACCCCGTCGCGGACCCGGGTCATTAGCTCGGGCGACGATCCGGCCACCGCCACTTCCGGGTGGCGGATGAAGAACAGGAACGGCGAAGGGTTGATCAGGCGCAGGGCTCGATACACGTCGAAGGCGTTTCCGGTGGCAGCGGTGGCGAGACGCTGCGACAAGACGATCTGGAAGGCGTCCCCGGCCCGGATGGCGTCTTTGGCGGTGTCCACGGCGGCGACGAAGTCGTCGGCGGTGAACGTCGATGTCCACAGCGGTGTCGCCGGCTCGGGGCCGACCGGCGTGGGCGTGTACGGCGAACCGGCTCCGAGACGCGCCACGGCGCCCTCCAAGGACGCCACGGCTTCGTCGTAGGTGCCGCCCTGGTCCACGAACACGTTGCGAACGAGGGTGATCGTCTGGTCGACGCGGTCGAACGCCGCCAGAGAACCGACGAAGTGCCACACCATCTCCGGCAAGCCGCGGTCGTCAGGCGGGCGGTTCGGCAGGTGCTCGATGTAGCGGACGGCGTCGAACGACAGGTATCCGACGAGGCCCGAGTGGAGCGGGGGCAGGCCTTCGATGAGAGGTACCGAGTTGTGTGCGACCAGGTCCTCCAGCACCGACAGCGGGTCGTCGCCGTGGAGCTCCAGGCCGGGGCGGTCGACGGAGACGTGCCCCTCCCGGGAGGTGACGGTGAAGGCGGGATCCCAGCCGACGAACGACCAGCGACCCCAGTTCTCCCCGCCTTCGACGGATTCGAGGAGGAAACCGGGCTCTCCTCCGGCGAGCTTCTCGAACGCGGACACGGGCGTTTCCCGGTCGGCCACGAACGTGGTCGACACCGGCACCACCGTGTGTTCGGCGGCGAGTCGCTCGAACTCGGAGCGGCTGGGTCGCACCTGCATACGGGAAGGGTACCGGGGCCGCCTCTGTGAAGATTCCTCGCGCTATTCCGGCGAAAAATCTTCACAGAGACCGAGGAACCGGCGGATCTCGGTCACCACGGCCCGAGGGTGGCGGCGGATCTGACGGCCGGTGAACCGCCGCAGCTCGATGCCGGCGGCGAGCAGGTCGTTCTGGCGAGCGAGGTCGCGTTCCAGCTGCTCGGCGGAGGAATGCGCCGCCACCCCGTCGACCTCCACTCCCTTGTTGCGGTCCGGCCACCCGAAGTCGACCCGGTAGGTGCGTCCCGACGGGCACGTGACCTCCCATTGCGGCACCGGCAGAGGGATCCCGGAATCGTCCATGTGCCGTCGCAGTTCGAGCTCGGCCGGGCTGCCGGTGGGGCCTCGTATCTCCAGCAACTCGATCGCACGCTCGAGCTTCCGCACGCCTCTCACGCCGGGGCCGCCCTTCTCCGCCACCACCCGCATCAACCGCAGGGGATCGGTCAGGCCCAGCCGCACGGCGGAGTCGACACCCTTGGCGATCACTTCCCGAGGCACCACGGCGGCCGCATCGAGGAGAGTCCTCTCGACCGACGTGGTCGGCAGTCCCCGGAGCACGATGGTCTCGACAGGACGACGAGTGCGGTGGCGGATGACGCCTTTCGGCACCGGGGCATGCGCGTACGGGACCGTGATCTCCACCAGCCGGGTGTGGAGACCGTCGAGACCCCACATGACGAACGCCGCCCGGTGGGACACCACCGCTCCTCCACCTGCCGCGAGGACCGCCGCCTCCAGCCTCTCGAGCCACCGGTCGGAGGGCGGACCGATCCGGTACACACCGGCATGGAGTCGGGTCCACCATCCGGCCCGCACCCGGCTGGCGATCATGGCATCCGTGCCACCCGCTGCCAGGACCATCTCCCGGCTGACTACCTCGAATCCTCGGAGACGCTGATCTACTTCCCCCATGCCCTCGCATGCTGCAGCACGGGAGGGACATCTACGTTCTGTGAAGATCTTTCGCGGTATCCGCCGCAGAAATCTTCACAGACGTTCGTAGCGGACGAAGGTGAACCCGGCGCCGGGCCTCCTCGCCACCTGGCGCCAGACGGCGGGATCGATCTCGGGAAAGTACGTGTCTCCTTCCGGCTCGGCGTCGACCTCGGTGATCTCGAGGACGTCGGCCAAGTCCATCGCCTGGCGATAGACCTCACCGCCTCCGACCACGTAGACCCCTCCGTCACCGGCCAGGGCCAGCGCCTCCTCCAGCGACGCCGCCACCTCCACCCCGTCGATCCGCAGGCCGGGGTCGCGGCTGACGACGATGGTCCGCCTCCCCGGAAGCGGGCGGCCGATCGACTCGTACGTCCGCCGCCCCATCACCAGCACGCCACCCATCGTCAACTGCTTGAAGCGGCGCAGGTCCTCGGGGATACGCCACGGCAGGTCGTTGTCCCGGCCGATGACCCCGTTGCGGGCCACCGCCGCCACGATCGTGACGGGCATCAGACGGCGATCGGAGCCCGGATCGCCGGATGCGGGTCGTATCCCAGCACCTCGATGTCGTCGAGGTCGAAGTCGTCGAGCTTTCCGATCTCGGGGTTCAGACGCAGCGTCGGCAGCGGCCGGGGCTCACGCTCCAACTGGGTCCGCGCCTGCTCGACGTGGTTCGTGTACAGATGGGCGTCGCCGAAGGTGTGGACGAAGTCCCCCACCTCGAGACCCGCCACCTGGGCGACCATGTGGGTGAGCAGGGCGTACGACGCGATGTTGAACGGCACCCCCAAGAACACGTCGGCCGACCGCTGGTACAGCTGGCAGGAGAGCTTGCCGTCCGCTACGTAGAACTGGAACAGCGTGTGGCACGGCGGCAGCGCCATGTCCTCGATGTCGGCGACGTTCCACGCCGAGACGATGTGCCGTCGGGAATCGGGGTTGTCGCGGATCGACTGCACGACCCTTTCGATCTGGTCGATGTGCCGCCCGTCGGGTGCCGGCCACGACCGCCACTGGTACCCATAGATCGGCCCCAGCTCCCCCGACTGGTCGGCCCACTCGTCCCAGATCGTCACGCCCCGCTCCTGCAGCCACCGGACGTTGGTGGAGCCGCGGAGGAACCACAGGAGCTCGGCGAACACCGACCTGAGGTGCACCTTCTTCGTGGTGACCACCGGGAACCCGGACTGGAGGTCGAAGCGCATCTGGTGGCCGAAGATCGAATACGTCCCCGTCCCGGTGCGGTCCGCCTTGTAGACGCCTTCGTCGAGGATCCGGGTCAGCAGGTCGTGGTACTGGCGCACCTTCGCATCGTAGACCGCCGTCGGGGTGGCGATGCGGATCTAGATGTTCGCCAGGTTCTCGAGAAACGGAATGTCCGTGAACACCCTCGACAGCGACGCCGACCAGGCGGTGAGGTTGCCGGTGAGCATCACCAGCCCGAAGGCGGCGAGGGCCACCCCGGAGGCGATGTTGATCGGCTTGAGCCACCGCCGGAGGCGCCCGAACAGCTTCACGAGGCCGAGACCGGCGAGGAGGAAAGGCACGCCGAGGCCCAAGGCGTAGGCGACGAGCAACCCGATCCCCCTCGCGACGGTGTCCTGGGTGGCGGCAGTGGCGAGCACCACCGTGAGTATCGGTCCGATGCAGGGGGTCCACCCGAAGGCGAACGCCATCCCCATCACCGGCGCCGCCCATCTCCCCAGGCGGGAGGGACGGACGTCGAAGCGGCGCTCCCGCTGCAGGAAGCCGAGAGGTCCCCGGTTGGAGACCGCCATCGCCACGATGAGGACGCCCATCACCACGATCACCACTCCGGCGACCGCGGTCAGTTCGGGCAGGTTGCGCCGGATCACCTGGGACAGCGTGGTGGCCGACGCTCCGAGGGCAGCGAACACGACCGTGAACCCGGCGATGAACAGGCCGATCCTGGCGAGCATCCGCCTCGTCGGCACCGTCCCGGCGCTCACATCGGCGGTCGAGTAACCCGACATCATGGCCAGGTAGCCGGGAAGGAGAGGCAGGACACAAGGCGACACGAAAGAGAGGATCCCCCCGCCGAAAGCCACTACCGCCTGGAGAAGGAACCCGGATTCCGCCAGACCCTCTGTCATGGCACCAGTGTCCCACGAAAACCCCGAAACTCAGCATCGCCTACCCTCCGCCGATCGATGCGCGCGCCCGCCGTCCTCCGACCCTTCCTGCCCACTGTTCCGCTGAGGGCCGACGACAAGTGGATGATCTTCCTGCTGTGGGTCACCGGCGTGGCGATGGGCTGGGCGCAGGGCGAACCCTCCAGCCTCGTCCCCTTCACCCGCATCGACCTGGGGGTCTCCCAAGGCGGCATGAGCCTCATCCTCTCGATCGCACGCTTCGCCGCGTTCTTCGCCGTCTTCGTCGGAGCGCTCGCCGACCGAATAGGCCGCCGACGCCCTCTGATCGGATCCCTCGCCTTGCTCCTGACCGCCACCGGACTCAGCGCCCTCGCCCCCACCCCCGTCCTCTATGGAGCGGCGCAGGCCCTGGCCAGGGTGGGCGCCGCCGCGACGGCGGCCCTGGCGGTGGTAGCGATGGCGGAAGGGGTGTCTCCTCCCGTGCGGGCGTATTCGATCAGCTTCTTCGGCGCCGCTGCCAGCCTCGGCTCGGGGATCTCGGTGATGACGCTGCCGCTGGCCGAGTCGGTGAGCTGGCGGCTCCCCCACGGCCTCCCGGCGGTGTTCCTGGTCGTGCTGCCGTTCCTGTGGCGCCGCCTCCCCGAGTCGCCGCTCACCGGGGAGCGGCTGGTGGTGCTCCCCCGAATGGAGCTGTTCCGTGGCAGGTGGGCGCGCCGCCTGACCCTCGTCGGTCTCATCGGTCTCCTCTCGTCCGCCTTCACCGCCGTCGGACTCGCCTTCACCACCGAACGGCTCATCGGCGACCTGGGATACCCGGCGACCACCACGATCCTCGTGACAGTCGGTGGCGGGACGCTCGGCGGGCTGGGTTTCTTCGTCGGCGGACGGCTCGCCGACTCGTGGGGGAGGCGCCCCACGTCGATCCTCTCGCTCACCCTGGCTTTGGCGGGCGGCCTCGCCCTCTACGCCGCCACGGACCTGTGGGTGCTGTGGCTGGCGGCGCTGGCTTCATCGTTCGGAGCGTTCGCCTACATCCCGTCGGGCGGCGCCCACCGTTCGGAGCTCTTCCCGACTTCGCTCCGCGGCTATGCCAACACCGCCGCCGGCTACCTCGCGACCGTCGGGTCGGCGCTGGGTCTCCTCTTCGGGAGCCTCACGATCGACCGGATCGGCCTGTTCGACACGTTGGCGCTCCTCGGGATCGGCCTCGTCCTGGCCGCGATCCTCACCGCCCTGCTCCCCGAGACGCTGGGCGTCGATCTCGACCGGATCTAGACGGCTCGGGCCAAGGCTCGGGGGAAGGCCGCGGCGAGCACCGCGAGCCGGGCGGCGATCATGGCCGTCACCGCCCACCACACCGCTTCCAGGCCCCACCCCTGGGCGACCACCGAGACCAGCACGATGCCGGCAGCCGCTGCTCCGGCCGTCGTCGAGTAGACGAGGTAGCGGACGCGCAGCAGCCCGAGGAATACACCGTCGGCGACGAACACCAGAGCCGCCAGCGGCTGCATCAATGCTGCCACCACCGCGGCGCGTTCGATCAGGTCGCGGACCTCCGGGTCGGGACCGAACCAGGCGGCGAGAAGGCCCCGCGCCGAGAGCAGCAGCAAGGTGAGGGCGACTCCGACGCCGAGGCCCCACCATCCGAGACGGACCGACACCGCCCGGGCCGCGGGGCGATCTCCCTTCCCGATCTCGTCGGCGACCATCGCCTGGGCGGCGATCGCCAACGCGTCGACGGTCATCGCCAGGAGCAGCCACACCTGGGAGAGGACCTGGTGGGCGGCGACGGCAGCGGAGCCGATCCTCGCCGCCACCGCTGTCGCCGCAGTCAGCGTCACCTGGAGGAACAGTGTGCGGATCGTCAGCACCCCACCGGTGGCGAGCATCGGCCTGAGCTCGCCGAGGCGAGGGGTCCGCCAGCTCCAACCGGCGCGCCTTCCGTGCGAGCGGAGCAACGCGAGGAAGGTGAGCGCTCCGCCCCACTGTGCCACCGCGGTGGCCACCGCCGCCCCTTCCAGCCCCCAGCCGACCACGAAGATCAGGATCGGGTCCAAGACGGCGTTGGCCACGTTGACGGCGAGGGTCACGCCGAGCGGGGTGCGGGTGTCGTGCATCCCCCGATAGGCGCCGTGGCCGGCCGTGACCACGAGCATCGCCGGGGCGGCCAGGGCCCGGATCCTCAGGTACGAGACGGCGGGCTCCACGATCTCGCCGGATGCCTGCATCAGGCGGACGAGGGCGGGCGCGGCGACGATCAGGACCGCAGAGGTGACCACTCCCAGGACGACTGCGAGGAACAGCGCCTGCGCCACGACCCGCCCCGCCCCGCGGTCGTCTCCCGCTCCGATACGCCGGGCGACCATCGGCGTGGTGGCGTAGGCGAGGAAGTTGAATGCGAAGAACGCGAAAGAGAACAGAGCGGTGTCGACGCCCAGGGCCGCCAACGGAACCGTGCCGAGACGCGACACGAACGCGGTGTCGACCAGCGACAGCAGCGGGTCGGCCGCCAGTGCCCCCAACGCCGGTACGGCCAGCGCCAGGATGCGCCGGTCGACCGGGGTCAGACGGGCTTGTCGGGCCATGGGCAGCACAGACGCAGCTCACAAGACCCGCACCACGGGTTGCGGGCGGTGCACACGTCACGCCCGAACTGGATGAACCGCATGGAGATGCCTGCCCACTCCTCCGTCGGGAAGAGCGCCTTCAAGTCCTGTTCGATCTTGTCCGGGTCGGTCTCGTGGGTGAGCTCGAGCCTCCCCGTCACCCGCTTCACGTGGGTGTCGACGGCGATCGCCGGCTTGTTCCACGCCTCGGCGAGCAGCACCGACGCCGTCTTGCGCCCCACCCCCGGCAGCTTCACGAGCTCCTCCATCGTGTCGGGCACTTCCCCGTCGTACATCTCCTCGACGGCGGCGGCCAGAGCGATGATCGACTTGGTCTTCTGGCGGTAGAAGCCCGTCGAGAAGATGATCTCCTCGACGTCCTCCGGGTTGGCCTCTGCCAGCTCGGCCGGGCCGGGGTACTTCTCGAACAGGACTGGCGCCACCCGGTTCACGTTCTCGTCGGTGGTTTGGGCGGAGAGGACGGTCGCCACCAGCAGCTCCCATGGGGAGCGGTAGTCGAGGGCGGTGCGAATGGTCGGATATCGCTTCTTCAGCCGATTGAGGACGGCGCGGGCCCGCCCCCGCTCGGTGGCGGTGGGGCGGGTACCGTCTGCTCGCAATCCAGGCACAGGCCGACGATGGTAGAGCCCACCGTCTGAGAGGAGTGCAGCGTTGCTCGACGCCGAAACCGCCGCCCTGATAGAAGAGATCCGCGCCGAATACCCGGGCTGTTTCGCCTGCGGAACCGACAACCCAGTCGGGCTCCACCTCGAGCCGGCGGAGATGGACGGCGAAGAGGCGGTGGCGACATTCGAGCCCCTCGCCCACCACGGCGGCGCCGGGGAGACCCTCCACGGCGGCCTGGCGGCGACGGTGCTCGACGAGATCATGGTGTGGGCGGGGATCCTCTCGGAGAAGGTGCTCACGGTGACCGGGACCATGGAGATGCGGTTCCTCCGCCCGATCACCGTCACCGACGAAGTCGAAGCGAGAGGGAGAGTGGTGGAGCGCCGGGGTCGCCGCCTTCGCTGTTCGGCGGTGCTGGGGGTGGATGGCCAGCCGGCGGTGACGGCGAAGGGCCTCTATCTGGTCGTGCGGTCGTTCGACTGAGCTTCTGGGGCTTGGCCCGAGGTGACCTTGTACTCCTCGGACTGGAGCTTGCGGGCGTACCGCATGATCACGCGGATCGCCGCCACGATCACGAGCAGGGCGACAGTCAGGCCCGTGGTCAACTCCGGGGCGGCCGTGTAGGGGTTGCGGCACGACGAGATGCCCTCCGGGCACAGGCCGAACCCGCTCCCGCCCTGCACCAGGCTCAAGAGGACGAGCAGCGGTATCACCGCGATCAGGAGGGCGGCGCCGATGAGGACGTAGACGATGACCCGGAGCAGATGGACGGTCTTCACTTACGCTCGAACGGTAATCGGCGGTGGCGGGAACTCCGTTCTTCGGCGTCGCCGTGATACGTTGAGACGACCGACGACACGGGGAATGGATGGCTGAGTTCGACGTCGACGCAATGATCACCCGCTTCGCCGAACGGGCCGAAGCGGTGAAGGATCGCCCGCTGCCGCCGGTGGCCGGGCCCGAGCGCAAGCTCTTCTTGGAACAGAAGGAGACCGACTACACGGATTTCGCGCTGATCGCCGCCGCCAAGTGGTCCGTCGAGGACGGACACTTGGTCCTCCGCATACCGCTGCGCCCCAACGGGTGATGTGAGCAGCAGGGTCGTCCTCGTCTCCGGCAAGGGAGGCGTCGGGAAATCGGCTGTCGCCGCCGCCTACGCTCTGGCGGCGCGCCGCCGCGGGGAACGGGTCCTGGCCATCGACATGCTCGACGGCGGGGGGCTCGGAGCCCATCTCGGAGAGCCCGATCTCACCTTCGAGCCCCGACCCATCGGAGAAGGCCTCCACGCGTCGACGATCGACCGGGCCGAAGCACTCCTCGAGTACCTGCGGGTCCAGGTCGGCATCCCCGCCCTCGCCACTATCGGCCCGGCCGCCCGCGCTTTCGATGCCCTCGCTTCCACCGCACCTGCGATCCGCGAGGTGGTGACGATCGGAAAGGTCCTGTGGGAGGTGAAGCGGGGCGTTTGGGACCTGGTGGTCGCCGACGCCGCCCCGACCGGCCAGATCGGCAGCTACCTGCGGGCGGCGCGGACGGTGCGCGAGCTCGTGGCGAGCGGCCGCATCCTCGACCAGGTCGAGTGGATGGAGCAGATACTCACCGACCCGGATCGGACCGACCTCGTGCTGGTGACGCTCCCCGAGGAGTTGCCTGCGGTGGAGACGGCCGAGACGATCGAATGGGTCGACTCCGAGGCGGTGGTGGGAGCCGTAACCGTCATCGCCAACCGCGTCCTGCCGCCGCTCAAGGCCGAGGTCCCCGAAAGAGACGGCCCGGTGGCGGAGGCGGCGGAGTTGCATCAGTCTCTGTGGGAGGAACAGCGACACTGGTTGTCGCAGCTGCCGGTCGACTACACCCTCCCCTACTTGTTCGGAACCCACACCCCGGCCGAGGTGGCGGAGCGCCTCGCCGACGTCCTCGACGCGGACTCGTGACCAAGGCACTGGTCGTCACCGGAGCAGGAGGGGTCGGAAAGACCACCATCTCGGCGGCCCTGGCGGTGACCGCCGCCCGCTCCGGGCTCCGCACCCTCGTCCTGACGGTGGACCCGGCCCAGCGCCTGAGCACGGCTCTCGGCATCGCCATCGGCAACGAGCCCGACCCGCACCCCGAGGAAGAGGGCCTGTGGGTGGCGATGCTCGACGCCACTGCCTCGTGGCAGGAGGTGGTGCGCCGCCACGCCGACCCCGATGTCGCCGAGCGCCTCATCGACAACGAGTTCTTCGCCGCCGCCACCTCACATTTCCCGGCGTCCCAGTCGTTCGCCGCCGCCGAGCAGGCCGCCACCTACATCGACGCCCGGGCGTGGGACCTGGTGGTGATCGACACCCCTCCCGCCGCCGGTGGCATCGACTTCTTCACGGCTCCTGCCCGGATGGCCGACCTCGTCGGCGGGAGGATCCTCCGCTGGCTCACCGGCGCCCGTCTCCCCGGCCGCCGCTTCCTCTTCGACCGGACCGCCAAGCCGATGCTCCGGCTCGCCGACCACGTGCTGGGCTCGAACCTGCTCGAGCGGATCGCGGAGTTCTTCATGGACCTGCGGACCACCTACGACGGGATCGCCAAGCGGGCCCGCCAGATCGAAAGGCACATGCGGAAGGCAACGACGGTGGTGGTGACGACCTCCGACCCCGCCCCGATGCGGGAGGCGGTGCGCTTCTTCCACGCCCTCCCCGAGGTGGCGTCACGCCCCGCCGCCGTGTTCTTCAACCGGAGCCTCCCGGAGACGTGGATCGACGCCCGTCCTCCCCGCGGCACCGAGGCAGCTCTCGCCGCCAACCTCGCTCGGTGGGGAGTGGAGGCGCAGAAGCAACGGTCGGCCCGCCGCGAGCTCGGCGAACGCCATGGGGTGGCGATCGTCACGGTGCCGTGGCAGCGGCGGCCTCCCACCGACCTGGACTCGCTGGCGGAGATGATCGAGACCGCCGGCTCCCTCCCCCAGCTGTGGTGATCAGCTCACGACGGGGACCAGGGCCGGGTTCTGGCCGACGATGAAAACGGCGGGGGCGACGGGCTCTTCGTCCTCGACTCGGCCGAGCCACTCCTCGACTAGAGCCACCGCGTCGTCGGTGACTCGGTGCCGTGTCTCCTCGCCGAGGGCCTCGGCGACGGCGTTGGCGAAGTACTCGGCGGGCCAGGTGACCGGGTCGCCGTCCTTCCACCACGGCTTGTCGGCGGCGATCCCCTGGGCCGCCCTGAACTCTCCACCCAACTCCTCGGCGGCGCCACACGCGAAATCGAGATGGTGGGCCAGCTCGTGGAAGACCACGAGCCGGGAAAGGTCACCGGGCTTCACGTAGAGCGTGCTCGACGAAGGGGCGTACGCCGCGCGGGGCGCCATGTCTGGTTTGGCGACGACCCGAGGGGGCGAGGCGAGCAGGCAGGAGGCGTGGGCGGGGACGCCGGCGACGAATGCCGCCCACAGGTCCTCTGCGGCCGCGGCGTCCGAATCCGACAAGCCAGAGACCTCGATCCTCGCCGGCCACCGCAGGACCGACACGTGGTCAGAGACCGCCAATCCACTCGCCGGCGCCGCCAAGAGGAAGGTGGTGAGGACCAAGCCCGCAACAGTTCGCACTCCCCGCACCTACCCCCTATCGGCATCAGTGACTAGAAAACTTGAAGAAAAATCTACCGAAAGGACTAGTCACTCGGTCGAAAGGGAGCGATTGCCGACTCGAAGGTGGGGCGAGATCAGATGACGGCCTTCTGGCCGAGCAACTCCTTCAGCTCGGCGAAGAGTGCCGACCGGGGCTCGACCCGGTGCTGGTCTGAGAGCTTCAGCACCTTGTGGCCGTTGTCACTCGTCATGTGGAGGTAGACCGGCGCCGGGCCGGGGTGGTTGGCGAGGATCTGCTTCAAGCGACCCACGACGTCCGGAGACAACCGCACGGCCGGCACCCGCAGCCGCACCGACTGCTCGTCGCGGATGTCGAGCTCACGAATGTCTCTCACCACCACCTTGATCTCGTCGCCGCGGTGATCGAGGTGGCCCTGCACCACGACGATGGCGTCCTCCACGACGAGGTGGCCCACCTCCTGGACGGTGCGGGGGAAGCAAAGCGCCTCCACCGAGCCCTCCAGGGTCTCCAGCTGGAAGAAGATCATCGGATCGCCGTTCTTCGTCCACCGCCGGGTGATCCCCGCCACCAGGCCCCCGATCGTCACGGAAGCGCGGTCTTTCATGTCCTCCAGCTCGGACAGTGACGTCGGTGCCGCCGACGCCAGGGTGGTGCGGGCTCGCAGCAGCGGATGGTCGGAGATGTACAGCCCGAGCATCTCCTTCTCGAAGCCGAGCTTCACCTTGGTCTTCCACTCGTCGTCGGGGATGTCGAGGTGCCCGTTGGCGGCGGCCACCTCGTCCCCTCCGAACAGCGAGAACTGGCCCATGTCCTCGTTGCGACGACGCTCCAGCGTGGCGTCGAGCATGTTCTCGGCGACGAGGAGGAGACCCTTTCTCGGGTGTCCGAGGCCGTCGAAGGCTCCCGCCTTGATCAACGACTCCACGGTTCGCTTGTTGAGCACGATCGGGTCCACCCGGTTGATGAAGTCGTTGAAGTCCTCGAACGGCTCTTCGGCGCGGGCTTCGAGGATCTTCTCGACTACGCCCTCGCCCACGTTGCGGACGGCGGACAGGCCGAAGCGGATCCTCCCTTCGTGGACAGTGAAGTCCATGCCCGACTCGTTGACGTCGGGGACCAGCACCTCGATGCCCATCTGGCGGCACTCGTTGAGGTAGACGGCGGTACGGTCCTTGTCGCGTTTGGTGGCCGTGAGGAGCGCCGCCATGTACTCGGCCGGGTAGTGTGCCTTCAGGTAGGCCGTCTGGTAGGCCACCAGCCCGTATGCGGCGCTGTGGGACCGGTTGAAGCCGTACCCGGCGAAGTGGGCGATGAGGTCGAACAACTCGGCGCCCTCGGCCTCCGAGTAGCCGTTGGAGACGCAGCCGGCGACGAACTTGGCCTTCTCGGCGTCCATCACCGACTTGATCTTCTTGCCCATCGCCTTCCGCAGGTTGTCGGCTTCGGCCATCGTGTAGCCGGCCATGGCCTGGGCGACCTGCATGACCTGCTCCTGGTACACCATGATCTGGTAGGTGTCCTCGAGCAGCGGGGCGATCGCCGGGTGGAGCGGCTCGATCGGCTTGCGGCCGTTCTTGCGATCGGCATAGAGGTAGTGCATGTTCGCCCCCATCGGCCCCGGCCGGTAGAGGGCGTTGATGGCGACGATGTCCTCGAAGTTGTCGGGCTGCAGGGCACGGATCAGCGCCCGCATCGGCCCGCCCTCGAGCTGGAACACGCCCACGGTGTCGCCGCGGCGCAACAGCTCGAACGTCTGCTGGTCGTCGAGCGGGACGTTGTCGATATCGATCCGCTCGCCGTGGGTCTCCTCGATCAGCTCGAGGGTTCGCTCGATGATCGACAGGTTGCGCAGGCCCAAGAAGTCCATCTTGAGGAGGCCCAGCGCCTCGACCGCCCCCATCTCGTACTGGGTGACGATCTCGGCGCCCTCACCCTTCTGCTGGATCGGGACGAGGTCGGTGAGAGGCTGGGGTGAGATCACCACCGCGGCCGCATGGATCGAGTCCTGGCGGCGGAGTCCCTCGAGGTCGCGGGCGGCGTCGACCACCTCCCGCACCGACGGGTCGCTCTGATAGAGGTTGCGCAGCTCCTGGCCGTTGGCGTACCAGTCGCGGACGACGTCGTCGGCGGTCTCGTCGGGTTGGTTCAGGACCTGGTCGATGCTGGCTTCCTTGCCGAGGATCGGAGGGGGCATCGACTTGGCGATCTTGTCGCCCAGCCCGTACGGATGGCCGAGCACGCGGGCGGCGTCGCGGATCGCCTGCTTTCCCTTGATCGTGGAGAAGGTGATGATCTGCGCCACATGGTCCGAGCCGTACTTCTCGGCGGCGTAGCGGATCATCTCGCCGCGGTACCGCTCGTCGAAGTCCATGTCGATGTCCGGCATCTGCCGGCGCCCCGGGTTGAGGAAGCGCTCGAAGATCAGCTTGTAGCGGATCGGGTCGAGGTTCGTGATCCCCAGGCAGTAGGCGACGATCGAGCCCGCCGCCGATCCGCGGCCGGGGCCGGTGCGGATGCCCCTCTCCTTGGCGAAGCGGATGAGGTCCCACACGATGAGGAAGTAGGCGGGGAACCCCATCTCGTCGATGATCTTGAGCTCGTGCTGGATCCTCTCCCGTACCTCTTCGGGGAGCGGGTCGCCGTAACGCTCCTTCGCCCCCGTGTAGACGAGCTCTTCGAGGTAGGACAGCTCGGTGTGGCCCTGGGGGACGGGGAACTGGGGCAGGAGGATCTTGCCGAACTCGAGATCCACGCTCGCCCGCTCGACGATCCACAAGGTGTTGTCGCACGCCCCCGGGAACTCGTCGTCGGGAAACAGCCTCCGCATCTCGGACGCCGACTTCACGTAGAAGTCGTTGCCGTGGAACTTCAGCCGGTTCTCGTCGGATTTGAGGGAGCCGGTCTGGATGCACAAGAGGACGTCGTGGGCGGCGGCGTCCTCGGGGCGGGAGTAGTGGGCGTCGTTGGTGGCGAGGAGCGGCGCGTCGAGGCGCCGGGAGATCTCGAGCAGGTCGCCCATGATCTTCTGCTGGGCGGGGATCCCGTGGTTCTGGATCTCGATGAAGAAGTTGTCCCGCCCGAAGATGTCCTGGAACTTGGCGGCGGCGGCCACCGCGGCGTCGAAATCGCGTGGTTTGGCGCTGGAGTTCTCCTCCATCCCGAAGTCGGGCCCGAGGAGCTGGGGCACCAGCCCGCCCAGGCAGCCCGAGGTGGCGATGATCCCTTCCGAGTGCTCGGCGAGCAGCTCGAAGTCCATCCGCGGCTTGTAGTAATAGCCCTCGAGGAACGCCCGCGAGGACAGCTTCATCAGGTTCTTGTAGCCGGTCTCGTTCTCGGCGTAGAGGAGCAGGTGGTAGCGCTGGTTGGCCGCTCCCACCGGCCGGTCGAATCGGGAGCCTTCGGTGAAGTAGGCCTCGATCCCGATGACCGGCGTCAGGTCGTGGCCCTTGGCCGCCCTCACGAAGTCGACGACGCCGTAGAGGACGCCGTGGTCCGTGATCCCCACTCCGGGCTGGCCGTCCTCGGCCGCGATCCGAACCACGTCCTTGATCCGCGCCGCACCGTCCAACATCGAATACTCGGTATGGAGGTGGAGGTGGGCGAATGACATGGCTGTCATTCGGATCGTAGTCGCGCGGCAGAGCCGGTTGGCGACCCCCACGGCGACCTCCCCCGCCTGCCGGGGGTAGGGTCGCAGGCGTGCCCGAACTGGCCGCCCGCGAGGTCGTCGACGACGAGAACGGAGCCTGGACGAGCCACGGCCGGCCCCGCCATCCTGCGCTGGCTCCGTACGTCGCCTCGTATCACGGCTACACCCAGCGGGTGCCGTCTCCGGGTGGTTTCTGGGCTACTGCCACTCACGTCTTCCCCCTCGTCGTCAGCCTGGAAGGCCACCATTCCATCTCGCCTCCCGGCGCCCGCCCGACCGTAGTGGATTCCTTCCTGGCCGGGATCCACCGCCGGGTGGTGCGGGTGGAGGCGACGGCGTTCTGTGGGATCCAGGTCA
>DATGOV010000047.1:0-11118 GCA_035305585.1 Acidimicrobiia bacterium | reverse complement strand
CGCCAACAACTACCTGGGGCTGGCCGACCACCCCGCCCTGGTCGAAGCCGCCAAGCAGGCGCTGGACGACTTCGGCTACGGGATGGCGTCGGTGCGGTTCATCTGCGGAACCCAGACCGTCCACCGTCGCCTCGAGGAGCGCATCTCGGAGTTCCTGGGAACCGAGGACACGATCCTGTACTCGTCGTGCTTCGACGCCAACACCGGCCTGTTCGAGACCATCCTCGACGAAAACGACGCCGTCATCTCCGACGAGCTCAACCACGCCTCGATCATCGACGGGATCCGGCTGTGCAAGGCGCAGAGGTTCCGGTACGCCAACAACGACATGGCCGACCTGGAGCGGTGCCTCAAGCAGGCCCAAGGCGCCCGCCATCGGCTGATCGCCACCGACGGCGTCTTCTCCATGGACGGCGTGATCGCCGACCTGCCGTCCATCTGCGAGCTCGCCGACCGCTACGACGCCCTGGTCATGGTCGACGACTCCCACGCCGTCGGATTCGTCGGTGAGAAGGGAGGCGGCACTCCCGAGCTCACCGGCACCCGCGACCGGGTGGACATCCTCACCGGCACGCTCGGCAAGGCGCTGGGCGGGGCGTCCGGCGGATACACCTCGGGGCGCCAGGAGATCATCGCCTGGCTGCGCCAGCGCTCCCGGCCCTACCTGTTCTCCAACAGCCTGGCTCCGGTCATAGCCGCCACGTCGCTCGCCGCCCTCGACCTCCTCTCCGGGTCCGACGAGCTGCGCCGCCGCCTCGCCGACAACGCCGCCCGGTTCCGCCGGGGCATGACCGGAGCCGGGTTCCGGCTCGCCGGAGCCGACCATCCGATCATCCCGGTGATGGTGGGCGACGCCCGCCTCGCCACCGAGATGGCGTCGACCCTCCTCGACGAGGGCATATACGTGATCGGTTTCTCGTACCCGGTGGTGCCCCGGGGCCAGGCGCGGATCCGCACTCAGATGTCGGCCGCTCACGCGCCCGAGGACATCGACCGGGCGGTGGAGGCGTTCACGAAGGTCGGCCGACAGCTGGGCATGATCCGATGAGGGCGCTGGTCAAGGCGAAGGGGGAGCCGGGGCTGTGGATGGAAGACGTCCCCGAGCCCGAGATCGGCCGCAACGACGTCCTCATCCGGGTCGAGAAGACATCGATCTGCGGCACCGACCTCCACATCTACGAATGGGACGAATGGGCGCAAGCGACGATCCCGGTCCCCCTCGTGGTCGGCCACGAGTTCATGGGACGCGTTGCCGCGGTCGGTGACGAAGTCGAAGGGATCAGGGAGGGCGAGCGCGTGTCGGGGGAGGGTCACCTCACCTGCGGCCACTGCCGCAACTGCCGGGCCGGCCGACGCGAGTTCTGCCACAGCCACAAGTCGGTGGGGGTGAGCCGCCCCGGAGCGTTCGCCGACTACCTCGTGCTGCCCGCCCAGAACGTGTACCCGCTGCCCGACCACATCCCCGACGACGTCGCCGCCGTGCTCGACCCGCTCGGCAACGCCACCCACACCGCCCTCGCCTTCGACGTCGTGGGAGAGGACGTCCTCATCACCGGGGCCGGCCCGATCGGGGTGATGGCGGCGGCCATCGTCCGCCACATCGGCGCCCGATTCGTGGTCATCACCGACGTCAACCCCTATCGGCTGGATCTGGCGGCCCGAGTCGGCGTGGACCGCACGGTCGATGCGACGGTCGAGGATCCGAGCGCGGTCATGTCGGAGCTGGGGATGGTCGAAGGGTTCGACGTCGGTCTCGAGATGTCTGGGTCGGAGCAGGCGTTCAACCAGCTCCTCGACGCCATGAACCACGGCGGCAAAGTCGCCGTCCTCGGCATCCCGTCCGGGGAGATCCGCCTCGACGTCGCCGACGTCATCTTCAAGGGGCTCACGATGCGCGGCATCTACGGCCGGCGCATCTTTGAGACCTGGTACAAGATGGCGGCCATGCTCCAGACGGGCCTCGACGTCTCCGAGGTCATCACGCACCGATTCGACGCCGGGGACTACGAGTCGGCGTTCGAGGTCGTCCGCTCGGGACGATCCGGCAAGGTGCTCCTGGAGTGGGTTTAGCGCCCGCTGCCGTTGGACCCGTTGGAAGTGGGCGCGTGGGAGTGGCCGTTGGAATCCACCGTCCAGGTCCCATGCGAGCGGATGAGGGCCGCCAGGTCGCCCGGTCCCTGCTTGTCCATGGCCGAGGCCACCTGGTGGTCGAGCAGCGACTCGTAGGTGGGCCGCTTGACCTTCCGGAAGATTCCGAGCGGCGTCGGCCCGTACGGCCCGTGGGACAGGCGAGACAGGGCGAACGCCAGGCTCGGGTCCGAACGGGTGGCGTCGTGGACGAGGATGCGGCTCGGATCCACCGAAGCGGTGTCGACGATCTTCGCCTCCCCGCCATCGAGGACGACGGCCTTCTCGTCGTTGGGGCCGAAAGTGATCGGCTGTCCGTGGACCAGGTTGATGCGGTTGTGGACCCGCTCTTCCTTGCCGGCGAGTTGGATGAACGCCTTGTCGTTGAAGACGTTGCAGTTCTGGTAGATCTCGATGAAGGCGGTGCCCTCGTGCTCGTAGGCCGCCTTCAGGATCTCCGCCGTGTGGTCCCGGTCCATGTCGATCGTCCGGGCCACGAACGTGGCTTCGGCTCCGAGGGCGAGGCTCACCGGGTTGAACGGATGGTCGATCGACCCGGCCGGTGACGACTTCGTCCGCTTGCCCGGCTCCGACGTGGGGGAGTACTGGCCCTTCGTCAGCCCGTAGATCTGGTTGTTGAACAACAGGATCTTCAGGTTGACGTTGCGGCGCATGGCGTGGATCAGGTGGTTGCCGCCGATGGAGAGGGCGTCACCGTCGCCGGTGATCACCCACACCGACAGGTCGGGTCGGGTGACGGTGATCCCGGTCGCCACCGCCGGGGCCCGCCCGTGGATCGAATGGATCCCGTACGTGTTCATGTAGTACGGGAATCTCGACGAGCAACCGATGCCCGACACGAAAACGAACTCCTCGCGGGGCCGGTCGAGGGTGGCGAGGAAGTTCTGGACGGAGGCGAGGATGGTGTAGTCCCCACAGCCGGGGCACCACCTGACCTCCTGGTCGGTCTGGAAATCTGCTCTCGTGTGTGTGATGGTCATCGCTCTATCCGTGTGCTCATCGGCGGGCGCCGGCGTGGGCCGGCTCGCCGAGGATCTCGTTGATGCGGCTCTCGATCTCCGCCACCTGGAACGGCTCTCCGGCGACCTTGTTCAGCCCGACGGCGGGGATCAGGTACTCCGCCCGGACGAGGCGCAGGAGATGGCCGCTGTTCAGCTCGGGGATGAGGATGCGCTGGTAGCGCCCGAGGACCTCCCCCAGGTTGGCCGGGAAGGGGTTCAAGTGGCGCAGATGCGCCTGGTCGACCGACAGGCCCGAGTTGCGAGCTCGGCGCACGGCCGCCTTGATCGCCCCGTAGGTCGATCCCCATCCGAGGATGAGGAGGGCGCCGGGCTCCTCGCCCGCCTGGTCGACCGTGACGGGCGGGATGTCGTTGGCGATGTTCGCCACCTTCCACGCCCGGCTGTCGGTCATCAGCTGGTGGTTGTCCGGGTCGTAGGACACGTTGCCGGTGTTCGCCTCCTTCTCGAGGCCACCGATCCGATGCTCCAGTCCCGGTGTGCCGGGGATGGCCCACGGCCGCGAGAACGTATCGAAGTCGCGCAGGTAGGGGAGGAACCCCTTCTCGCTGTTGGCCAGCGTGGCGAACGGGACCGAGATGTCCGGCAGCTCCTCGACGTCCGGCAGGCGCCAAGGCTCGGAGCCGTTGGCGATGTGGTTGTCGGAGAGGAGGAGCACCGGGGTCATGTACTTCAAGGCGATCCGGGCGGCCTCGATCGCGGTGTCGAAGGCGTCCGATGGCGAGGCCACGGCCAGCACCGGGATCGGCGACTCGCCGTGGCGGCCGTAGAGCGAGAACAAGAGGTCCGACTGCTCCGGCTTGGTGGGCATTCCCGTCGACGGGCCGGCCCGCTGCACGTTGATGATGACCACCGGCAGCTCGGTCTGGAAGGCGAGCGAGATCGCCTCCGACTTCAGGGCGATGCCCGGTCCGGAAGAGCCCGTCACCGCCAGGTTGCCGGCGAAGGCGGCCCCGATCGTGGAGCCGATGGCGGCGATCTCGTCTTCGGCCTGGAACGTCTTCACTCCGAAGTTCTTGTGTCGCGACAGTTCGTGGAGGATGTCGGAGGCAGGCGTGATCGGGTACGTGCCGTAGAACAGCGGCAGGTCGGCCGCTTGGGAGGCGGCGATGAGACCCCAGGCGAGGGCGAGGTTGCCGGTGACGTTCGTGTAGGTCCCCGGCGGCAAGGTCGCCGGCTTGATCTCGAACGTGACACGGGTGGCGTCGGTGGTGATGCCGAAGTTGTAACCCGCCTTGAAAGCGGCGATGTTGGCTGCCGCCACCTCCGGCTTGTTCTTGAACTTCTGCTCGCACCACTCGACCGTGGGCTCGGTCGGGCGATTGAACAGCCAGGCCAAAAGGCCCAAGGCGAAGAAGTTCTTCGAGCGGAGGACGTCGCGGCCGGACACACCGGTGTCCTTCACCGCCTCCTTGGTGAGGGTCTCCATCGGAACCTCGATCACCCGGTAGCTCTGGAGGCTGCCGTCGTCGAGCGGGTTCTTGTCGTAACCCGCCTTGGCGAGGTTGCGCTCGTCGAACGCCTCGGTGTTGACGATCAAGGTGCCGCCGTCCTTCAACTCCGACAGGTTCTTCTTGAGCGCTGCCGGGTTCATCGCCACCAGGCAGTCGGGCGCGTCCCCGGCGGTGAGGATGTCGAAGTCGGCGATCTGCACCTGGAACGAGGAGACCCCCGGCAGGGTGCCGGCGGGGGCCCGGATCTCGGCAGGGAACGACGGCAACGTCGCTAGGTCGTTACCGAACAGGGCGGAGGCGTCGGTGAATCGGGCGCCCGCCACCTGCATGCCGTCACCGGAGTCGCCGGCGAATCGGATGACCACTCGGTCGAGGGTCCGGACCTGACTGGGGGACTGCTCGTCGGAACCGACGAGAGGGCTGGGAGTAGTGGCGTCTTCTGCCACGGTCTGTCACTTCCTTGTTGCTCTGGCGCGGATGGATCGTAGGTCTTCTATCGGCGCGTTCGGTCTCAAGGTCGACCGGTTCTACCCGCACCTAAAGGGGATTGTAAGACCGTCCCTGGGTCATCCATAAGGCAATCGGGAAACCCCCAGGACACCCCGGGTTTCCAGTCGTCGACACAGCGCGATCAGGCGCTTCTCCGACCCTCGGGAGCCGATGAACTGGATGGCGGGGCGCCGCCCCGGCCCGGCGAGAGGCATCACCAGTGCCGGCAACCCGGTGGGGTTCACCGCGGCGGCGAACCACGACAGGACGCGACCGTGACGTCGGCCCGCGATCCGATCCTCGCCGATCCGCTTGTCCATCGCGCCGACGGCGGGTGTGACGACTACCGACATCTCCGCGGTGGCCTCCTCGAGAGCGGCGGTGATCCGCGTCTGCCATCGCCTCGCTGGGGGCTGGACGTCGGTGTCGTCGGCGAGTTCGATACTGCGGTCGATCGCCGCCGCCACGTCCTCGCCGTAAGGACGGCCCTCCTGTCTCCACGATCGGTGCACTTCAGCCACCTCGGCTCCGATGAGGGTCCGCCCGTGAGGGGAAGGGCCCACGTCGGGGAGTGGGCGGCGCTCGACTACGAGGCCCGTTTCGGCGGCGGCACCGAGGAACTCGTCGAACGCGGCTCGGACCTCTTCCGTCCACGGGGCACCGTCGATCCACGCCTCCGGGACGATCAGGCGAGAGATCTCCGGGCCTTCGTCGAGAGCAGTCCAGCGGGCGCCCGCCAGGAACGCCGTCACGGATGCGATGTGGTCGAGGGAGCTCGCGAGCGGCCCCACCGTGTCGAGCGACGGTGCCACCGGAAAGACCCCCTCGGTAGGCACTAGCCCGTACGTGGGCTTCAGCCCGATGATCCCGCACAGGGCGGCAGGTATGCGGATCGAACCTCCGGTGTCGGTCCCCAGGGCGACAGCCACGATCCCGGCAGACACGGCCGCGGCCGAACCGCCGGAGGACCCGCCGGGAGAGAGGCGTCGATCCCACGGATTGAGGACCGAGCCGAACCAGGGGTTCTCCGACGAATAGCCCAGCCCGAACTCGTGCAGTCCGGTCCGGCCGACGACGACCGCACCTGCGGCCTCCAGCCGGGTCACCGCGGGCGCGGTTTCGGTGGCTCGCCGGCGGTAGAAGCCGGAGCCGGCGGTCGTGACGTGGCCCGCCTGGTCGATCAGGTCCTTGATCGCCACCGGCAACCCATGGAGAGAACCGCCGGGCGCTTCACGCCCGGCGGCCTCTTCGTCGACAGTGATGAAAGCGTTGGTGGTGTCGGCCCGCGCCCTCTCGATGGAGCGGGAGACGGCGGCTGGCATCTCAGCCGCCGGTGGTGTCCGTGGTCGAGTCGGTCGGGGCTGTTCCGGCCTCCCACTCGACGGCACCCTGGTCGGGCACCACCGAGATCCAGGCGAAGCCGGGGGGCACGAGCAGGTCCTCGCCGTCGTCGGTGGTCAGGACGAAGGGCTCCGACGCGTCCTCCCGCGCCCACGTCCCGCTGATCACCTTCCCGTCGGCGAACACGTGGAACGGCCCACTGCCCACGGTCGAGGTCGCCGGCACCGACGACCCGCCGGCGCCCGCCGGCGGCGACGCGGTGTACTGCTCGCCGACGATGGCGATCAGAACATCAGCGGTGATCCGTTCCGCCTCGCCTTCGGGGTTCAGCCAGGTGGACTCGGCACCGTCGATCGACCGCTCGTAGGCGGTCCCGTTCCATGTCCACTCCGTGGTGGTCGTCGAGGAGAAGGTGAAAGCGATGTCGGTGGCCTCCTCGGCGTCCTCGGGCATCGCCCCGAATTCCCAGAGGGATGTCGGCGGCGGGGTGTCGGGGATGTCCCTCTCGTCCGCCACCTCCCGCAACTCGACCGTGCTGCCGTACAGGTTGTGCGGTGCCGCCCGCTCGCTGATGCGGAACATACCCGGTCGGGTGTCGCTCAGGTAGGGGACGCCCAGAGCCGTGATCCCATCCCGGACCCACGGCTGGCCGCCGCTGATCGCCAACGTCGCCTCGAGTGGCCGCACCAGAGCGGCATCGGAGGGACGGCCGGAGCGAATCGGGCCGAGGGCCTCGCTGTCGGTGGAATGGAACACCGCCATGAACCGGGTGAGGCCCCCTTCGACGCGGATCTCGAAGACGGCCTCGGCCTCGAGGATCCCCGACTGGGGACGAGCGTCCCAGTGGTTGTCGATCTTGACAGCCAGCACCCGCCGTTCGAGGAGCTCCGGGTCGTCGACGGGAAGACCGTTGATCGGCGACCGGGGCCGATCGTCGATCGTGGTGGTCGGCGCCTCCGTGGTGGTCGTCGGCTGGGTAGTGGTCGTAGCGATTGTCGTGGATGTCGTTGTGGTGGTATCGCCGGCTCCCCCGCTGCAAGCTGTGATTGCCAGGACGAGCGCGACGACGGAAAGTCGTGATCGCATCGGGGGGATGCTAAAACACCGAAGGCGGTACTCGAATCAACTCGAGAGGGAACCGGTCACCGGCAAGTCGGGAACGGCACTCGGCGAACCGTCCACGGAGATGGCGACTTCGATGCCATCTGTCGAGGTCGAAAGCACGTACAGGGCGTCGATGTTGATGTCGGCGTCGGCCAGTTTGCGGGTCACTCCCGCGAGTGCTCCCGGGGCGTGAGGCATGAAGGCGGTCAGCACCGTGTGCTCTTCCACCCGGAGCCCGGCTTCGGCGAGGACCCGACGGGTCGTGGCGGCGTCGTCGACGATGAGGCGGAGGATGCCCTCCCCGTCGTAGCCGTACGCGGCCAGGGCCTCGATGTTGACGCCGGCGTCGCTGAGGAGCTCCGTGATCGTGGCGAGACGACCGGGGCGGTTCTCGACGTGCACGATGAACTCCGTCATGCCCCCGAGCCTACGCACGTTCGCGTCGCTGTGTCGGGCGGTCGGCTCAGGCGCCGCAACCGAACCCACCGGCCAGCGACGTGACCTGGCCCGTGTCGATCGACTCGGTCAGCGTGCCCGACAAGAGCCCGGGGCTCCCGGTGTCGATGGCGAATGTGACCCCGAACCGGGCGTCGCTCGTGATAGAAGCATCGGGCCCGTAGGCCGTGCGCAGCTCCGCCACTGTCGACCCGATGCCGATCCCCTTTTCGGTCTTCAGGTCGATCACGGCTTCGGTCTCGACCGGGGACTGGCTGTAGAAGAAGAAGTGACGCATTTCCTCGCCGAACTCGGTGGGGCCGTCGCTGAAGAACAGTCGCAGGCTCGCCCAGCGCACCACCCGGACGAGGCTGCCCGGGCACGTGCCGAAGGTGCCCGTGGCGGACACCCATCCCGAGTCCGCGTCCGCTCTGCCCAGTATCGAGCCCACCGCCTCGAGGGTCTCTTCCACCGTCGCCCCGAACTCGACCAGTCCCAGGCCGTCACCCCGCAACACCAGCGGGGGCAGAGTGGTCGTGGTGGTGGTCGTCGTGGTCGATGTCGTGGTGGTCGGCCGGTCCGTCGTTGCAGGCGTCGTCTCGGTCGTCGCAGCAGTGGTGGACGAAGAGGTGGTGGAGGTCGCCGCTGCCACCGTCCCCTCCTCGGTGCCGCCCGTCGGGGTGCTCACGATTCCGAGGCCCGCTCCCAGGAGGGCCACGAGCACCCCTCCCAAGGCGCCTCCGGCGAGGCGTCTGGCCGGTGACATCTGCGCGAGATGGCGGCCCACGACTCAGGGACGGAGACGACGGGACTGGTCCACACTCGGCCGGGCGCCGGTCATACGGGCGGGAACGCTAGTCCCGCGACCGGGACCCGTCGGTGATTGGCCCGAGGCCGGCCACTTCGGTAGCGCGGCCGCGTCGGCACAGGTAGTCGTGCCAGACGAGGCGAGCGGCCACGGAGCGGTGAGGACGCCAGCGTTGCCCGATCGTCTCGAGCTCGTCCGGAGTGGGCGGGGCGGCGGCCCCGAGCAGGTCCCCGACACCCACCTGGAGCGCCCGGTCGCCGGTGGGCCACACATCGGGGCGGCGCAGGGCGGAGAGGAGGTACACGTCGGCGGTCCACGGCCCTATCCCGATCTGGCGGAGGAGGCGCCGGCGAACCTCGTCGTCGGGGAGGGCCTCGAGACCGTCGAGGTCCAGACGCCCTTCCAGCACCGCCGCGGCCAGGAGCTTCAGGTACCGCTGCTTCTGGCGGGTGAGGCCGGCGCGTCCTAGGTCGTCGAGGTCGGCGGCGTGGACCGTGTGCGGCTCGACCGAGCCCAACAGGTCGGCGAGCCGCTCGTACACGGCCTTCGCCGACTGGAGGGACACCTGCTGCTCGACGATGAACAGGGCCAGCGTGGCGAAGCCCGGTGGCCGGTGCCAGAACGCCGGTATCCCGTGGGCGGCGACGACGGAGGCGAGGTGGGCGTCGGCGGAGACGAGCTCCTCGACGAGCGAAGGGAACGTCTCCGACGAAATCGGAGTCATCGATCTCCTCTTCGGTATCGGAACACGGCGAGGTAGGCGGGGCGGGTGGGCACGGGCCCGAATGTCCGCGAGTCGGCCCGGGTCAGGTCGGGCCGGTCCGAGAGCACGTACATGTACCCGGCTGGTACCAGCACCGCGTCGGGCGCCTCCGCCTCCGCCTCTACGACCGGCTCCCCGTCGAGGAATCGCACCGCGTCTCCGGGGATCCCCGCGATCCGCTTCACCAGCCAGAAGTCGGGGCGGTGGGGATGGGGAAAGAACACGATCCGTCCGCGTTCGGGTTTCCGGAGCCGGCGGGCCACGAAGCGGTCGCCCGGCATCAGCGCCGGCGACATCGACATCTCGGAGACTACGAACCTTCTCATGTTTGCGGAGACCGTCGACGGAGTATGGTGCGGAATGAGAACCACTACAGGAGGTTGCATGTTCCGCTCACCTACCGTCGCTCATGCGCACTGCGACCTGTACTGCGGCGTGTACGACCCCGCCCAGGCCAAGATCGAGGCCATGTCGGTCCTCAAGTCGGCCCAGAAGTACCACCAGACCGACGACGAGGTGTTCCGCACCCGGGCGATCAAGATCAAAGAGGAGCGGGCGGAGCTGGTCAAGCACCACGTGATGGTCCTGTGGGCCGACTTCTTCACCGATGAGCACCGCAAGCAGTTCCCCGAGCTCGACGACCTGATCTGGCGGACGCTCCTCCAGGCCGGCAACGCCAAGAAGTCCGTCGACCCCGCCGACGGAGAGAAGCTCGTCGAGCTGATCGATCAGATCGCCGAGATCTTCTGGCAGACCGACAAGGCAAAGGACATGGGGGTCTACCCGCCGAGCAGCTGAGCGGGCGGCCCCTCGGCCCCTTACTCGTCGGCGAGAGCGTCGTCGTCGAGCTTGGCGAACAGGGGTCGGATCTCACCGAGTTCGGTCCCGGCCGGCACCGTCGGCCGGGACCATTCCGTCACCGGGCCGACGCCCAGCATCTCTCCGAGGGTCGTCGTCGAGAACGGGAGGTAGGGAGCAAAGGCCACCCTCACTCCGGCCACCGCTTGCACCGCCGTCCACAGAACGGTGGCGGCGCGCTCTCGGTCCTCCTTCACCAGCTTCCACGGCTCGGTGGCGTTGAGGTAGGCGTTCACCTCTCCCGCCGCCCCGAGCGCCGACCTGAGGCCGGCGCGTAGCTCGACGGCCTCGATGTGGGCCGCCTCGGCTTGCAGTGCGGCGTCCACCGCCGCCAGCAGCTTTCGGTCCTCGTCTCTCGTCTCGCCCGGATCGGGGACTCTTCCGTCGAAGTTGCGGGACGTCAGGCTCAGTGTGCGGTTGACGAGGTTCCCCCAGGTCGAAACGAGCTCCTCGTTGACCCGGCGGACGATCTCGTCGTCGAACAGGTCGGTGTCGTTCTGCTCCGGGAGCACCGACGCCAGGGCGAAGCGCAGGGCGTCGGGCTCGAGACGGTCCAGGTACCACGAGAGCGGACGTCCCACGCCCATCGACTTGGATGCCTTGCGGCCGCCGAAAGTGACGTATTGGTTGGCGGGCACGTTGGTGGGCAGGTTGAGCCCGCCGTGGCCCATCAGCAGCGCCGGCCAGTACACGGCGTGG
>DATGOV010000046.1:0-9055 GCA_035305585.1 Acidimicrobiia bacterium | reverse complement strand
AATGCCGATTCTCCGTCTCATACTCCACATGAGACACATTGATCGTGATCCCCCGCTCACGCTCCTCCGGCGCCTTATCAATCTGATCAAACGCCGTCGCCGTATTCGCCCCACCAACCCGATCAGCCAAAACCCGAGTAACCGCCGCCGTCAACGTCGTCTTACCATGATCAATATGACCCATCGTCCCCACATTCACATGCGGCTTCGAACGATCAAACTTCTCCTTGGCCATTTCTGAGTTTCCTCCTAGTCAGGAACGTGCGATTACCAGTATCGACTGTTCAGCGTGAGCCACGGCTCGACACGATCTCTTCAGCGATCGCGTCGGGGACCTCCTGGTACGAGTTGAACTGCATCGTGTAGACGGCGCGACCCTGGGTCTTGGAACGCAGGTCGGTGGCGTACCCGAACATCTCGGCGATCGGCACTTGAGCCCTCACGACTTGAGAGTTCCCCCGTTGCGTCATGCCTTCGACCTTACCCCTGCGGGCATTCAGGTCGCCGATCACATCGCCCATGTACTCCTCTGGGGTCGTGACCTCGACGTCGGCCACGGGCTCGAGCAGCTTGACACCGGCACGCTTGGCGGCCTCTTGGACAGCCATGGAGCCGGCGATGCGGAAGGCCATCTCGGAGGAGTCGACGTCGTGGTACGAGCCGTCGACGAGGACGGCCCGGACATCGACGAGCGGGTATCCGGCGAGGACCCCGTTCTCGAGGGCGTCGGCGATGCCGGCGTCGACCGCGGGAATGTACTCCTTGGGGATGCGTCCGCCGGTGATCTTGTCGACGAACTCGTAACCGCCGCCGGGGCCGGTCGGCTCGAGGTTGATGACCACATGGCCGTACTGGCCTCGACCGCCCGACTGGCGGACGTACTTGCCTTCGACGTTCTCCACCGGGCGCCGGATCGTCTCGCGGTAGGCGACCTGCGGGCTTCCGACGGATGCCTCGACCTTGAACTCGCGGACGAGGCGGTCGACGAGGATCTCGAGATGGAGCTCGCCCATCCCGGAGATGATGGTCTGGCCGGTCTCGTCGTCGGTCCGGACGAGGAAGGTCGGATCCTCCTCGGCGAGACGCTGGAGGGAGACGGAGAGCTTCTCTTCGTCGGACTTCGTCTTCGGCTCGATGGCGACCGAGATCACCGGCGCGGGGAACTCCATCGATTCGAGCTGGATGGGATGCTTCTCGTCCGACAGCGTGTCGCCGGTCGTGGTGTTCTTCAGGCCGATGGCGGCCACGATGTCACCGGTGAAGACGTCCTGCACGTCCTCGCGGTGGTTGGCGTGCATCTTGAGGAGACGCCCGAGGCGCTCCTTCTTGCCGGTGGTCGTGTTGAGAACGGTGTCTCCCGCCGAGGCGTGACCCGAGTACACGCGGAAGTAGGTGAGGCGGCCCACATGGGGATCGGACATGATCTTGAACGCGAGCGCGCTGAACGGCTCCTCGTCCGAGGGCTCCCGAGTCATGGCGACTTCCTCGTCGCCGGGCTTGAAGCCATCGATGGCGGGGATGTCGACCGGGCTCGGTAGGTAGTCGACGACGGCGTCGAGGAGGGGCTGGACTCCCTTGTTCTTGAACGCCGAGCCACCGAAGACCGGCACGAGCTCCTGGCTGATGGTGGCGGCGCGGATGCCCTTCTTCAGCTCCTCGACTGATAGGTCGCCGTTCTCGAGGAACGACTCCAACAGCTCCTCGGAGGTCTCGGCCACGGCCTCGACCAGGACCTCGCGCTGCCGTTCGGCGTCCGCGCGCAGGTCCTCGGGAATGTCGGTCGTGTCCCAGTGCTTGCCATCGTCGCCCTTCCAGATGTGGGCCTTCATCTCGACGAGGTCGACCACGCCGGAGAAGTCGGCTTCCTTGCCGATCGGCAGCTGCATGACCAGGGGAGTGGCCCCGAGGCGATCGCGGATCGACTGGACGGCGGCGGAGAAGTCGGCGCCGGTGCGGTCGAGCTTGTTGATGAAGCAGATGCGGGGGACCTTGTAGCGGTCGGCCTGACGCCACACCGTCTCCGACTGCGGCTCGACACCGGCGACTCCGTCGAACACGGCGACGGCGCCGTCGAGGACGCGCAAGGCCCGCTCCACCTCGACGGTGAAGTCGACGTGGCCGGGGGTGTCGATGATGTTGATCTGGTGGTCGTGCCAGAAGCAGGTGGTGGCGGCGGAGGTGATGGTGATGCCGCGCTCCTGCTCCTGTTCCATCCAGTCCATCGTCGCCGCTCCCTCGTGGGTCTCGCCCATCTTGTAGGAACGGCCCGTGTAGTAGAGGATGCGTTCGGTGAGGGTGGTTTTGCCCGCGTCGATGTGGGCCATGATCCCGATGTTTCGGGTCCTGACCAGGGGCACTTGTCGCAGGCGAGACAACTGTTGGGTCATGATTCGATACTCCGAGAGGCGGGCCGGCGGTTCACCCGGCCGGAACCGCTACCAGCGGTAGTGGGCGAACGCCTTGTTGGACTCCGCCATCTTGTGGACGTCTTCTTTCCGTTTGATGGCTGCTCCGGTGTTGTTGGATGCGTCCAGGATCTCGTTGGCCAGACGCTGCGCCATCGTCGGCTCCTTGCGCCGCCGGGCGTAGTCGACCAGCCAGCGGATCGCCAGGGTGTTCTGGCGACGAGGCGGGACTTCCATCGGAACTTGGTACGAAGAGCCGCCGACGCGGCGGGAACGCACCTCCACCTGGGGCTTCAGGTTGTCGATGGCGCGCTTCAGGACCGTGACCGGATCCTGGTTGGCGCGCCGCTCCACCAACTCGAGGGCGTCGTAGACGATGGAACGGGCAGTGTTCTTCTTCCCTCTCCACAGGACCTTGTTGATGACCTGGGAGACGAGCACGCTCCGGAATACCGGATCCGGCTCGATAGGGCGCTTCTGAGCGGGGGCACGACGCATCTCAGCTCTCCTTCTTCGCCCCGTACCGGGATCGAGCCTGCTTGCGGTCGGTCACGCCGGCGGCGTCCAGGGCACCCCGGATCACCTTGTAGCGAACACCGGGAAGATCGCGCACGCGGCCACCGCGGACCAGGACGATCGAGTGCTCCTGGAGGTTGTGGCCCTCCCCCGGGATGTAGGCGGTCACCTCGACGCCAGAAGACAGACGAACGCGGCACACCTTCCGAAGAGCCGAGTTCGGCTTCTTCGGCGTGACGGTGTACACACGGGTGCAGACACCGCGGCGCTGGGGAGCGCCGGCGAGGCCAGCGGTCTTGGTCTTCTTCTTCTTCGGCTTCCTGCCCTGGCGGACAAGCTGCTCGATCGTCGGCATTTCACTCCTTACGCGAAAAGGTGACCACCCCCCGGGAGATCAACCTGCTCGCAGCCGTCGGCCCCGTTCAGGAGAGGGGAGAGGTGGCGAAAACCACGGTTGGCAAGTATACGGACCAGCGCGAACGAGCGCAAAGTCACGGCGCGAGCCGGCACGCCCCGGCGAAGCGAACGGGATCATTGTAGTCGGAAGTCGGAAGTGGTAGGTGGTAGGTGGAGCTGGTGGGTCGAACGACGCGATCCGCTCACCGCCCCGGTGCTTTGACTCACGCGACCCGCCCAACGCGCCAGTACGCCGACACTCGGGGGGTATGGGGGGTCGTCCCCCCACCCGAGCGAAGCGAGGGAAATGAACACAGTCGGAAGTCGGAAGTCGGAAGCCGGAAGACGCGGCGGGAGCTGACGCGATCCGCGCACCGTCTCGGTTCGGCGATTCGGCGCGACCCGGTCACGACGCGGGTACGCCGGCACTCGGGGGGTATGGGGGGTCGTCCCCCCCCACCGAGCGAAGCGAGGTTGGCAGGTGATCAGCCGCGGTCCACCGCTATGAGAACGACCAAGGGGTGGCCCGAAGGCCACCCCTCGATCGGCAAGCAAGACGACGGCGGCGGATGAAGCCGTCGCCCTTCTCCCCCGGCCCCGAGTCAAGGCCGAGGGGAAGCCTCCATCGGATGTGTCACCGGCCGGAATGACCAGTGCGTGGGCTGAGCCTCGGCCCGCCCTCGATCCACCTCCGGAGTCATTGCCTCCCGGTCTCATCGACCGTGTATCAGAACCTATCGGTTCGTCGGACGTCGGGGATGGGCCGAGCGTTTCAATTGCCCGGGGGCGAGACTTCGAAGACCCCGTCTTCGGTGGCGATCCAGTCCATCTTCACGTCGTGGGGCTCGAGGGGGATGTCGGCGCGGAGGCGATCGGAGGTCGTCAGCCCGATCTTCGTCGCCTCCACCGTGACCAGGAATCGGTCGTAGTAACCGGCTCCTCTCCCCAGGCGACGGCCGTCGAAGGAGAAGGCGAGACCAGGGACGAGGACCACGTCGATGGTTTTGACCGGGATGATCGGAGCATCCACCGCGGGCTGTTCGAAGCCGTACGGATGCTGTTCCCGGGGGCCATCGAAGGTGTGCACCGTCAGCGTCACGCCCGGCGAAGTGCGGGTCAGCCCGAACTGGACCTCGGGCAGCGCATCCACCAGCGGTGTCATGTCGATCTCGTCGCCCATGGCCAGAAAGCCGACGACCACGGAGGGAGACCGATCTCGCAGCCACCGCTCGACGTGTTGCACCACCCGTCTCCGCACCTCGGGGCCGGGGTGCGGCCGGGCGCTCATCTCGCGACGGATCTCCTCTTTCCTCAAGGGCGCTCTCCTGTTCCGCCATACGGAACGATTCCGCGCAGTAACCTGAAGCCTGCACTCTAAGGGAAAGGGGCCGATGCCCTACGTACAGTCGGTAGTAAGAGCGTTCCGTCTCTTGGAGGCGCTCATGGCCGGCGACCTCGGGATCACCGAGCTGGCCGAGCGGACAGACCTGCCCAAGAGCACCGTCGCTCGCCTGGTCCGGACCCTGGAGAGCATCCGGGCAGTAGAACGGGCGGACGAAGACGGCCGCTACCGGATCGGCCCCGAGATCGTTTCCCTGGCGGGAGTGGCCAGTCCGACCGCCAACCTGGTCTCGATCGTCCACCCTCACCTGCGGCTGCTGGCGGAGCTCACCGGGGAGGACGCCGGGCTGGCGGTCCCCGACGGTCACCGGGTCCACTACATCGACCAGGTCAGCTCCGACAACGACATCCAGGTCCGGGACTGGACGGGCGAGCGTGTCGCCATGCATGCGGTCCCCTCCGGTCAGGTGATCCTCGCCCACTGGCCCGAGGATCGGCTGGAGCGGTTCCTCGAACGGCCCCTCACCGCCTACACCGACGCCACGATCACCGAGCCCGAGGAGCTCCGCAAGCGTCTCCGCCAGGTGCACGAGGATGAATACGTGTGGGCCTACGAGGAGTTCACGGAGGGATTGAGCTCGGTGGCGACCGCCCTCCGCGATTCCCGCGGGCGGCTGGTCGGGGCGATCCACATCCACGGCCCCTCCTACCGGTTTCCCGAGCCCGGGACGTCCGAGAAGATCGGTCGGATGCTGGTCGAGACCGCCGAGAAGTTGAGCCGGCTGATCCCTCACATCTGAACGCCGCATCGGCCGACTCCGATCGGGTCGAGATGCCAAGATGGAGAGAGGAAAGGAGGTGATGGATGCGTAGGGCCCAGCGCCGTCCCCGGCTGACTACTCCCCTGATTCGTCGTGGCGACGAGTTCGTGCCGGCGAGCTGGGACGAGGCGCTCCGGACGGCCGCCGAAGGTTTGACCGCGGTCAAGAGCCGACACGGAGGAAACGCCCTCGGGCTGTTCAGCTGCTCGAAGGCGACGAACGAGACCAACTACCTCGCCCAGAAGTTCGCCCGGGTGGTCCTCGGCACGAACAACATCGACTCGTGCAACCGTACTTGACACGCTCCCAGCGTCACCGGTCTGGTGACTGTGCTCGGAGCAGGCGGGGGCACTAGCTCCTACGAAGAGATCGAGAACACAGATCTGATCCTTCTGTGGGGCTCGAACGCGCGCAATGCCCACCCGATCTTCTTCCATCACCTCTTGAAAGGGCTGCGCAACGGCGCTCGCATGTATGCCATCGACCCCCGCCGGAGCGAGTCGGCGCAATGGGCCGACGTGTGGTTGGGAATCGATGTCGGATCCGACATCGCCTTGGCGAACGCCATGGCCAAGGTGATCATCGACGAGGATCTCCACGATCGCGAGTTCATCGAAAGGGCGACGACCGGGTTCGACGCCTACGCCGACAAGGTGTCCGAGTACGACCTCGACCGGGCGACGGAGATCACCGGCATTCCCGGCGACCTGATCCGCGAGGTCGCCATCGCCTACGCCACGGCCCCCACCGCCCAGCTGTGCTGGACGCTGGGCATCACCGAGCACCACACGGCGTCCGACAACGTCCTGGCGCTGATCAGCCTCGCCTTGCTGACCGGCCACGTAGGTCGTTACGGATCGGGTCTCGTCCCGATCCGCGGCCAGAACAACGTCCAGGGCGGCGGCGACATGGGTGCTCTGCCCAACAAGCTGCCCGGATTCTTCGACGTGGAGGATCCGGAAGCCCGAACGAAGTTCGAGGCGACGTGGGAGGCGTCGATTCCGCCGAAACGGGGCTGGCACCTCACCCAGATGTTCGAAGCGATGGCAGCGGGCAAGCTGCGTGGCCTGTACGTGATCGGGGAGAACCCCGCCCAGTCGGAGGCCGACGCCGTGCATGCGGTCGATGCCCTCCGCGGCCTGGATTTCATGGTCGTCCAGGACATCTTCATGACGGCGACCGCCCAGCTCGCCGATGTCGTGCTCCCGGCGGCCGCGGACTGGGCGGAAGGGGAAGGCACCGTCACTTCCTCCGAGCGAAGAGTCCAGCGGGTGCGGGCGGCGCTCCCTCCACCCGGAGATGCCCGGACTGACATCGCGATCATCAACTCCCTCGCCCGAGCGATGGGAACCGACTGGGGCGACCCCTCCGCCGAGGAGATCTGGGACGAGCTGCGGTCTCTGTCGCCGGCACACACCGGGATGAGCTATCGGCGCTTGGAGGAACTAGGCGGCCTCCAGTGGCCCTGTCCCGACGAGGACCACCCCGGCACGAAGTTCCTCCACGCCCGGCTGTGGGAGGACCATGTCGAGGACCCCGCCCCGTTCATCCCGGTCGATTGGATGCCACCCGTCGACACGCTCACGGACGAGTACCCGATCCGGCTCACCACCGGGCGCCATCTCGACGGGTACAACACGGGAGTTCAGTCGGGCGGCTTCGACTCCCCGCTCCGGATCGGCACCACCCTCGATGTCTCCCCCGAGGACGCCGACAGGCTGGGTATCGTCGACGGCGAGATGGTGAAAGTCGTCTCCCGGCGGGCGAGCGTCACCGCACCGGTCCGCATCGACCCGGAGATGCGGCCGGGCCTGACGTTCATGGCGATCCACCATCCGGACCAAGTGGACGTGAACCGCCTGACCATCGAGGCGTGGGACCCGAAGTCGGGCACGGCGGAATTCAAGGCGACGGCGATTCGGATCGAGAAGTTGAGTCGGAAATCGGAAGTCGGAAGTCGGAAGACAGCGTCGTGAGGGACCCGTGGATCTCAAGCTGATCGGTGCCGAGGCGACCGCAGAAGAGAAGAGGGCGATCGCTTCGGCGATACCCGAGGCCTTGGAAATCGAGGCGCCGGGACGGGTCGTGAGGATCCGGCGGGACCTGCGACACCATCTGCTTCCCGCGATCGATGCGGTGCAGTCGGCGGTGGGGTGGGTGAGCCCCGGGGCCATGGACGAGATCGCCCGACGTCTGCAGGTGCCTCCCGCCGAGGTGTACGGGGTAGCCAGCTTCTATGCGCTGGTCTCGACCGAGCCCCGACCGCCGATCGTGGCCCACGTGTGCTCCGATATCGCCTGCGGCAACGACCTGCTCGCCGTTCTGGGCAACCGAGACGACGTGGTGGAGAGCCCATGCCTGGGCCAATGCGACCGGCGACCGGCGGTGTTCGTCCAGCGGGCCGGCGCCGACGACGTCGTGCTGACCGGCGCGACGCCCGAATCGGTGCTCGACGCTCTCGAGGGCCGGATCACCGACGCAACCGTCCCGTTCATCTCTCCGGGACCGCTGCTGGCACGGGTCGGAACCACCGACCCCGAATCACTCGACGACTACCGGGCGGCAGGCGGCTACGACGCCCTCGCCCGGGCCATCGAGATGGGCTCGGAAGCGGTGATCGACGAGCTCGTCGCCTCCAACCTCAGGGGCCGCGGCGGGGCAGCCTTCCCCACCGGGCTCAAATGGCGCGGCGCGAGCGAACAACCCGCCCCCAGGTATGTGATCTGCAACGCCGACGAATCCGAGCCGGGCACGTTCAAGGACCGGGCGGTGATGGAAGGCGACCCGTTCGCAGTGATCGAGGCACTCACCATCGCCGGCCTGACCGTCGGCGCCGAGACCGGATACATCTACATCCGGGGCGAGTATCCCCTGGCTCACTCCCGGCTGGCTCACGCCGTCGCCGAGGCGTATCGCGCCGGGCTCTTGGGCGGAGACGTGATGGGCTCCGGCAAGCCGTTCGACATCGAGATCCGCCGCGGCCAAGGGGCATACATCTGCGGAGAGGAGACGGCGTTGTTCGCCTCGATCGAGGGGTATCGGGGTGAGCCACGCCAGAAGCCGCCGTTCCCGACCGTCGCCGGGCTGTTCGGCCGTCCGACCGTCGTCAACAACGTCGAGACCCTGATCAACGTCCCTCGCATCGTCCTCGAAGGAGGGGCGGCGTACGCCGCCACCGGGACCCCCGAGTCTCCTGGTACCCGCCTGTTCTGCCTGTCGGGCAACGTCGCCCGCCCCGGGGTGTACGAGCTCGAGTCGGGGACGACCCTGGGTCAGGCCGTCGAGGCGGCGGGAGGCGCGTTGGACGAGATCCCGTACCTCCTCTTGGGTGGGGCGGCGGGATCGCTCATCGGACCCGGTCATTGGGACATGCCCCTGACTTTCGAAGACAGCCGAGCGGCCGGCCTGACGTTGGGGTCAGGCGTGATCATGGCTTTCAGTGCCACCACCGACATGAAAGAGGTGGTGCGCCGCATCGCCCAGTTCTTCCGGGACGAATCGTGTGGCCAGTGCGTGCCATGCCGGGTGGGAACGGTCAGGGTGGAGGAGGCGATCGCCCGGGCGAACGGATCCGTG
>DATGOV010000045.1:0-82142 GCA_035305585.1 Acidimicrobiia bacterium | reverse complement strand
TCGTGTTCGCACGATCGTCTTCGATGTTCCGGGATGGGCCGGCCACCGGCCCGGCCAGCACGTCGACATCCGCCTCACCGCCGAAGACGGCTACCAGGCACAGCGCTCCTATTCGATCTCCGCTCCGGAGAACGGAAACCGAGTCGAGATCACCGTGGAGCTCATCGACGAGGGCGAGGTCTCGCCGTTTCTCGTCGAGGACCTGATGGCGGGGGACAGGATCGAGCTGCGTGGGCCGATCGGCGGCTACTTCGTGTGGGAGCCAGGCTCCGGTCACCCCGTCCAGCTGCTCGCCGGCGGGAGCGGCATCGCTCCGCTGATGGCGATGATCCGGGCCGCCGTGGCATCCAAGGGCCCGGAGGCGGTTCGGCTGCTGTATTCGGCCCGGACCGAGGAAGACCTCATCTACCGGAAGGAACTCGATGCCTGGGCGGAGGACGACGCCCGCCTCGAGGTCGTCTACACCCTCACTCGGGGTCACGGTCCCCACTGGACGGGTCTGTCCGGCCGCGTCGATCGGGCCAGGCTCGAGGAACACGCCTGGCCGGCCGCGGCTGAGCCGGACTGCTACGTCTGCGGCCCGACTGGATTCGTGGAAGCCGTCGCCTCGGGGTTGGTGGAGTTGGGTCATCGGCCCGAGCGGGTCAGGACGGAGCGCTTCGGGCCGATGGGAGGCACGCGATGACGGACTACCACGTCGATGGCAACGCCCTGGGCGGCCTCTTCATCGAGATGTTCGGGCGGGAGATGACCGAGCAATGGGGCTGCTGTGGTGAATGCGGCAACGTGAGTCGCCTCGGATCGGTCCGCGTCCACAGAGGTCCCGGCTACGTCCTCCGCTGCCCCTTCTGCGACAAGGTGGCCCGGTGATCGTGACGACACCACGAGGTGTGCGTGTCACATTCGCCTCGCTGCGCTGGATGACGTTCGATCTTCCGGGAAGCTGAACCCGACCCTCCTGCCAGCCTCGCGGAGATGCTTCCCCTCGGAAAGGCTCGGTGGGACGGGAGTCGGTCCCACGTCGTCCGATCGCCCCGAAGCTCCGAGCAGCCGTCCACCGGGAAGACTCCGCAATCGGAGGCGATCGCCGTGGTCGCTTCTAGAAGAACTGATCGATGAGGATCTGATTGCCGTCGGGATCGATCAGAGTCAGGAAGGCGGGGCCGCTCTCCCCCCGCATCCGTGGAGATGGGCGACTGGATCGAGATCCCGGCAGCCTCGAGACGCGACTGTATCTCCCTCACGTCGAGGAATCGGTCGAGGCGCTCCATCCGGTTCGTCAGCCCGGGGTTGAACGTGAGGATGTTGCCCTCGAACATCCCGGCGAAGATGCCGATCGTCGACTCGCCGTTCTTGAGGATGAGATATCCGTGTTCGGCGTTGCCGCCCGTCACTTCGAAGCCGAGGGCCTCGTAGAAGGTTCGTGACCGTTCCAGATCGACGACGTTGAGGCTGATCGAGAACGCCCCCAGTTCCAAGGTTCCGGGAAGGTCGGGAACAGCGGAGGGAACGCGGCCGAGATCGTCGAAGTCCATGTGGCTGCCTCCGCAGTGAGTGTCGGAAGAGGCTCGTACCAGACTGGCATGTTGTCAACAGCTGATGCGCGGTGGGTCTGTGCCGAACCCTCGTGGCGCGCCGCTTCGTCGACCTCGCGCCAGCGCACCCCGGGTCCACGCGCCGTGGCGTAGGCCACGGTCCGGCCGAGTGTGACCATAGGTCCTGGAGCGAGAGCCTCGAGCACGTCGCACGACACTGGCGTAACGTCGATCGAGGAGGAGCCGATGACCAGACTGGACAAGACCTTCACTGCTCCGCTGGAGAAGAGCGACGCCCCCGGCGGATGGACCTATGTCGTCACCGACTGGACGGCCGACTTCTTCGGGACTCGCGGGCTCGTCAAAGTAGCCGGCACCGTCGACGGCCATCCGTTCACGAGCGCATTCATGGCGCTGGGTGACGGGCGACATAAGCTGCCCGTGAGAACGGATGTTCGGACCGCCATCGGCAAGCAAGCGGGCGACACCGTCACTGTCCATCTCGAGGAGCGAATCGAGGAGTAGGCGATTCGCCGGACGCGGTGCCGACTCACCGGATACCCTGCGCTGCTTTCTACGGAAAGGGAGGCATGCAGGATCATCTGGATGCCGTGGCGGGGCGGCTCACGGCAGCGCTGATTCGACCTGGGGATCCCGACTACGACCGGGCTCGCGGGGCCTGGAACCTCATCTACTCGCACCGACCCGCAGCCGTGATCGAGGCCAGGTCGATCGACGACGTCGTCGAGGCGGTGGGCCTGGCCAGACGACTGGGCACATCGCTGGCCGTGCAAGCCACCGGCCACGGGTTCACGGTCGCCGCCGACGATGCGGTCCTCGTCACCACTGCCGGCCTGGACCTCCTAGAGATCGACGAAAAGACGAGCGCGGCTCGGATCGGGGCAGGGATCAAGTGGGACGCGGTCCTCGAGGCGGCTCAGCCACTCGGCCTCGCCCCACTCCTCGGTTCCTCCCCGGATGTCGGGGCCATCGGCTACACCCTCGGAGGCGGGTTCGGATGGCTCGGTCGGCGCTACGGTCTCGCCGCGGACCGTGTCCGTTCGTTCACCGTCGTGCTCGCCGACGGCTCGGTGGTGACCGCCTCCACCGACTCCCACCCCGAGCTGTTCTGGGCACTGCGGGGAGGGGGTCACGGGAACCTGGGAGTCGTCGTCGAGATGGAGATCGAATTGGTGCCCGTTACCCGCGTCTATGCGGGCAACCTCCTCTATCCGATCGAGGCCGCGAACGAAGTCTTCGACCGCTACCGCGTGTGGTCGGGCGGGCTCTCCGACGACTTCACCACCGGATTCACGATCATGAACTACCCGCCGATCGACGACATACCCGAGCCGCTCCGAGGCCGATCGTTCGCCGTCGTGCGCGGCTGTCACTGCGGCGACCAAGCGGAAGCGGCGGCGTCAGTGGACGAGTGGCGGCGTTGGCGGGAGCCAGTGGTCGACATGTTCGGGCCGATGCCGTTCGCCGACATCGCCGCGGTCTCCCAGGATCCGATCGACCCGGTCCCCGCCATGAGCACCGGGTATTGGCTCGGCGGTCTGGATACCGGGCTCTGTGAGGCGATGGTCCAAGTGGCGGCGGCAGGGGAGCAGCCGTCACCGGTGATCTTTGCCGAGACCCGTCAGGCCGGAGGCGCCATAGCCAGGCCGTCGGCCGACACCGCCTTCACCGTCCGGCGGGCCGAGAGGATGCTCCAAGTGGTGGCTCTGACGCCGAGCCCAGAGGCGATCGCCGACACCACCGCGCGCTTCGAACGTCTGCGGCGCCAGCTCGGCGACCGAATCACGGCTCCGTATCTGAACTTCATGGAAGGAGAGGAGCGGGCAGAGTCGGGTCGGGAAGCCTTCACAGACGACGCATGGGGTCGTTTGGTTGCACTCAAGCGAGAGGTCGACCCGACCGGCATTTTCTCCTGCGGGCTCCGGATCGACGTCTGAACGACCCCGTCCTCCGGAGTCGCGCCCGGCAGTCCGTCCCCGTCGGCGCTGCTTTGTCGTCGACTAGGGCGCGCGGGTCGGCTCGTCGCATTTCTGACACAGACCTCTTTCGCTCTGTTCATTCGAGCGAAACACTCTCGCAACACGCCTCCGGTTCTCTCCTCGGCTGAAAAGACCGGGTCCTCAGAGAGGAGGCACTGTGAAACGAAGGCTGCTCACTGTGGTGTCGCTAGCCGTCGCCACGTCGATCTTCGTGGCGAGTCCCGCATCGGCTCAAGAGGAAGTAGCCGCTGCGCCCCAATGGCTGGTCGACAACCTCTGGGTGATGATCGCCGGCATCCTCGTCTTCTCGATGCAAGGCGGATTCGCCCTCGTGGAGGCGGGGCTCACTCGGGCGAAGAACGTCGGCAACATCGTCATGAAGAACCTGATGGACTGTGCCGCCGGTGTCTTGGCGTTCGCGCTCATCGGCTATGCCATAGGGTTCAGTGGCCCGGAAATGCTCGGCGGGTGGTTCGGGTTCGGGCTCGGGGTATCCGGAGTGGAGAGCACGGCGTCCGACGGCGGGCTCTTGCCGGCGACGTTCTTCTTCTTCCAGGCGGCCTTCGCCGCCACTGCCGCCACGATCGTGTCGGGGGCGATGGCCGAGCGGACCAAGTTCAAGGCTTACTTCGTCTACAGCATCGCCATCACCGCTCTGATCTATCCCGTGGTGCTGCGCTGGACGTGGGGCGGCGGCTGGCTAGCCCAACTGGGCGTGCCGTTCTCGGATTTCGCTGGTTCGACCATCGTCCACGCCACCGGTGGGTGGACGGCTCTGATGGGTGCCTGGGTCCTCGGGCCGAGACTGGGCAAATACACGAAGGACGGCAAGCTACGGCCGATCCCCGGGCATTCCATTCCTTACGTGGTCTTGGGTGCATTCATTCTCTTCGTCGGCTGGTTCGGCTTCAACGCCGGGTCGGAACTGGCTGTCGACGAATTCGTGATGCCCATCGCCATGAAGACTCTCGTGGCCGCCGGTGCGGGGGCCGTGGCGGCGATGAGCGTCAACTGGATGCGAGACGGGAAGCCGGACGTGTCGATGGCCGCCAACGGCCTGCTCGCCGGCCTGGTGGCGATCACCGCACCGGTGGGAGCCGTCGAGACGTGGGCCGCGGTCCTGATCGGGGCAATCGGCGGCGTCATTGCCGTCTACTCGGTGGCGTTCTTCGATCGGATCAAGATCGACGATCCCGTGGGCGCCATCTCGGTCCACGGCGTGGTCGGCACGTGGGGGACCCTGTCGATCGCACTGTTCGCCCGCTACGACGACGCATTCCTCGGCCGCGAGAACGCCGGCTTGTTCTACGGCGGTGGCCTCGACCAGCTGTGGACTCAGCTGGTCTTCGTGGTGGTCCACTTCGTCTTCATCGCCGTGACCACCGGCCTGCTCTTCTTCGCCATCAAGCGGACCATCGGCCTGCGGGTTTCGGCGGAGGAGGAGCTCACCGGACTCGATGTCATCGAGCATGGCTCGCCCGGCTACGGGCTCGACCCTGGCATCCCGGGAGCGGGCAACGTCGGCGCCCCCGCTCCTTCGCCGGCACCGGGGAGTTGACGATGGCGCACGTGAACACCTCATCGCGTAAACGGGCTCCAGCCCCAGAAAGGATCGGGAAGTGAAGCTGATCATCGCCTACATCAAGCCGTTCAAGCTCGAGGACGTCCGTGACGCCCTGAAGGCGGCGGGGGTGTCGGGCATGTCCGTCCACGACGTCTCCGGCTTCGGTCGGCAAGCCGGCCACACCGAGGTCTACCGAGGCGCCGAGTACGAGGTGGCATTCGTGCCGAAGGTGCGGATCGAGATCCTCGTTCCCGATGACCTGGCTTGGCCGGCAGTCAGTGCGATCGAGACGACCGCGGCGACCGGTGAGATCGGCGACGGCAAGATCGCGGTCCTGTCGGTCGAAGAGGTCGTGAGGATCCGCACCGGTGAGCGCGGCGCAGAGGCGGTCTGAGGCGCCGAGCCCTCTTCGGGACTTCCTGGAGTGCCGGGAGGCGCTGCGGGGGGAGCGGGCCGGGACGGGAGGTGAGGAGGTGTGCGCCATCCTCACGTCCAAGCTGGATTCCGCCATCCAGGAGATCGTCGCCGACCTCCCCCCGGACATGGCCGTGATCGCCGTCGGCGGCTATGGGCGGGGCGAGTTGAGCCTCTTCTCTGATGTCGACCTGATGCTCCTCCACGATCGACGTCACCCGGGTGACGCGGCATCAGCCCTGTTCCGGCCACTGTGGGATGCCGGGTTGCGAGTCGGGCACTCGGTACGCCACATCGCCGAGGCGACCGTCGCCGCCCGATCCGCCTTCGATACCTACACGACCCTGCTGACGAGTCGATGGCTCGGGGGTGACCCGGATCTGTTCGACCGGCTCCGTCGGACGGTGGCGTCGGTGACCCGCGCCCGGCCGCTCCGGAACCATCTCGTCGCCGCAGAGCGAGAACGGCGCCGTCGCCAGCCCTATCTGGTCATGGAAGCGGACGTGAAGGCGGGCAGGGGAGGTTTGCGAACCCTCCACGGTTTCGAATGGGAGCGACGCCGCGAAGAGATGATCGGCAGGTTCTCGCCGCCTCCCGGGCCGGAGGAGGCGGAGGCCCGCCGGGTCCTCCTCGCCGTTCGCAACGCCCTCCATGCTGCCGCGGGACGGGCGCACGACTCCTTCACGTACGAGCTGCGAGAGCGTGCCGCCCGGTGGCTGGGGACCGACCGATACGAGCTGGCCACCCGGCTGGTCGCGGCGACCCAGCAGGTGGACCGTCTCGCCAGCATCCGCTGGCCGGAGCTCTTAGTCGAACCTCGACGGAATGAGAGGAAGAGGCGGCGACGGCGATCTCCGCGGCCGGGGGATCGGGTCACGCCGGAGGAACTGGCGTCTCTCCTGAGGGGCGGTGAGCGGGACCGCCACAACCTGCTGCCGACTCTGGAAGAGCTCATACCCCAGTGGCCCCGGATCCTCGCCTCCCCGCAGGTCGAGCCGTTCCACGACCATCCCGTGGTCGCCCATCTGTGGCGGACCGTCGACGAGATGCAGTCGCTCGTCAGAGACGACCGCCACTGGGCGACGATCGCCGCCGAGGTCGGGTCGGAAGACCTCCTCACGCTGGCTGCGTTCCTCCACGACATCGGCAAAGGCCAGGGAGGCGACCACGCCTCGATCGGCGCCCGAATCACACGGGACCTCGCTGCACGCTTGGGGATATCCGGTTCGGACGGGCAGCTGCTGGAGGCGGCAGTCCGCCACCACTTGCTGCTCGCGCGTACGGCCACGCACCGGGATCTGGACGACCCGGCCGTCATCGACGACGTCGCCCGGACCGTCGGCTCGCTGCGCCTGCTGCAGGTGCTGTACCTGCTCACCGTCGCCGACTCGCGAGCCACTGGACGCGGTGTCTGGAATCGTTGGAAGGAGGTGTTGGTCCGCACCCTGTTCCTGCGGGTAGCCAACCGCTTGGGCGCCGGCGAGCCGCTCCGGCACGGCACCACGAGAAAGGAGATATTGGCGGTGGCGGGACCGGATCGGCGTCACGAGATCGAATCTCACCTCGACGCACTCCCTGACGAGTATCTGCTGAGCAACACGGTCACCGACGTCCTCTGGCATCTGGAGGTCATGGCCGGTCTGACCGGCGGGTTCCGACTGGACTGGCAGGCTGGGGACGTGGTCGACACGGCGGTCGTCGTCGGACGCGGCAGGCCGGATCTGAGGCGGCTGGTGACACAGTCGTTCGCCGCCAATGGAATCGACGTGTTGGAGGCGCGCATGACGACTCGGGGCGACGGGGCAGTACTCGATACGTTCCGGCTCCGGCCCGACCGAAAGGGCGGATCGATCGATCCGCTCCAATGGGAATCCGTCCGAGCGGACTTGCGCGCCGCATTGGACGGGAATCTGGACCTGGGCGAGAAGGTCGGCGCCCGACTCGCCGCCTACGCCTCCGTGACGCCTCCGCCGATCCCGCCGAGCGTCGAGATCGAAGCCGAAGACGGGGGAGAGGCCGTGATCAGAGTCCAATGTGCCGACCGAATCGGGCGCCTCGCCGAGGTCGTCGCGGCCCTCGAAGACGCCGGGCTCGAGATACGCCTCGCCAAGGTGGACGGACGCTCGGGTGTGGCGGTCGACGTCTTCCACGTCCGTGGCATCCCAGAACACAGTGGCGGCGCCACGGACTCCCTCGCTCGAGAGCTGCTCGCCGCGATCCGCCCGTGACAGACGTTTGCCGCCCCCGCTTCGCCGGGTAGAGGGGGTGAGGTGGTCACGGACAGTGGCCCAAGCCGTTCGACAAGGAGAAGTAATGATCGGTTTCATCGTTGCGGGTTTGGTCATCGGGGCCATTGCTCGACTGTTGCGGCCCGGCCGCCAGAACCTCGGGTGGGTCGCCACCCTGCTCATCGGCGTGGCGGGCTCGATCGTCGGTGGCGTCGTCGCCAGTCTCCTCGGGACCGGCGACATCTGGGAACTCAACGTCCTCGGCTTCATCGTCGCCGTGATCGCGGCCGTGATATTCGTGGGCATCGCCGAAGGCATGACCGCCAACCGCACCTCCTGACACCCGTCGGAGAACCGAAGACCGGACGGTGGGCGGACTCCGCCACCGTCCGGCTTTTCGCGTCAAGGGCTGATCGGGTGATCCCCGGCACGCAGCCGCAGCCAGCGGTGCCCGTGACCCTCCAAGTCGAAGACGAGCTTCCCCCGCTTCGGAGCCGGGCCTGTCTCCGCACGTAGCAGGTCCTCGCTCGGCTCCTCCGGAAAGTCCCCGTCCAGGTCGATCCTCACCGTGCGCTTCTCCGATCCGAAGTTGTGGACGGCCATCACGGTCACTCCTCGCCAGTCGCACCGGTGGGCCAGTATCGAACGATGTCCCGTCTCGAGGACGGTCGGTGTCCCCCATCCGAACTCGGGCGTTTCGCGGCGTCGCCGAATCACCCGCTCCATCCAGTTGAGGAACGAATCGGAATCGCGACGCTGGTCGTGGACGTTGACGTGCTTCGGGCCGAAGTCTCCCTCCACTACCGGGCGAACCAGACCGGCCGGATTCGCCGTCGAGAAGCCGCCCGTCGAGTCGTCCTGCCACTGCATCGGGGTGCGGACGCTCAACCGGCCTTCGACCTCCAGGTTCTCGGCCATCCCGATCTCCTCGCCGTAGAACAGCACCGGTGTCCCGGGGAGGCTGAAGACCAGGCTGTAGACGAGGCGGATGCGGTCCTCGTCGCCTTCGAGCATGGACGGCAGCCGCCGACGGATTCCCCGGCCGTACAACTGCATGTCTTCGTCAGGGCCGAAAGCGTCGAAGACCTCCTGGCGCTCGGCCTCGCTGAGTTGATCCAGGGTCAATTCGTCGTGGTTGCGGGCGAACTGCGCCCATTGCGAGTCCTCAGGAATCTGGGGAAGGGCGCGGAGTGAGTCTGCCAGCGGACGCGCATCCCCGCGGGCCAGCGACAAGTACATCGCCTGCATCACCGGGAAGGCGAACTGCATGTGCAACTCGTCGCCGTCCTCGTCACCGAAATAGCGGCGGAGCGGATCGGGCGGGAGGTTGACCTCGCCGAGCAGCATCGCCCCGCCCCGCCGCCGTGTCATGAAGGCTCGGAGGTCGCGCAGGGCAGCATGGGGATCGAGTGCGGCCCCTCCTTCGATTCCTCCCGTTTCGAGGAGGAAAGGGACCGCGTCCACCCGAAAGCCATCCACGCCCAGTTCCAGCCAGAATCCGGCGATCTTGGCGATCTCTTCCCTCACGTCTGGGTTGGCGATGTTCAGATCGGGCTGGTGGGAGTAGAAGTGGTGCAGATACCACTGCTGGGCGACAGAGTCGTAGGACCAGATGTCGTCCTCGGCGTCCGGGAAGACCGGTTCGGCATCTGGTGAATCGGTCGGCTCTTCTCGCCACACGTAGTAGTCCCGATACTTCGAATCTGGACGGGAACGGGCATCCTGGAACCAGGGGTGCTGATCGGAGGTGTGGTTCACGACGAGATCCACGATCACCCGCAACCCTCGGTCCTTGGCGGTTCGCACCATGGCGACGAAATCGCCCAAGCTCCCCAGCCGTGAGTCCACGCCGTAGTAGTCGGTCACGTCGTAGCCGTCGTCCCTGTCGGGAGTCGGGTAGAACGGCATGAGCCACACGCAGCTCACCCCGAGGCCGGCGAGGTAGTCGAGGCGCTCCGTCAACCCCGCGAGGTCCCCGCAGCCGTCGCCGTCCCAATCGAGGAAGGTGGCAACGTCCAGGCAGTAGATCACCGCGTTCTTCCACCAGAGGTCACTGGTGCGTGCTTCGCTCACGACAGCTCCGGCAACACGGCGTCGGCGAAGACCTCGATGAACTTGGTCTGCTCCTGACCGACATGGTGCAGATAGAGGCCGTCGAAGCCGAGTTCGAGGTACTCCAGCAGCCATTCCGCGTGCTGTTCGAGGTCGGAGGAGACGAGCACCGCGCCCCGTACGTCGTCCGGAGCGACGTACGCCGCGGCGGTGTCGAACTGGGCCGGCGTCTCCAGATCCCACGAGAGCTCCGCCCCGAACACGTTGGTGCGCCACTGCTCGTGGGCGATGGCGAGAGCCGTTTGCTCGTCTTCGTCCCACGACAGATGGACTTGCAGGTAGGCGGGCTTTCCTTCGCCGCCCCCTTCCCGATATTCGCCGAGCACCTGCCTCAGCGTCTCCCGAGGCTGGTTCACGGTGATCATGCCGTCAGCCCATCCACCCACCCGTCGGGCGGTGGGTGCGGACACCGCCGCGCCGAAGAGCTCAGGCGGGGCGACCGGGTCGACCCACAGCTTCGCTCGGTCGACCGTGACGAGACCGTCGTGGGTGACCTCCTCGCCGGCGAGCAGACGGCGGATCACCTCGGCAGATTCGAGGAGGCGCCGATCGCGGATCTCCTTTCGCGGCCACACGCCACCGGTGATGTGCTCGTTGAGCGCCTCGCCAGATCCCAGGGCCGCCCAGAACCGGCCGGGGAACATCTCCGCCAGGGTGGCGATGGCCTGGGCCGTGATGGCCGGGTGGTAGCGCGCGCCCGGAGCCGTGACCACCCCGAACCCCAACGATGTCGCCTGCAGGGCTGCACCGAGCCAGGTCCAGGCGTGTCCAGAGTTGCCCTGGGCAGCACCCCATGGAGCGAAATGGTCCGAGCACATGGCGGCTTGGAAGCCGGCTTCTTCCGCCAAGCCGACGACAGTGAGCAGGGTGCTGGGAGGTATCTGTTCGTGGGAGGCGTGGAAGCCGATCAGTGCCATACCGGGCCGACTTCCCCGATCGGCCGCGCTTGAAACGGAACGGCGGTCGCGTCAGGCGCTCCGCAGGTACTCGATGACCTCCGCGGCGTTGCGATCGGGCGGGAACACGGGATAGAACACCTTCCGGATGGTTCCCGCATCGACGCACAAGGTCACCCGCCGATACAGCGTCGAGCCCGCCGCCTGGAACGTCGGAAGCCGCAACGGTTCGTACGCCAACACCAGCTCGGTGTCGTTCAGCAACGGGAACGGGAGGTGCATTCGGGCGGCGAATTCGCGCTGTTCGTCGATTGGTTGAGCGCTGATCCCATAGACGGTGGCGTCGAGGTCGACCAGATCGGCGTGGTGGTCCCGGAACGCGCACGACTGGGGGGTGCAGCCCCTAGCGCCCGGGATGAGATCCCATCCGTCGGGTGGTTCCTCTCCCGGCCGTCCGGTTCGCGGGTACACGTAGACCACCAGCCAGCGGGTGGGGGACCGGTCGAGGCGCCGGCGGCCACCGGCCGCCACAGCCAGCTCGACCGGCGGCATGGTCATCCCCTCTAGATGGCCGCACGCCCCGTCGTCGCGGGGTACGGGCAAATCCGGCGGCAGCCGGGTCGTGTCGTCCGTGACTCCTCTCCCAGGTGGGTGCCCTCGAAGATAACGAACTACGGGTAGCGGACGACGATGTCGCCGTTGGAGGTCGAGATCGTGAGGGAGGCTTCGGCGCTCGGATCGGTCCGCACCTGGATCGACATCGAGCCGTTCGAAGTGTCGGTCGACACGGCCAGGGGAGGGGTGTCATTCGGGACTACGACCTCGACATCGCCGTTGGACGTTCGGATCTCCACTGTGGTCGGGGAGGCGGCGAACTCGGCAAAGACGGTGCCGTTGGAGGTACTCAGGCGCAGCGAGGGCACCCCGAGAGCCGTACCGCGGATTCGACCGTTGGACGTCTCCACAGTGGTGGATCCCTTCACTTCCTCCAGATCGACCTCGCCGTTGGTCGTAGTGACGTCGATCGGCCCTTGGATGGCCTCCAGTCGGATGTTGCCGTTGGTGGTGTTCCCTCGGATCTCCACCTCGGTCGGAACGGTGATCACGTAGTTGCCGCCGCAGCGGAAACCGAAGACCGCCGGGCAGGATTTGGTCAGGCGGAGCGTCGACCCGTTCTGCTCCTCGTTGCTGGATCCGCCGAAGAAGCCGGTCGTCACGTCCTTTTCCACGACGATGTCATCGCCGTCTCCGGCTCGAATCGTCACCGCGGCCGACCTGAGGTCGAGGTCCAGCTCAGAGACCCCTTCGAATCGCAGCGTCGCCTGTTCCCGATTGCCGAAGACTCCAGTGAGGGCGATCAGCCCTGCCAGGACGAGGACGGCGCCGATCACGAGCGAGGTGGCCCTCGACGACGTCGGACGGTCTCGTTGGACTGTCGTCACTCGAGCTCCTTGTCAGAATCCCGGATCTGGCTACGGCTCGATCACAAGTGCAGCCTACGTCGAATGCAAACGCGAATCCCGGGAAGACGTTCCGCGTCGTCCCCACCGCCCCTAGGTCAGTGGTGGGGGCCGAGCACGGTCAGGCGGCCAGGGCCCAGACGCTTCTCGATCTCGGACAGAGCCTCGATCGCGGTCAGATCCACCGTCTGGGCGTCGGTCAGGTCGATGACGAGGCGACGTGAGCCGAGATCAATCAGACCGTTGAACAGGTGCTCGGCTGCGGCGAAGTCGATGACACCGGTGATCCGCATCACCCGCTCGCTTCGATCCTGGCTCCACTCCAGGGCGTAGAACGGGGACCCGCTGGCGTGGATCATGAGACGCGCCGCCTCCCGAGGCGGTTGAGCCAGCGGACGAGGCCGAGGGCGCCGAAGACGCCGCCGCCCGTTGCTGCGGCGACGACCACATTTCCCTCCCCCTGGAACAAGACGAAGAGGGCGCCAACGAGAGCGCCGAGGATGGCAGCAGCTATGGCGTCCACCGGTAGTGCTCGCTCGTACTCCAAGGAGGCCTCCTGACTCGGGTATCGCGCATACCCCGGTTGCCGTCCCTCAAACGTCGAAGCCGGGAGGCGGTTTCGCGCCACCGGACACGGGTAGCACGTCGATGTTTCGCTGGCATCGAGGGGAGCCTCCCTCGAGAACATCAGGAGCTACCCATGACGACACATCCGACCGCCGCCCCGGCTCCGACCACACCGGGCAACGGCAAGCTGAGAGCACGTCTGTGGATCGGCCACAACCCGGTCCTGTTCGTCTTCGGATGCGCCGCGGCAGGTCTCCTCCTCGGTCGCCGAACGGTCAGGCGGTCCGCATGAACGAGGCGGCCAACGGCGGGCCGAGGGTGGAAGACGTCCGAGCCTCGATCGCGGGCCGCCGGAGGGAGATAGCCGACACGATCTCGGAGATCGAGCGGCGGCTGCGGCCCGATCGACTCAGGCGGATGGCGACGGACCGGCTCTACGACGCCACGGCCGTGTGGCGCGAGAACCCCGTGGGCCAGCTGGAGGCGTGGGGACGCGACGCTCTCACCCGGCTCCGTGAGATGGCCTGGATGAACCCGGTCGGGCTGGGCCTGGCAGCCTTCGCGGCCGGTTGGCTGACAGGCCGCCGGCGCCGGCGTGTCCTCAGCCGATGAGATGTCCGTCGTCTATCTCGAAGACCGCATAGGCCCGCCCCAGAAGCGGCATCGCCACGTTGCGGACTGGGGTACCGCCGGGAGTGCTCCCGGCGAGTGAGCCCACGTGGGCGTGGCCGTGGATGGCGACGGTGGAGTGTCCCTCGTCGACCGCCTCCGCCAGGGCGATGCTTCCCAAGAAGGCATGGATCTCGGGTCGTTCCCCTTCGAGAGTGTCCCGGGACGGCGAGTAGTGGGTCAGGGCCACGCGTACGTCCGTGTCCAGTTCGACCAAGGCGGATCGAAGGGACCTGGCCGCCTCTTCTCCCGTGCGGACGAAGGCCTTCATCTCGGGTTCCCCGAAACACGACGCCATCGCCGGCGGAAACCCGCCGCCGAAGCCTTTCGTCCCCGCGATTCCGACGGTGCCCCCGGGTGTCTCGACGGTGGTGCTGGTGCCTTCGAGCACCCTGATCCCGACCTGGGTGAGGATATCCGTGACCGTGTCGGCGTGGTCCGACTGGTAGTCGTGGTTGCCGAGCACGGCAATCACGGGTACGCGTACGTTCGTGAACTCCCCGGCTACGACCTCGGCCTCCTCGGGCGAGCCCACGTGAGTCAGGTCGCCGGCCAGGAGCAGCAAGTCCGACCGGTCGGGGAGGTCCGCCAGTGCCGGAGCCAGCTTTCCACGGCTCTCGGTCCCCAAGTGGATGTCTCCGACCGCGGCGATGCGGATCATCCCGTGTCCTCGGCATCCGCCGGCGGGGGACGCATCTCGACCGCTTCGGTGTCATCGACGATCTCGTGGTCGGGGAACTGATCCTCTGCCAACTCCCGCATCCGCCGGCGATGCTCTTCGGAGGCCACCCTGCCCGTGAGACGGATGACGTTGCCGGCGGCCGAGATCTCCACCTCCAACTCGCCGAGCTGGGGGTCTTGGGCGAAGGCCTTGATCAGCCGATGCTCCACGTATTCGGGACGGTCCATCATCGGCGCGGCGGGTCGGTGAGACGCAGTAGGTCCTCGAGGATCGACCCCGGGACGGAGAGGCCCTTGCTGGTCGCATAGGCGAGGAGGCTGAGCACTCGTGCCGGGCCCTTCCGCGCCCGTTGGAGCAAGTACTCCCAGTCGAGGTCGCAGTTGCCGAGCACCCCGAGCGCGTCGAACCAATGGCGGGGCGTCTCTTCGGCGTGTGCCAGCGCCTTCATCACGACGAGGTCCTCCGGCCCGACGACTCGGATCGTCCGGCCCTCGTACTCGCCTCCGACACTGTGCTCGATCATCTCGGGGTCGAGGTAGATGTCCCCTCGGAGCGGAAGAGCACGTCGACCAGCCAGTCTTCGCGCCGCGCCTTGAAGAGCCAATGGGGGAATGTCTCCTCGGTTTCGAACCCGGCGCGCTCCAGGGAGTCCAATGCTTCACGCGCCCGCTTGGGATGGACGAGGATGTCGATGTCGGCGGTATGGCGATAGCGTCCGAGCACCGCAGACGCCAAGCCTCCGGCGAAGAGGTACGACACCCCGGAATCGGCCATCGCTTTGGTGACCCGATCCAGGACGGAGACGAAGCCGTTGGAGTCGCGCAGCAGGCGCTCTGCCTCCTCGGCGGCGTCTCTCTCCAGTTCCTCTCCCATGATGCTCGCTCTCTCGACGACGGCCCGCCCGTACCCCCGGCCAGCGAACGCGAAACCGAGAGACCGTGGCCCGAGAATCGGTCACGAACGCGGTTACTCTCGCGAGCGGAGATGAACCTGACACACCTTCGGAACCTCATGGGGCCGCACGGGCTGTTCGAACACGCCCTCTATCGCCGGCCGCGCCCCGAACACGGATACTGCACAGACGACAACGCCCGCGCCCTGGTCGTGACCGCCGGACTCAGAGGTCCCGACGCCGACGATGTCTTCCAACGATGCCTGGCATTCGTCGCCGCCGGGTGGACGCCGCGCGGCTGGAGGAACCGCATGTCCGCAGACGGCGACTGGACCGATGAGCTCGGGTCAGAAGACTGCCACGGTCGGGCGATCTGGGGCCTGGGGGTGGCCACCCGGCATCGACGTCTGCCGTCTGCCATGCTGCCGATTTTCGACGAGGGACTGCAGCGCCGACTGGTCGCCCCACGAGCGATCGCCTATGCCCTGCTGGGTGCGGTCGCCGCCTTGGAGTCGCCCGAAGCGAGCGAGGCCGCCCGGCGTGGAATCGCGCTCCTGAGCCGGATGCTTCCTCCCGTGCGTCCCGGGGCGTGGATGTGGCCTGAGCAGCGGCTGACCTACGACAACGCCCGAATCCCCCAAGCGATGATGCTGGTCGGCGAAGCGACGGACGATCCGCTCCTGCGCAGCGTCGGCATCGAGCTACTCGACTGGTTGGTGCAGGTGGAATGGCGTGGGGATCGCTTCAGTTTCACTCCCACCGCCGGCAGGGGGCCCGACGAGACGGGGCCGGCGTTCGACCAGCAGCCAATCGAGGCGTGGGCGATGGCCGAGGCGTGCGAGACAGCTGCCGAGCTCACCGACGACACCGGCTGGCTTGAGCGGGCCGAGGCGGCGGTGGAGTGGTTCCACGGCCGCAACGACGTCGGTGTCGCCCTCTACGACCCCGACACCGGTGCCGGCTACGACGGCCTGGAGCCGGACGGTGTCAACCGCAACTGCGGTGCCGAGTCCACTTTGGCCGCGCTGGCGGCGCAGGCCGTCGGCGCCCGACTGGCTCGGCGGAGGTCGGCCGTCTCCACCTGAAATGCGTATCGGCATGATCGCCCCGATCTCCCACCCGTTCCCTCCGGACGGATACGGACCATGGGAGCGGGTGTGCCACGACTTGACCGAGGGGCTGGTCGAGCTGGGCCACGAGGTGCTCGTCTACGCTCCGGAGGGGTCCACCACTTCCGCCGAGCTCCGTCCGACGGTGCCTGCGCCGGTCTCCGATGCTCTCCCGCACAGCTCGCCGGACCCGCGGCTGTGGGAGGAGTTCCATGTGGCGACCGCCGTCGCCGACGCCGTTCGTTCGGGGGTCGACGTGGTCCACTCTCACCTCCATGTCCACGCTCTCGGCTATGCGCCTCTCCTGCCTGTACCTCTCGTGTCCACCCTCCATGGCTCAGCTTGGCACCGGCCCCACCACCTGATGCTCCGCGCTTTCCGTCAGGAGCCGTTCGTGTCGCTTTCCGACGCCGAACGGAACTTCCTTCCCGAGCTCAACTACGTCGCCACCGTCAACAACGGGATTCGGACGGAGGACTTTCCTCCCGGCCCGGGTGGCGACCGCTTGATCTTCGTCGGGCGCATGGCGCCCGAGAAGGCCCCGGACCTGGCCGTCGAGGTCGCACGTCGTGCGGGGAGGGAGCTCGTGTTGGTCGGCGGCATCGAGGCCCAGTACGCAGAGTTCTTCCGACGGGAAGTCGAGCCGCGGCTGGGAGGCGGTATCGAATACGCCGGACCTGTCGACCGTGGAGAGGTGGCATCGCTGACAGGGGAGTCGGCGGCACTCCTGATGCCGCTCCGATGGGACGAACCTTTCGGGCTCGTCGTCGTGGAGAGCCTGGCGGTCGGCACTCCCGTCGTGGCGTGGAAGCGGGGGGCGATGCCCGAGCTGATCGACGAGGGCGTCACCGGCTTCTTGGTCGCCGACGTCGCCCAAGCTGCGGAGGCGGTGGCATCGGTCGCCGTCTTGGACCGGGAGGCATGTCGAGCCGTCGCCGAGTCGCGGTTCTCCTATCGGGTGATGGCCCAAGGCTACGTCGAGGCCTATCGGGCGGCTCTGGACGGTTTTCCGGCCGACCGCCAAAGGTAGATTTCGGAACATGCCCACCGCGGTGAAGGTGAAGCGGCTCTACGAGCCGGCCGAGCCGTCCGACGGGTTCCGGGTCCTGGTCGACGGGATCTGGCCGAGAGGAGTCCGCCGGGAGGAATGGCCCGACGACACGTGGCGGCCCGACGTCGCTCCCTCCCGCCAGCTGCGCCACGACTACAAGCACCAGGTGGAGATGTTCGACGAGTTCGCCGAGCGATACCGACGCGAGCTGGCGGCGAATCGGGGACTCGACTCTCTACTCGAGATCGAGGGAACTCTGACCCTGGTGACCGCCACCCGTGACGTCGAGCACTCTCACGCCGCCGTGCTCGCCGACTATCTGCGGTCCCTGATCTGACGGTCAGTCCATCGCGTCCAGGACGTCGGAGAGTGACATCGTGGCGATGCGGACGCCGTAGTCGGCGAAACCGTAGGGCACGACGAGGACGTCCCCGTGGAGGAGCGCACCGCACGAGTAGACGACGTTGGGCACATATCCGTTCCGCTCGGGATCCTCGGGCACGAGGAGCGGTTCCCGCATCCTGGCGACCAGCTTCGTCGGCTCTTCGAGGTCGAGCAGCACCGCCGACAGCACGTACTCACGCATGGGGCCGACACCGTGCATGATCACCAGCCAGCCTTCGGGAGTCTCGAGGGGCGAGCCTGAGTTCCCGGCCTGGATCAGCTCCCACGGTTCGCTCGGCCGCAGCACGAGTTCGGCGACTTCCCATCTCCGTACGTGGTCGGAGCGCATCACGAACGTGCTCTCGTTGTCCGTGCGAGCCAGGGCGACGTAGTCGCCCTGGATCTTGCGCGGGAAAAGGGCGATCCCCTTCGAGCGGGCGCAGGCACCGGTGAGGGTGGCCACTTTGAACGACTGGAAGTCGGTCGTCTCGATCAGCTGCGGCAATGCTTCGAACCCGTCGTAAGCGGTGTAGGTGGCGTAGTAGCGCTCCGAGCCGTCGTCGTCGACGAATCGGACCAGACGGGCATCCTCCATGCCCCGGCTCTCGACGGGGGCGGCGGGGGAGAGGACCCGCTCCGAGATCGGGATGTCGCCGAACTGCACCTCGTAGTTCGACGCCGCCAACCAGTGCATGGCCCGTTCGGTCTCGAATCGCAACGCCGCCGGCACGTCCGACTCGGCCAGGCGGGCGAGGGCGATCTCCAGGTCCTCGAGAGTGAACTCGGGGCCGAGGTCGTCCAGGACCCGATTGGAGAGGTCGTTGTCGACCCGCATCTCCTGCAGTCGGGTGCGGAAGATCGACGAGTCGAAGCGACCCGAGCGACGCGTACCGTGCTGGGCCCACGGTGAGACCTCGTCCAACTCGACCTTCCCGTCGGCCGAGACGCGACCGGTCCGAAACGAGATGGACGACAGGTGGCCCTCACCGATCGACCTGACCGTCATCACGAACTCGAGAGTCCCGTCGGGTGCCTCTTCCCCGACAGACGCGATCGACGGGTTGCACACCGCGGTGGACTCGAAGGCGTACTCCTGGGTGAAGGCCATCCCCGCCAGTCGCCGACGATTGGGGCTCAGGTCGTCCACGGCAGGGGCGACGTCGGCTGCCCTCTCGGCGTGGCGTTCCCACGTTGCCTCGATGTCGCGATGGCGGCCGGCGAACGACGCCGCCACACGGTCCACTTCGCGGTCGACTTCTTCGTCGCTCAGCGCCTGGATGCGCTCGATGATCAGGTCGACTCGAGACCGGTCACCGCCGAAGTTCGCCTCCCCAGGGAAGAACGGCAGGGCGAGAACCCGGGAGGAGTCGGGGAGTAGGACGTGAGGGCTCCGGTTGACCGTCACCATGCGAGACCTCATTCTCCTATCGTCGCTCCCCGTTGCGGGTCATTCTCCCCAGGCCGGCCGAACCATTCGGTTTATGGGAGCGCGGGCGTGGTACCGCGGGCTGATGGAGGACACCGCGCATCACGGAGAAAAACCGATGAGGATCGGGCTCGCTGCTCGAGATGCCGCCCGACGTTGGGAAGAGTCGGCGGCGGCGATACTCGCCACCGACGGGGAGGCGGTCCCTGAGATCCAGAAGGTCGACGACATGGCCTGGGAATGGAGCCTCGGTGAGCGCGAGAGTGGTCGGATCGAGTTTCGCGACGCCGGCGAAGACATCGGCGAGTTCATCATCGACGTCGATCGCCGTGACGGAAACGAAGCAGCCCGACTCCGACAGATCGTCAACGGGTTCACGCGAGCCGCGGCAGGGCCCGGCCTGGACCGGCCAGTCGTCGCTGTAGACCCCCACCGAGGAGAGCCGGCGGAAGCAGACACCGACGAAGATCAGCCCCTGTGATGTCGGCATGACCGGATTCGACTTGGCGGAGAGCCGCGCTCGGCAGGCGAACCTGGCCACCGTGGAGGAGGCAGCGGGGATCAGCCGTTCGGTGATGCGAGCCATGGCAAACCCTCGACGCCGAGCACGGACACGGCGAGGTGACCGGATCGCCGGGTCCCACCGAGGGGCAGTGCGCATCGGCGCGGCGGGGCGAGGTTCGGGACAAGCGGAGCGGGCGGTGTGGGTCGGTGGGTCCTACGGGTAGTTCCTCACTTCGCGCCCTCAGTGGGATCGACCGAGGGATATGGTTGAGGAGTACCCAACGATTCGCCGCCATGACCGAGCCAACCCCATACCACTTCGGAGATCCGGGTTCCCCGGGCCGGTTCCGGTGGGAACAGACCGAATCTGCCCGCGTCCTCCATGTGTTGGGTGAGGTGGACCTCTCCAACGCCAGCCAGGTCATGCGGGCCTTGGAAGATCTGGGCGATCGGTCTCTGGTCGTCGACCTCACCGAAGTCGAGTTCATCGACTCGACCGGGCTCGGCTACCTGGTGGAGCTCCAGTCCAGCACGGAGCGCGGGCTGGGACTGAAGGTGTTGGCGGGCAGCCAGGTCGATCGCCTCTTGGAGCTCACCGGCCTCAAGTCGGTCTTCTCCGTCGATCTCGTGGAAGCCTGATCAGGGGCGTTCCACCGTGTAGTGGATCGTCTGGTACACGATGAGCCCGTCTTCGACCAGATACGAGTCGGCCCCGTCGCGGACCTCCCCGTTTCCTCCTTCTCCGTGCCATTCGAGAAAGCCCATCCGGCCGTCGACGAGGACGTTGCGATACTCGAACGAACCGGGCTTCAGGTAGTACTCGAGCTCCGCGGCCGACTCCCGAACCCCGTCGTGCCCCCGGAAGATCCCCGTGCCCGTGAGGAACACCACGTCGGGTGAGTAGTTGCGGTCGAGGTCCGCTTCCAGCTCGCCCTGCCGGCGCAGCTCGAGGTGGCTCTCGATCACCGTCCGGGGGTCGCGGCCTCTGTCCATGTTTCCTCCCGCCCACTCTGGGACGTGGGAATCGCACCGGCCTTCTCCGCTTCCGCTTCGGCGAGGCCGGTGAGCCGTTCGAGTAGGCGACGGTTGCGCCAGTCGAGCAGCGCCTCGACGGGTCGACTCCACAACCACGCGAATGGGCCCCGAATCGCCTCCTCGAAGATCTCGATCTCCGTGCCGGCTCCGGTCGGTGTCAACTCGAAGGCGGTGATGGAGGCTCCGAGCACACTCATGCGCGTCTCCATGACCAGGTAGGTCGCGTGGTCCGTCGCCAAGGAGATCGACTCGTCTTTGACGACGAACGGCTTCACGCCGAGGCTGTGATGGAACCTCATTCCCTCGTCCGGCCAGGCGGGATCGAACCGGCGGATGGTCGAGTTCCCGACGACGAACTCCTCGTACCGCTTCGGATTGGCGAGCAACGCGAAGACGGTCTCGATGGGGGCTCGGGTGGCGGCGACGGTGTGAGACATCAGCAAGCCGTACCCAGCGGCGACGCGCCACAAACGCCGCTGCCGGGGGCAGACGTGGTTTGAGAAGCGCCCCATCGGGCTAATCCGAACGGGTAGCGAGGAAGGGAGAGAGGTATGACGGCAGCGTCGCGTGACACCGCGGCCCTGGGGCGAACTGCACTCCAGAGCGCCGCTCTGTGGATCGGAGTGATCTTCTTGCTGATCGGGATCGCCGGGTTCATCCCCGGGGTGACCACCAACTACGACCAGATGGCGTTCGCGGGTGCCGAATCCGAGGCGTTGCTGCTCGGGATCTTCCAAGTTTCGATTCTCCACAACATCGTCCACCTCTTGTTCGGGGTCTGGGGGCTGGCCGCGGCCAGGTCGTTCTCGGGTTCCCGGATGTTCCTCATCGGCGGGGGCCTGATCTACGGCTTGCTGTGGGTATACGGGCTCGTCATCGACGAGGGCAGTTCCGCCAACTTCGTCCCGTTGAACAACGCCGACAACTGGCTCCATCTGGGCTTGTTCCTGGTGATGGTCGGCCTGGGAGCGGTGTTGGGGTCCGAGAACCGACGTCCTGTGGCTGCTCCTCGTGAGTGACACGGCCCTCACTTCCGGCGAGCGCATCGCCTGGGTCGACGACCTGACCCAGGCGGTGGAAGACACCACGGTCATCGACAAGATCAGCCCAGTAGTCGAGGCTGCCGCCCGGCCGTTCAACCGGCGACCGATGGCCGACGTGCTGCGCGGGACCTGGCTCGGTCACGCTCTGCATCCTCTGTTGACCGACTTCCCGCTCGGCTGTTGGACGTCCGCGCTCTTGCTCGACCTGCTCCCGGGCCGGAATCGCCGAGCAAGTCGGGCGCTGATCGCATTGGGACTCTTGGCCGTGCCGCCCACGGCGGCGGCGGGACTGGCCGAGTGGGAGACCCTGAACCGAGCCGAAGAGCGCCGTGTCGCCACCGTCCACGCCCTGGGCAACACGGTCGTCGCCGGGCTCTTCCTCAAATCCTGGCTGGATCGCGGTCGTGGGCGGCAGGTGGCCGGCGTCGGCTGGGGGATGCTGGGAGGACTACTGGCGGTCGCCACCGGATACCTGGGCGGGCATCTGTCGTTCGCTCGCTTGGTGGGCACGGGTCATCGAGGCCGGCCCACCCTCGGGCTGTCGGGGCGGAGGCTCCGCCGAGAAGACCGGTGTCGAGCGGCCGCTGACGGAATCGGGCGGAGGAGGCAACGGCCCCGGCAGTCGCCGGGGCCGTTGCGCGCTCGTCACCTCACGGATCCGCGACTAGTCGCGGTCGATCTCGCCTCGCCATGCGCCGGTTTCGGACCCCCGGCTCTCGATGAACTCCTTGAAGCGCTTCAAGTCGCCCTTCGCTCGAGCCTCGACGAGCCCGAGCTTGTCGCCGGCTTGCTCGACGAGCCCTTCGGGCTCGAAGGTGAGCTGGAGGGTGACCCGGGTCTGGTCGTCGTTGAGGGGATGGAAGGTGACCACGCCGCCCTGGTCGACACCGGTGCGGGAGCGCCAGGCGATGCGCTGGTCGGGCGATTGCTCTGTGATCTCCGCCTCGAACTCACGATCGATCCCCGCGATGTCGACCTCCCATCGGAGGTGACGGTCGTCGATCTGGTGGACCCGCTCCACGCCCTCCATGAAGCGGGGGAACTCCTCGAACTGGGTCCATTGGTTGTAGACGGTGCGCACGTCGCGGTCGACATCTATGGTCTGAGTCACGTCACCCATTGGTTCTCCTTTCGGGTGGACGGGGACGCGGTACCCCCGTCAGCGGGGAATAAACCGCCGACGGTGACGTTTATCGGAGCGACGAGGGCACACCCCCTCGTCCGGTCGACTCGGAAGGAGGTGCCATGCCTGACACTCTGACCACTGACCACGACGAGATTCGCCGTTGGGCAGAGGAGCGGGATGCGGTACCCGCCGTCGTCCTTGACCCTCACGACGACGAGGGTCCGAGGTTGCTGCGTTTCGACATCCCCGGACACGGCACCGAAGACGAGTTGCAGCGGATCTCCTGGGAAGAGTTCTTCGACATCTTCGACGACGAGCGTTTGGCGATGGTCTACCAGGAGGAAACGTCGACCGGGGAGCGAAGTTTCTTCTCCGAGTTCGTCTCCCGCGACGAACTCTGAATCGAAGTCTCGAGGAATCGAGGACCTCATCATGACCAAGGAGGCGGTGGGTGAGCCCACCGCCTCCTGCATCCTCCCCGGTCGTGGTCTTCAGGCCACGACCGGCTTCGAGGTCAGTCGCTCCACCAGCCGCTGATACGAGTTCGCCACCACCGGCCAAGAGAGTCGTTCGGAGACGCGCCGTGCCTGTAGGGCGGCGACCTCGTAGGTGACGTCGTCGGTGAGCATGCGCTCTATCGCCGCCGCCAGCGAACGCGGGCTGTGCGAAACGGTGATCCCGCATCCCTGGGCGGCGAACTCCCGGGCGTGCGGGAAGCTCGTGGCCACGACGGGCTTGCCCGCGGCGACGGCGTCGGTCAGGACGCCAGAGCTGACCTGTTCGCTGTTGTCGTAGGGGATCACGACGAGGTCGGCCTCCGCCACCATCCCTTCGAGCTCCCAGTCGGACACGTAGCGGTCGACGAACCGCACCTGCTGCTCCAGGCCCAGATCCTCGACCATCTGCTCGAGCGAACGCCGATAGCTCTGGCCGTAGCGCGCCAGCACGTTGGGATGGGTCTGGCCGACGATGTCGTAAGTGACGGGCGGGTCGAGCCGGATGGACGCCACCGCCTCGAGGGCTCGCTCGATGCCCTTCCCCGGCCCGAGCAGTCCCCAGGTGATCAGACGCCGGCGCGTGCGCGGCCTGTAGGGCCGGGCGGTCCAGTTGGAGCCGTGAGGGATGACGACCACGTGTGTCGGGTCGATGTCGAATGCCGAGACGAGTTGGTCCCGGGCGACCCTGCTCAGGACGACCATGTCGCCCCGCCGTGCCAGGTCTTCGAGGATCCGCTTCTGGAGCGGAGTCGGGGCAGTCCGCACTGTGTGGGCGACGGTGATCACCGGCGCCTCGATGCGGTCGACCAGATCCAGCACCGCGATCCCGTCGTCCGGACCGAAGATGCCGTACTCGTGCTGGATGACGACGGCGTCCTTTTCGCTCAGTCGACGGGCGACGGTGCGGCGCGCGACTGGGGACGTGGGATCGAAGACGTACTCGACTGCCGGATCGGATTCTTCAGCCGGACCGCGGAGGATGCGGGCCACACGCACGTCGATCGCGGGGTCGAGGCCGATCCACGCCTGGCGTAGAGCCTGTGTGAACCGGCCGATTCCGCAGCGCGTTGGCGGATATGTGGAAACGAGGCCGACAGACAATGGCATCGCCGGATGGCGCGAGTCGATCGAAACGCTCACGGTCTTGCACTCCTGAAATCTCGAGATGGGGCGAGGGGTTCGTACCCTGCCCTTCTTGGCCGAAACTCCAGTTCGGTCCCCGGGAGACACCCGGTCGGTTGTCGGCGATACGACTCCAGTAGGGAGCCGTGTCACCGAGGACCGAGAGCCGACAACCGTGATTGGCCATGACACCGATGGGTATCGCTTGCCTGCATGAAAGGATACCCGCCCAACCCGGCTCTCGAGTTGGTGGCCGACGGAGCGGCCCTGGACGTCATCGCTCGCCACGCCGCCGGGTGCGTCTCGTGCGACCTGTATGAGGACGCCACTCAGACGGTGTTCGGGAAAGGGCCGGTCCCGGCCACATTCCTCCTCGCCGGCGAGCAGCCGGGGGACTCCGAAGACAGGGAAGGAGTGCCGTTCGTTGGTCCCGCCGGTCGCGTCCTCGACCGGGCACTGGAGGAGGCAGGGATCGCCCGCCGCGACTCATATGTCACCAATGTCGTCAAACACTTCAAATGGAAGCCGGGGCGCGGTTCGAAGCCCCGGCTCCACGCCAAGCCCAATCGGGCCGAGGTCCTGGCGTGTCGTCCGTGGCTCGAGGCGGAGATCATTCGGGTCGATCCGGCAGTGGTGGTCTGCCTGGGCGCCACCGCCGCCCAGAGCTTGCTCGGAACCGACTTCAGGGTGACGCGCCAGCACGGGATTCCATTCGATCTGGATGGCCGCCGAGTCCTGGCCACGATCCATCCGTCGGCGGTGCTACGGGCCAGGGGAGACGACCGAGACCGCCTGTACCGTCAGCTGGTCGACGATCTGGGGGTGGCGGTCAGTCTGGTTTGACCGCCTGCAGTTCGTCGACGGCCCGGAGAACCTCGTCGACGGTGATCGCCTCCAGACCCGGATCGATCGTCGCGCCGTGAGAGTCGCCCGACCTTCCCTTCCAGAGCACCCGGTGGCGAGTGCGGTTCGGCGGTCCCCATTCTTCCGGAGAAGCAGGCCCGAAGAGGACCACCGATGGTGTCCCGTAGGCAGTGGCGAGATGAGCCGGCCCGGTGTCGGATGACAAGAGTCGGCGTGCCGCGGCCACTGTGGACGCCAGCGTGGCGACGTCGATGGTGCCGGCCACGACCGACGAAGGGGGCAGTCCGGCCCGGGAAGCGACTTCGTCGGCCAGCGCGACTTCGCTGCGGCTTCCCGTGATCAACACGTCCTCGCCGGCGTCGGCCAAGTGGCGGGCAACGACGGCCCAACGGTCGGGCGGCCACCTGCGCGCCGGGGAACCGGCTCCCGGATGGATCACCGTGACGCCGGTTCTGACCGGGGGTCGCGACGGTGGATCGAGAGCGAGCTCGTTCCCTGGTGTGTCGATATCGAATTGCGAGAGCAGACGACACCAACGCGCCACCTCGTGCTCCCGGCGGCGCCACCGGGGGAAGCCAAACGTGGCGGGCAGGTCGGGGTGGGCGAACGCAACGAGCCGGCTAGGTGAGGTGGCGAGGAGCCGCGCCGTCGACTGAGGCCCGCGACCGTGGAGGTTCACGGCGACGTCGTCGGGATCGAGTTGGATCCAGAGGTCGTCGAGTGGCCGGGTCTTCACCATCCCGTCGACGAAAGGCATCTCCCGTACCAGGGGTTCGAGGGGTGCCGTAGTCGCCAACACGAGTCGGTGCGCCGGGTGATGGCCGCGTAGGCTCCGGAGAGCCGGCACGGCCGTCATCAGATCACCTAGACCGAGGGCACGGAGCACCAGGACCGTGGGTTTCGACGATGCGATGCCACGGGCGGCCCTCATGGGCGGCCTCGTTTCGGAGGTGGCGGCGGTCGGGCGATGAGACGCTGGACGACGATCTCGTGGGCCCGCGCCAGCATGGCAGGGTCGGCGAGGGGAACCACGACCGAGTCGTGGGAGTGGTCGGCGACGGCATTCGGTCCCGGTCCCGTCACCGACCAGATCCGGGCGCCGGATCGGACCAACCGACGCAGCGCCAGGGGAGGGCCGTCACCGTCGGACGAGACCACCACCAGAAGGTCCCCCCGATCCAGCCGGAGCCGATCGAGAGCCCGAAGCTCGACCGGCGTACCGGAGAAGCGAGCCGCGAGTGTCACGGCGGCCGTTCGGCGGTCCGCGCTGTAGGCGACCGTCGGCGCCGCGCCCTGCCTCGCCCGTTCCTCCAGCAGGGCCGACCATTCGTCGAGTTGATCACAGACGGTGAGCAGGTCGAGGACGGGGTGCTCCTCAGGGGGAAACGCGAGAGCACTCATGCCGATGGTCGCGCCATCTGGCGCAGCGAGCCGAGCCGATCCAGGGCACCCACCACGTCTCGAGCCCGGATGGACGACACGCAGACCTGGGTCTCCAGCGGGCAGGCGCGCGCCCGGCAGCCCGCACACGGCACGTTCTGATCTCCGAGCAGGATCGTCGGAACCTTCCACGGTCGCCAGTTGGCCGCGGATACGACAGGTGCGAAGACCCCGACCATGGGAGTGCCGGTGGCGGCAGCGATGTGGGCGGTTCCGGTGTTGCCACTGACCACGGCGCCGGCTCCCCGGACGGTCTCGACGAGAGCCGCGAACGATGTGCGGCCTCTGAGGTCCAACACTCCTCCGGGGATCGTGAGTCCGTTCCTCTCCTCCCCGGATCCGGTCACCACTGTCACCACGCCGAGGCCGGCCAGTTGGTCGAGCAACTCTCCGACGAGCCCGTCGGGCAGGCGGCGGGCGGGGACGCTGGCTCCGGGATGAACCACCACGTAACGGCCTTCGGGGGGCAGCTCGACCGGAGGCTCGGTGCGGATGAGAGCGAGGCGGTCGTCGTCAGGCGGACTGAATCCGAGGGACGCCACCACCTCCAACGACCTCTGCACCTCGTGGAGTTCGGCGCGATATGGCAATCGATGGTCGAGAAGAGATCCCGGATAGTCGACCGAAACGGCTGCTACCTCGGGAACTCCCGCGATACGCAGCAGAAGAGCGAGAGGGAGCGGGCTCTGGTGGAACGACGTGAGGATCGCCGCCGAGGCGAAACCGCGATCCGCGATCGAGTCGACGAGTCGGGTCACCGTGCCGGCGTCGACTGGCGGCGGAGCGTGTCCCGACCAAGGCGGGTCGTACACCAGGATCTCCGAGACACCCGGGAGGAGCTCGCCTGCCGGCCGGCCCACCGCGCTGCAGAGCAGAGTCACGACGGCTTCCGCGGCCACCGCCCGTATCGCGGCGCCGGCGAGGACGACGTCCCCGGCGTTGTCGAGGCGGGAAACGAGGACTCGCTTCATCCCTTCCTCCACGCCAACACGAGGTCCGCCGCCTCGTCGAGGTCTCGGGCGACGTGTGTGACCGCCCGGCGCTCGCCAGGAGCTGTCGCCTGGTTGGGCACGAGCACCGCTCGAGCTCCAGCGGCTTCACCAGCCAGCACATCGGAGAGGATGTCGCCCACCACGACACACCTCCCGGGGTCGACCCCCATCCGATGTGCCGCCTCCACCACCAATCCCGGCGCCGGCTTGCGGCAGGGGCACTGCTCATCGGGAACGTGGGGGCAGTAGACGATCACGTCGAAGGGCCCCAGGATTTCGTCGACGACCTCCATCACCTGGTCAGCCTCCCGACGGTCGATGAGCCCGCGCCCGATCCCGCTCTGGTTGCTGACGATCCCGACTCGCAGCCCCGACTTCCGGAGGCGGTCGAGTACTCGCTTTGCCCCGGGGACTGGGGTCACTCGCCGGGGGTCGCCGTTGTAGGGGACATCGACGACGAGAGTGCCGTCGCGGTCGAACAGCACCGCTTCGACTGCTTCCTCGGGCCGGGGGAGCTTCGCCAGTCGGCGGTCGCCGACCAGCCCAACGATCCGCCAGAACACGGCTGCCGGCGGGATGGCTACCGAAGTGACAGTCATGCGCGTGATCTCTGCCGGATCACTCGGGCCCGGGCGTATACGCCGCCACGCGAACGCGGAGGTCGACGCCAGCCACATGGCGGCTGTCACCCGTCGCCACGTCCCGCCGCCGATTCCCCACAACGCGATCGCCAGCATCGATGTCGCGAAGACGTGCCGGCGAATCTCACCCCGGCGGGCGCCGATCTCTTCCCGCCACCGGTCGCCATGGAGGCGCCACATGAGCACGTCGTCGCGGTTGCCCCGTTGGGAGGCGACCGACTTCCACCATGGAGCGGGGGAGACGGTGTGGCACACGACACGGCGCCCTCGCGTCAGGTTCCAGCCGGTCCGTTGGGCTCGCAGCGCCAGGTCGGCGTCTTCCCGGTAGGCGCGGCGGAATCGTTCGTCGAAACCGCCGAGGAGCTCCAGTGCGGCCCGGCGGTAGGCGATGTCGGCGGTGATCCAGGAGGCATCCGCCAACCCGGCGACGTTCCGTTCCCAGTCGGTGGGACGGCGCCGAGCCGGCAGTGGCACTACGACTCGTCCCTGGCTCGCGGCGGTCGCCGAACCCAACGCTTCCAAGTCTCGGACGAGCGTCGCCGCCCATCCGGGCGATGGCTCGACGTCGTCGTCGAGGAAGGAGACCCACTCGGATCGGGCGGCTCGCCATCCGACGTTGCGGGCGGCTGCCGGGCCGCGCCCACCGCCGGTCGACAGCAGTCGCACGGGGACCCCGCCGGTAGCCAGGGGGGTCGTCTGGCGGCGCCGGTCGTCCACCACGATCGTGTCGAGGCCCTGGAGGGAGCGCAGGAGTGTCGCCAGCGAGCTCCGCCCGATCGTGGGCACCACCACCGTGACCGATGGGGTCATGGGCCCAGCATCCCGCGTCGGCGCACGAGGTACGGCCCCAGAGCGACGGCGTCGAGGGCCGATGCCGCCAGGCACTCGAGGGCCTGCCGGGGGTGGTCGACGATCGGCTGTCCGGCGATGTTGAAGGAGGTGTTGACCATCATGGGGATGCCGGTCCGTGCCTCGAAGGCCGAGAGACAACGGTGGAGAAGAGGAAGGTCGTCCGCGTCCACGGTCTGGATGCGGGCCGTGCCGTCGACGTGGACGACGGCCGGGATCCTGTCCCGCCAGACCGGGGCGACCTCGTGGGTGAACAACATGAACGGGCTCGGGATCGGCCCGCCCCGGAAGACCTCTGGTGCCCGTTCGATCGTCACCAGCGGAGCGATGGGGCGAAACCGCTCCCGGCCCTTGATGCGGTTGAGCCGATCGGTGTTCGCCGCCTGGCCGGGATGGGCGAGCAGGCTCCGCTGGCCGAGGGCCCGGGGCCCGAACTCCGCTCGTCCCTGGAACCAGCCGACCACGCCGTCTTCGGCGACGATCTCGGCAACCGCAGCCGCGATGTCCGTCGGCTCCTCGTACGGCACCTCGACGTCTTCGAGAACGTCGAGGATCTCGGCATTCGTCCACGCCCGTCCGAGGGCGGCAGATGCCATCGGCTGGATGGCATCTCCGAGCCGGTGGGCGACCCAATAGGCCGCCCCCAGCGACGTGCCGGCATCGCCTGCGGCCGGTTGCACCCAGATCTCTTCGAACGGGCCTTCCCGGTAGAGCCGGGAATTGGCGACACAGTTCAGTGCCACTCCGCCGGCCATGGCGAGGCGGGACGCGCCGGTCGTCTCCGCGAGCCACCGGGCGAGGTCCAACAGCACCTCTTCGAGACGTGTCTGGACCGAGCTGGCCAGATCGGCGGTGCGGGGGTCGATGCCGCCGACGCCGACTGGTGGGGACAGAGCCGACCAGTCGGGTGCCTCCGTCACGAAACCGCCCGCCCCATCGAAGCGCACCAGTCGGCGGAGGATCTCCAGGTGCGTCGGTGATCCGTAGGAGGCGAGCGCCATCACCTTGTACTCATCGCTGCTCCGCAGGAACCCGAGGTGGTCGGTCAGCTCTTCGTACAGGAGCCCGAGCGAGTTGGGCAGCGATGACGACGCCAGTGTCTTCAGCTCTCCATCCTGGACCCAGCCTGCCAAGGACGACGTCGTCTCGCCCCGCCCGTCCACCACCAACACGGCGCAGTCGTCGTAACCAGCGGCGAGGTAGGCGGAGGCGGCGTGAGCCTCGTGGTGGGGCACGAAGGTCACCGGCACCGGGTCCGTCGTGTCCAAGGTGGTGCGAAGGAACTGAGAGGTGCGCAGAGCGTAGAGGGTGCGCAACTCTTCCCACTGATCCCGGGTGGGATCTCCGGTGGGCGCCGGCATCCGGTGCGGGTCGTATGAGTACGCCACCGCATCCAGGTCCCGAATCGTGAGGCCCGCTGTTGCGAGGCACCAGCGGATGGCCTGGTCCGGAAGCTCCCACGTGGCGAAGGGAACAGGACGCTTTCCGTGCTTGCGCCTGGAGAAGCGCTCCTCCTCGGCGGCTGCGACCACTCGGCCGTCGACCACGAGCGCGGCGGAGGGGTCGTGGAAGACGGCGTTGAGACCCAGCACGGTGGCCATGTCACTCCTGTCTCGCCCTACCAGGGCGGCGGGGTACCCGGACGGCGGGGCATGAAACCGCTTCGACGGGCGCGGTCGGTCACGGCCACGACGTCTCCTGGGTCGGAACGACCATCAACTCGGGGATCACCGTGCCCGGAGGCGACGTGAGGACGAAGCCGACTGCCTGCGCCACCGCCCCAGGATCTTGGAGGGTCTCGGTGTCGACGTCGGGAAACCGGTCGAGGATGAACGGGGTGCGCATCCCTCCGGCGACCACCGCCGTCACTCCGATGCCCAGCGCCCGGCCCTCGACGTGGAGCGCATGGCTGAGGCCCAGGAGACCCCACTTCGAGGCGTGGTAGGCGCTGGCGTTCGCCCAGGCGCGCTTGGCGGCAGTCGACACGATGTTCACGATGTGGCCCCGGTCGCCGCGCGCTGCCAGTCGCGTGAAGGTGTGACGGCTCAGAAAGAACGGGCCGTCCAGGTTGACACCGAGGACCGAACGCCACTCCGCCTCGCTGAGCTCTCCGATCGGGGCGGTGCGGTCGATCCCTGCGTTGTTCACGAGGATGGAGAACCCACCCATCTCACGTTCGGCATCGTCCACGCCGGCGGCGACGGATTCGGGGTCCGACACGTCCATCTCCACCGCCATCGCCGGTGGCCCGGCTTCCTCGACCGCCGCTGCGGTCCGTTTCGCCGACTCCCCGTCGATGTCGGCCGCCACCACCGCCGCTCCCAGCTCGGCGAGGTGCACCGCGATGGCTCGGCCCAGACCGCGACCAGCTCCGGTGACCAGCGCGGTCGAGCTGGTGAGCCCGGACTTCACTGGTGAGCCTCCCGCGGTACGGCCGCGGGGCGTCGCGTGGTGCCCGAGTCGCGGTCGATGGAGACGGCGGATTCCACGAGCGCGCTCAGGATGTGGACGAGCAGCACGTGCACCTCTTGGATCCGCTGCGTGTTGCGGGACGGCACGATCACGGCGGCGTCCGCCATATCCGCCATCCGCCCTCCGTCACCCCCCAACAACGCCAGAGTCGTGACGCCTCGGCCGCGGCAAGTGGCGAAGGCACGGACGAGGTTCTCCGAATCACCGCTGGTGCTGAGGCCTACGAACACGTCGCCGCGCTGGGCGAGCCCTTCGAGTTGCCGCGAGAAGACATCTTCGAAACCGACATCGTTGGCCCATGCCGTGAGGACCGCGGTGTCGGTCGTGAGGGACACCACCGGCAGCGCCGGCCGGCCCTCGAGGAGGAACCGTCCCATCAGCTCGGCCGCGAGATGCTGAGCCTGGGCGGCCGAGCCTCCGTTGCCGGCGAGCATCACCTTCCCGCCGTGTTGCAGGCACGACACGATCATCTGGGTGGCTGTCACGAGCGCTCGGTCGAGATCGCCTGCGCGGGCCAGTACCTCGGACAGTTCCTCGACGGCTCGCCCGAAGATCGGCGACCTCGCGGGTTCGTCCCTCGTTTCACCGCCGAGGACTCGCTCGTACAGCTCGATCAACGAACCGGTGACCTGCGACCAGGTGAACAGGTCCTCTGCCCGACGCCTGGCGTTCTCCGACAGCGCCGAAGCCAGCCACGGCAGGTCGTGGAGCTCCCCGAGCCGGTCCGCCACCGCAGCGGCGTCCGAGGGGGGCACCAGGAAACCCGTCTCGCCGTCCCTCACCGTGTACTTGATCCCGCCGACGTTGCTTCCGATCACGGGCAGGCCGCACGCCATCGCTTCGAGTGGGGTGATGCCGAACGGTTCGTACCAGGGTGTGGTGACGAAGACGTCTGCGGCCCCGTAGTACTGCGGAAGCAGGTGATGGTCGACGCGTCCGGCAAAGCGCACGTTCTCGCTGATGCCTAGCTCGTCGGCCCTGTGCATGAGCCTTCGGACATAGGGGTCTTCGTCCGGGTCCTGGGATGCCCCTCCCACCACGACGAGGTACGCATCGGACATGCCGCGGCGGTGGAGCTCGGCGACCGCGTCGATGACCGTGCCCACCCCTTTGCGGGGCACCATCCGCCCGACGTGGAGCACGATCCATTCGTCGTTTCCCCATCCTCGGCGGGCCCGGGCCAGTGCCCGGCCCATCGGCCGGAAGACGTCGGTGTCGACCCCGCAGGGAACAGTGACGATGCGAGACCGAGGAACCTCGTAGAAGCGCATCAGATCCGCCTCATCCTGAGGGCATTCGGCGACGACGGCGGAGGCGTCGTCGATCACCATCTGCTCCCATCGGGTGCGTTCGGCCGGGAACCGGTCGGAGTCTCCCTGGTGGAGGCGACGGACCGCGCCGAGGGCGTGGAACGTCACGACATACGGCAGCCCCGCGGAGCGTTTCAGATCCCGGGCGACCAGTCCGGACATGAAGAAGTTGGCATGGGCCAGGTCGTAGGGGTTCCCCTCCATGAACCGGCACATCCATTCCGACATGTCCGGCATGAACTCGGCTAGCTCCTCTTTGGGAATCGGGCGAGGAGGGCCTGCCGGCACATGGACGACCCGATAGCCGGGCGCCACCTCGACGATCTCGTCGGCGGTCTCGGAGTCCCGGCGGGTGAAGACATCCACCGACTGGCCAGCAGCGGCGAGATTGGACGCCACCTCGCGGACGTACACGTTCTGTCCTCCGGCGTCGACACTCCCGACCCGCGCCAGCGGGGAAGCGTGTTCGCTGATCAGCGCAAGGCGCATCGTCGAGCTCCGGCCATTGGCCGGCAATACCCGGAGGACGTCCTCGAAAACACGTCGGTGGGGATGGTTTCAGAACCGCTTCTCGGGCTAAAGGCGCGCAGTGAACCGGCTCGATCCCCATCGTCTCGGCTCCCACGAGGAGCTCCTCGATCGGTTCTGCTCGATGCGCGCCGTGGTGGTCGGAGAGGCGATGCTCGACGTCTACGTCAGCGGATCGGTGGAGAGACTCTGCCCCGAAGGGCCCTTCCCGGTGGTCGACGCCACCGACAGGCGCGAGGTGCTGGGCGGTGCTGCCAACGTGGCCGCCAACCTGGCCGGCCTCGGCGCCTCGGTCGACCTGGTGACCGTGGTCGGTGATGACGCCGCCGGTGAGTCCCTCCTCTCCTTGGCCGCCGAGTCGGGGATCGAGACGAGGTACTCCGTTAGCCAGCCCGGCCGGATGACCATCGCCAAGTTGCGAGTGGTAGGCGACGGCCGTCCTCTGGTCAGGATCGACGAAGGCTCGACGGACGCCGTCCTCGGGTCGGCGGCCGAGGCGCTCCTCGCCGGTATGAGCGGGGCCATCGACGACGTCGACGTCGTTGTCGTATCCGACTACCGCTACGGCGTGGTCGGAGACGGGCTGATCGATTGGCTGGGAGAAGCCGTTCGGGCGCCGGTGGTGGTCGACTCCAAGGACCTCCGCCGGTTCTCCGGCCTCCGGCCCCGTGTCGTCACTTCGAATTACTCGGAGGTGGTCGCCCTGGTGGACGGCATCCGTCGTGACGAGAACCGGATCGACCACATCCAACGCACGGCCACGTCCCTGCTCCCCGCCACCGGAGCCGCCACAGTCGCGGTCACACTCGACATCGACGGGGTGGTCGTGGTCGACGAGAACGGCCCGCCTGTGCACATCCCGGCCCGCGCCATGGCGGCCGACCCGTGCGGAGCCGGCGACACCTTCACCGCCGCAATGGCGCTCGGAGTCGCCGCCGGAGGGTCCCCCGTCGCGTCGGCGGCACTGGCCGGCCGGGCCTCGGCCGTCGTCGTGTCCCGTAGAGGGACGGCCGTGTGCCGTCTGTCCGATCTCCGAGTCGGGCGACCCGACAAGTGGTTCTCCGACGTCGAGGCGCTCGTCGTCGAGTTGGGGCGCCGACGGCGCGCAGGCGAGACAGTCGTCTTCACGAACGGGTGCTTCGACGTCCTCCACGCCGGACACGTCGCTTCACTCGACGAAGCCGCCGGTTTGGGCGACGTCCTCGTGGTCGGCGTGAACGACGACGCGGGTGTTGGGCGGCTGAAGGGCCCCGGGAGGCCGGTGAACTCCCTCGCCGACCGCGCCGCCGTTCTGGCGGGATTGGCGATGGTCGACTACGTCGTTTCCTTCTCCGAGGATTCGCCCCTCTCCCTCCTCGCCCGCGTCCAACCGGACGTCTACTGCAAGGGCGGGGACTATCGAGGGAAGTGGATCCCCGAGATGGAGCTCGTGCGTAGCTGGGGTGGACAGTTCGTTCTCACCGACTATCTCCCGGATCATTCGACGACTTCGACCCTGCAGCGGGTCCGCGACCTGACACCCGCGGTATGACGGCCCGCCGTTACCGAATCCTCACCTGGCACGTCCACGGCAGCTATCTCCAGGTGCTGGGCCACGTCCCCCACGACATCTTCGTCCCGGTGAGGACCGATCGGCCTCCTCGGTATGCCGGGCTTCCGGCCGGTCGGGAGTGGCCGGCCAACCTCCGTGAGGTCCGAGCCGAAGACGTCCCCGCCATGGGATTCGACGGCGTCCTCTACCAGTCCGACGAGAACTGGCACTCGGACCAGCACGAGATCTTGACTCGGGCCCAGCGGCGCCTGCCCCGCATCTACCTCGAGCACGATCCGCCGGGGCACGACACCGGGTCTTGTTTCGACTCCCGGCATCCGGTCGACGACCCGGCCGTGACCATCGTTCACGTCACCCACTTCAACGACTTGATGTGGGACAGCGGCCGGAACCCGACTCGAGTGATCCAGCACGCGGTCGTGGACCGAGGCGACCTCTACCGAGGCGATCTGGAGCGCGGTCTGGTGGTCGTCAACAACATCGCCCGCCGGGGCCGACGGCTGGGCCTCGATGTGTACGAGCAGATGCGCGCCCGCATTCCCCTCGATCTCATCGGCTTGGGCTCGGAGCAGGTCGAAGGCGGTCTCGGAGAGGTCCCGCCCGACGAGGTCGCCGCGTTCGCCGCACGCTATCGGTTCTTCTTCCACCCGATCCGTTATACGAGCCTCGGCATGTCCCTGTGTGAAGCGATGATGGCGGGCATACCAGTGGCCGCTCTCGCCACCACCGAGGCGACCACGGTGATCGAGGACGGTGTCACCGGATACCTCTCGACCGACGTCGACCGTCTGGCCGACCGGATGCGGCACCTGCTCGACGATCCCGATGCAGCCCGACGGATGGGAGGAGCCGCCAGGCAGATGGCGCGCCACCGCTTCGGCGTCGGGAGGTTCACCTCCGAGTGGGACCGCCTCATCCGCCAGACGATGGAAGGCCGACGGGGGCGTGTTTCACGTACTGTCGACGGGGTAGGCAGCCGCGTACTGCGAAGTCCGTTTTCAGAGGAGTCGAGCGATGTCGAAGAGATCTAGGGGCGGCTTCTTCCGCCTAGCCGCCGGGGCGGCTGCCGCCGCCTTGGCCTGGAGGGTCGCCAAACGCGCCTGGTTGTACATCCAGGGCACCCGCGCCGAGCCACCTGCACTGCCGCCACCGCCCCACGCCGCACCGACCGAGTCGAGTGAGCCCCGCGATGTGGTGGACGAGGCGGTCGACGAGTCGTTCCCGGCGTCCGACCCGCCGTCGTACGCCGGAGCCCGGGGTCAATCGGCGAACTGACCTCTGCCTCTACCCGGTGTTTCCGGGTGGCTGCGTGGGGTACGGGGGTGGCATCGGCGACCGCGAGGAAGAGTCGAGGAAGAGTCATGGACCGACACGAACCCGATGCCCGCCCGGGGCTCGACAGTGATCACCAGCCACCGGCGGCTCCCCATTCGATCACGGCCACCGTGGCCGACCCGGCGGCGGCGCGCTTGTTGGTGGAGGAACTCGAGGAGAGGGGAGTTCCCCCCGGCTCTATCGAGATGAGCGACGTCGTCTCTCCGGAGGAAGACGAGGCCAACGAAGCCATGCCCGAGTCCCGAGCGTTCGTCGACGTCTCGAAGTCGTCGATCGCCGGCGGAGCGATTGGAGCCGTGATCGGAGGCGCCCTCGGCGCCATCCTCGGAGTGATCGTCCCGGATCTCGGCATGGGATGGGCGATCCTGATCGGAGCTGTCTTCGGGATCGGGGTGGGAGGGTCCGCCGGAGGGATGGCGGTCGCCAAATACAACTCGCCGGCGTGGCGTGAGACCTACGAGACCGTCGATCGGGGCCGGGTCACGGTGGGAGTGCACGACGGTGATCCAGAGGTGATCGATACCGCCGAAGAAGTGATGCGCAGCCACGAATTGACCGACCTCAGACGCCGGGACACCTGAGAAAGCCGGGTTGCCGGCCTCAAACCTCCATCAGCACTCGAAGCTTTTCGAGGGTCGATGAGAGGATGCGGGACACGTGCATCTGAGAGATGTCCAATTTCTCGGCGATCTGGCGTTGGGTGAGGTTCTCGTAGAAACGGAGGTGGAGGATCCTCTGTTCTCGCTCCGGACGTGACTGGAGCAGTGGCTTGAGGGCGTCCAGCTCGTCGAAGAGCTCCATCCGGACGTCCACGTCGCCCAGGAAGTCGAGCCGGGTCATCCCGTCATCGGAAGTGGGAGCTTCCAGGGCATCGGGCCGATACGCAGTGCCCAGCGATGCTGCCTCCACCACCTCGTCGGGGGCGAGCCCTGTCTCCTCGGCGACCTCTTCCACGGACGGGGGACGGCCGAGTCTCTGAGTGAGTTCCTCATCGGCTCGCCGGCACATCACTGTGATGTCTTTCAGCCGACGGGGGACGGCGGCCGACCAGCCGGCGTCACGGAAATAGCGCTTGATCTCCCCCGTGATCGTGGGCACGGCGAAGCTCACGAATCGGCTGCCGTATTCGGGGTCGTAGCGGTCGATCGCGTTCACCAGACCGAGAAAGGCCACCTGCTTCAGGTCCTCGACCTCCACCCCCCGGTAGGCGTAGCGATTGGCGAGGTGGAGGGCCAGTGGACGGAAGAGCTCGAACAGCTCACAGCGGGCGTCGTCATCGGGCATACGGCGAAACAGAGCTTGGGCTCGTTCGTCGTTCATGTCTCCCTCCACGGTCGGGTGCACCTAGGTACCCGATCCCGAAGATGGTCAATCGAGGCCGCGAAAAACGGCTCTGTTGGGAGCGAGGGTGACAGTCAGCGGGTGGGCACTCCACGCAGCACCGGGTAGCGGGGGCGACTGTGGAGTCGACAGTACGAGTCGAGATTGTACCGGCTCAGAACGGTGGAACAGGATTCATGGGCGCAAACGCGCCTCTCTTCTGCGGTCTTCGGGGCTCTTCCCACGTTGGCGGAGAGAGACCCCGTGTACCGGAAGGATTCCGACGCTCTTTCCGATCTCATGAACGCCATGTACCCCAAGGCAACACGGGGAAACCGAAATCTCGAGGCGCGACCGTTTGAGCCCCAGGAAGGATGGGTAACAGGCCGCCCGGAGTAGGGGGATCAGCGGGTGAGGGCCGGCCTTCGGGTCGGGTCTCTCCCGCGTCAGAGGGGATGGCGCCTCCGGGCGCCGAACAACTCAGGGGTCGACTAGGCCCACTCAGCGGAGCGAACGTCCGTCAACGTTTAGACGACGCGATCGCCGGGTACCTCCCGGTGGTCATCGATCCGAAGGAGGATCAGATATGAAGTTCAGGAAGTCCATCGCTGCATTGGCGGTGTTGACAGCCGTCTTCACCGTTGCCTGTGAAGCCGATCAGGATCCGGGCGGCGACGTGGGCACCACGCTCGCCCCAGGTGGTGATCTGGGAGCCACGACCGTTCCTGGCATGACCGACACCACCGTCGCCGGCGGATGACACAGGTCCACTGAGACGAGAGAAGGGGGCCCGCTGAGCGGGCCCCCTTCTTCTTTCCGTCACCGGAACTCTCTGTCAGATCACCGTCAGATCAGCGCCCGTACCGCCACCCAGCCGACGAGGAGGATCAGCGGCAGCCATTGCAGCCAGGAGAGGCGACGGGCAGATCTGGGTCCTTCGAAGATCATCTCTCCTCACATTCCTCCAGACCCGACTCTTCAAACCTCTTCTGCGACGCCGCTATTCCGTCGGCGGTTCCGCCGGGTCGCTCTGCATCTCGGCGTCCGGACCGGCGGGACCCGATCCGGGCGGATACGGGTCCCCGGTGGGACCCTGGTCATCGGGGCCGGAGAGATCGGAAATGTCGCCGGCGGGGTGTTGCTGGCGAATGAGAAGCCAGAACAGGGCGACCAGCAAGACGGCGGAACCGACGGCGATGGCGACCTCGATTGTGTCTCCTTCCTCGACGCCGAGGCGTTACCTGAGTCGACGCCGTGGGAAACCCCTCACACGGACAACAGCCGTTTGAACGCCGACTCGGGCCGGCTCATCCACCGACCTCTTCTCGACCGCATCCACGCATCCCGAAGACGCCCGTCCTCGAACGCGTCTCGAACGACAGGATGCAGGTACGAGGCTCGGCACACGTCTCGGGTGTTCCCGAGTCGCTCGGCGGCCACGTCCACCGCCTGGAGGAAGCTCTTGTCCGGGTCGTCGTGGGTCACGATCGCCAGCTCCCCGGTCACCACCGCGCTCGCTCCCCAAGTGCGAAAGTCCTTGGCGCTGAACCCCTCGCCGGCGGTGTCGCTCAGATAGCGATTCACATCCGCTGAACCGACGGTCCCGACCCCATCGTCGACTTCATAGGCGAAAAGAGTCTGTCCCCCGAGGTCCTGGCACTTCGAGATGAGCGAAGCGAGGCGAGAGTCGCGCAGCGCCACCTCGTGTTCGGCCCCGCCTTTGCCCGAGAAGCTGAAGACGACCCGCCGGCCTTCGACCTCGGCGTGGTCGGGCGTGAGGGTCGTCAGCCCATACGATTCGTTCGTCTCGACGTACCGCTGGGTGCCGACCCGGATCAGCGTGCGGTCGAGAACGGCCACCGTGAGTGCCACCACCTTCTCGCGGTCGAGACCCGGCCGGGCCAGCTCGGACGCCACCCGCTTGCGGATGCGGGGTAGACGCCGAGCGAACGATTCCATCCGCTCGAACTTCACCTCGTCGCGGGCTTCCTCCCAGTCGGGGTGATAGATGTACTGCTTGCGGCCGGCGTCGTCGTACCCCGTAGCGAGGATGTGGCCGTCGCGGGCCGGGTTGATCCACACGTCCGTCCACGCCGGAGGGATCACGAGCGACTCCGCCCACGCCCGAGAGTCGTCGTCCAACGGGTCGCCGTTCTCGTCGATGTATGAGAAACCCTTCCCTCGCCGGATGCGGCGGTGGCCGGGCTCCTCGTCGGAGGTGTAGCGAAGGCCGGCAGAGGCGGCCAGCTCGAGGGAGGCGGTTCTTTCGGTCACGGCCGAACACCGCTACCCAGAAACCTCGGGATTGACACCGAGCTGTCACCCCTCGGGGCTACGTTGCGCCCATGGCCTATCGGACGGTCGCCAATCTGCGCGAGGTCTCCGTGGGTGAGTTGACCGCGACGTGTCCCGCGGCATCCCGCGGGGCCCGTACCCGCCAGCCAGCCGCCCAATTGGAGCGGTGGCGCATCCTGCGGGACTTGTTGGTCGACGCTTGGGTGAACCCGGAAGAACCGACAGATGAGCTGCTGGCTCGTCATCTCGGCGTGCTCAGCCGGCTCGAAGCGGACCTGATCGCACGGATGTTCCACAACGTTCGCCGGGCCTTCCCGATCCCCGATACCGCCGAGGTGGACCTAGAAGGCCGCCGGTTCTGGTTCGACGCCGAGGAGTTCGGTGCGACCGTACCCACCAGCGTCACCTTCTCGATCTCCACGGACGACGGGACGGAACACGTGCGCCTGAAGACCGGCCGTTCTCGAAGCACTGCGGCTGAAGCCGCGGTGCTGTGGTCCGCCGCAGAAGCGGGCGAGACCTTCTTGGATCTACTGGCGGCCACCGGTGAAGTCGAGCCCATCCCGGAGCCTTCCCAGCCGCAGGAGCTGCTCCTGGGCCTCATAGCTGGACACTCCGAACGCGGAACCGGGGTCCGCCCCGGGCCGGGATGTGTCTGGTGCCGACGCGCCGCTGTGTGCGGCGCTTTCCCCTCCGATCGTCCCGTCGCCGCGAAGACGAAGACGGTGAACGTCACGAAGACCGACGTGGAGGCGCTCGACCGATGCCACCGGCGAGTGGCATGGCGGCGTGTCCACGGGATTCCCCGCGACGACGGGGAGGAAGCCGAGATCGGTTCGGGTCTCGGACAGGGCCGCCTCTTCCACGCCATGGTCGCCTCAGCGGAAGGCTCCGACGACCCGGAAGCCGCCGTGACCACTTTCCTCTCCGGGGTGCCGCCTTCGGAAGTCGCCGAACTACGCCTGATGTGGGACAACCACCGCCGCCTGGTGGAGGAGGAGGATCTTTCGATCCGCCAAGCGGAATTCCCGGTCGGTGTCACCATCATCGAAGGAGAAGGCGGCGACGTGGTCGGCGCATCGGTCATCGCCTTCTTGGACCTCACCGCTCGAGACGGCACCGGATCCCCGGTGGCAGTCGAGCTCAAGACGGGCAGCCCCCGCGACCACGTCATCGAAGACGACATATACGCAGTCGGCATGCGACGTTGGGTCGGCTCGAACGTCCCAGTGGTCATCCACCGCCACTACGTGCGTCACGACCCGCCGACGTGCGAGGTGGTCGTCCTCGGGCCGGAGGAGGTGGAGGCCGCCACGGAGAGGCTCCGCCGAAGGGTGCGTCCGGTCCACGAATGGGACTGGGAGGAGCCCCTGCAGCCGTCCTACCGCGAAGGGCCGTGGTGCGACGGGTGCGAGTTCCGACTCACCTGCCGGGCCTACCGCTGATCGGGTCCGTTGTCGAGGTCGGCGCCGCAGTGAGGGCATTCGTCGTCTTCGACGTGGTCGTCGTCGATGAAGCGCCCGCATTCGATGCACACCCGGTCGAGCCAACAGGCGGGGTCACCCATGACGACGATCGTACAGACGTCGTCCTACCCTGCAACCGATGGACGAAGAACGCATCGCCGTCTTCCTCGACTACGAGAACCTCGCCATCGGTGCCCGGGACTCGCTCGGGGGCATGCAGTTCGATTTCGGGCCGATCGCTGACGCGTTGGCCGAACGCGGACGGGTGATCCTGCGGCGGGCCTACGCCGACTGGTCGATGTTCGACGAGGACCGGCGGATGCTGACCCGCCACCACGTCGAGCTGATCGAGATCCCCCAGAGGATGGGCGCCAGCCGCAAGAACGCCGCCGACATCAAGCTCGTGGTCGACGCCATCGAGCAGGCGTACGAGCGCGCCTACGTCACCACCTTCGTGATCTGCACGGGCGACTCCGACTTCACGCCGCTCGTCTACAAGCTGCGAGAATTGAACAAGCGGGTGATCGGCGTGGGCGTGAGAGCCTCCACCTCCAAGCTGTTGCCGCCCGCCTGCGACGAGTTCCTCTTCTACGAGAACCTCGAGGGTGTCGAGCCCCGCGTCGTCGAACCCCCTCCGGCCGAGGAGCCGGTGGCGGAAGACGAGGAAGGCTCATCCGCCACCGAATCCCTCGAGACGCTGATCACCCGAACGCTGGGCGGCCTCCAGCGGTCGAGCGGCGAGAACGTCTTGGCGTCGTCGTTGAAGCGGGCACTGCTGCGGAAGGATTCGACCTTCTCGGAAGCCGACTACGGCTACCGGGGATTCGGGGAGCTCCTCTCCGATCTCGCCTCGAAGGGCGTCGTGGAGCTCGGCGAGGGGCCCGCCAAGGGAGACCCGGTGGTACAGATCCCCGAAGGCTCGAAAGCGGAGACCGCCGCATTCGAGCTGCTCGCCGAGGTGGTCAGCGATCTCGCCGGGCGATCGGGGAAGCCGTATCTCTCCGGCCTGAAGAACGAGATCCGCAAGCGGCAGGCGGACTTCACCGAGAAGAAGTTCGGCTACAGCAGCTTCCTCCAGTTCTGCCGGGCGGCCGACCGTCGCGGCTACATCCAACTGGAGTTCGACCCCGACGCGGGCGACTACGTTGTCCGCGCTCTATGAGGTTCCTCGACGCAGAACAGACGCGAGAATGCCTGCCGATGGCAGCCGCCGTCGAGTCGCAGGTGGCGGCCTTCGGTGACGACATCGCGATTCCGCTCCGCCGTCAGTTGGGGGTGTCCCTGTTCATGCCGGGCCGGGTCGGCGACATCGCCGGCATGAAGGTCGTGTCGACCGTGCCCGGCAACCCTGTCGGGCTCGTGATGGTCTTCGGCGCCGACGGGTCACCGATGGGGATAGTCGACGGCCCCACCCTGACGGCCATCCGGACCGGGGCGGGAGCGGGGTTGGCCACCCGTCTCCTGGCACCGCCCGACGCCGCGGTGTTGGCGATGCTGGGGGCGGGGGCGATGGCCTTCGACCAGATCGCCGCGATTCGGGCGGTCCGTCCCATCGAACGGGTGCTGGTGTGGTCCCGAACCGAAGAGCGCGCTCAGGAGCTCGCCGAACGGGTAGGGGGCGAGGCGGTGTCCGATGCCGACGAGGCGGTGGCGGTCGCCGACATCGTGACGTGCGCCACACCGTCCGAGGCGCCGCTCTTCAGCCCCGACTCGGTCCGCCCCGGATGTCACATCAATGCCGTCGGCGCGTTCCGGCCGGGAATGATCGAAGTGCCGATCGAGGTCACCCGCCAGGCGTTCCTGGTCGTCGACGACCGCGAGGCGGCCGCTGCCGAAGCGGGAGACATCCTCGCCGCCGAGAGAGAGCCCGACGCCACCCTCGGCGAGATCCTCGCCGGCGAAGACGTCCCCGAAGGGACGATCACGTTCTTCAAGTCGGTGGGGATCGCCAGCCAGGACATCGCCGCCGCCCGAGCCGCCCTGGAGGAGGCCGAACGACGGGGGATCGGGACCGTCCTTCCCTGACCACCGGTTGGTCCTGGCGCAAAGGAGTCGCTGCCTTACTCTTGGGCGCCGATGACCGTTGCTCGCCAGCTGCGCCGGATACCTTCACTGATGCTGATCGCCGACCGGGCCGGCGGACGTTTCCTGTTGCTCTCGGCAGCCACCGGCGTCGTCGTCGGCGTGGGCGCCTGGGCCCTCGTCGAATCGCTGCACCTGCTGGAAGGCGTCGTCGAGTCGATCATCGGCGGGCGGCTGTGGTGGGTACTCGTCACCGTCCCCGTCGGGCTTCTCGTGTCGTGGGCGATCGGCCACTTCCTGGCTCCCGAGGTGCAGGGCGACGGAGTTCCGGAGGCAGCCGCGGCCCTCATCCTCCGAGGCGGTCACATCCGGGGGCGTGTCGCCCCGTGGAAGATCGCCGCGACTTCGATCGCGCTGGGCTCGGGCGGCTCCGGCGGACGGGAGGGGCCGATCGTCCTCATCGGCGCATCGATCGGCTCCAAGGTGGCCCGCCTCGCCGGACTGGGGGAGGACCAGGTCCGCTCCCTCGTCGCCGCCGGGGCCGGAGCAGGTATCGGTGCCGCCTTCAACGCTCCCATCGCCGGGATGCTGTTCGCCCTCGAAGTCATCCTGTCGAGTTTCGCCGTGCGGCACATGTCTTCGATCGTCGTCGCTTCGGTAGCCGCCGCCGTGACCAGCCGATCACTGATCGGCCAGGACCTGATCCTCGACGCAGGCGCGTATCGGCTGGGCGACTACCGGGAGCTGGGTCTGTATGCGGCGATGGCTGTTGTCATGGTCGCTGCTGCCTTCATCTTCCTGCGCAGCCTCGACCGCTTCGACTCGATCGTGGCCCGGAGCCGGTGGGGCCAGACATGGATCCGCCCCGTCCTCTTCGGTCTCTTCGTCGGCGGCCTGGTCATTGCCGAGCCCCTTCTGTTGGGCACCAACGAGTCCCGCCTCTTCGGGACCGGCCAGGCAGTCACGAACGACCTCCTGGCGTCTGCCACCGTCGTGACCGGTGCCCCCGAGCCGATGTCCCAACTGTGGTGGGTGCTCGGCCTCGTCGGCGTCGGGAAGATCCTCGCCACCAGCCTCACCTTGAGCTCGGGTGCATCCGCCGGCGCGTTCATGCCCTCTCTGTTCATCGGGGCGATGCTGGGCACCGCCTTCGCCAAGCTGGTCGGGCCGTTCTGGGCCATCTCCGAGCTGAGCACCGGCGCATTCGCCGTCGTTGGCATGGCGGCGATGTTCGCCGCGATGGGGCGAGCCCCGCTGACCGCGATTCTGCTGGTGTTCGAGATCACCGGGACCCGCGAATACGGGCTGATCCTGCCCCTGATGCTGACCGCCATCCTGGCCACGTTCCTCGCCGAGTTGATCCACCCCGAGAGCGTCTACACCATGCCGCTCCATCGGCGGGGCATCTACCCGACCCGAACCGGGGAAGTCGACCTACTCGACACGGTCACGGTGGGGGAGGCGATGTCGGCCGCCCGGATCGTCGCTCGGCCGGACCAGCCAGTTGACGAGCTGCGGCGTCATCTGGAACGTCATCGATCTCACGGGGCGCCCGTGGTAGACGACTCGGGGGAGCTGGTCGGCATCGTCACGGTCGCCGACATCGCCACGGCCGAGGACGGTTCCGTCGAGGTCGCGGAAGTGATGACCCGCCGCCCCGTGACGGTCAGCCCCGACAATCGCGTTTCCCAGGCTATGGAGCGGATGGCCGCGCTCGGGGTCGGCAGGCTGCCGGTGGTCGCCCCAGACGACCCGACGAAGCTCGTGGGGATGTTCCGCCGTGAGGACGCCGTGCGCGCCTACCACCAGGCACTCGGATCCCGGACGGACCACCACCTGGCCCGGGCTCGACTGGACCAGCGCACCCACCCGGGAGCCGGCTACTACGACTTCCGCATCCCGCCCGGCTCGATCGCCGACGGGCACGCAGTGAAAGACGTCGCCTGGCCTGAAGGGTCGACACTCGTGTCCATCCGTCGCGGCCGGGACGTGATCGTTCCCGAAGGGAGGACGGTGTTGCGAGCGGGCGATGTGGTCACGGCGTTCGGAAGCGAGGCCTCACGGGAGGTGATGATCAACCGCCTCAACGCCGGAGCCGATGAGCCGACGGCGGAAATACCTCTCGTCGAGTACGAGGAGGATGGTGATCACCCACCGCCTACAATCGGCTCACCCACGGACTCGGGAGACGAGCGTTGAGAGATATCGGCATCATCCTGATCGTTCTGGCGGTGGTCCTATTCGGTGTCAACTGGTACATCGAGAGGAGCCGGCGTCAGCGCGGCGAGCAGGCCCCACCTCGGCGGGGGAGGGGCGCTCCGGCGCCCGCGGAAGAGCCCGACTTCGTTCGTCCCCGTCCCACGGTGAGCGAGTTCCATGTTCGCGGCAACGAAGCTCGGGTCACTTTCGACGTCCCATTCCCCGAGGAGGGCGACGAGGTGCTCGCCGATCTGCTGGTCGGTGAGGCGGTGGAGGTGGTGCGGGAGAAGCGTCATACGTTGCCCATCGACGACGTCACCGAGGTCGTTGTGTTCGCCGGGCGCGACACCCCGCGGGAAGTGGGGCGCGTGTCTCTCGAGACGCCGGGCGTGTTGCCGCCGCCGAGCAGCTTCGCCGACATCCTCAACCTGACGTCGATCGGCGCCGACCCCCTCTCCGCCGAGTTCGGGGAGGAGCCGCCGTCGATCCCCGAGACGGTGACTCCCACCCGCTCCGACGAGCTGGAGCCCCTCGGTGAGGTGATCCGGCTACCCAAGGCCGTCGCCACCGGGCTGCGTGCCCAAGGCGTGGACCCGGAGAACATGACGGCCGCCGAGCTCGTGACGGGGGTCTTGTCGCTGTTTGGGTACACGATCACCCCCGGCTTGGGAGAAGGCGAGTACACGGCCACCAAAGGCGGCACATCGACCTTCTTGATGGCCGACACGTACCGTCCCGGCGACTACCCGGAGGTGGAGGAGTCGACGATCCGGCGGTTCATCGTCGCCTTCGAGCAGTCCAAGGCCGACCGGGCGATGCTCGTGTCGGAAAAGTACGCCCCGTTCATGATCCACGAGACCGAACGCCGGGATCCCCGCATTCGGTTCGTCACCCGGGAGCGTCTCCAGAAGCTCGTGGATTCGATGGCCCTGAGCTGATCCCCGGGGCCGGCGGGAACCCCTCCGGGTGGTTCGGACGTCCTTAGGGGTAACATGGCCGGCAAAGGAGGTCTCTTCAATGGGCAGAATCGGTGCGGGGGAGCTGGTCATCGTCCTGCTCGTGGTGCTCATCCTGTTCGGCGCCCGCAAGCTGCCGGAGCTGGCCCGTTCCCTGGGCGCGTCGGCCAAGGAGTTCCGCAAAGGGATAGCCGAGGGCGCCTCGGAGGACACGACAACCGACCCCGACTGACGGCTATTCGGCCCAGCCTGCGGGGATATCTTTCCGCCTCCGGGAACCGTTTGCAGGTGCCCGTCGTTGTCGATTCCAAGGGCAGCGCATGACCGAGAAACCGCTGTCCTGGGAAGACGTGGCTCGAACTCATGGGCGGAAGATCTACAACTTCGCTTACCGGCTGTGCGGCGACCCGCACGACGCTGCCGACCTGGTCCAGGAGGTCCTGCTGCGCGTTCGAAAGGGGCTCGAGGGCTATCAGCCGGGATCGTTCGAGGGATGGCTGTGGCGCATCACGCACAACGCTTTCATCGACGAGATGCGACGCCGTCAACGGCGGCCCACCGCCCCCCTCCCCGAGGCGGTCGATCGCTGGGACGCCGAGGCCAGCCCGGGCGCCGACGAGCAACTGGCGGCCATGCGTCTCGGCGACGACATCCAGGCGGCGCTACTCGAGCTTCCGTACGAGTTCCGGGAGGCCGTGGTGATGTGCGACGTCGTCGGCCTCTCCTACGAGGAGATCGCCGCCGCGGTGGCGGTCCCGGTCGGCACGGTGCGGAGCCGGATCCATCGGGGCCGGCGGCTCCTCCGTTCCGCCCTCTCCCAGGAGGCGGCGGGATGACGCATCTCGACCTCTTGCTCTCGGTCTACCTCGACGGGGAAGCGACCGCCGACGAGTCCCGCCTCGTCTCCCAGCATCTCGCCGAATGCCTGCGGTGCCGGCGGCGGCTCGAGACCCTCAACCAAGCCCGATCCGCCGTGCGCTCCCTTCCGATTCTCGAGATGCCGTCGTATCTCGTTCCGACGCCTTCCTCGAGGGAGAGCCGGCGGCAGTGGCACCCGGCGAGGTGGGCGGCGGCGGCCGCAGCCGTGGCCGTCATCGTCACCGCCACGGCACTCGCCTTGCCCGATCCCGAGCCGCTCGACATGAACGACGTGACGCGACAGGTCGGCGCCAGGGCCGCATTGGACTTGGGGGCGAACAGCTTCAAGTTCGTCGTTCCTGGGGGGGAACGGTGATCGCAGCGGTTCTCGCCGTGATCCTGGTCGCCACCCCCGTGATGGCCGACATCGGCGGTCACCTGGAGGCGTCGACCGAAGCCGAATTCACCGGCGAGCAAGTCGTTCTCTGCGAGACGCCCGATGGCCAACGGACCACTGTGTTCGAGGTCGCCCAGCGCGACGGGACCGTCGTCGCCTGGGACGAGTCGAGTGAGGAGTCAATGGTCAGCCTGGCCCCGGGGCTCTCGGTCACCTCCGTCGGGGACCGGGTGGAGGCGACATCGGTGGTGGGCTCCCGTTCCGCCCAGCCCGACGCCTACACCGAGGGCGACCCTGTCGCCACGACATACCTCGGCCGCCCGGCCACGCAGGTCAGCTTCTTCCGCGACGGCACCGAGAGAGTGCGGCTGGTCATCGACGAGGCCACACAGGCCGTCTTGCGATCCACGACCTATGACGCCGCAGGCGGCGCCTACTGCGACCGGCGTCTCGTCTCGTTCTCCACCGAAGTCGGCGAAGTACCCACTCTGCCCTCCGAGGACGTCGTGGACGCGGCGACGCCTCTGGAGGCCACCCCGGGAGCACTGCCCGAGTCAGCAGCAGGTCTCGAGTTGATCGACACCTATGCCGTCGAGGAAGGGACGCTGTCCTACTACTCGGACGGGTTCTTCTCCGTCGGCGTGGTCGTGACGGGTCGGCCGGTGCATCTGGGCGACGGGGCGGAGGTGGTCGAGGTGGAGGCCGCCCGCGGCAGCTATCGCCGCAGTTTCCGGGCCGGTTCGGCGGTCGTGGCGTGGTCGAGCGGGACGGAGAACCTGGCGTTGATCACCGACCTGCCGCCCGACATGGTCGAAGACTTCCTGGAAGAGCTCCCTGAACCGGTCGATGCCGGGTTCTTTCGGCGCATCTGGAGCCGGTTCTTCGGCTGATCAGAGGTCGTCGAGCAGCACCCGGGCGGCCCACGCCACCGGGTCTTCCATCTCGGCGGCGGTCGGCAGCCGGTTCTCCGCCGTCCACAGCCGGTTGAGCTCGTCGGGGCCGTATCGCCGCTCGATCTCGAGGCAGAAGGTCCGCCCTTCCTGTATGGCAGTCGACGTGGGAGGCGTGGGGCCGAACGGGACCGGAGCCTCGGCGGGGGCCCTCTCCGCGTCTCGGGCCGAGACGATCCTGGCTCGATCCGGCAGGAGCTCGGAGACGGCGCGTTCGGCCAGGAGGCGGGCGTAGCCGCCGAGCAGACCCAGGAACGCCTCCGTCTCTGCCCGAGCGGTGGCAGTCTCCTCGCTGTCGAACACCTCGCTCAGCTGGCCGGCCACCATCTCCTGCATCTGTTCGGGATCGCTCATCCCGATGAGACCGGTTAGGGATGAAGGGTCGAACTGGATCGTCGAGGCCTCGGCCTCCAGGAGCCGACGGAGACGGTCGATGGCGAACGGGACCGAGGCGACCGATCGGTATGCCACCTCCTCGGATACGACCCACAGCCGCACGGCGCTGGGTTCGAACGAGTGGCGCCGGGCGAACTCCTCGACGTGGGGGACGATCACGCACAGCGGCAGTTGGCGTCCGGCGGGAAGTCCGCCATCGAAGGACGCCAGGACCCACGTCGCCAAGCCGCCGACCAGCGACCCCACCTGCATGCCGATCATCGCCGGGCCGAGTTGGGCCAGCGGCCCGGACAGCTCGCCCATGTCGGTGAACGCCTCACTCAGATAGCCGTAGGCCTCCAGATGACGGTCCGCCCACTCCCGAGCGTCGACCGGGAGGACGTCCGGAGCGGGCGCCACGGGAATCGGGCTCACCTGCTCCAGGCGGTACTCCGCCAGCCGAGTCAGCTCGCGGTACTCCTCGGCTGCCCATGGATCGACCGGGACGCGTTCACCCGTGAGGTGATGGGACACTTCGGCGGCGAGCTTCCAGTTGACAGGTCCCGGTTGGTTGAAGAGCTCGAAGAGGCGGGAGAAGATGTCGTCGTCGCTCATTCTCTCCACTCTCCCAACTCGACCGGAAACGTCAGTTCCTCGTCGCCTCTCAGGGCGGTGACGATCACTGTGTCACCGGCGCGTTTCATCCGTAGGTCTGCGATCAACTCCTGGATGGACGAGACCGGGTCGCCGTCGATGGCGACTATCACGTCGCCGAGTCGGCCCCCGCCGTCCTCGTACGCGGAGCCGGTCATGATCGACGTGACCGACACGCCGAGGGGGATCTGGGCGTCGTCCAGCTCCTCGGTGGCGGTGGTGCCCTGGATGCCGAGCATGGCGTGCCGCACCCTCCCGTCGGCGATCAGATCGTCTGCCACGCTGACTGCCAGGTCGACCGGCACCGCGAACCCCAAGCCTTCGGCTCCGACGTCGCTGACCCCGATGGCGGTGGTGATGCCGATCAGCTTGCCCTCCTCGTCGAGGAGCGCCCCGCCGCTCGACCCCCGGGTTATCGGGGCGTCGGTCTGGAGGAGGCCGTACAGGATCGTGTCGCCTGTGACCTGCAACGACCGTCCCTTGGCCGACAAGATCCCCGATGTGACGGACGGGCCGCCGATGAGGCCCAGAGGGTTGCCGACCGCCACCGTCCGCTCTCCGATGACGAGATCCGCTTCACTGCCGAGTCGGATGGGCGTCAAGTCGGGGCGGGGGGTGCGAAGCACGGCGATGTCGGTGAGCGGGTCGGAGCCGACCACCTCGGCGTCGTAGGCGATGCCGTCGGCGAAGATCACCGCGAGGTCCGTGGCGTTCTCCACCACATGGTGGTTCGTGAGCAGGAATCCCTCCTCGGAGTAGACCACCCCCGATCCGCCGCTCGGCAGGCCGTCTATCCGGGCGGTCACTGCCACGATCGAGGGGATCGCCGACTCGGCCACCTGGGTGATGGAGGCGACGGCCCCGTCGGGGACCTCGGGTGGGGCCGCGGTCGTCGGGGGAGCGGCCAGGGTGGTCCGGGGAACCCGGATGACGTTCCCGTCGAGAAGGCCGAGGGCGCCGAGCACGCCGAGGGTGACACCCGTCCCCAAGAGGACGCCGCCGAGCAACGACCACACCAGAGCCCGCCGGTCCGAACGGCGTGCGGCGCGCTCGTCGTCCACGGTCTGGACCGGGCGGAACGGTTCCGTTGGAGGTCCGATCGGTCCGGCGGGCCAGTCGGTGGAGGGCCAGGCCGGATCGGGCAGGTCACCGCTACCGGCGAGCCTGTGCGGTGGGGAGCCGAGATCCATAGACTGGTGATTCTATGGACAGTTCCACCCAATCCATCCGCATCGCCGTAGTGGATCGTCCTCTCGACGCCGCGGCAGCGATGGAGGAGGTGGGTCGTGACGCAGCCGGAGCGATCGCCTGTTTCGTGGGGACTGTCCGCGACCACTCCGACGGCCGCGAGGGCGTGACCCACCTCGAGTACGAGGCGTTCGAGGAGCGGGTCGAAGAGGTCATCCGGACGATCGTCGACGAAGCGGCCTCGAAGTGGCCGTTCCTCGCCGCCGTGGTGGAACACCGCGTCGGTCGAGTCGAGCTCGGGGAGCCGGCCGTGGTCGTGGCGGTCTCCTCGGCCCACCGAGACGACGCCTTCGGCGCGGCGCGCTACCTGATCGACGAGTTGAAAGCCAGGGCCCCGCTGTGGAAGAAAGAGCATTGGCCGGGTGGGGCCGAGTGGGTGGAGGGCGCCTAGCGGGCGGCCGCTCCGCGCCACCGAGAACGTCGATCTGAAAATTCCGGTGCTTACCGGCGAAACCGGTTGTATTGCTCTATTGTGCCGCCACGTCCCCCCCGGGTGACGCGGGCAGAAGGAGAGAGAGCGATGACCAGCACCATGGAGCTGACCGATTCTCCCCCGGTCGACTCAGGGTTACCCACGGTCGCGGCACTGGTTCGTTCCTGGGCCGAGAAGACTCCTGACGCCGTAGCCATGCGCGAGAAGGATCTCGGCATCTGGCAGGAGATCACGTGGGCGGAGTTGTGGGAGTCGATCCGACTGGCGGCCCACGGGCTCCTAGCCCTCGGTGTACAGCCCGGCGACCGGGTGTCCATCCACTCCGAGGACCGGCCCGAGTGGATCATCCTCGACTTCGCCACGGTCGCGGTGCGAGCCATCACCGTCGGCCTGTACCCGACCAATCCGGCGGCCGAGGTCGAATACATCCTCTCCGACTGCGGTTCGGTGGTCCATCTCGCCGAGGACCAGGAGCAGGCTGACAAGGTCATGGAGGTCATCGACAACCTCCCCGAGCTCCAGAAGATCATCCACGTCGAGCCCCGGGGATTCCGTCCCTTCCGCGACGACGGACGCTTCATCTTCTGGGACGACTTCATCGAGCTCGGGCGCCGGCATGCCGCCGAGAATCCCGGAGCAGTGGAGCGACTGATGGCCGAGGCGCAGCCCGACGACGTGATGACCCTCGTCTACACCTCGGGGACGACCGGCCCGCCCAAAGGGGCGATGCTCACCAACGACAACTTTTCCTTCTGCGTGGAGCAGATCATCAACGTGGACGGCCGTCTGCCAGGCAACCGCAAGGCCGGCCCCGAAGACCAGATCCTGACCTATCTGCCTCTGTGTCACGTAGCCGAGCGGATCTTCTCGGCTTGGCACCTCGCCTCCCAGGGCACGGTCCTCAACTTCGCCGAGTCGATCGACACCGTGCAGCAGAACCTGCGCGAGATCCAGCCGACGTTGTTCTTCGCCGTTCCCCGAATCTGGGAGAAGATCCACGCCACGATCTTCATCAAAGGCCGGGACGCCACCTGGTTCAAGCGCCTCTGGTTCGGACTCGGCATGAAAGCGGCCTCGGTGATCGGACGGGAGCGGGTCGACAACGGAGGGCTCGACACCCCGCTGTCTCGGGTCCTCAACTGGATCTTCTACCCGCTGGTGTTCCGGGCGCTCCGCGAGCGCATCGGTCTGCGCCGGGTGCGGTGGGCCGGCACCGGAGCGGCGGCCATCGCCCCGGAGGTGATCCAGGACTTCATCGGCCTCGGCGTGCCCATCCACGAGCTGTACGGAATGACCGAGAACTCGGCGGTCGCCACCCACAACTTCTGGGGGCGCAACAAGGTGGGCACCGTGGGGGAGCCGTATCCGGGGATCGGTTTCCGCATCGACCCCGACACCGGCGAGATCCAGACCAAGCACCGAGGCAACTTCAAGGGTTACTGGAACAGGCCGGAAGCCACCGCCGACATGTTCACCGAGGACGGGTGGCTGCGCACGGGCGACGTGGGCGAGTGGGTCGATGGCACCCACGTGAAGATCGTCGATCGGATCAAGCACATCATCATCACCTCCGGCGGCAAGAACATCTCCCCGTCGGAGATCGAGAACAGCCTCAAGACGTCGCCCTACGTCAAGGAGGCGATGGTGATCGGCGACGGCCGCAACTACCTGACGGCGCTGATCGGGATCGAGTTCGACACCGTCGGCGACTGGGCCACCCGGCGGGGAATCCCGTACACCACCTATCGGGACCTGTCGGAGAAGGCGGAGGTCATCGAGCTCATCCAGGGAGTGGTCGACGAGACGAACAAGAAGTTCGCCCGGGTGGAGAACATCCGGAAGTTCCGACTCCTCCCCAAGGAGCTGGATCACGAGGACGGCGAGCTGACCGCCACCCAGAAGGTGAAGCGGAACGCCATCGAAGAGATGTTCGGCGATCTGATCAGCGAGATGTACTCGTCGTGATCGAAGCGATGGTGTTCGCTCAAGTCGGGACGTCACCTGCGGGCCGTCTGCTCGTGGACTTCCTGTCGCTCGGGTCGATCTACGCGCTCTTGGCCATGGGCTTCGTGATCATCTTCAAGGCGACCCAGGTGCTGAACTTCGCCCACGGCGCTCTGGCGGGTCTCGGGGCGTTCCTCGTGGCTTCGTTCGCCACCGTCATCCAGGTGCCGGGTCGATGGATGCCCGACGCCCCGGTCTGGCTGCGGTGGACCTTGTCGGTGCTGGCTGCATTGGCCTTGGCCACCGTGATCGGGATGGTGCTCGAGCGGATCGTCATCCGACCCATGCTGGGAGAGGAGCTGTTCGCCGTCGCCATCGTCACGCTGGGCCTCGACATCGTCATTCGCACCATCACCAACGACTTCATCGGAACCCAGGCCCGGCCTTTGGGTGATCCTTTCGGGACGCGGGTGTGGACCATCGAAGGCTTCACGCTCATCCCGTGGACGATCATCGCCCAGGTCGTCACGACCGTCGTGCTGGTCGCCCTCGTCGCTTTGTTCTTCCGGAGCAGGCTGGGGATCGCCATGCGGGCCACCGCCTTCGACCAGGAGGCGGCCCGGGCCCAGGGCATCGACGTCGGGCGGGTCTTCTCGATCTCGTGGGGGATCGGCGCCTTCCTCGCCGGAGTGGCGGGGATCTTCCTATCGCTCTTCCCGCGGCGTGCCGCCGGTGTCGACCAGTCGACGGCGTTCTTCGCCTTCGCCGCCTTCCCGGCGATCATCCTCGGCGGCCTCGACTCCGTGGTGGGTGCCGTGGTCGGGGGGTTCGCCGTCGGCCTCGCCCAGGCACTGGCGACGGAGTTCCTCGCCGGCGTCTCGTTCCTCGGTGTGGGCTTTGCCGGGGTGGTCCCGTACTTGCTGATGCTGGCAGTGCTGCTCATCCGCCCCTACGGGCTGTTCGGATCGGAGGAGATCCGGCGGGTATGACGACGGTGGATCGACCCCCGCAGACAAGAGCCCCCGACCAGGAGCCGACGCGGCCGGGCGGCAAGGGCCCGATGCGGGGGCGGCCGCTCCTGCGCACTTCCTACGAAGCCGACATGGCGTTGTTCCCGTCGGTCACCCAGCGGATCGCCATCGCCCTCTTCCTCCTGTTCCTCGTCGCCATCCCCTTCTTCTCCCCGGGGACCATCGGCGAATCCGGGTCGCTTCCCGGGCCCGACTTCCTGGCGTCGAGCGACTGGCTGCGTCTGCTCGTGACGTTGGGGATCTTCGCCATCGGCGCTCTCGGCTTGAACATCCTGACCGGCTTGGCGGGACAAGTGTCGCTGGGCCATGCCTTCTTCATGGCGGTGGGCGCCTACACGGCGGCGGTCTTCGGCTCCGCTCCCGGCCCCCTGTGGGGTCTCGGGCTCCCGATCTGGATCTGGCTTCCGCTGGCGGGGATCATTCCGGCGATCCTCGGGGTACTCATCGCCCCGACGGCGGTGCGGGTCCGCGGCCTCTACCTGGCGATCGTCACCCTGGGGCTCGTGTTCATCGGTGAGTACCTGTGGCGCAACCTCGACTTCATCACCGGTGGCTCCCAGTCGGGGCGCACCTTCCCAGCCCTCGAATTCCGGTTCTGGCAGGAGGAGGAGGCCGTCCTGACGATGGCGCAGCCATCCACCTGGTTCGGGGTTCTGAATATGTCGGCGACGGCGAAGACCTATCTCTTCGTCCTCGTCTTGACGGTGGTCCTCACGCTCGTGGCGAAGAACCTCCAGAGGACCCGCACCGGGCGAGCGTTCATGTCCATCCGTGACCGCGATGTCGCCGCCGAGGTCATGGGCGTCGACGACTTCAGGACGAAGACCATCGCCTTCGCCATCTCGTCGTTCTACGCCGGCATCTCCGGGGCGCTGCTCGCCTCGTTCATCGGCCGGACGATCCCCGAGCAGTGGGATCTCCTGCTGTCCGTGGAGTTCATCGCCATCATCCTCATCGGCGGTGTGGGAACCGTTTCGGGGACGCTCCTCGGCTCGGCGTTCGTGATCATCCTGCCTCGGCTGGTGGAGGACCTGACTCGGCTGGGGGAGCGTCTGGTGGCGGAAGGCGGAGTGTGGGCCACGATCCTCGACCCGCTCGTGTCCACGGGCTCCGGCGACTGGGGCCTGGTCAACACGTCGGCGGGCGTCGCTCCCGGGCTGTCCGTCGACCAGCTCAACCTCGTCATCTACGGCGGGTTGATCATCGCCTTCCTGATCTTCGAGCCGCTCGGCCTGTTCGGAATCTGGCTGCGAATCCGCAACTACTGGAAGGGCTGGCCATTCACCTACTAGGCGGGCATGACCGAAGAGGCGCCTCGGCGCCCGAGTCGTTGGGCCACAGGGTCCGGCGGGCTCCGCTTCGGCGGAGTCTGATGAAACCGAGAGGAGGAGACGAAAGATGAGAGGACGAAGCAAAGTCTGGGTGCTCTTCGTCGTCCTCGCCATGCTGGCAGCTGCCTGCGGTGGCGGGGGCGGCGATGGCGCCGAGGAGACGACAGCGGACACGGAGCCCGCGGCCGAGGACACGACTCCCGACACCGCAGGCGACACGAGCGAGGACACGACGGCCGATACCGGCGACGGCGGTGGCGACGAGGGCGCGGCAGGCGACATCGCCACGGACATCGGCGTCGACCACGAGGCGGGTGTGATCAAGATCGGGCTGCTGTCGGACCTTTCCGGCCCCTTCTCGCCGCTCGTGCAGCAGATCGTCACCGCTCACGAGGTCTACTGGGAGGACGTGAACCGCAACGGTGGCGTCAACGGCCTCCAGGTGGAGCTGCTCATCGAGGACACGGCGTACGACGTGCCGACCCACCTCCAGAAATACGAGGAGATGCGCGATGAGGTGGCGGTGATCGGTCACTCGACCGGCTCGCCGCACACGGTGGCCTCGCTGCCGGCTTTCCAGGAGGACAACATCCTGGCCGTGCCGCTCACCTGGTACTCGGGTTGGGTCGACCCCCAGTACAACTCCAACCTGATGCATCACGGCGCCCCGTACTGCGTCGAGATCCAGAACGCCATCAGCTACATCAGCGATGACATCGGCGGGGCGAGCACCATCGCCATCGCCTCCGTCCCCGGCGACTTCGGTCTCGACGGAGCGGCAGGTGCGGAGATCGCCGCCGAAGCCCTGGGTCTGGAAGTGGTGTACAACGGTGCCGGCGCCGTCAACCCGACGGACGAGGCGAGCATGACCGAGGTAGCCAATGCCATCGCCGCCTCGGGTGCCGACATCGTGGTGCTCGTCGCCACCCCGGGAGCATTCGCCTCGATCTACGGCCAGGCCGTCGCTCAGGGCTTCGAAGCCAAGTGGACGGGCACGTCGCCATCGTGGTCTCCGGCGTTCGTGGCCCCCGACTCGCAGATCCGTGAGGCGGTCGCACGCGACGTCTACATCACGGTCGCCTTCGACGCTTGGAACGGAGAATCCGAGGGCGCCCAGGCTTTCACCGCCCTGATGCAGGAACTGCGACCCAACAACCCGCCGTTCGATGCCTACAACGAGGGCTACGTGGAGGCGAAGATCGTCCACGAGGCGCTGCTCACCGCCTACGACAACGGCGATATGACCCGGGCCGGCATCCTCGCCGCCGCCAAGTCGCTCGACAACGTCGAGTTCGACGGACTGGCGTTCCCGGAGCGCTACACGGGCGAGCCCAACGACATGGTGCAGCGTCACAGCTTCATCTATCGCCCGGATCTCGAATCGCCCACCGGATCGGTGGTGGTCGAGCGGGACTATGTGGCACCGATCGTCGAGGACTTCGTCTTCGAAGGAGCCTGCTACGAGCTAGAGGGCTGATCCGGTCGGGTGGTGGTGGGCGGCTGGCGCCCACCACCACCTGCCGGTGGCTCGAGTCGTGACCCTCCCCAGGAGGGCCAGGGCCCGAGTCACAGGACGGAACGATGCTGAGAGTCGAAAACCTGGAGGTCGTCTACAACGACGTGGTGCTGGTGCTGCGCGGCATCTCGCTCGAGGTGCCCGACGGCAAGATCGTGGCGCTGCTCGGAGCCAACGGCGCCGGCAAGACGACGACCCTGCGGGCGATCACCGGCCTGCTCGACATCCACGAGGGAGAGATCACCAAGGGGTCGGTCTGGTTCGACGACGACGACATCACCCACTTCGACCCCGCCGTCCGGGTCAAGAAGGGCATCAGCCAGGTGATGGAAGGACGCCGGGTATTCGCCGAGATGACCGTCGACGAGAACCTGAAAGCCGGCGCCTACGTCAACTCCGACTCGACGCGGGTGGACGCCGCCTACGAGCGGGTCATGCGCCTGTTCCCGAAGCTGAGGGAGCGGCGTCGGGCGATGGCGGGTTATCTCTCGGGAGGCGAACAGCAGATGCTCGCCATAGGACGGGCCCTCATGCAGGAGCCGAAGCTCCTGATCCTCGACGAGCCGTCTCTCGGGCTCGCGCCGCTCCTCGTCCAGCAGGTGCGCGACGTCATCGCCGAGATCAACGAGCAGGGCACGTCGGTGCTCCTGATCGAACAGAACGCCAACATGGCCCTCTCGATCGCCCACCACGGCTACATCATGGAGACGGGGAAGATGGTGATGGACGGCAACGCCGAGAAGCTCCTCCGTGACGAGGACGTCCAGGAGTTCTATCTCGGCCTCCGGGGAGAGGGCGAGCGCAAGTCGTTCCGCGACGTCAAGCACTACAAGCGGCGAAAGCGGTGGCTGTCGTGACTCCGTTGGCGGAAGACAGACGGCGGATGTCGGAAGTGGACGCAGGAGCCCGCAGCTCGCCTCTGCTCGAGGTGAGAGACATCCGCCTCTCGTTCAAAGGCGTCAAGGCGATCGACGGGGTGTCCTTCGAGGTGTACCGGGGCGAACTGTTCGCCATCATCGGGCCCAACGGAGCCGGTAAGACCTCGATCTTCAACTGCCTGAACCAGGTCTACCGCCCGCAGGAAGGCGACATCCTCTGGAAGGGCGAATCGCTGATGGGCCTCAAGCCCAACCGGACCGCGGAACTCGGCATCGCCCGCACCTTCCAGAACATCGCCCTCTACCCCCATATGACGGTGGTCGAGAACATCCTCACCGGCCGCCACATCCGCATGAGCACCGGATGGCTGTCGAACGCGTTGTGGGTCGGACGGGCACGACGAGCCGAGGTCGAGAACCGGCGTCACGTCGAAGAGATCATCGATTTCCTCGAGATCGAGCAGTGGCGCAAGTACCCGGTCGGGCTACTGCCCTACGGCGTCCAGAAACGGGTCGAGTTGGGGCGGGCACTGGCGATGGACCCAGAGTTGCTGCTCCTCGACGAGCCGGTGGCGGGCATGAACCTCGAGGAGACCGAGGACATGGCCCGGTTCATCCTCGACATCCAGGACGAGCTCGGCATCGCCATGATCCTCGTCGAGCACGACATGGGGCTCGTCATGGACATCGCCGACCGGGTGATGGTGGTGGACTTCGGCCGTCAGATCGCCATCGGCCGCCCGTCCGACGTGCAGCGCAACCCGGATGTGATCAGGGCGTACCTCGGCGAGGAGTCGGGCCGGTCGGCCACGTCACACGGCGCCCAACCCGCGACCTAGGCTCTCTCGCCGACGAGCCGCCACGCTCCGGGAAGCAGGACGCCGGCGAGCGCCGCCTTGATGGCGTCACCGACGAGGAACGGCACCACGCCCACTCGGACCGCCTCGACCACGTCCATCCCCAGGACCAGTCGCAGCCCGAGCACACCGCCGGTGTAGATGACCGCGCTACCGGCGAGGAATGCGCCGACCATCGTCCAGAAGCGGCGGTCGTGGCGCGCCTCGGCGAGACGGCCGACCAGTGCGGCGGCGAGCGGAAAGGCCAGGAGGTATCCGGCGGTGGTGGCGCCGGCGCCGAACAACCGCTCGATTCCTCCCGACGCGTCGGAGAAGACGGGAAGCCCCAGCGCGCCGACCAACAGGTACAGCAGCTGGGCGGCCGCCCCCGCTCGCCAACCGAGTGCGGCACCGCCCAACAACACCACGAGGGTCTGCCCGGTGACGGGTACGGGCCACATCGGGAAGTACCACTGGGCGGCGAGGGCGGTCAGCGCGGCGACGCCGACTACGAGGGCCATGGTCGCCGAACGGGACCGGGGAACGGCGCGGGCGGTTATCACGGGGGCGTACGACATGGGGCGATTGTACGGGAAACCGTTGCCTCGGCCGTGGGATACGATCCTGACGTGACCGATCGTGCTCGCACTCGGGCTCTCACCGCCGCCATCGGAACGATCTTCCTGGTCGGCGTGGTCGTTCTCGCCTGGAACGTGCCGCTCCCCCTCGTCGCCTACTCACCGGGCCCGGTCACCGACGCCACCGACTCCGTGACCGTGGAGGGCGCACCGACCTACGACACCCAGGGAGAGCTCGTGATGCTGACGGTCGCCGGTCAGGACATCAACGCCTTCGAGGCGCTGGTCGCCGCCGTCGACCCCTCCGTCGACGTGCTGGCGCGCCAGGTCGTGCGCCGTCCTGACGAAAGCGACGAGGACTACCACCGGCGCAACCTGGAGCTGATGGACCAGTCGGCGCAGACCGCGATCGCGGTGGCGTTGAGCCGAATCGAGCTCCCCGACGATCGATCGGCTGTGTACGTCACCGGCTACGCCGCCGACACCCCCGCCGGCGAGGTGCTCGAGATCGGCGACCGGATCGTGGCGTTGGCCGGCCAGCGCATCGAAGCGGCCGAGTCCCTCGCCGCAGTCATGGAAGGCAACACGCCCGGGGACCGAGTCCCCTTGTCGGTGGAACGCGACGGCCAGGTGCTGTCCTACGAGGTGGAGTTGGTGCCGCGCGAAGACGACCCGGACTCGCCGATGATCGGCATCTACGTCCGGCAGCTGCCGTTCTGGATCGACATCGACACCGGGATCGTCGGCGGTCCCTCGGCAGGGATGATGTACACCCTGGCGATCATCGACGTCCTGACTCCCGGCAGCCTCACCGGAGGCAGGGTCGTCGCCGGTACGGGGACGATCGACCTCGAGGGCAGCGTCGGGGAGGTCGGAGGCGTCCGACAGAAGGTGGTGGCGGCCGAGGCGGCAGGTGCCGAATACATGTTCGTTCCCGCCGGGAACCTGGCGGCCGCCGAGAGCGCCCCGCGAGGGGACATGGAGCTCGTGGCGGTCGAGAGCATCGACGACGCGTTGGAGTTCCTCCGCGGGCTCGCCACCGGCTGATCCAAACGCCGGGCTTCCAGGGGGTCGGCGGGTATCTTGGAAAGACGGATGACGGATCACCCCACACCCGACGAGATTCGCCGCGCCACTTTTCGAGTGGTCTTCCGCGGCTTCGAGCAGAGGGAGGTGGCGGCTCGACTCGACGAGCTCGCCGACATGGTCGCCGAGCTGACCGCCGAACGCGACCGTCTGGCGTCGCGTCTGGGGGAATTCGCCGACCGGGACCTGCGCAGCGAGTTCGAGGCCATCGGCCGAGAAGTGTCGGCGGTGCTGGAAGCAGCCCGCCAAGCGGCCGAGTCGATGCGGGAGCGAGCTGCCGCCGACGCCGCACGCTGGCGGTCGGAAGCCATGGCCGAGGCGGAGACTTTGTTGAAGGAGGCGCGGGCGGACGCCGAGGCGATGAGAACCGATGCCTGGACGACGGGTAGCCAGCTCCTCGAGCAGGTCCAGCGGGAAGTGGAAAGGCAGCGAGAGGAGCTGGAGCGAAACTCCCTCGCGGTGATGGGCGAGGCCGAACGAGAGGCGCATCGCCTGACCGCGGCGGCTCGCCGCGAAGCCGACGACGTCCTCCGAGCTGCCAAGATGGAAGCGGAGCGGCTGGTCGCCCAGGCCCGAGCCGACCACGACGACATCATCGCCGCCGCCCACCGCCAAGCCCAGGCGGCACAGGAGCGGGCCCGCGCCCTGGAGGAGCGCCGGTCCGAGCTCATGGACGAGATCGAGGCGGTCAGGGGCACTCTCGCCTCCCTCGAAGGGGAGTTGGAGGAGAAGCGCCTCGGGATCGGCCTCTCCGAGCCGACCGAGCTCACTGGGAAGATGATCCTCCTCGACGAGGAAGGCGAGGAGATCGAGGGCTGGGAGGAAGGCCACACGGTGCGCGTCATCCGACCCTCCCGTCATGATGATGAGGTCTCCGACACCACCGAGGTGGAGGACCACGAGACACGAGCGGAGGACCCGTCCGAGATCGAAGTCCCCGAGACCGCAGAGGAACCGGAAGCAGGGTTCATGGTCGAGGACGAGCCCGACGTCGTCGTCATCCCGGCGGTGCCGGCCGACGAACAGCCGGGCGAAGAGGAGCCGACGAAGGACTCCCCCCACGCAGAGCCGATGGAAGGGGAGCCGGTCGACGACGACGTGGCAGGGCAAGAGCCGGTCGAGGAAGAGCCGGTGGAGGAGGAGGCTGTGGCGGACGAGCCGGTCCCCCCGGCCAGCGAACCCCTGGAGGAAGGGGATCTCGTCGCGCCGGAGCCTTCGACTGCCGCCTCGAACGGAACAGACGACGTGTTCGACCTGTTCCGTCGGCTGCGCGAGCCCTCGGCACCGGCCGAACAGGAGAGTGTCGACGAGCCTGTGTCCACTGAGGAGGAACCCGAGCCACAGGGGCGGCCCGAACCGAGTCTCCCCCAGGGTGTGGACCCGTTCGAGACCCGCGAGCGCCTGCTCCTCCCCATCACCAACGCGGCGCTGCGCGCCGTGAAACGGGCGTTGACCGAGACACAGAACGAGGCGCTCGAGCAGATCCGGGTCTCGGGCGGCCAGTGGGCCCCGGATCCCGAGGCTCTCGAAGCAGCCGTCGCCGAGGAGCTCGAAACGCTCGGCGACCAGGCCAGCCAAGCCGGAGTGGAAGCCGCAGTGGAGATGGGCGTGATCGGAGTCGTCGCCCTCGAGCCGACGCCTCCTCCTCCCGAGAAGGTGGGAGTCGAGTTGGCCGAAGCCCTCGTCGCCGCTTTGGAGAGCGCCGGGGCCGGCTCCAGGGAGCGGCAAGCGGCTGCGTCACGCGTGTTCCGGGGGTGGCGTACCGACGAGGCCGAGCGACGGATCCGCGCCTACGCCCTCGCGTCCTACCACCATGCCCTCCGCCACGCCCTCGAGCAGCAGGACCGGGCGTGGACCTGGCTCCCCTCGGGGCGGCTGTGTCCGGTCTGTCGTCGGGCGGCTGAAGAAGGGGGCGCGGTCCCCCCGGCCCACCGTGACTGTGGCTGCACCATCGTCCCCGTTTGACCCTCCGGTGAGGGTTGGCCGGCTGCATCCTTACAATCGCCGCAATGTTCTCTCGGACACCCCCCACTCGTAGTGGGCCCACTGAGCGCCGCCGCGGGCTGGCCTACCTGTTGGCGGGTGCTCTGCTCGTCTACCTAGCGCTCACCGCCCTGGGCACCTTGTGGACCGATTTCCTGTGGTTCGACTCGCTGGACTTTTCGTCGGTCTGGGTCAAACGGTGGTCGGTGGGGATCGGCCTGGGAGCGGCCGGGACCCTCGTCGCTTTCGTCGTCTTTTGGCTGACGCTCTACCTGGCGGAGCGCCTCGCTCCCCGCTTCTTCCCGACGGACATCGGCGACGAGGAAGAACTGGTCGCTCGGTTCCGCTACTGGGCGCAGGGTCGGACAGGCCGCCTGCGGCTAATCATCTCGTTCCTCCTCGCGCTGTTCGTCGGGGTGGGTGTCGCCACGTGGCGCGACAACGTGTTCCTCTTCCTCGCCCGGAACGACTTCGGGCTCAACGACCCCATCTTCCGCCTCGACGCCGGCTTCTTCGTCTTCCAGTTCCCCCTGCTCGATGTGGCCTTGCGTTGGCTCTTCAACGTCTTGGCCACCGCCGCCGTCATCGCCGTCGTCGCCCACTACCTGCAAGGCGGCATTCGGGTGCGGCGTGGGTCGATGCCATCGTTCAACAGCGGAGCCAAGGTCCACGTGTCGGTCCTGTTGGCGTTGATGGCTCTCGTCAGGGCTGCTATCTACCGCCTGGACGCCCTGGCGCTCCTCTACTCCAATCGGCAGTCGAACTTCTTCGGCCCCGGGTACACCGATGTCATGGCCCGCCTGCCCGCCCTGCGGCTGCTGATGGCCATCGCCGTGGTGGCGGCGATCCTCTTCATCGTCAACATCTGGCGGCCGGGATGGACCCTCGCATTGATGGCGGTCGGGGGGTGGATCCTGGTGTCGATCGCAGCCCTCCTCATCTACCCGGCGGTGGTCGAGCGTCTCCAGGTGGTTCCGGAGCAACTCCGCCTCGAGTCGGAGTACATCGCCCACAACATCGAGTTCACCCGCGTCGCCTACGGCCTGGACGACGTCGAGGTGAGGCCGTTCAGGGCGTCAGGTGATCTCGACGCCGAGGACATCGAGGCCAACCGGATCACCATCGACAACCTGCGGCTCTGGGACACCGCGGTCTTGCCCCGTACCTATCAGAACCTCCAGGAGATCCGTCCCTACTACAGCCTGGAGTTGGTCGACACCGACCGGTACGAGTTCGACGGTCAGCCGACCCAGGTGATGATCGCCGTGCGCGAGCTCGACGAGGACGCCGTCGGCAACAACAACTGGCAGAACACTCGGCTGATCTACACCCATGGCATCGGGGCAGTCGCCAGCCAGGCGAACCGGGTCGAGAGGGACGGCCAGCCGCAGTTCCTGCTCGCCGACCTGCCTCCCCGGGCGACCGAAGAGGCGCTCGAGCTGGAACAGCCCCGGGTCTACTTCGGCGAGACCTACACACCGGGGCGGCCCGTGATCGTGAGGACCGGCTCCGCGCCCCAGGAGGTCGACATGCCGGTCGAGGGCGAACGGATCATCCCCAATGAATACGACGGGGAGGCAGGAGTCGACGTGGGGAGCCTGTGGCGGAGAATCGCCTTCGCATTCCGGTACCGGGATCTGAACCTCCTCATCTCCGGCCAGATCCGCCCCGACAGCCGGGTCCTGGTGCAGCGCAACATCCGGGCGATCGTCAGTGACCTCGCTCCGTTCCTCGCCGTGGACTCCGATCCCTACCCAGTCGTCCACGACGGGCGGATCGTGTGGGTCCTCGACCTCTACACGGCGTCGGGCAACTTCCCTTACTCGCAGCCGATCACTCCCAACTCCCTCAGGAGGCTGCCTCGGTCGACCCATCTCGAGGCGGGGATGAACTACCTGTCCAACTCCGTGAAGGCCACCGTCGACGCTTACGACGGAACGGTCACCTTCTACGTCGTCGACGACTCCGACCCGCTGATCCGGGCGTGGCGGGAGACGTTCCCCGAGCTGTTCCGCGACGGCACCGAGATGCCGGAGGGGCTCGAATCGCATCTCCGCTACCCACAGGACTTGTTCCGTATCCAGGGCGAGATCTACCTCGACTACCACGTCGATGACCCCTCGGAGTTCTTCACCCGCAACGACGCCTGGTCGATACCCGCCGATCCCGCCACGATCCGCCGCGGCCTATTCCCCGGGGCAGAGCTGCTGATCGGCGACACCGTCCAGGTGGGAGGCCAGGTCGAGCACGTCCGCGAACTGCTGCCGTACTACCTGATGGCCCAGCTCCCGGGCGAAGAGGAGCTGTCCTACCTGCTGCTCCAGCCTTTCAACCCGCGCCAGCGGCCCAACATGTCGGCGTTCCTCGTCGCCGACGCTCCCACCGCCGAGGAGCCGAGTCGGCTCATCGACTTCCGGATGCCACAGGGATCGCTGGTCGGCGGTACCGGTCAAGTGGGGGACCGCATCCAGCAGAACGACGAGATCGCCGAACAGTTCACCCTCTGGAGCCAGCAGGGCTCGACGGTCATCCGGGGCGACATCCTCGTCGTGCCGATCGAGGAGTCGATCATGTACATCCAGCCCATCTACTTGCAGGCCCAGGAACAAGGCGGCTTCCCCGAGTTCCGCCGGGTGGTCGTGGTGTTCGGCGACTCGATCGAGTGGGCTCCGAGCCTCGACGAGGCGTTGGCGGAGGTCTTCGGCCTGGACGAGCCGGGCGACTCCAGTCCTCCGACGGGTGAGGAGCCTTCAGACGAGGAGCCGGAGGACGCGGTTCCCCAGTCGGTCCAGGAGCTGCTCGATCAGGCCGCCTCCCTATTGAATCAGGCCGACGAGGCTCTCCGGGCCGGCGACCTCGGCACGTACCAGGAACTCATCGACCAGGCGCGGGATCTGATCGAACAGGCCCGCCAAGCCGGCACCGAAGCCTCCGCCCGCCGTTTCGTCGAGACTGGAGCGCCGAGTCTCAGTCCAAGCTGATCTCTTCGTCGGTCAGCGCGGCGGCGAAGCGGTCGTCGTGTGTGACGAGCACCACGGCGCCCTTGTACGCGGCCAGGGCGTCCTCCAGCCGCTCGATCGAGGGCAAATCGAAGTGATTCGTCGGTTCGTCGAGAACTGCCACCCACACGCCTCTTCCCAGCCCGGTGGCCAGTTGTAGCTTGCGGGATTCGCCGGGGGAGGGAAGCTCCGAGTGCAGAACCCGACCGGGCTCGAGCCCCAGACGGGCGGCGACAGCCATCACCTCGCCTCGCTCGTCCGGCGAGAGGCGCCGAACCTGCTCGGTGAGCACCCGGCGTTCGCTCTCTGCGAGCTCCTGGGGCAGCCACAGAATCCGGTCGGCGGGGATCGGGGCCCGCTCGACGAGACTCGTCAACAAGGTCGACTTCCCCGCCCCATTGGCACCGCTGATCCGCAATCGGGTAGAACGCTCGACTGTCACGGACACTCCCGGGTGGACCACTTTGCCGCCGGCAACCAGAGGGCCTTCGTGGGAGAGGAGCACCGGGCGCCGGGCCGCTTCGGCATCGATTCGGATCGGTCCGCCGCGGGGACGGGATAGACGCCTCTCAGCCAGTTCCTGCTCCAGACGCTGCACGCGTTGCGCCTCGACTCCGACGCGGCGTGCCTCCGCCCTCGCCCCGAACTCCTGGCGGCCCTTGATCACGATGCTGCGTGCGTCCGGATCAGAAGGTCCTGCCTTGCGCCGGTGGTTCCGGTCGCGCCGTTCCCGCTCTTCGAGACGCCGACGGCGCTCGGTCATCCGGCGACGGACCCGGTCCCGTTCCGCCTTCAGCCGCTCCACCTCATCGACCAACTCCTGCTCGGCCTTCTGCCATTCCTCCGCGGCCAGGGAATAGGGCCCATGCCACACCTCGACGTCGCCTCCCTGCATACGCAAGGTCACGGTCGTCAGACGGTCCAGCAGGTCGCGGTCGTGGGAGACGATCACTCCGACACCGCCGAATGCGCGGAGCTCCTCGATCAGCTGCTCACTCGCTCCCGTGTCGAGGTGGTTCGTCGGCTCATCGACCAACATGATGTCCGGGTGGCGGGCGATGGCGGCGGCCAGCTGCCACCGTCTCCTCTCCCCGGGCGAGAGCGTCTCCCATCGTTCGAGGTCTTCGGGATCCAGCCCGAGCCGAGCCCGCAGAGCGGCGTCGGCCGCTTCCCAGGACGCTCCCCACTCCACGATGTCGGCGGTGAGCCGGTCGACGACCTGGGGGCAGAAAGCCACGACCGCATCGGAAGGCTCGACCACGACTCTCCCCGAGGTCGGAATGAGTTGCCCTCGGATCAAGCCGAGGAGGGTCGACTTGCCGGCGCCGTTCTCGCCGACGAGGCCATGCCAACCCGGGCCGAGGTCGAGAGAGACGTCACGGACGACGACCACGGCGGATGTGTACGAGTAGGAGACGGAATCGAGATGCAATGCGGGCACGGTGGAACTCCAGGGTCGGAGATAGACGGTCGGATGTCACGGTGCGGCGCGCAATGCCTTCCTCGGGTAGCGGAGTCGCCACGTTAGGTCTTGGTGGTGCCCTCGGGCCAGTGAATCGATTCGAACGGCTTCCTGGAACTCGTCACACCCCTCGTGCATCTTGTAGGTATGGACACACTCATGAACTCCGTGATGGTGGGCACGGCCGTCGTCGCCGGGCTCGTGCTCGTCGCGGTGGGGGCATTCTCGATCGCATCGCTGCTCGTCGGCGACTTGCTCGAGACGTCGGAGCCGGCCGAACACAACTTCTCGCGGGCCGCCTGAACCCGACGAGGGGACTCGCCTTCCCGGGCCGATCGACCCTACTCAGCGACACACCCATGACTAGGTTTCGGGTGAGGAGCTAGACGGAGGTACTCGATGGTCCGCGTGGCTATCAACGGCTTCGGCCGAATCGGACGCTGCACGTTCAAGCAGTTCTTGGAAGACGACCGCTTCGAGGTGGTGGGTATCAACGACCTCTCCGAACTCGACGACCTGGCGTATCTGCTCAAGTACGACTCGGTCCACGGTTGGTACCCGCGGAAGGTCTCCACCGACGGCTCGACTCTGGTCGTCGACGGGAACAAGATCCCGTTCAGCCAAGAACGCGACCCATCCAAGCTCCCGTGGGGAGACCTGGGTGTCGACGTCGTCGTCGAAGCGACGGGAGCCATGCGTTCGCGCGAGGACGCCGGTGGCCACCTCGAGGCAGGGGCGAAGAAGGTGGTGATCTCCGCTCCGTCCGACGACGCCGATGCCACGTTCGTGATCGGTGTCAACGAAGACACCTACGATCCCGACGAGCACCACATCGTTAGCAACGCCTCCTGCACCACCAACTGCCTCGCCCCGGTGGCGAAGGTCCTCTCCGACAGCTTCGGCGTTGAGAACCTCATGCTCTCGACGATCCACGCCTACACGTCGAGCCAGTCGCTGATGGACCTTCCCACCCGCAAGCGGCGGCGGGGGAGGGCGGCGGCCCTGTCGATCATCCCCACCACGACCGGCGCCACCAAGGCCACCGAGAAGGTGATCCCCGAGCTCTCCGGGAAGATGACGGGCATGGCTTTCCGGGTTCCGGTCGAGGACGGCTCCGTTTCTGACATCACTGCCACCCTCAGCCGTGAGGTCACCGTGGACGAGGTCCACCAAGCGCTCGCCGACGCCGCCGAGGGGCGGATGAAGGGCGTTCTCCGCCTCACCGAGGAGGAGTTGGTGTCCCGTGACATCATCGGCGACCCTCATTCGTCGATCGTCGACACGCCGTCGACGTTGCTCCTGAACGGGAACGTCATCAAGCTGGTGGCTTGGTACGACAACGAGTGGGGATATTCCGCTCGGATGGTCGACATCAGCGCCATCGTCGCCGGCGAAGGCTGACCGGTCCGTTCTTCCTGCGTATTCCCCGCTGTCGGGGCAGCCACCCTGCAGCGGGGAATACGCCGCGTCTGTTCGGGGTTGCGGATAGTTGATGCGTCAACTACCGTCCACCGATCGAGGAGAAAATGCACCGAGCACCACGCACCGTCGCCGTCGTCACCGCCGGCTTGCGCCAGCCGTCATCGACGCGGAGACTCGCTGAGCTGCTGGGCCGAGCCGCCGTCGAGGCGCTCGCCTCGCGAAGCGAACTGGCAACGGTCGAGATCATCGAACTGAGAGACATCGCCCACGACCTCATGGACTACTTGCTGACCGGCTCCCTTTCTGCCGAACTGCGTCGAGCGATCGACACCGTCGTGGCCGCAGACGGTGTCGTCGCGGTCACGCCGATCTTCAGCGCCTCCTACAACGGCCTCTTCAAGAACTTCTTCGACGTCCTCGACCCCGAATCCCTCGTGGGCAAACCCGTGCTGATCGGGGCCACCGCCGGGACGCCCCGCCATTCGCTGGCGCTCGACCACGCCATCAGGCCTCTGTTCACCTATCTGCGGACGGTGGTCACGCCGACCGCCGTCTTCGTCGCCACCGAGGATTGGGACGAGACCCGCAACCAGGCGATCGACGACCGGATTCGTCGGGCCGCCTCAGAGTTCGCCGTGTTCGTGGCCGCAAAGGAGAGGGCCGAGTCGTCCACCGATCGTGAAGAAGCGCTCCTCGAGGGAGTCCTCGAAGGGCGCTGAGCGGAGGGGCGGAGCGCCGCCCGCGACGAGACGGAACCAGACCCGGGGTCGGGACGACGGTGGGGCCGTCCCTCCACGGTGTGTGAAAGGCGGCGCTCCGACTCTCAGCATGCCCCATCCCAGGAAACGGCGATAGGGGCGATGGTCCCTTGTGCCCCCGACCGAAGGTCCATCGACTCTGGTGGGCCAACGGCACGGCTGCTGCACTGGAGGGAAAGGAGGTACTGAGATGCGTGGCGCATGGACGGGGGTCGGGCTGTCGTTGGGTGCCGCGTTGGGGCTGCTGTTCGGGCTGTTGATCTCCCCGCACTGGTGGGGCCCGTTGGTCGGCGCTTCGCTGGGCCTGATCATCGGAGCCATCGTCGACGCCCAGGCGGGACGTCGACGCCCCGACCGCTGACCGCACGACGCAAGCGACGGCGCCCTGACATACTGGCGCCGTGCGACACCTGTCGATCGTCGGTGCCGGGAGCGTAGGGACCGCGGTTGCCTTCGCCGCGCTCAATCGCGGGATCGCCGACCACATCTCGCTCTACGACCTCGACTCCCAGAAGGTGCACGCTGAGGCGCTCGACCTCAGCCATGGACTCGAGTTCGTCGGGCCCGCCACGATCGCCGGCAGTGCCGACATCTCGGTGTGCGAAGGCGCCGACGTCATCGTCATCACGGCCGGCGCCAAGCAGCGGCCCGGGGAGTCGAGGCTCGAGCTCACGGCTCGCAACGCCGGGATCTTCCGCGGCATGATCCCCGAGTTGACCACGGTTGCCCCAGAGGCCCTCCTTCTCGTGGTCACCAACCCGGTCGATGTGCTCACGCAACTCGCCATCCGCATCACCGGTCGAGAGGACGGGTCGGTCCTCGGGTCGGGCACGGTTCTCGACTCCTCCCGGCTCCGTCACCTCCTCGCCCTCCGATTCGCCATCGCCGAAAGGCACGTCCACGCACACGTGGTGGGGGAGCACGGTGACTCGGAGACGGTCCTCTGGTCGTCGGCCACGATCGGTGGGGCGCCACTCGTGGAGGTGCGGGCTGCCGATGGGAGCCGCCTCGACACCGCGGCCCGTGAGGAGATCCTGGCCGAGGTGCGCAACTCGGCGTACGAGATCATCGAAGGGAAGGGGTCGACGAGCTGGGCGATCTCGCTCGCAGTGACCCAGATCCTCGAAGCCCTCGACTACGAGAGCCACTCGGCGGTGCTGCCCGTGACGGCGCCGGTCGGCTCCGTGTTCGACCTCGGGGACGTGTGCATCTCCCTGCCTCGTCTGGTCGACGCCGGCGGAGCCGGTGAGATCGTGCCGTTCCACGCCACCGAAGAGGAGATAGAGGCGATCCGTCTCTCGTCGCTTGCCGTCGAGCAGGCGCTGCGCGCCATCGACGCCTAGGCGAGAGGGTCATCCGGCCATCCGGGTCGGGCAATTCGTCCCTATCGCTGCGAGTGACAGTGCCGTAACACTCCTATGAGTGAGTCGAGGAGTGATATGAGCTCGAGGGGCTGGACACGCCTTCCGCATGAACGCCGATCGACGGACGAGTCGGTGTCCCCCGACTCACCGGTAGCTTCTCTCGTTCGCCGTCCGACCGTCGTGATCGAAGGCGTCGCGTCGATCGCAGAGGCGGCGCGACTGATGCGAATCGAAGGCGTGTCCGCCCTCGTCGTCGATCGGGGACGAGCCGTGGTCACCGAACGTGACATCTCGCGGGGAATCGGCGCCGGAACCGGTCCCGAGGAGCCGGTGAGCACCGTGGCCACCCCCGGGCCGCTGATCGTCGACGGGTCGATGTCCGTGGCGATGTGCGCGGGCGTGTTGCTCAACGAGCAGCTCCGGCACGTCCTGGTGTCCATGCCCGACGGAGGGCTCGGAGTGGTGTCTCTGCGCGACGTCTCAGCGGTGCTCCTTCGCCACGTCGATCCCTGGGTCTGGTCCGCCACCGCAGGCCTGCCCTCGTCCGAGATCTTCCTGGGTTAGACCGCTTCCGCCCGAAGGCCTCCGGCTCGTCCCGGCGCGGTCGCGAGGCGCCGGTGTATGTTGGGTCTCGAGGTCGGCACAAGGAGGGAGTGATGACCTTCGATCCGCGCGAGTTCACTGGGCTCAGACGGCGGGATTTTCTCCGCTATCTCGTTATGGCGGGACTCGCAGCCTGCGGGGGACGTGCGGGGGTGGACACCACGGCGGGCCCCGGCACGACGAGTGCGCCAGGTCCTGCGACGACGGTGGGTGCTCCGGAGATCGCGTTCGAGGAGCCGACCGTCTCCCTGTCCGGTGAGCTCCGCATACTCCTGTGGAGCCATTTCGTTCCCGCCCACGACGAATGGTTCGACCCCTTCGTCCAGGAGTGGGGTCGGCAGGTCGGGGTCGACGTGACGGTGGACCACATCACCGTGGCGGAGATCCCCGCCCGGATCTCGGCGGAGATATCGGCCGGCGAAGGCCACGACCTGATCCAGTACATCGCTCCGTTGTCCCAGTTCGAGCCGAGCGTCGTCGACATGAGAGACGTCACCGAGGAGGCGTCGAACCGCTGGGGGGAACAGGTCGCGATCTGCCAGCGCTCGAGCTACAACCCCAACACCGAGAAGTACTACGCGTACTGCCCCGGCTGGGTCCCCGATCCCGGCAACTATCGGCGCAGCCTCTGGGAGACCGCCGGGCTTCCCGACGGTCCGACCACTTGGGACGAGTTGTTGGAGTACGGCTCCAAGATCTACTCCGACCAAGGCGTGCAGATGGGCATCGGGATGTCCCAGGAGATCGACTCCAACATGGCCGGCCGGGCACTGCTGTGGTCGTTCGGGGCGTCGATCCAGGACGAGAACGAAAACGTCGTCCTCAACTCGCCCGAGACGATCCAGGCCGTCGAGTACATGGCGTCGTTGTTCGAAGGAGCGATGACCGACGAGGTGTTCGCCTGGGAGGCGGCCTCCAACAACGAGGGCCTGATCGCCGGGCAGTTGTCCTACATCCTGAACTCGATCTCGGCGTACCGCACGTCCCAGGAAGCCAACCCCGAGGTAGCGGCCGACACGTTCTTCAGTGCGGCGCTAGAGGGTCCGGCGGACCGGATCGTGGCCACCCACGTGATGTACAACTGGATCATTCCCAACCACGCCCAGAACGTGGACGCCGCCAAGGAGTTCCTGCTCCACTACACGCTCAACTACGAGGCGGCGTGCTGGCATTCCCAGTTGTACGACTTCCCTGCCTGGGACTCTCTGGTCCCGGAGCTGGGCGACTGGGTCGCCGACGACCCCTTCGGATCGCAACCGGCCGACAAACTGGCGGTCCTCTCCGACGCCATCAATTGGAGCACAAACGTCGGCCATCCCGGCCCCGCCAACCCGGCAACCGGCCAGATCTTCGGCGAGTCGATCATCCCCGTGATGTTCGCCGAGGCCGCCCGCGGGGAGAAGACTCCCGAGCAGGCGGTAGCCGACGCCGAGACGAAGATCAACGCCATCTACGAGGACTGGCGACGGAGGGGTCTGATCGGCGGAGACGCCTGAGAGGGGGACACACGTGTCGGTGGTCGAGGTTCGCAACCTCACCAAGGAGTTCGGGGACATGGTGGCGGTCGACGACGTCGACCTGGCCTCTCGGGAGGGGGAGTTCCTGGTCCTGCTCGGCCCCTCCGGCTGCGGTAAGACCACCCTGCTGCGGATGATCGCGGGGCTGGAGGAGCCCACATCGGGAGAGATCTTCATCGGTGGGGAGAGGATGAACGGTCTCCCGCCCCGCATCCGCAAGGTGGCGATGGTCTTCCAGAGCTACGCCCTCTACCCGCACATGACGGTGGCGCGCAACATCGCCTTCCCGTTGCGGGCCGAGGGGATCGACAAAGCCGAGCAGGACAAACGGGTGCGATGGGCGGCCGAGCTGCTCGGGATCGATCGGTACCTCGAACGCCGCCCCCGCCAGCTTTCCGGCGGCGAGCGCCAGCGAGTGGCGCTCGCCCGCGCCCTGGTGCGGGAGCCCAACGTGTTCCTCCTCGATGAGCCCCTCTCCAACCTCGACGCCAAGCTGCGAGCGGCGGCCCGCGACGACCTCCTCGAGTTCCAGCGTCGGGTCGGGATCACGACGATCTACGTCACCCACGACCAGGTGGAGGCGATGGGGATGGGGGACCGCATCGCCGTGATGCGCGACGGCAAGATCCGCCAGTTCGGTACCCCCGAGGAGATCTACTCCGACCCCGCCGACACGTTCGTGGCGACGTTCATCGGGTCACCGCCGATGAATCTGCTGCGTGGCGAGCATCGGGTGGTCGGTTTCCGGCCGGAGAACTTCCGTCCCATCGGCGAGTTCACCGAGCGGGACATTCCTTCGACGTTCCGGTTCCACGTCAACCGCAGCGAGTATCTGGGTTCGGACCGGTTCCTGTACGGCTCCGTGGAGGGTTTCGACGAGAACACGAAGGTGATCGCCCGGGTACCGGTGAGCTCCTCCATCAGCGAAGGGACCACCCGCGAGTTCGGCGTCGCCGCCACCGACCTGTGCTACTTCGATCCGCGCACGGGGACGCGGCTCAGGGGGAACGAATGAGCGACGAAGCGCTCGCCGTCGGTGCGCCGTCCGGCCGGGTCGGGCGCAGCTTCCTCGACTCGGAGCGACTCCTGGCGGTGGGCGGACTCACCCCCGCGGTCGTCTACATCATCGCCCTGGTCGGTTTTCCGTTCGTGCTGGCTGTGGTGATGGCGTTCAGCGACGTGACCGTCGGCGACCCCACGCTCGACTTCGTCGGGTTCCAGACGCTGCGCCAGGTCCTCGACGACGCGGTCTTCTGGAGGGCGCTGCGCAACACGCTCGTGTTCACCTTGGTCTCGAACGCCCTGGTCGTGGTGCTGGCGACTGCTCTCGCCCTCATCCTCACGAAGGACTTCAAGGGCAAGTGGATCGTCCGTCTTCTCGTGCTGTTGCCGTGGACCACCCCGGTCTCGTTGGCGACGATCACCTGGCTGTGGACGTTGGACTCGATATTCAGCCCCATCGATTGGTTCCTCCGCCAGGTGGGCCTGCTGGAGGGGAACATGATCTGGCTCGGCCAGCCCAAGCTGGCTCTCGCCTCGGTGATCGCCGTCCACACGTGGCGGATCGTGCCGCTGGCGGCGGTGATCGTGATGGCGGGAATGTTGGCCATCCCCACCGAGCTCCGCGACGCCTCCGACATCGACGGGGCCGGCTTCTGGCGGCGCACTTTCGAGATCGAGATCCCGCTGATGGCCCCCATCATCGGCGTGGCGGTCCTGTTCGGTGTGATCCTCAGCATCACGGACATGACCGTCGTCCACGTGCTGACTCGCGGTGGTCCCACCAACTACACCCAGGTGCTCGCCTCGTGGGCCTTCTACAAGGGCATCGAAGGAGGCGACCTCGCCCAAGGGGCCGGCACGGCCTTGTTCCTGTTGCCCGTGTTGATCGCCGTGGCGGCGCTCATCCTGAGGTTCGCCCGCCGTCGGGAGGTGCTGTGACGGCGACGGCGACCCTAGAGGTACAGCGGCGTCGGGCGGAGTTGCGTCGTGTCTGGGGGCGGGTCGGCCTCTACGTCCTGGCGATCACGGCCGCTCTCCTGGCGGCATTCCCATTCCTGTGGAGCATCATCACGATGTTCAAGCAGGATCAGGACCTCTACAACAAGGAGAACAACCCGTTCTGGTTCACGCTCCCCCCCACCCTGGAGCACATCCAGTACCTGTTCGAGAGCACCGCCTTCATGACGTTCGTCCGCAACACGGTGCTGGTGGGGGCGTCGGTAGTCCTGGTGACGCTGCTGATCAGCCTCCCGGCGGCTTACAGCCTGGCGCGGCTGGCGGGCCGGTGGGGGGAGCGGATGGGGATCGCCATCTTCCTCGTCTACCTGATCCCGCCCACGCTGCTCTTCCTGCCCATGTCCCGGGTCGTCGCCTCCCTCGGGCTGCTCGAATCGCTGTGGTCCCTGATCCTCGTCTACCCGACGATCACGATCCCGATCTCGGTGTGGCTGCTGATGGGCTTCTTCAAGGGGATCCCCCGGGACATAGAGGAGCAGGCGATGGTCGACGGCTATACCCGAGCGGGAGCCGTGATGAGGACGGTGCTGCCCCTCGTCTTCCCGGGGATCGTGGCAGTGATCGTCTTCGCCTTCACTCTCTCTGCCCACGAGTTCATCTACGCGCTGTCGTTCATCTCATCGACGGCGAACAAGCCGATCAGCGTCGGCGTGCCCACGGCGTTGGTGCGCGGTGACGTGTTCTTCTGGCAGTCGCTGCAGGCGTCGGCGGTGTTCGTGGCGCTCCCCATCGCCATCGTCTTCAACCTCTTCCTCGACCGGTTCATCGCCGGGTTCACGATGGGCGCGGTCAAGGGCTGAGCGGCGTTCGACGTGGAGGTGTTCCACAGCGCCGACCGGGCCCACTGGGAGGAGGCTTTGACGACTGGCGAGTACCGTTGGTCGACCCGGGATGTTCGCTTCGAGGAAGCGGGCTCCGTCCATTGCTCGGCCACCCCCGACCAGGTGCGGAGAGTGGCGGAGGCCATCTACCGCGACTACGACGCTCCACTGGTCGTCTTGGAGATCGACGTCGATGCTGCCAGGCAGGAGGGAATCGAGGTCCGTATGGAAGACGGCGGCGACGGCGAGCTCTACCCGCACATCTACGGGCCGCTGCGCACGGACTGGGTCGTCGATGTGCACCCCGCCGGTCTCTCCGATCGCGGTTTCGAGTGGAGAGGGGAGGAGGACCCCGAGAAAGGAGAGGCCGAGGGGAGGAGGAGAGTGTGGCGTTTCGATCGACCGACCCGGACATCACCAAACCATCCGATCCGGATCCGTCCTCGGACTCGAGGCCGCTTCTCGAGGAGTGGTTGGACTGGCAGAGGGCCACTTTCCGGCGCAAGGCGTGACCTCGACGAGGCCGGATTGGCGACTCGGTCGGTGCCACCTGTAGACCTGTCGGTTCTCGGTCTGATTCGACACATGACCGACATGGAGAACGTCCACCTGACCTGGGGTCTCGGAGGAGGGGAGCGAGTCGAGTACTGAGGCGACGACGACTTCACCGGCGGATCACCCGACACGGTGGCCGAAGCCTCACGCGTTGTCTGGGTGAGCTCGATCGGGCCGACGCTGCCATCGGCGGCCTCGATTCCCTCGAGTAGGCCGCCCTGGGAGAAGTCATCCGCTGAATCTGGCAGGCTCAGTCGAAGTCGATTCGCATCACCACTCGCCGCTTGCCGGGGCGGGTGACTTCAGTCAAACCGGCGGCGGCGAAGATGGTCTCCGTTCCCACGTGGATCTCGTCCCACGTGATGTGGCCGGTCTCGGCGCGCATCGGATACGCCTCGAGAGCCCGCGCCCCGTTGCGGCGAGCGTGGTCGACGGCCGCTTCGGCGAGGGCATAGGCGACACCCCGCTTTCTGTAACCCGCTCGGACGAGGACACAGGTGACGGCCCAGATGTCGGGATCGGCCTTGTCCTCCCGGCGGCCCTCCCACGGCACCCGATAGACGCGGAGAAGACCGCGATATTCCGGACGCGGCTCCACCGCGCACCATCCGACTGGATCGTCTCCCAGAAAAGCGACCAGCCCGCTGGTGGAGGAGGCGTCGGTGTTGCCGCAGTTCGTCTGGGTGCGCAGTCGAGCGGCTCGTTCTTCGCGGGGGAACTTGGAGAACGCCTCGCCGGGAGCGAGCTTGTACCTCTGGCAGTAGCAGCCGGCGGCCGGGCCACGGTTCCCGAACACTTCCATCAGTTCGTCGCAGGTGGCCCGGTTGGCGGGAACGATCCGGATCTCCGACGAGTCGGCCGCGCTCACGCGGCGAGGCTACCGCCGCTCGGTGCCGGTTGTCACCCCTTGTAGCCTGAGGCGCGGGCAGCGCGGCCCTGGCGCTCGGCTTTCTTTTTGGCGTTCTCCCGGCTCGACTTGTCGCCGGATTCGTAGTGGTACTTCTTGCCGCTGTCGCCCCACTGGTAGTAGGGGCCCTTCTTGTCCTTGCCACGGTGTACGGGCATTCGGCCTCCTTCCACGGCCGGGGGTACCCGTCTATCGAACGAGGAAACGATCAGCGGGCGGCTCAGCCAGAACCCGTTGGGGTCAGTTCGGCCATCCGCTCCAAGAGATGCCACTTGTCGCGGATGTCCTGCTCCGCCTGCTCGAGGAGATCCTCGGCCTCGGGCGGGTTGACCCGAGCCAGCATCCCGAACCGCCCTTCCTCTGCGGCGAACTCCTCGAAGGAAACGGTGGGCTCGCGGCTGTCGAGGATGAGAGGTGGCTTGCCTTCGTCGCTCCGACGAGGATCGAACCGGTAGAGCGGCCAGAATCCGGACTCGGCTGCCTTCTTCTGGTGGCTCATCTGGGTGCTCATCTCGATCCCGTGGGCGATGCACGGGCTGTAGGCGATGATCAGCGACACCCCCGGGTATTCGGCCGCCTCGTTGAACGCCCGCACCGTCTGGGTCATGTTGGCGCCCATCGCCACCTGGGCGACGTACACGTTTCCGTAGGTCATCGCCATCAGGCCGAGGTCCTTCCTCGCCGTGGTCTTGCCGCCGGACGCGAACTTGGCCACGGCCGCTCGGGGGGTGGCCTTCGAGGCCTGGCCGCCGGTGTTGGAGTAGACCTGGCTGTCGAGGACGAGGATGTTGACGTTGCGGCCCGAGGCGAGCACGTGGTCGAGACCGCCGTAGCCGATGTCGTAGGCCCATCCGTCTCCGCCGACTATCCACACGTCGGTCTTCACGAGCCCGTCGATCACCGACTCGAGGCGGCGGGCGAGGACGTCGTCCATCTCGGCCAGCCGCTCCTTCAGCTTCTCCACCCGCTCACGCTGGGCTTCGACCCCGGCGGCGTCCGACTGGTCGGCGTCGAGGATGTCGATGGCGAGCTGGCCGAGTTCGGGAAGGAGAGCGAGCACCAGTAGTCGGGCCTCCTCCTCCATGTGGTCGAGGGCGAGGCGCATGCCCAGACCGAACTCGGCGTTGTCCTCGAAGAGCGAGTTGGCCCAGGCCGGCCCTCTCCCGTCTTCGTCGGTGGTCCAGGGGGTGGTGGGGAGGTTGCCGCCGTAGATCGACGAGCAGCCGGTGGCGTTGGCGACGATCAGCTTGTCGCCGAACAGTTGGCTCATCAGCTTCACGTACGGCGTCTCCCCACACCCCGCGCAAGCTCCCGAGAACTCGAACAGCGGGTCGATCATCTGGCTCCCCTTCACCGAGGCCAGCTTCACCTCGGTCCGGCCCATCGTCGGGATGGTCTCGAAGAACTCCCAGTTCTCTCGCTCCCGCTCCCGGTGCTCCAGCACGTCACGCAGGTCCAGTGCCTTGTGGCCGTCCGCCGCCACAGCGGGGCAAACGTCCACGCAGACACCGCACCCGGTGCAGTCGTCGGGCGACACCTGGACGGTGAGGAGACGTCCGGACAGGTCTCGGCCCGCCGCCTCCTTGTGGGGGAACCCTTCCGGCGCTCCTTCGAGAGCGTCGGGCAGGTACGCCTTGAGGCGGATGGCGGCGTGCGGGCAGGCGAGGACGCAGCGGGCGCAGTCGGTGCAGATCTCCGGGTCCCATATCGGGATCTCGGTGGCGAGGGCCCGCTTCTCGTAGCGGGCGGTCCCGGTGGGGAACGTTCCATCGACCGGAAGGGCGGACACGGGCAGGAGGTCGCCCTTGCCTTCCATCATGACCGAAGTCACCCTCCGCACGAAGTCGGGGGCCTCCTCCAAGGCGGAGGGAGGGGTCGGTAGCGGTTCCGGCACCGTGTCGGGCACCTTGACCTGCTCCAGGGCGGCGAGGGCCCGCTCGATGGCGGCGTAGTTGCGGTCGACCACCTTCTGGCCGCGCTTTCCGTAGGTGGCGGCGATCTCCTTCTTCATTGCCGCCACCGCCTCGTCGAGAGGCAGCAGATCCTGGTTGAGCATGAAGAAGCAGGTCTGGAGGACGGTGTTCACGCGGTTGCCGAGACCTTCCTCCATGGCGATCCGGCCGGCGTCGACCACCCACAACTCGAGCCTGCGGTCGACGATGGTGCGCTGCACGTCCCGAGGCAGGTACTGCCACGTCTCGTCGGCCGGATACGGGCTGTTGAGCAGGAACTTCGACCCGGGCACCGTGCTGTGGACCAAATCGGCCCGCCCCAGCATCCCGAACTGGTGGACAGCGATGAAGTTGGGTTCGGTGATCAGGTAGGTGGACGAGATCGGTCGGGGCGAGAAGCGCAGGTGGGAGACTGTCTGGGAACCCGACTTCTTCGAGTCGTAGACGAAGTAGCCCTGAGCGTAGAGGTCGGTGTGTTCCCCGATGATGCGCACTGAGTTCTTGTTCGCCCCCACCGTCCCGTCCGAACCCAGACCGTAGAAGACGGCGCGGACGACGTCATCCGGTTCGTGCCAGTCGTAGGGGTTGAAGTCGACGCTGGTGTGGGTCACGTCGTCGACGATCCCCACGGTGAAGTGGTCCCGCGGCGCCCGTTCGTCTTCGAGGACGCCGAGAGCCATCGCCGGGGTGAACTCCTTCGACGACAGTCCGTAGCGGCCGCCCGTGACAGTGGGCATCTCCCCGTCCCATTCCTCGGCCAGGGCAGCGACGACATCGAGGTAGAGCGGCTCGCCCGGAGCCCCCGGCTCCTTGGTCCGGTCGAGCACCACCACGGAGCGAACCGACGGGGGAAGGGCTCGGCAGAAGGCGGCCTTGTCGAACGGCCGGTACAGCCGCACGACCACGAGCCCAACGCTCTCGCCACGGGCGACGGCTGCTTCCACCGCTTCGGTGGCGGCTCCGACCGCCGATCCCATCACGACCATGACTCGTTCGGCATCCGGCGCGCCTCGGTACTCGAAGAGCGAGTAGCGGCGGCCGGTGAGCTCGGCGAAACGGTCCATCTCTTCGGTGACGATCTCCGGAACCGCCAGGTAGAAGGGGTTTGCCGCTTCCCGTGCCTGGAAGAACACGTCGGGGTTCTGGGCGGTGCCGCGGATCACCGGTCGTTCCGGGTTGAGTGCCCGGGCCCGGTGCTCCATGACGGCCCTCTCGTCGATCAGCTTCTTGAGGTCGTCGATCGAGAGGGTTTCTACGGGGGTGATCTCGTGGGAGGTACGGAAACCGTCGAAGAAGTGCAGGAACGGAACCCGGGAGCGGAGGGTGGCGGCGTGGGCGATCGCGGCCATGTCCTGAGCCTCCTGAGCGGAGTTCGATACCAGCATCGCCCAGCCGGTTTGGCGGGCCGCCATCACGTCCGAGTGGTCACCGAAGATCGACAGGGCGTGGGTGGCGATGGTGCGGGCGGCGACGTGGATCACTGCCGGGGTCAGTTCCCCGGCGATCTTGTACATGTTGGGGATCATCAGGAGGAGACCCTGAGAGGCGGTGAAGGTGGTGGAGAGAGCACCCGTCTGCAACGCGCCGTGGACGGCACCGGCGGCGCCGCCCTCGCTCTGCATCTCGACGACCTCGGGAACGACGCCCCAGATGTTGGTCTTGCCCTTCTGTGACCAGGCGTCTGCGAACTCTCCCATCGGCGAGGCGGGGGTGATGGGGTAGATGGCGACTACTTCGCTCAGGGCGTGTGCTACTCGGGCGGCCGCCTCGTTGCCGTCGAGCATCTCCCGGTTCCTCATATGCCCTCAACGTATGGAGACGGTGCCCGGATCGGCAGGGGACAAGGGCCTATCCGGCGAGGGCAAAAAGTCGGGAAGGTCTCAGCCGGCGTGCACGGTGAGGGTCGGGTACCCGGCCAGCTCGTAGGACACGGTCACGCCCGGGGCGAGTGCGAGCGGGGGGACGATCGAACCCGTGATGATCACGTCTCCGGCCCTGATCGGCTCACGTGCGGCGGCCGCGAGCCGGGCGAGATGCGCCACTACGTCGGGAATCCGGCCGGTGATCGACTCGAGGTCGTTGGGAACCGCGACGTTCTCGCCGTCTCGGGAGACGGTGGCGGTGAGATCCTCCACGTGTCCACCCGCACGACGCTCGTCCCGGTCGCCAAGGATCACGCCTCTGTGGAAGACGTTGCCGGCGAGGGCCTCCTCCACGTCCTCGGGTGGTGGGTAGACGTCTGCCAGCTCGATGGCGGGGGCGAGAGCCGCGATCGCCCGTCGCACGTCGTGTTCGGTGGGGTCGGCGGGGATGTCGGCGCCGATCCACACCGCCATCTCCGGCTCGGCCACAGGATTCCTCCAACCGGAGATGTCGACGGTCGCGCCGTTGGCCACGAGGGATGCCTCGGTCATGTAGCCGACGAGGGGCCCGTCCAGACGGAACTTCTCGAGGGTGGCGGGAGCGCCGAAACCGGCCTTCCAGCCGATCGGCCGGCGCCCGTCGGCCAGCTCGGCTGCTCGGCGTTCCATCTGGCGGCGCAGACCCCTGGAAACCCGGTCGTCGATCATGGACGGCGAGTCTATCCCTCGCCGCCTGGGAGCGGTTTCGGGTCCCGCCCTTCCGGGGCGGGACCCGAGGGCTCAGTCGCGTGTGACCACGACCTTCAAGGCGCCGGTTTCACCGGCCCGGGAGAACGTGTCGTACGCCTCCATGAACTCGCTCATCTTGAACCGATGGGTGACGAACTTGGCGGCGTCGAGCCTTCCGGCCTCGATCAGACGCAGCAGCGTCGGGGTCGAGTACGTGTCCACCAGGCCGGTGGTGACGGTGACGTTCCGGATCCACAGGTCCTCGAGGTGGAAGGTCGCCGGCTCGCCGTGCACGCCGACGTTCGCCACGCGGCCGCCGGGGCGGATGAGGCGGGTGCACAGCTCGAAGGTGGGGGGGATCCCCACCGCTTCGACAGCGACGTCGACTCCCAGGCCATCGGTCAGCTCCTGGATGCGGGGCAGGGGGTCGGTGTCGCTGTTGTTGATGACCTCGGTGGCCCCGAACTGCTTGGCGGCTTCCAGGCGGCTGTCGGCCAGGTCGATGGCGATGATGTGC
>DATGOV010000044.1:0-38469 GCA_035305585.1 Acidimicrobiia bacterium | reverse complement strand
TCCACGGCTGTGACCCGCCGCACAACCGTCGCTTCTGTCCGCAGGACACGCTCCGACGCGGCCACATCGTGAAGATGGTGGTGCGGTTGTTCGACCTGGAGGCGCCCGACTCCTACACATCGCCCTGGACCGACACCGCCGGCCACTACTTCGAGGAAGAAGCTCGGGTGGCGGCATTCGCCGGCATCATCGACGCCTCGTCGGGCGTGTTCGACGGCTACCGGTCAGTGACCCGGGCCGAGTTCGCCCGGCTGGTCGTGGCCGTGTTCGAACCCGACCTCTGTTCCGCCGACCCCTTCACCGCCGGTCGAGTCGCCGCGCTCCAGAGCGCGCACCCCGGGATCGATTTCACCGCCTACGTCTACGACTTGCGCACCGGGTGCGCCTACGCCATGGACCCCGGGTCGAGACAGCAGTCGGCGTCGGTGTTCAAGGTGATGGTGATGGGCGGCACCCTGCTCGAAGCGCAGCGGGACGGCCGCGCCCTCACCCCGCGTGAGTCGTCGCTGCTCCGCTCGATGATCACCGAGTCGGCCAACTCTCCGGTGCGAGATCTGTGGAGATCCTTCGGAGGGCCTCCCTGGTTCTCTCGACAGGCGGAGCTCTTCGGGCTCGACGAGACCACCGTCCTCGGCGACCACCACCAGATATGGGGCCGAACCCGCACCTCCGCCTACGACCAGGCCAAGCTCCTGCGCCAGGTCCTGCTGGGAGAAGGCGGCCTGATGGGGGAGCGCTACCGGGAGGTGGCGCACGACCTCATGACCTCGGTGGTCCCGTCGCAGCGATGGGGTGTCAGCCAGGGAGTCCCGGCGGGCTGGACCGTGGCGCTGAAGAACGGCTTCGCCGGCCAGATCGCCAACTCCGTCGGTGTCGTCTACGACGCCTCGGGTGAACCCGTGTACGTGGCGGCGATACTCACGTTCGGATGGCCGACATGGGAGCGGGGAGTGGCAGCAGTCGAAGAGATCGGCGGGTGGATCTCCGGCGCCTTCGCCGACTGACCGGCCTCACGCACCGATCTCGAGCAGGCCGCGGGCGTACTTCCGAAACTCGAACGACGGATCGAGGAGGCGGTGGAACGCCATGCCGTTCAGGGCGGCGAGGAGGCTCTCCATCCGCCGACGCACTTCCTCCTCGTCCATCTCGGGGCGGGCGGCGCGCAACGCCCGGCTGAACAACTCGATCCGCTGCTCGTGATGGCGGAGCATCCGCGCCCGGATGCCATCGTCGGTCAGTCCACCGCTGACGGCGACCATCAGATACACCCGGGCCGTCGCCTCCGAGTTCTCCACGAAATCGACGTAGGCGTCGACCAATTCGTGCAGGCTCGCCTCGCCGTCGCCGTCCGGGCCCACCGCCCGAATGGCGTCGGCGACCACGGTGAGGATCGCTTCCTCCTTCGAATCGAACAGGTTGTAGAAGCTCCCGACGAGGATCCCGGCCTTCTCGCAGATCGCCTTGATCGTGGTCTTCTCCAAGCCTTGGGCGGCGACCAGGTCGCGGGTGGCTTCCAGGATCCGGGTGCGGGTCTCGAGTCCGACGCGATAGCGCATCGGTGCCACGCTAGTGGGGTTTCTTTGAGTGCACGATCAAATTAGAATGAACACTCAAGATCGCCGGGAAAGGCAGCGCATGAGTCATTACCGCTCGAACCTCAAGGATCTGGAGTTCAACCTGTTCGAGGTGCACCGGATCCAGGATCATCTCGATGCCTGGCCGGACTTCGACGTCGACACGCTGAAAGACATCCTCAACGAGCTCGACCGTTTCGTCCAGGGGGAGTGGTCCGAGTCCTTCGTCGATGCCGACCGCAACCCACCTCGGCTGGAAGACGGCGAGGTGCGCCTGCCGGAGAGCCTGAAGCGCAGCCTGGCCGCAGCCGAGGAGGCGGGGTGGACGAAGCTGGGGCTCACCGCCGAGTTGGGCGGCATGGAGGTCCCTCCCACCCTGTTCTGGGCGGCCCAGGAGTTGCTGCTGGGTGCCAACCCCACCGCCGCCTTCTACGCCAGCGGATCGCTGTTCGCGCGGATCATCTTCGAAGAAGGGACGCCCGAACAGCGCGAGTTCGCCGAGCTCATGGTGGAGCGCAACTGGGCCGGCACCATGGTCCTGACCGAGCCGGATGCCGGCTCCGACGTGGGGGCGGGGACCGCCAAGGCGATCCACGTGGAAGGCAACACCTATCACATCGAAGGCGTCAAGCGGTTCATCACCGGAGGCGAGCACGACGCCGCCGAGAACATCGTCCACCTGGTCTTGGCCCGGCCCGAGGGAGCGGGCCCGGGAACCAAGGGCCTGTCGCTGTTCATCGTCCCCAAATACCTGGTGAACCCCGACGGCTCACTCGGTGAGCGCAACGGCGTCGTGGCGACCAACTTGGAGGACAAGATGGGCCTCAAGGGGTCCACGACCTGTGAGCTGACGTTCGGCATGGACAAGCCCGCGGTCGGCTACCTGGTCGGCGGTGTCCACGACGGGATCCGGCAGATGTTCCGGGTGATCGAGCATGCCCGCATGACCATCGGCACGAAGTCGGCCGCCACCTTGTCGACCGGGTACCTCAACGCCTTGGAGTACGCCAAGGAGCGGATCCAGGGCGCCGACATGACACAAATGACCGACAAGACCGCCCCGCGGGTCCCGATCATCCGCCATCCCGACGTCCGGCGGATGCTCCTCTTGCAGAAGGCCTATGCCGAGGGCCTGCGGGCATTGTGGATGTACGCCGCCTATTGCCAGCACATGCACGCCCTCGACCCCGAAGCGGGATGGGACCGCCGCAGCGACCTCCTGTTGCCGTTGGTGAAGGGCTACTCGTCCGAGAAGGCGTATGTCCTCTTGGCCCAGTCGCTCCAGGTGCTGGGCGGGTCCGGCTACACCCAGGACTACCCGGTCGAGCAGTACATCCGGGACTCGAAGATCGACACGGTCTACGAGGGCACCACCGGCATCCAGGCGATGGATCTGTTCTTCCGGAAGATCGCCCGGGACCAGGGCCAGACCCTGGCGGCGGTGGCGGCCGAGATCGGCGAGTTCGTCAAGGCCGGTGAGGACGGCGACCCCTTTGGGGCGGAGCGGGCCGCCCTCGGCAAGATGCTCGACGACGTGCAGGGCCAAATCGGGGCGATGGTCGAAGACCTGATGGCCGCCATGGGAGGCGAGGCGAAGCGGATCTACGAGGTCGGCCTGCACGCCAACTCGCTGCTCGAGTCGATGGCCGAGGTGGTCATCGCCTGGCAACTCCTGCGGCATGCCGAGGTCGCTCACCCCAAGGCCGACGAGGACCCGTTCTACCGGGGCAAGGTCGAGTCCGCACGCTGGTTCGTGCGGGATGTCGCTCCGAAGATCTCGGCCCGCCGGGCGGCTGCGGAAGCGGAAGACGGCTCGCTGATGGAGCTGGAAGACGACGCCTTCTGACGATCTCCCCCGGCGCGGTGGAGGTCTGCGGAGACGGCGGTTACCGTGCCCGACGACATGAGCGGCGCCTTCACCGAAGAGCAGGAAGAACTCCGTCGCTACGCCCGCCAGTGGCTCGACGAGAAGGCACCCCTGGAGACGGTGCGGAAGATCTCCGAGACGGCGGAGGGTTTCGACCCAGATCACTGGTCCGAGCTGGGAGAGCTCGGGTGGCTGGGGATCGCCGTCGGCGAGTCCTACGGAGGTTCCGGCTTCGGGTTCATGGAGCTGGCGGTGCTCGCCGAGGAGATGGGCCGCACCCTCTACCCGTCGCCGTTCCTGTCGACTGTCGTCCTGGGAGCCTGGCTCGTCGAACGACTCGGCACCGAGGAACAGAGATCGGAGATCCTCCCCGCCCTCGTCCGCGGCGAACATCGCCTGGCCGTCACCGCCGGCGCCGCCGCGGTGGGTGATTTCGCTGCCCGGGGCGAGGGCTCGAACTGGGTCGTGTCCGGCCATGCCCGCTTCGTCCTCGACGGCCACACCGCCCACACGATCGTGGTCGAGGCGGCAACCGAAGCAGGCAATCGACTCTTCCTCATCGATGGGAAGGCCGAGGGCCTCGACCGGCGGCCCCTCAGCGTCATGGACCTCACCCGCCCCCAGGCCGAGATCACCGCCACCGAAGTCGAGGCGTCCCCGCTGGGGGAGGCGTCCGCCGACGACGTGGTCGCCCAGGCACTCGATCGGGCGGTGGCGGCTCTGGCGATGGAACAGGTCGGGGGAGCCCAGGCGTGTCTCGGCATGTCGGTGGAGTACGCCAAGGTCCGCCATCAGTTCGGACGTCCCATCGGGTCGTTCCAGGCGATCAAGCACATGTGCGCCGACATGCTGACGGCGGTCGAATCGGCTCGGTCCGCTGCCTATCACCTCGCCGGAGCGGTCGACCACGACCCGGCCGAAGTGGCGGTCGCCGCTCCCGTTGCCAAGTCTTTCTGCTCCGAGGCCTACGAGAAGGCCGCCGGGGACACGATCCAGATCCACGGCGGGATCGGGTTCACGTGGGAGCACGACGCCCACCTGTACCTGAAGCGAGCCAAGTCGTCCGCCCTCCTCTTCGGCGACGCCGGGTATCACCGGGCGGCCCTCGCTACCCGTCTCGGGCTCGAATGAGCGGCAGTGGAGTGGTCGTACTCGCCGCGATCCTGTTCGCCGTGTTCTGCCTGATCGTGGGGCTGATGGTGTGGCAGGAGGCGCGTCGCCGTCCCGGAGGAGAGGAGACCGCCTACGTCATCGACGACGCCGTCCGCTTCATCGTGGGCCGTCTCGACCCGGAAGCGAAGAGGCGCCTGGGGGCAGCCGGGGTGAAACGGGTGATCGAGTGGGAGGTCCACTACCTCCAGGGTCTCGCCCAGAAGTCCCGTCGCAATCCCGTGGAGACGGTGGCAGGTGGCACCGACGCCTCGATCGACTACATCCAAACCCAAATCGCGCAAGTGAACGGAGCGATTTACGATCGGGAAGACGTAGCTGAGGTCCTCCGCCTCGAGGCCGAGTACCTGCTCTCGATCGGTGCGGTCGGCGAGCCGGTGGACCCCAACGAGTTGGACCAAGGAGGCACTGAGGCGTGATCGTCCGATGCGGCGCATGCCGAACCCAGTTCGACGTCCCCGGTGAGGGCCGTTTCGCCTGCCCGGTGTGCGGTTCGGTCAACATGGTGCGGAGCCGTCCCGGAGCGGCCGGGCCGGGAGGAGCGCCGCCGCCGGGCTCCATGCCTCCCACCGGTGCCCCGGGCCAAGGCGACCCGGCGGTCACCGAAGGCCCGTCGCCGCGGATCCAGTGTCCCGAGTGCGGCTTCAGCTTCATCGTCGGCGACATCGCGGTGGCCATCTGCCCCATGTGCTCGGCCGAGGTGCCCACGGGCCGGAGCGAGCCCGAAGAGGACGAAGCCTGATGGCGCGGCTGAAGCGGTTCGAGGACTTCCGCTACGTGGGAGTACGGGACACGATGCGGGTCTACGACTGCGACGATCCCGAGCAGTTCGCCCGCCTGGAGCGGCGGGCAGAGACCGACGACCTGTTGCGCCGCAACCTCCTGATGGGCTTCGCCCCCGACAGCCTGCCCGAGGCCGCCAACCGCGGCTTCCGCCCCGCCGCCGGGCACCGCTGACCGTTTTGTGGTCCGGAATCGGCGCCCGCGGCGCCGATTCCGACCCACAGAAGAGAATCAGAAGCCGATCGCGTCGAGCCAGTCGATCAGCAACGCCGTGATCCGCGCCGGCGAATCTTCCGTCAGGAAGTGGAGCCCCGGCACCGACGCCACTTCCGCCTTCCTCCACCGGGCGGCCGTCCCGAGAACCGCCGGCGGGACCAGGAACCCCGGCACCCCTCCCACCACGAACTTGGGGATCGTGGTCTGCGCGCACCACAGGCGATTGTCCTCGACCAGCATGTCGATCGGTCCCGGGGTCGACTGGAGAGGCAGTTGACGCACCGTCGACAGCAGGGCTCGACGCGGCTCGCCCGGCTTCGTGAACGGCCGGCGATAGTTGTCCATCTCGGTGGCGGTCAGGACTCGCAGAGTCAGACGGGGCAGATAGCGCTCGACGAGGACGTTCTCCTCCAACACGAGGTGCTCGCCCTCCTCGCTCCTCACCCGAAGCAACATGTCGCGCACGTCGGCGTCGAAAGTCGTGTCGTTCGTGACCCGGAACACCCCCTCTATCAGGACCAGCGAGGCGACCCGATGCGGGTTGCGGCGGGCGTAGTGGATGGCGGCCGCCGCTCCCATCTCGTGGCCCACCAGCACTATCGGGCGCTCGGGCTCGGTGAGCTCCACCAGCAGCTCGAAGCTCTCGACTTGATCGTCGAACCGGTAGGAACCGCTCCCGGAAGGGAACTCGAGCTCGGAGTCGCCCATACCGATACGGTCGGGCGCGAGGCAGCGGTACCGCATCGACACGAACGGGATGATGTTGCGCCACGTGTACGAGTACGTGACGTTGCCGTGGAGGAAGTACACCGGCGGTCCGTCCCCCACATCGACGAGCGACATGGAGTGGCCAGCGACCTGGATCTGCCGGCGGGGTAGGTTGTCGACCTCGTTGATCATGAGCCTCCCAGCGAAGGACGGACGTTAGATCAGTGGCTTCCCGTGCCGCGTGCCGCCGACTCCTGAGGTCCCAGGATCCCACTAGTCTCGATCCACAGCGTTGAGAAAGGTATAGGAGCGTGCACGACATCGTCGTACTGGGTGGTGGGCCAGGCGGATACGCCTCAGCGCTCTACGCCCACAACTTCGGCCTCGATGTGGCCCTCGTGGTGAACGAACGGCCCGGCGGCACCTGCCTCCACCGCGGCTGTATCCCCGCCAAGCAGTGGCTCCAGGTGGCGGAGGTCTATTCGACAGTCCAGCACGCCTCCGACTTCGGAGTGGTCGCCGGCGCCCCCGAGCTCGACTGGCAGGCCGCGCTCGAGCGCAAGGGCAAGACCGTGGAAGGCTTGGTCAGGGGACTGGAAGGCCTGCTCAAGAAGCGGAACGTGACGATCGTCAACGGCTTCGGCCGCCTCGACGGGCCCAACGCGGTCGTGGTGTCCACCGACCAAGGCGAGGAGCGAGTCGAAGGCCGCAGCGTCGTCTTTGCCGCCGGCTCCCACGCCCGCTCGATCCCCGGCTACGAAGTCGACGGCGAGAGGATCGTCACCTCCGACCACGCCCTCGACTGGACGAGCCGGCCGGGACGGGTGGCGATCATCGGCGCCGGGGTGATCGGCTGCGAGTTCGCCTCCATGTTGGCGGACTTCGGGTCGGAGGTCCACGTCTTCGAGGTGATGGACCAGGTCCTGCCGGGCACCGATCCGACGATCGCCCGCCAGCTGGAACGCCAGCTCAATCGCCGCGGTGTCCGGTTCCACCTAGGGACCAGCGTGGAGCCGCCCAAGATCGGCGCCTCGACGGTGGTCGTGCCTTTCGGCGGGGAGTCCGTCGAGGTCGATGTGGTGCTGGTGGCGGTGGGTCGAGGACCCAACACCGAAGGTGTCGGGCTCGAGACGACCAAGGCAGAACTGGACCGAGGTTTCGTCGTGGTGGATCGTTCGACCATGCAGACCGCCGACCCGACGCTCTACGCCGTCGGCGATGTGGTCGCCGGGACACCCCAGCTGGCGCATGCCGGGTTCGCCGAAGGCATCGCCGCCGTCACCCACATCGCCACTGGGACGGCTGCCCCGGTCGACTATCGGGCGATACCGAGGATCACCTATACGCATCCCGAGGTCGCCGAAGTCGGCTTCAACGAGCAGCAAGCCGCCGAGATGGGCATGGAGGTGGAGACCTACTCGCATGGCTTCGGTGGAGTCGGCCGGGCGATCATCATCGGACAGAACCAAGGAACCGTGAAAGTCGTGGTGGAAAAGGACGGCCCGATCGTGGGTGCGTCCATCGTCGGGCCGCAGGCGGGCGAGATGATCCACGAACTGATGTACGCCGTGGGATGGGAGGCGCTGCCCTCGGAGGCGGCGGCCTTCATCCACGGACACCCGACGTTGTCCGAAGCGGTTGGAGAGACTCTGCTGACGGCCGCAGGCCGCAGCTTGCACTGAGAGAGGTAAGGAACCAATGGCGACGCGCGTAACCATGCCCCAGTTGGGAGAGACGGTCACCGAGGGCACGATCCTGCGGTGGGCGAAGAACGTCGGGGACACCATTTCCGAAGACGAGGTGCTCGTCGAGATCTCGACCGACAAGGTGGACACGGAGGTGCCCTCGCCTGCGTCGGGTGTGGTTCTCGAGATCCTCGTGCCCGAAGGTGAGACCGTCGAGGTCGGGACGGCGCTGGCCGTGATCGGCGAGCCGGACGAGGCCGGTGGAGAGGCGCCGGCTCCAGCCGCCGAGGCACCGGCGGCCGAACCGGAACCGGCGCCGGCGGCGGAGGCCCCCGCCCCCGAACCGGCCCCGGCGCCCGAGGTCGCGCCGGCTGCCGAGGAGACTCCGGCCCCGGCTCCCGAACCGGCCGCCCCACCGGCCGCCGAGGCTCCGAGCGGAAACGGCCAGGCCGCCGCCGAGCCGCGCCTCCTGTCGCCCGTTGTGCGCAAGCTCGTCCGAGAGCACAACGTCGATCTCTCGAAGGTGGAAGGCACCGGCCAGGGTGGGCGGATCACCCGCCGCGACGTCGAGGCCTACATCGAGTCGCAGGCCACCGAAGCCCCGGCGGCTCCGGCTGCCGAAGCGCCCGCTCCGGCTCCGGCGGAAGCGCCGGCCCCCGCCCCCGAACCGGCTCCCGCCCCCGAGCCGGCCCCGGCGGTCGCCCCGGCTCCCGAACCGGCTCGCCGTCCCGCTCCGCCCGCACCAGCGGTCGGCGAGGGCGACGAGGAGGTGGAGCTCGACCGCCTGCGCGTGCGCATCGCCGAGAACATGCGCATGTCGAAGGACACCGCCGCCCACGTGTGGACGGTGGTCGAGGTCGACTTCGAGCGCGTCGAACGGGTTCGCCAGGCACACCGGGAGGCGTTCAAGCAGCGGGAAGGCTTCTCTCTCACGTACCTGCCGTTCATCGCCCGGGCGACCATCGACGCCTTGAAGGAGTTCCCGGTGGTCAACTCCTCGTTCTTCCTGGAGGAGCGGAAGGCGATCTACCACCGATCGGTCAACCTCGGCGTCGCCATCGACCTGAACCAGCAAGGCTTGATCGTGGCCAGCGTCCGCGAAGCCGACGGGCTGCGTCTCGTCGGTCTAGCCCGCCAGATCTCGGAACTGGCGCAGCGCGCCCGGTCGAACAAGCTGTCGCCCGACGACGTCACCGGAGCGACTTTCACGATCACCAACCCGGGCCCGTTCGGGTCGTTGATGTCGGCGCCGATCATCAACGTTCCCAATGTGGCGATCCTCTCCACGGACACGATCACGAAGCGCCCCGCAGTGGTCACCGGTCCCGACGGCGAGGACATGATCGCCATCCGCCACATCGGGCACCTGGGTCTCACGTGGGACCACCGGGCGTTCGACGGGTCGACGGCGGTCTTGTTCCTCAACCGGATCAAGCACAACATCGAGAACTGGGACTGGGAGCAGGAGCTGACCTGATAGATGCGATCCGCTGATAGGTTGAGCCCGTGAGCTCCAATCCTCTTCTTCGGGTCCGCTGGCTGGGTCGACTGCCGTACGCCGAGGCGTGGGATCTGCAGAGAGCGTTCCACGAGGGACGCACCCGCGGCCGCACGAGCGACGACTACTTGTTCCTCGTCGAGCACCCACCGGTGTTCACGATCGGGCGCAACGGCGACGGGGCCAACCTCCTGGTCGACCGCCAGGCGGTGGCAGAAGCCGGCGCCGAGGTGTACGACGTCGACCGGGGCGGCGACATCACGTTCCACGGTCCCGGCCAGCTGGTCGGCTACCCGATCCTCCGCCTCGAGGACCCGAAGCGGATCGTTCCCTACGTGCGGACGCTCGAACGCGCCTTGATCCGGGCCCTCGCCGGCTTCGGTGTTGAGGCCTGGGCCGAGGAAGGCCTGACCGGTGTGTGGACCGAGAGAGGGAAGGTGGCGGCGATCGGCGTGCGGGTCTCCCAGCAGGTGACCATGCACGGCTTCGCCCTGAACCTCGATCCCGACATGCGGTTCTTCCAGATGATGAACCCCTGCGGGATCACGGACCGGCCCGTCACGTCCCTCTCCGAGCTGGTCGGACGCCGGGTGACCCTGGAGGAGGCGGTCGAGGCGGTGGTCCCCGCCTTCGCCGCCGAGTTCGGCTACGACCGCCAGGAGGTCCAGCTCGCCGCCTTCACCCGCCGCCAGGCGAAGAAGGCTCCCGACCACGAGGTCGATCGCCTGCTCGCCTCAGGGACGTTCTCTCCTCGGAGCGGACCCGAGCCCGTGTTGATCAACGGGCGCCTGCCCGGGGAGCCGCCGCGGCCGGAGTGGATGAAGGTCAAGGCCCGGATGGACGGCGACTACATCCAGCTCAAGAAGATGATGCGGGAGCTGAATCTCCACACGGTGTGCGAGGAGGCGAACTGTCCCAACATCTACGAGTGCTGGGGCATGGGGACCGCCACGCTCATGATCCTCGGTGACATCTGCACTCGGGCGTGCTCGTTCTGCAACGTCACCACCGGCAAGCCCACCGAGTTCGACGTCCTCGAGCCATTCCGTGCCGCCGAGGCGATCGCCAAGATGGGCCTGTCGCATGCCGTGATCACGAGCGTCAACCGCGACGACCTGGCGGACGGGGGAGCGGGCATCTTCGCCCAGACCATCATCGAATCCCGGCGGCGTTCTCCCGGCACCGACATCGAGGTGCTGATCCCCGACTTCAAAGGGGACATCGAGGCGCTGCGCACCCTGATGAGCGCGCGGCCCGACGTGCTCAACCACAACACCGAGACGGTGCTGCGCCTCCAGCGCGACATCCGCACGTCGGCGAACTACGGGCGCTCTCTGACTCTCCTGTGGCGGGCGAAGCAGATGCACCCCGAAGGGCTGACGAAGTCGGGTCTCATCGTGGGGATGGGCGAGACGGAAGAAGAAGTGCTCGGTGCCCTCGCCGACATGCGGGCGGTGGGTGTCGACATCGTCACCATAGGCCAGTACCTGCGGCCGACTGCCCGGCACCGTCCGATCCACCGCTACGTGCACCCCGACGAGTTCGCCCGCTACAAGGAGTACGGCGAGTCGCTGGGCCTGCCCCACGTCGAGTCGGGTCCGCTGGTGCGTTCCAGCTACCACGCCAAGGAAGCCACCCGCCAGGCGGTCCCGGTCACGATCGCGACCGGCAGCTGAGGAGTCCGACGCTCAGAGGGAGTCGGCGTGGGCGTGGATCCTCGTCAGCGCCTCCGCCACGCCGTCGACCTCGTCGAGGGTCATGTCCGACCATATGGGAAGGGCGATCACTCGTCCGGCCAGCCATTCGGTGACCGGGAGCTCGCCCGTTTCGACGTGGGCATATGCCTGCTGACGATGCACCGGAGGCGCGTAGTACGGCCGGGTGGGCACACCCTCGGCGTGGAGCGCGGGGACGACCCGGTCACGATGGGCGCCGAACCGGTCGGCGTCGATGGTGATGATGAAGTCCTTGTACGAGGAGCGGGAGCCTTCCGGCACTGCCTGCCAGCCGACCCCCGGGATCTCTCCCAGGCGTTCCCGATAGCGTTCGGCGAGGCGGGTGCGGCGCTGGACGCGGTCCTCCAGATGACCGAGAGCGACGAGGACCACAGCGGCGTGGAGCTCTGACAGGCGGGCATTGAGCCCGGCGAAGCGGGTGTCGTAGTCTCCGGGGTTGCCGTAGTCGCGGGCCAGGCGGATCCGGGCCGCCAGCTCGTCGTCGTCGGTCGTGACCAAGCCGCCCTCGGCGCCGCTCAGCACCTTGGTGGGGGTGAGGCTGAAGACCTCGGCGTCGCCGAACCGTCCGAGCGGCACCACCGCGTCGCCGACGGTGACGGTCGAGCCGGCACCGTGGGCAGCGTCGAAGATCAGCTTGGCGCCGATCTCCTGCGCCCGGCGCTCGAGGCCTTCCACGTCGCAGGGCACACCGGAGACGTGGGTCGCCATGATCAGCGACACGTCTTCGGGCAGGTCCTCGGGGCGGACGAGCCACGTGTCGGGGGCGCAGTCCGTGAAGCGGATGGGCAGGTGGTTCCATTCGACGGCGTGGGCGGTGGCCGAGAACGTGAACGAGGGGACCGCCACCGGACCACCGTCCGACAGAGCTTGCACCGTGAGCATCAGGCCGATGGTGCAGGACGAGACCGCCACGCAGTTGCGGACACCGAAGTAGTCGGCGACCCGTTCTTCCAGTTGGGCGACGAGCTTGGCGTTCGTCAGCATGCCCGACTCGAGGGCCTCTCGGACGAGCTCTACGACCTTGTCCGGCTCCTCCAGCGAGGGGCGGGCGAACGGAAGCGGTTCGGGGAATACGGGTTCTCCGCCCAGGACGGCGGGCTTGTCAGTCATTGGGTGCGCTCCTCAGCCTCGATCGACCGATCACAGTAACTCCAGATCTCCGATTGTCAGGTCCCACGCCGAGAGATCGGTCACGGGACCCATGTCGACCAGCGGCCGGGCGACGAGCAACATCGCCTGCATGCGCGGCACGGGGATCAAACCGGCTCGCATGGCCGCTCTCCTCTCTGGTGTGCCCGGAGGAAACGAGCCGATGAGATATCCCGCTCGGGAGTTCCGACGAGCGATCCGCAGCGGCTTCTCCGGTCGATGACCCAACAGCTCGGACACCACGAGCTCGGGGCGGCCGAAGCGGTGGTTCTCACGCAGCACCGCGAAGGAGCCGTCCCGCGCCACTGTCCGGTAGCGGGCGGTGGGGTGGGCCCCGAATCGCCAGTCGAGGTACTCAGGGGTCCGGGGTGTGCGAAGCCCCCGCGGCTCGCGGTCGGCGATCTCACCGGTGGGTCCCCCTGGGGGTGCGTCGACCAGCGGAGCTTCTGACTCCGGCCGGGGGCGGATCGCTCGCAGCGAGGGAGCGATCATCACCCGGACCGGCCCGACCTCCGACCAACCCATCTTCAGGTACCCCGCCCCGGACTTGGCGTTGGGCGTGTTGAACACCATGTGTACCCCGTCGGCGGCGGCGACTTCGACGGCGGAGAGGGTGAGGGTGCGGAAGATGCCCTGGCGGTGGAAGTCGGGGTGGGTGGCGGTGTCGACCGCCCTCACGCATCGCACCGTCTCACCCTGCGACGTGACGAGGTTCCAGCGCATGAAAGCGCGGACGCCGGCGATTCGGCCACCGCTCTCGGCGACGAGGACGATCGAGGGGCCGAACGGGTTGTCGACGTGCTTCCAGTTCCACAGCGCCTCGGTGCGCTGCAGGCCGGGCGGCTCGCCCAGCGCCGCCCGCAGCACGTCGAGGATCTCTGGCACATCGGCCGGCGTGGCTGACCGGATCTCCAAGCTCAGTTCCTCACGCGAAGTGGCGGTACATGTACGTCGCGGCTTCCGCCGTGATGTCGTCGGGGATCTCGTCCCGGGTGAAGAGCTCGGTGAGCGGCCCGAGCGTCGACCCGATCAGGGGATCCCGTCCGAAGCCAGGCGAGCGCAACGTCGCGATTCGACCGAGCCTCGTGGCGTACTTTTCCTTGTAACGGGCAAGAGAGTCGTGGTCGGCGTCGGTCCGTCCGAGGTCGACCAAGGTCAGTCCTCGGGCCGCCGCCAAGCGCGTGCCTTCCCACATGAGGAGGTCGTTCGGGCGGAGCTCGAGGACGTCCGCTGCGGAGGCGTTGAACTTGTAGTACAGCGTGTCCCCCCACTCGATGTACAGGACGCCGGCGACCATCTCGTCTCCACGCCACGCGCCCAAGACCACGAGCCGCTCACCGAACTCGTCCAAGAGGTTCTCGAAGAACTCGAGTGGCTGAGGAAGGAGGCGATACTTGCGTTTCCTGGTTCCGAGGTGGAGGGCGTAGAAGGCTCGAACCGTCGACCGGTCGGAGCCGGCTCTCACTTCGAGCCCGGCGTTGCGCGCCTTGCGGATCGCCCGCCGCGCCGAAGAGGCCAACGACGCGAACGCGGCCGTCTCATCCGGCTCCACGTCGATGCCGTGCCACAGGGCGTGACCCACTTCGGTGAGCGATGCTCCGACGATCCCCTCGCTCTCTCCCAGGTAGCGCAGCTCGATCGGCAGACGGGCCTCATCCAGATGACCGGCTAGCAGCTGCCATCCGCCCCCGCTGGGATCGATGGGATTGCAGAAGTCCGAGAACGGGAGGACCGAGAACCTCTCTGGGTTCGGCAGCCGAGCCAACGGAAGCCCCGCCACGGTCTGAGGGCCCCGAGTGACGAGCAGGGCAGACAGATCGAAGTCGTAGGTGGTCCGGAGCGCTCGCAGCCACGGCGGCGAGTTGAACAGGCTTCCGTGCCGTTCGGCGAGCGACGCCCACCGCGCATCCGTGCAAGGGTCGACCACTTCGACGGCCGTGAGTTCTTTCGTTGTCGCCGTGTCAGGCATCCAAGGTTCTCCTCATCAGCGACTCGTAGGCGTCCAAGAGGTGGGGTACCTGCTTGTCCCACGCCAGGACCGAGGCAGCACGTTCCCCGGCCCGATAGCCCAACGACTTCCGCTCGTCGGGGTCGTCGACCAGGCGGAGGATCTGTTCGGCCATGCCATCTTCATCGCCGGCTGCCACCCACCGAACGCAATCCCCTCCCGTAACTCGTGCCTCGAGCAGGTCATAGGCCACGACGGGCTTGGAAAGTGCCATGTAGTCCATCAATTTGATGAGCGTGGAATGGTGGTTGAGGAAGGTCGGCGGCTCCGGACAGATGCACACGTCGGCAGAGTTCAAAGCGCGTGTGAACTCCGCGCCGGTGAGGAAACCGGTGAATGTGACGAAGTCGTCGAGGCCCCGGGCGTGCACGTCGGCCCGTATCGCGGGGAGACCGGTGCCATCGCCGATCACGGCGAACTGGACATCGGTGCGTCCCCGGCGGTGAACGACGTCCTCGATCACCCTGACGAGCCCGTCGAGACCCTCCTGCTCGCCGATGATCCCCATGTAGGCCACGAGATGGTCACGTCCGTTTCTCAGGGCGGGCTCGTCGGTCGTCTCGGGAGGGGACGTCAGCTGAGGGCCGTTGCGGACCACACGAACCGAGTCGGGTCGCTTGCCCGCCCGTTTCTCGGCCAGTTGCTTCATCGACTCGTTCGGGGTGATGACGAGGTCCGCGGACCGGATCGACTGCCGCTCGCACCAGCGAAGGAGACGCCAAACGAAGTCCCGTCGTCCGAACTTGTCCTCGTAGATCTCGGGGCTCATGTCGTGCTGATCGAAGATCACCCGGGCCCCGGTGAGGCGGAAGAAGGGCACGAACACGAACGCGAGGTCCGGAGGGTTGGCTATGTGCACCACTTCGATGTCGTGGGTGAGCATCAGGACCAAGGCGACGAGGAGCTCCCACAAGACGGCGTTCGTGTACTCGAACAGGTACTGCCAGGGACGGGCGGCTTCCACGAGCCGCGGGTGCCGGATGATGCGCACCCCGTCGAGTTTCTCGATCCAATGACGGTTCCGGCGGGAGCGAGGGCAGACGACGCTGACGTCGTGGCCGGCTGCTCGCAGCGTCGTTGCCTCGAGCCAAACGCGTCGGTCCTGGGGGACGTCGTTGTTCTCGACGATGAAGAGTATGTGCCCGGACCGTTCGCTCATCTCGCACCGTCCCCTCTGAGGAGGGCGGCGGGAGTGGCGAGGAGGATCATGATGTCGCCCCAGAGGCTCCAGTCGTCGACGTAACGCACATCCAGGTCGAGCATTTCGAGCATGCTGAGGCGGTTGCGCCCGCTGACCTGCCAGAGGCCGGTGATCCCCGGCCTGACGGCGAGTCGGCGCAGGTGACGTGGTGGATAGAGGTCGACTTCCCACTGCAGAGCAGGCCGGGGGCCGACGATCGACATGTCTCCGCGGAGGACGTTGATCAGTTGCGGGAGCTCGTCGAGGCTCAGACGTCTCAGCCATCGTCCGACGGCAGTCACTCGGGGGTCGTCGTCCAGCTTGAAGACACCGTCCTCTGCGGCAGAGTCTTCGTCGCCGAGCAGCTGACGCGTGCACAACTCCCGGTGGGCGGAGTCGTCGTTGTCCACGACCATGGACCGGAACTTCAACATGGTGAAAGGCTCGCCCCTCAAGCCGACGCGTTCTTGGCGGAACAGGGCCGGTCCCCGGCTGGTGAGTCGTACTGCCGCCCCGATCAGCAGCATCAACGGGCCCAAGGCGGTCAAGGCGATGCCGGCGACGACGACGTCCATTGCCCGTTTCGCGCGGCTGGTGACGGCCGGGCATTCCGGTCCGTACGGATCCGCCGACACGTGGTCGCGGGATTCGTTGGCGATCATCCGTTCACCTCCAGGAGACGCTGAGTTCGGGACACGAGGATCTGCTTCTGGTGCTCCCAGCCACAGCGGGTGGACAGCAACTCCTGTGCTCGTTTGACCTTGAGGGCGGCTTCCCCTGGGTCGGCGGCGACTTTCAGAAGTGCTTCCGCAAGGGATTCGGGATCGCCGGGTTCGAAGTAGTAGACGGCGTCGTTGCCGAAATAGCGTTCCATCGATCGAAGCCGGCTGGCGACGACGGGCTTTCCGAAGATCGTGTAGTCGTACATCTTGTTGGTGTGGATCAGGTGGGAATAGGCGTTCGCCTTCATGGGGACGACACCGGCGTCGGCTGCCTGCAGCTCTCGGACCAGGTCCTCCCACGACAGCCATCCGAGGAACACGACCGAGTCGCCCAGATCGAGCCGTCTCGCCTGTTCCTCGATGACCGGCAGGAAGGTCCCGCTTCCGCTGATCCTGACCTGGATCCTCGGCTCCACCTTCCGGGCGATCGCCACCGCGTCGAGGAGGACGTCGTGGCCGTACCGGTCTTCGATCGTCCCATTGCAGGCGATGACGAATCGATCGTTGGGCTCGGGAGCCCGATCAGTCGCCAGGTCGAGCAGGTTTCGCGGGTCGGGACCGTTGAGGACCACCGAGATCTTGTTCGGATCCGCTCCCCGTTCGACGTATGCATCCTTCAACTCGTCCGTGACGGTGAAGGCGGTTTGGGCGTAGCGGATGGCAGCCTGTTCGAGGGGGATGAGGACCCGGTCGAGGTTCTTTCCGTAGATGGTCCTGAACAGCTCGGGCACAGGTTCTTTCATGAACACGGTCACCTTCGTTCCCAGCAGCCGGACCCAGATCGTGGCGAAGACCAGGGAGTCGGGCATGGTGTTCACCTGAACGACGCTCAGCCCCCGCCGGACCTTCAGCCAGAGCAGATAGCCCATGACCATGATGAAGAAGCTGGCGTAGTCCCACAGGTATCTGAGCGTCCCCCCTCGGACGCGATTCCCGGGCAGCCGATGCAACGTCACTCCATCGACCGAGGCGCGTCCGACCCGTTCTTCGCCGGCCTGGAGAATGACGTGGACGTCGAACCCGGCGTCCCGGAACGCCTCGGCCTCACGTCGGACCGGAAGCTCGTAGTAGGTCTGTTGGCGGACTATGCAAATGCTTCGCTCGGACCGCGAGCTCATGACTTCACCTCTTTCGTCCTCGGCGGCGAACCCACGACACCCGGTCGGGTGGCCATCGCTCCTCCAATTTGGATCATTGCCAGCATCGGAAACACCAGGTCGCCCACGCCCCGCATCGTCAGGTGGGGATCGAGAATCGTCAGGACGACGATCACCCACAGCCCGACGAAAACACCGGTACCGATGGCCACCACCGGGGTCGACGTGGAGGACATCACGGCTCTCGCCCGTCGCAGGCAGACCCTGACGAAGTGGACGAAGGCGAGGAGGAGAGGTATGCCTCCCGTCCACAGCAGCCACACGTAGCCGCTCTCGATGAAGACCCAGTCCCGCCACACCTCCGGAGCGGGCACCCGCGCCGCCGGGCGAACCCCGAACAAGATGTTCCAGCCGTTGGCGAACTCGGGAAGGATGAAGTCGGTCAGATTCTGCAGGCGACCGCTCCAGCTCTGGGGGAGGCCGCTGGCGGAGGAGAAGCCCGCCAGGCGGCGGCCTATCACGGGCCACAGGCCGATAGTTCCGAGCAGGGCGGCGGGAATGCCGAACTTCATCACCGTTCGGATCTCGCCCAGGGCGTATCCGAGGGCGACGGCCGCCACTCCGATCCCGATGAACCCGGAGAACTGGCCGGCTGCCACCGTCCCGAGGAAGTACAAGAGCGCCAAGCCGCCCAGCGCAACCCGACCTCGGCCCGGGGTTCGGCGGAACAAGACGATGGTGGCGGCGAGGCAGATCAGGCAGATGTCGGCTACTGCGAACGTGAGGGCCAGCGTGGAGGCTCCCCGCCCCACGTCGACGGTGTCGCCTAGGAACGGCGGGTAGTAGCGGAACAGCAGCTCCGGCACCCCGAACAGGCCCAACGCCTGGAAGATGGCGAGGATCGACACGATCGCCGTGGTGAACAGGGCGACCCCGAGGGCCATCCCGGCTTCTTCCCGAGTCTGCACCGCGACCCGGAACATCGCATACAACGCCAGGTACTTCCAGAGGACCGCGGCGTAGAAGAGGTCGTCTGTCGAGATCGGCTCGCCTTGGCTGAAGCGCCAGAGCAGCGACACGAAGGAAGCTGCAATGGCGAGGATCACAGCGGCCCGATCGATGACTGTCAGCCGGACCACGTACCGGTGGCCCATCGCCATACGTACGAGGCCTCTGAGCGCCAATGAGCAGAGGATCAGCGCCAGCAGGGCTTCGTGGATACGCAGAGGGGGCAGCGCGATGTCACGGTCGATCCCGGCGACGAGAGGCGTCACGAACAGGTAGAGGTAGGCGCCGATCGCCGGGCGTGTCGCGATGAGCAGCATGAGAGCCAAGGCCGCGACGAGACCGACGGACAGAGTGCCCAAGACGGCGATCAGGAGGCCGCCGGCCAGCACGAGCAACAGAGGCGCGACCCGGTGCCAAGCCCATTCAACCATTGGCGCTCCCCGAGAAGACGGCGAGCAGTTCGGTCAGCTCAGGCGCCCGGCGGAGTCTCTGGACGGCGAGGTAGACGACGACCGTGGTCGCACCGGCTGCGCCAGCCGCCACCAGCCCGGGAGAGGTGGACAGAACCGTATGTATGACGCCTCCGAGCGCGACGGCCAACCCGGCCACGACCAGGGTGCCGAAGAGGCGGGAAAGGGGCTGTTGCCGCAGGCCCGCTCGTCGCTCGAGCATCCGATGCAGCCCGAAGCCGGCGATCAGATCGGAGAGGGCGAGGCTGAGGCCGAGGCCGGCGAGGAGCGGAATGGGGGAGAGGTCGAGTGCTATGGCGGCGCCGACACCGATGGCCGTCAAAACCAGCCGCACCAGCATCGCGATCGCCGGAAGCCGGGCATTCGACACTGCGTAGAAGGCCGAGGTCGATGCCAGGAAGAGAGACTCGCCGACGATCCCCGGCGCTTGGGACGCGATGGCGACTGTGGCCATCGCCAGGCCTCTCGCGGTGGACATCTCGCCGTAGGCAGCCGCCCCCGCCATCGGGCCAGCCATGAACACGAGCAGCAGAGTCGCCGGCACGACGACGAAGAGGATCAGGTCTATGCCACGCCTGTACGTGCTTTCGAAGCCGTCGCGTTCGCCGTCGGCGTGGCTTCGGGCGAGACGCGGGAGTTGGGCGGCGATCACCGGACGCGCGCCGATGGCGACAGGGAAGTTGAAGAAGTAGCGCCCCAGCTGGAATGCGACCACTCCGCCCGGGATGCTGCCCGCCACGACGAGCGCTCCCATCACGCGGGCCGCGGTCATGGCGGCGAAGCCGACCGAGGGCCCGGACAGGCGAAGAATTCCCCGCACCTCCGGATCGCGCCAGCCGCCCCTCGGTAGCAACCTGATACCGACGCGGCGCGCCCCCCACCACTGGACGGCGGCATGGAGCATGACGCCTCCGGTGGTCCCGAGGCCGAGGAGGAGGAGGTGGGGCATCGTTATGTCGTCGACCTCGAGGCCCGACCCGAAGATCAGTCCGGAAGCCGCGACGACGCCGATGATCGTGATGTTCTCGAATGTCGGAGCCGCCGCCGCGAGGGCGAACCTGCCCCGGGCGTTCTGGACTGCCGCTCCGGTCGCCCCGACGGCATAGAAGAGAGCCTGGGGCATCAACATGGCGAGGAGGGGCCAGCCGACCGCGAGTTGGTCGGCGCGCACCGATGCGTCCGGGACGAGAACGGTCAGCAGCCCCAGAACGAGCGGCCCGCCGAGGATGACGAGGGCGATCGCCGCGCTGAAAACGAGCGCCACCACACTCAAGAAGCCGCCGGCGAGTCGCTCGGCCGCTCTGGCTCCTTTCCCGTCGAAGACCTTCACGAGCGGCGGCACGAGCAGTGCGGCGATCAGTGGTCCCGTCAGGAGTTCGAATGCGAGGTTCGGCAAGAGGTTGGTCGCCTCGAACAGATTGCCGAAGAAGGTCGGCCCCAGAACGGCCGCGATCACCGCGACCCGGACGAACCCTGTCACCCTGCTCACCAATGTCCACCCGGCGACTGTCACCGAGTCGCCCGCCATGCCGTCGGTGGGCGGTGGTGCTGCGCCTCGGGCGGGGGCGCCCAGGGTGGAGTCCGTCATGGCTCGCGGCGTAGTTGCGTGGCAGCCACTATCCAGAGCGAGGCCAGGATTCCACCGACGACGACGCCCAGCGCTGTCGCCTTGACCGGTGTGAGTCCGGCCGGCTCTTCGCTCAAGCGGGCGTCGGACAGGACCTGCACTCGCGGCCGGGCGATGTCGTCCACCTCGAGCTCCAACTGGTTCCCACGGAGATCGTCTAGCTCGTCGATCAGACGGGCGCGCTCCTCTTCCAGCCTCGCGATCTCGAGCTCAGTCGGGGTGACGCGCGACGTGATCAGGGTGTCCAGTTCCGCCAGCTGCGCATCGAGCGTCGCTCGCGTCTCCTCGATCTGCCCGGACAGGAACGTCGCCGCACCGGACGGGGCGTCCGCGCTGCTTCGAATGTCGGCGAGCCGGCTCTCCAGCTCCACGAGCTTGCTCGTAGCCAGCTCGATCTCGGACTCGAGCCGACCTCTCTCGGCTTCGATCGAGGACAAGGTCGATTGCTGCTCAGCGAGGTCGGCGTCGAGACCGTCGATCGCTTCTTCCAGGTCGGCGATCCTGTCCTCGAGATACGTCGCGAAAGCCCCACTGCTCGCCCGGCCCGCCTCGGCCACGAAGGACGAGACGACCGCGGCCGCCACCGATTCGGCGGTCGATGGATCGGGGTCCGTCACCTCGAATCGGATGATGCGGCTGTCGTTCTGGATCTCGGTGGTGAGCATCTCGCGCACGTCGGTGAGCGACAGGCCGAACTGTTCTGCGACCGGGGCCAGGACGGTGGGGCTGTTGGCGATCACTTCGAAGCTTCGGAGCTCCCGTTCGATGAGAGAAGAGTCGGTCCCGGCGCTGCCGACGAACACCTGGGCCTCGGCCGCGTAGGCGGGGCGGAGGAACGAATAGCCGACCGCCAACATCACTGTTCCCAACACGATCGACATCGCGGTGACCACGAGTCGACGGGTCATGGGGCCGATGCCCCACCGCGCTTCGAGGGTCTCCATGAGCCCAGAGCGGGTAGCCGACCCCTCGTCGACGCGTCCGTCCGTAGGCAGCTCGATCACCAACTCGTGATCGCTCGGGACATCTTCGGCCGACCGGAACTCCTCGACCAGAGTCCCCACGTCGGCCTCGGACAGCGATTGGAGTGGCGAATGAGCGTCGATGCCGAGCTGTTGGGCGCGCCGAATGACGTCGCCCGACGTGACACCGAGATGATCGGCGAGCTCGTGGACTCGCAGCCGAACCGGGCTGGCGTCTTCCCTTTCCACAGTCATGCGGTCAGAGTCCCTTGCGAGGTCTCCACGGCGCGGGCGATGGCCGCTCCGACGTACTCCGTTTGCTCCCGCGTCATGTGCGGGAACATCGGGAGCGAGAGGATGTGCTGGGCCGCGTGTTCGGCGACGGGCAGCCGAGGCGATATGCCGGATTCGAAAGCCGGCTGCAGATGACAGGGGATTGGATAGTGGAGGCCGACGCCGACGCCTTGCTGTTCCAGCGAGGAGAGGACGTCGTCGCGGGCGTCCACTTGGACGACGAACAGGTGGTACACCGACTCCGCCTCGGGTCGCTGCGCTACCGGCCGGACCGGCAAGTCGGCGAGCAACTCCTGATAGTGGCGCGCGATCGCCCGGCGGGCGGCGTTCCACTCGTCGAGGTGGTCCAGCTTGATGTCGAGGACAGCGGCCTGCAATGCATCGAGCCTGCTGTTGTCGCCGGCCACCTCGTGGACGTGGTGGCTGTCGCCTCTTCCGTGGTTGCTCAACTGGCGTATCCGACGGGCCAGCTGCGGGTCGTTCGTGACGACTGCTCCTGCGTCTCCGAACGCACCGAGGTTCTTGCCGGGATAGAAGCTGAAACAAGCGGCATGGCCGAACGAGCCGACCCGGCGTCCTTCCCACCGGGCGCCGTGGGCCTGGGCGGCATCCTCGATCACCGCGATCCCTGCCCTGTGAGCCACATCCATGATTTCCGGCATGTCCACGGGCTGGCCGTAGAGATGAACCGGCATCACGGCGGCCGTCCGCTCGTTGAGGGCTTCTGCCACGCCTTCAGGCGTCAGGAGGAGGGTCTCGGCGTCGACGTCCACCAGACGCGGGGTAGCCCCTACCGCCTTGACGGCCGCGACCGTGGCCACGAACGTGTTCGTCGGGACTATCACCTCGTCGCCCGGGCCGACGCCGAGCGCCGCCAGGGTGATGCGCAGCGCATCCGTGCCGTTGGCGACCCCGATCGCCTCGCTGGTCTCGCAGTATTCCGACCACCGGCGCTCGAAGTCGTCCACGTGACGACCGCCGATGAAGCCCGAGGTCGCCAAGGTCGAATCCCAAGCCTCCTGGAAACGCTCGGCCAGCGGTCGATGCATTGCTGCGAGGTCCAGGAAGGGGACTCTCATACCGCCAACTCCTCGGCGCCGTTGATCACCTGGAGCGGAGTCTCCTCGACGACTGGAACGAGTTGGCCCGACGACATCGCCAAGTCGCCCGCCTCGAGGGCCGCCACCACCGCCAGTCCACTCTCACCCGGCGTGCGAGGCGGGGCACCGGTGGTGGCGCATTCGATGAAATGGCTCAACTCGTTCATCAGGGGCTCTGATGTCGGCACATACGGGGAGACGATGCTTCCGTACCTGTAAGTGAGAGTTGCGGCGCTGTAGTCGGTGCTGTCGTCGTTGTCCACGCCTCGGTCGTAGATCCGGAGAGGTTCGGCGTGGGCCAGGTCGTTGAAGACCGCCATGCGCTTGCTGCCGACCACCGTCACCCGCCTGACCTTGGCCGGATCCAGCCAAGACACCCGAAGGTACGCTGTGACCTCGGCCGCTTCGTACTCCAGCCGGAGCATCGCCACATCTTCGAATCCTCTCCCGCTGGCATGTCGCGAGCCCCAGGCCCCGACCCGAGTCGGCTGCGAGTCCAGGAGGAAGTTGCAGACGGATATGCCGTGAGGCGCGAGGTCCCACAAGACGTTCACGTCGTCCTGGTACAGGCCGAGGTTCAGCCATGCGGCATCGATGTACTGGACGGTGCCCAGGTCACCGCCAGCGATGAGAGACTTCAGGTGATTGACAGCCGACGAGTACTCGAACGTATGGCCGACCATCAAGACAACGCCCTGTTCATTGGCGAAGTCGATCAGCTTCCTGGCTTCCTCGACGGACGTCGCCAATGGCTTCTCCACGAGGACGTGCTTACCTGCTGCGATGGCCTCATACGCGACCTCGAAATGCAGGCGGGGTGGTACCGCAACGATCACGGCGTCGACGTGGTCGACGGCGCTCGACAAGTCGTCGAACCCGCGATCGGCGAACCGCTGGGTCATGGTCGATCGACGAGACTCGTCGCTGTCGACGGCCACGACAGAACTCACTTCCGGTAGCGACGAGAGAACCCGAACGTGTTTCGAGCCCCAATAGCCGCATCCAACTACGCCAACGCGCATGATGCCGTTTGCCTCCCGATTTGCCCTTGAGCCCCCACTAGGTGATCCCTATGGCTCTTGAGGCGAAACCTAACACCGGGCGGTGGACCGTCAAGACGTTTCCCATGGGATCAGGGACCCAGATCCTGTTCCGGTTGTGCCTAGCGTTCCTGGCTGTCCTTGCTGCCTGCTCGGACCCCGCATCGAGCCCGACAACCGGCCCCACGCTTCCCACCGCGGACGCGCCGGCGACGACTGAGCCCGTTGCCTCGACGGCCCCGCCGATCACTACTTCGACTACATCGCTCCCCCCTGTGCCTCCTCCGATGGTCAGTCCCGATCCGGACCAGGAGGGAGTGGCTGCGCCGCTCTGGGACGACACGGGGTACGGCGAGGAACCGTATGCGCAGCTGCTGGTCGAGATCGCCGAGCTTGGTGCCGAATGGGTCAGCATCGTTCCCACTTGGTATCAGGACTCGCCGACCGACTCCGACCTCTATCCCGAGGCCTCGGGTCGGACCACCACCGATGAGGCACTGGTCACGGCCATGAGAAATGCGCGCGAGCTCGGTCTGTCCGTCATGCTGAAGCCGCACGTCGACCTGGTGGACGGAGGGAGCCGGCTCGACATCGCACCGGAAGACGAAGCCGCATGGTTCAAGGCCTACGAGGAGATGATCCTCCATTACGCCTCGATCGCCGCCGCCGAGCACGCCGATCAGTTCGTCGTGGGAACCGAGCTAGCGGGCACCCTCCATGCGGAGGAGGAGTGGCGGCGGATCATCGGCGAGGTGAGAGCCGTGTACGACGGCCCACTCACATATGCGGCCAACCACGACAGCTACGAGGACGTGCCGTTCTGGGACGCCCTCGACCTGATCGGCATCGACGCCTATTTCCCGTTGGCGGACGAGCCGACCACCGACGTGAACCGATTGACGGAGTCATGGGAGGCGATCGGAAAGCGGATCGGTGACTTGGCCGCCCGCCTGGGGAGGCAGGTGGTGCTGACCGAGGTCGGATACCCGAGCCAACAAGGAGCCGTCACCCGTCCCTTCGACCCTCATGTCTCGTCGGCCGTGTCTGTCGAGGAACAGGACGCAGCCCTGCGGGCGATGTTGGGGGCACTGGACGACGAGTCGTGGTTCGCAGGGTTCCACTGGTGGATGTGGTTCGATGAACGCACCGCGGAACAGCAAGAGCTGGGCTACACCCCCAAGGGGAAACCCGCCGGTGACACCTTGCGGGAGAGGTGGAGCGGCCGCACTGACGCTGCCGCATCCGATCCTGTTCGCTAGGCCTAGAGGTGGTGCCAGCCCCCGCGGATAGACTCGCCCGACCGAGGGGTTCCTTCTTGAGCGACTTGCACGATCCTCCACCTCGAGTCGATGTGCTCGTGACGTCCGACGCCCGCCGTGGCGCCGAGGTATTCGGCCGTCTGCTCGTGGACCGGCTGGCGGCAGAGGGTTGGGACATCGAGCTGCTGTCGCTCACCGGGAGCAGGCAGCCCGGTTTGAAGACGATCCCGCTCGCTGTCGGGGGAGAGGTGAAAGGACTGCAGCCTTCGATCGTTCGGGCCTTCAGAAGCCGGTTGGCAGAGCGCCGCCCGGACGTGATCCTCGCCAATGGTGGAGCGACGTTGCGCTATGCGGTGGCCGTCTCACGGCTCGTTCGCCCCCGGCCCGGGCTCGTGTACCGCTCGATCGGGGAGCCGTCGTACTGGCTGCGCAGTTCGGTGCACCGCACCTTGCAGAGGTTGCTCCTGGCGGGATGCGACCACGTCGCCGCCGTCTCCGAGGCGACCCGAAGCCAACTCCGCGGCAACGGTGTTCCGGCGTCGAAGCTCTCCGTGGTCTACCGAGGCGTCGAGGAGCACTGGTTCGATGTCCCCATCGAGGAGAGACGAGACCGCCCGCTTCGGATTCTGTTCGCGGGCAGCCTGTCGGCGGAGAAGGATCCGCTGACTGCCGTCCAGGCGGTGAGGGCCCTCGAAGGTGAGGCGATTCTGCGGATGGCCGGGGACGGTCCCCTACGCGGAGAGATCGAGGCGCGCGGCGCGGGTGTCGAGCTGCTGGGGTCGGTGCGAGACCTGGCTCCGCACCTGCGGTGGGCCGACGTCTTGCTGCTCACCTCCCGGACCGAGGGGCTCCCCGGAGTCGTGATCGAGGCAGCAGCGGCCGGGGTGCCCGCCGTGGCCTCGGATGTGGGCGGCACGGCGGAAGCAGTGATCCACGACGAGAGTGGATACGTCGTCCAGCCCGGCGACCTCGGAGCATTCGTGACGGCCCTGAAGACATTGGCCGCTGACGAACCCCTCCGCCTGCGGATGGCCGAGTCCGCCCGAGCATTCGCCGCCCAAAGGTTCTCGATCGGACGCAGCGTGGAAGGCTATGGCCGGCTGCTGCGGGAGGTTGCGTCGAGATGAGGCATCGTCGGCCCAAGATCGCGCACATCACGACGGTGGACCTGAGCCTGCGCTACCTGATCCTGCCCCAGTTGCTCGCCCCGATCGAACACGGCATCGAGTCAGTCGGCATCTCGGCGCCGGGACCATGGGTGGCGGACTTGGAGTCTCGCGGGATCCGCCACGTCCCCCTCGAATCCTCCACGCGCGGGGTCGATCCGAGGGCGGACCTCAAAGCCATGTGGGAGCTGGTCGGAGTTCTGCGTCGGGAACGGCCGGACATCCTCCACACCCACAATCCGAAGCCGGGTCTGTACGGCCGGGTCCTCGGCCGACTCATGGGGATCCCCATCGTCGTCAATACCGTCCACGGCATCTATGCGGCGCCGGACGATCCCCTCATGAAGAGAGCCGTCGTGTACGCGTTGGAGGCCATCGCCAGCCGCTTCAGCGACGCTGAGCTCGTGCAGAGCTCGGAAGATGCGGCGCTGATGGCGCGTCTACGGATCGCACCCCCGACGAAGGTCCATCACCTCGGCAACGGTGTGGATCTGGAGCGCTTCGACCCAAGACGAGTCGGGCCGGAGGTTCGACGAGCGGTGCGAGAAGAGCTGGGCTTGGGGTCGGACGACGTGGTCGTCGGCTGCGTCGGACGTCTGGTGCTCGAAAAGGGGTACGCCGAGCTGTTCGAGGCGGCAGAGGGGCTGGATGGTCGCTTCGTCGTGGTCTGTATCGGGCCGGAGGACCCCGACAAGCCCGACGCCGTGCCCGCCGAGTCGATCGAAAGAGCGCGCGCCGGCGGGGTGCGGTTCTTGGGGATGCGCACGGATATGGATCGCCTGTACTCAGCGATGGACGTGTTCGTCCTGCCTTCACATCGGGAAGGGTTCCCGCGGGCCGCGATGGAAGCCGCGGCGATGGGCCTGCCCGTGATAGCCACCGACATTCGCGGGTGTCGAGAGGTCGTCGATCACGACAGAAACGGCTACCTCGTGCCGGTGGGTGACCCACTAGCCCTTCGGGACGCGATCGAGAAGCTGGGTGATCCGTCGGTACGCAGTCGGCTCGCTTCAGAGGCTCGGGCGAAGGCCGAGCGATCTTTCGATGAACGGCGAGTGGTGGAGACGGTCATGGCCACCTATCTCCGGCTGGCCCGAGAGAAGGGTCTGCACGAGTTGGCCGAAGCCTTGTCCGGACGCTGGAAGGGGGAGGTCTCGACCCGCCCTGCCGATGAGCGGGATGTGCAGTTCATGGCGGCCATGCACCAACGGTCGATCACTACCGGCTTCCTCTCGACGCTGGGGTCACGGTTCCTACGGTTGCTCTATCGGGCGATGGTCGCCGACCGTGACGGCGTGGCGATCATCGCCGAGGACGACAGCGGGCCGATTGGATTCGTTGCCGGCACCCGTTCCACTGCCGCCTTCTATCGACGGTTCGCTCTCAAACATGGGTGGCGGGCAGGGTTGGCCGTTCTCCCACGGCTCGTCCGCCCCGGGGTCGTACGCCGGTTGTGGGAGTCGTTCCGATACGGCACGGGTGAGGAGGCATCGGGGGCCGAGCTGCTGGCGATGGCAGTCGCAGCGGACCGGAGAGGGAGCGGTGTCGGAGTTGCTCTGGGGCGAGAGCTCCTGAGCAGACTCTCGACACCCACGGTCCGGGTCGTTGTCGGGTCCGACAATGCGGTGGCGATCGCCGCCTACAGACGAATGGGGTTCGTGCCGGTCACGCGAATCGAGGTCCACGAGGGCGAGTCGTCCGAGGTGCTCGAGTGGTCGCAGCCCTGACCGCGGCCGCGTTGTCGTGGCTCTGGTGCAAGATCCTTCCCGTTGTCGGTCCGCCTCTCGGCTACGTCGACGAGCCGGGACGGGACGCCCTGAAGACCCACGAGGTGCGTGCCATCCCATTGGCCGGGCCCGGGCTGCTGATCGCGGTCTTGGTCCCGATGCTGTGGATCGGAGGGATGGATCCCACGATCCTCGCCGGGCTCGTGATCCTGACCCTGCTCGGGGCGATCGACGATCGAGTCGGGCTGTCGCCAGGCGTCCGTCTCGGCGTCGAAGTCTCGGCGGCCGCGGTTCTCTGCGCAGAGCTCTGGAACGACTCGGTCGGCTATTTCCTCTTCTCCGTCGTGGTCGTCGTGGTGGCGGTGAATGCCGTGAACCTCTACGACGGCATCGACGGGCTCGCCGGATCGAGCGGCCTGGTGAGCCTGATCGGTCTCGCGGCATATGCCTCTCTGGGGGGACAGTCTCCGTGGGTTCCTCTGCTGCTGGCTGCGGCGGTGGTGGGGTTCCTGCCGTTCAATTGGCATCCCGGGCGGGTCTTCCTCGGAGATGGGGGGGCCTACCTGGTCGGAGCGGCGATCGCTCTCGGTGTGACGGTCTCACGGGCAGGCGACGGCGTCCTGACCCGCCTCGCCGCGTTGGGCTTCTTGGGGATGTTCCTGGTGGACCTCGTCATCACCGTCGGTCGTCGGTTCCAACAGGGCAGCCGTCTGTTCGAAGGAGACCGAGGTCATGTGTACGACCGCTTGGTCCACTCGGGGATGCGTGTACCCGCCGTGACACTCCTCCTCACGGGTGCTCACGCGATCATCGTGGGCGCGACGCTGCTGTCGCTGTGGCTGCTTCCGGAGACGGCGGCGCTCCTCGTGGTCCTCGGTGTTGGAGTCGTCGCGCTGGCAATGACATGGCGGGTGGCCTCTCGGCCACCCGCCACAGATTGACCACTTTCGATTTCGGTCAGGCTTCTCGAGCTTCGAGGTCGTCCATCAACTCGTTCAGTCCGACCTCGAAGGAGGTCTCGGCCCGCCAGCCGAGAACCTCTTCGATCTTCTTCGGCGACACGGTCGAAGGCGGAACGTCGCCCGGCCGCTTCGGCCCGAACTGGACCTCGGTCGGATAACGCGCCGCCACGCGCTCGGCGAGCTCTCGGATGGTCGTCGTTTCCGGCGCGATCGTGTTCAGCGCGATCCCCGACACATCCGATTCTGCTGCGAGCAGGAATGCGCGGGCGATGTCCGAGGCGTGGGTGAACTGCCTTCCCTGCGAACCGTCGCCGGCGATCGTGATCGGCTCACCCTTCTTGGCCCGGTCGATGAAGATCCGGAACACGGAGTTCGGTCGGAGTCCCGACCCGTACGCGGTTCCGAGACGCAGAGCGACGCCGGACAACCCCCGCAGCTCACATGCCGACAAGAACATCATCTCACCACCCAGCTTGGTGATGTTGTAGGGGTGGTCCGGTCGGCAAGGGTGGTCCTCGTCGATGGGTTCGTATTCGGGTTTGCCGTACACCTCCCACGTGGACGCGTAGACCACCCGTTTTTCGTGCTTCACGGCCGCGTTGGCGATGTTGGTCGTTCCCACGACGTTCACCGCTGCCGCTAGCTCGGGCTTCTCGGCGGCGAGATACACGTCGCCGATCGCCCCTACGTGAGCGACGACGTCCACTGCCGCAACGGCGGCCTCTACCGCCTCCGAGTCCAGAAGATCCGCCTGGATCGGCTCGGCGCCGTCGACATCCGCGGCGCGGTTGTCGAACGTCGTCACCTCCCAGCCTTCTTCGAGGAACTTGCGGGCTACGTGTCGACCCAAGAAACCGGCAGCGCCAGTCACCAGCGCTCTCATTGATCGGTCCTCCCAGACGCTTACGCGTCGAGAGGCTACAGGGAGAACCCGAGGTGTCTAGATGGCGTATTTCATCTTGGGTCGTGCGACTCATACATACGTACCTGGACGAAAGCGACTTGTCGTTTACGCTTTCAAGTGGGCCAAGGAGCTGGGAGGCATGGGAACCACTGACTCTGCCGATGGTCGGCAACCGCGTGGCGTTTCGAGCCACGGACCGTTTGGGAAGACGCTCGCGATCAAGGCGGCGCGCGTTCGTGCAGACATCGCGTTTGCTCTGACCGACGCTCTCGTCGTCGTCGCCGCGTATGTGATCGCATTGGCCCTGCGCCTGTTGGATCCAGGTGTGTCGGACAGGTACTGGCCGGAGCTCATGGCCCATCTGCCCCTCCTCGTCGTGCTCCACATCGGGGCCAACGTCGTGACCGGCGCGTATGGGCACGTCTGGGAGCACGCCAGCATCGCCGAAGCGAAGCAAGTCCTGTTCTCGAATCTGAGTGTCCTGACGGTGATGGTGGTCGTCGTCGCGATGCAGTCAGACCACCCGATACCCCTCAGCACACTCATCCTCGGAACGGCGATCGCCACTGCCGGGATGGGACTGGTTCGGTTTCGATCGCGGATGTTTTCCTATCGCCGGATGGCGAGCGCCCCCCGCCGTGCTCGGGCGATCGTCGTGGGCACGAACAGGGCTGCGGCCGTCTTCGCCCGGGAGGCCAGCCCATCGCTCGAGATACTCGGTTTCGTCGAGACGGTCGAGACCGAAAGAGAGCGCTGGCTCGCGGGGACTCCGATCATCGGCACCATCGACGACCTGGAGAAGTTCGTCGTCGATATGAACGTCGAGCAGGTCATCGTCGTGGGAGGAACCGACGAGCTGGTCAGGCGCATCGTCGACCTGTGCCTCGGCATAGACGTGCGGCTTCGAATCGTTCCCGACCCCGCCGCGATCCTCTCCCGCACCCAGGGGGCCGTCGACGTGCGTGACATCGAGGTGACGGACTTGCTGCCGCGGCCCACCGTCCAGACCGACCTGGTGGCCGTTCGTGAGCTGCTCGTGGGCAAGCGGATCCTCATCACCGGCGGGGGCGGCTCCATCGGTTCGGAGATCGTGCGTCAGGTCGTGCAGTTCGCCCCTTCCGCCGTCTACGCACTCGACCGTGACGAGACGCTGCTACATGAGATGTTGCTCAGCCTCGGGTCCCGGCGCGACGAGGTGAACCCGGTGCTCTGTGACATCCGCGACTACGACGCCCTCGAGCGCCACATCCTCCAGATTCGGCCAGAGGTCGTTTTCCACGCCGCCGCCTTGAAGCACGTCCCGGTTCTCGAGGCCCACCCCGATGAGGCTCAGAAGACGAATGTGCGCGGGACCGTCAATGTCCTCGACGCTCTCCGTCAGGCAGGTGGTGTGGAACGCTTCGTTCTCATCAGCACCGACAAGGCCGTGCGGCCCAGCAGCGTGATGGGTGCATCCAAGCGGGTCGCCGAGATGGTGGTCCAGCAGGAAGCCATGCGCTCGCAGAGCGGAATCTTCACGTCCGTGCGATTCGGAAACGTCTTGGGGAGCCGGGGCTCCGTCGTGCCCACGTTCATTCGGCAGATCCAGGCCGGAGGGCCCGTGACCATCACCGACCCCGAGATGACGCGCTACTTCATGACGGTCGACGAGGCCGTTCAGCTGGTGTTGCAATCGGCGGCCATGGCTCAGGGAGGGGAGGTCTTCGTCTTGGACATGGGTGAGCCCGTGCGGATCTACGACCTCGCCCGGAGGCTGATCCGGTTGGCTGGCCTGGTCCCGGACCGGGATGTCACGATCCAGATCGTCGGTACGCGCCCGGGCGAGAAGCTGTCGGAGTCTCTCGCCCACGGTGAGCTGATTCCGACGCTCCACCCGCGAGTCAACACGACTCGGCCCCCTTCCCCTGGACCGATCACCATGTATGATTTCGTCACCCTGCTCGATCGACTCGCCGCCGAGCAGGACATGGTGGGGGTACGTGAAGGGCTGCGTGATCTCGCCACCCATGAATGGGATGGTTTCGAAGTCATCACGCTCGAGGATCCTGAAAAGGCAAACATCTGATGGCAGGCAAACCGTTTCGCATCCTGCGTTACCGCTGGCGCACCGTTCTCTTCATCACGCTGCTCACGGTGGCCACCGCGGTGTGGGCGACGAATCTCCGCAACGACTCCATCGAGCCGACCTTCGAAGCCACCGCTTCGGTGACGTTCGTCAGCGACGTGGATGGTCTCGAGTTGCTCGGCGAGCAGCTCCTCGAATCTGTCGAGACCCAGTTGGAGGACGCGCGTCTCGCCGCGATCGAGGTCAACGAGGAGTTCCTCACTCGCCCGGGTTTCAACATCACAGCTGACCCCGCTCTGGGACGCCTCACGTTCGTCGCCACGGGCTCTACAGCGGAGGAGGCCGAGGCGAACGTCGAGGAGATGCGCCAGCGCCTGGTCGGTCTGGATCCCTTCGACATCGAAGGTGAGCTGACACGTCAGATCGAGTCCACGTTGGCGAAGCTCGATGCAGTCAGAGCGGAGATCAACGCACTGGTCCAGGCCACGTCGGCCGACCCGGAGATCGAGGACCGACGCCGGCAGCTGCAGGCGCTGCTCACTGATCTCGAAGGGAGAGAGCTGACGCTCGAGCGTGACATCCGAGTTCCTCCCACGGGAGAGGACGCTCCGTCGCAGTCGGAGCTGCAGGCCGAGCTCCGACAGGTGCAGTCGGCGATCATCGATGTCGAGACCGAGTTGGCGTCGCTGCCCCGGACGCTCGACCCGCTGTCGCCCGAGGCGACGCAGCTCCGCGTGCTCCAAGGTCAGTACGACGCCCTGGAGGCCAGGTATCAGAGCCTGTTGATCGAGCGTACGGATCTCGAGGGACTCCCACTGCTCGGGGTCATCGAGACCATCGAAGAGACGCCGACCGAGGTCCCAGTCGAGATCGCCGCAGCCGTTGCCTTTGTGATCGGGCTCGGGCTTTCGCTCGGGGTGCTGGCCCTGTCCGAGCGGCTGGTCGGGCCGGTGTGGACAGCTAGCGACGCCGCGCCGGTCCACTTCTTGCCCTCCGTAGTCACCAGGCCGCGTGGCGGAGTCGCTTGGTATCTCAAGTCGGGCACGAGCAAACGCAAATCCGCCATCCAACTGATGAGATCGACGATCCGGGCACGTGCCAAAGGCGATGAGCTCGTGCTCGCCGTCGTGCGGTCCGGTGTCGGCGCTCACGATTCACACACCCTCGGCGTCGACTTGGCCTCCGCGTTCGCAAGTACCTCGGTGCAGACGGCACTGATCGACGCTTCGTTCGATTCTGCCTGGCGTCAGCCCGAATTCCGACATCATGCGTTCTCGCTGCAAGAGGTCGTCGACTCCGACGAGGAAGCAGTCAACGCACTGGTGGACAGCGCCCCGGGCGACGGCGCAATCCAGGACGACCTGATGATCATCTCGGCGGGAGAGCCGGGTGTCGCCGTGGACGTTCTGGCCGGGCCGGCCGTCTCTCACCTCATCGACGTCCTCAGGGAGACGCGAGACGTCGTGGTCGTCCTTTGCGACGAACTCGGGGCCGCCACGACGCAAGCGGTTCTCGATCGTTGTGACATGGTGCTCGTTGCCACGCGACCTGGCGTCACCACCAGAGCCGCTTTGCTGGATCTCCACGACGAGATGTCGTACCGCGACATCGACCTGGTGGGTGCGTTCGTGCTCACCTCCCTCCTGTCCTACTTGCGTCATCCCGGTGACCATCTCCGAGAGTGGCTGCACCGGGTCCGCCGCCAACGGCTCGAAGCGGAGCCCGCAGCCCCGCAGATTCGGCCCCAAACTCAACCGGCTCCTGTCCCAGCGCCCGAGGTCGCCTCGGCCCAAGGTGCGCTGGTCGACGAGGAAACTAGCGTCGAGGAGCTCCTCGGGGGAGAGGCTCAGGTTCCGCCGGAGGAAGAACCCGAGGTCCCTGCGGCTGCGGTCCGAGCAGAGCGCCCGGCGCTGGTCGCAGTTCCCTCGGAGGAGCCGCCATCGAAGCCGTTGCTTCCGAGAATGGATGCGATGTACGACCTCCTCAAGTCGGAATCCCCAGAGGCTGTCGTCTCCGACGCGGAGCAGTTCGTTGTGAGCTGGGTGACGGCGCTGGTGCTGGCCGACGGCAACGCGGGCCTGGATCCGGCTACGGTCACTGCCGTGGAGGAGGCGGGTTTCATCCCGCTCTCGACCTGGAAGGGACATCCCTCGCTCGGCTCGCGGTTGCGGAACGAGTTCCGCAATGAGCTCGGCCGGGCGGACGCCACGAAGTTCGAGGAGCTCTTGCTCAAGGCGCTCAGTGCGGGCGATGAGGGCGGTTCTGCGACCAGCATCGATCGCTGGGTCGACCGGCGCTACTTCCCGCTACACGCTGAAAACGAAAACTGGGAGCCCACGGTGTGGCACATCACGAGCCGCCTGGGGACGATCTCCGCCTTGGTGGCAGCTGAGCGCTTCGAGCGGGAGCGGATGGAGACGTTCGTCGACTCGGTCGTGATCCGCGCGATCGAAAGGCTGGCTCGCCGCCGTCGCCGGAAAGAAGTGGTCGGGGACGAGACAGCTGTCGCTCAGCTCGACGAGCAGATGGAAGATGCCCGTCATCTGGGCCTCGCCATCGCCTGGCTCCTGGACGGAAGTCGTCCCGAGTCGAGGATCTGGTACCCGTCTCTCGACGAAGGAGAGCAGCCGACCGGGTGGCAGCCGAGGTGGGACCAGGGGATCAAGAGCAATCTCGCTCCCCTGCAGCGTCTCGGCATCATCTCGTTCCCCGTGTTGACTGAGCGGGAGCTTTCAGCGCTCGAACCAGCTGGATGACGGGAGCCCTCAGACAGCTGTCCAAGGCGATCTTCGCCGCCGGTGACCGTTTTCTCCTTCCCCAGTTCCGGGGCCCGCGCATCCTCATCTATCACCAGATCGGTGGCGGCTCGGGCCTGGAGATGGAGGTCTCGCCGGGCACTTTCAAGAAGCATCTCGATTGGCTCGTGGAGAACGGAAACGTCGTGCGCCTGGAGGATGCGTCGGGCAGCGATGATGTCGTGATCACTTTCGACGACGGCTACCGGTCTGTCTACGACGTGGCGTTTCCTCTCCTCGAAGAAAGGGGAATGCCGTTCACCCTCTTCCTCACCACGTCACCTCTAGAGACGGGTGAGCCCTTGCGCTCTCATCCGGGTGGGCATCCGCTCACTTGGGACATGGTGAGAGAGATGCACGATTCGGGTCTCATGACGGTGGGCGGTCACACCCACACGCACCCGGACTTCCGACACCTGTCACCGAGTGAGGTCGAGGAGGAGCTGGACCGATCCAACGGCCTCATCGAGAAGCGGCTGGATACGCAGCCTCGATACTTCGCCTACACGTGGGGGTACTGGTCGCCGACTGCAGACGCCGCGGTACGGCGGAGGTACGAGCATGCCCTGCTCGGCGGGCCACCTCCGTTCCCGAACGTCGAAGACCCGCACCTGCTGTATCGGATCCCTGTCCAACTCAGCGACGGTGTTCGGTGGTTCAGTTCGCGGATACGAGGCGGTCTTCGCTGGGAAGAGGCTGTCCGGCGGCGCTTGCGCGGATACCGGGGTCCCTGAGGCGCCGCTCCAGGACGGCGCCGGGGCGGACGTCGATCGAATCTCGCCATCCCAGACCCACGACCAACGCCAGTATGAAGGGCATCACGAGGGATCGCTGCCGGGCGATGATGCCGAGGTTGCTGATGGCGCTCCAAGCGAAGATGAATCCGCACGTGTAGACGAACGACATCAGCATGTACGGCGTCCGCAGTCGGCCAGAGTTGCGGACCATCGCTGGGATCCTCCAGAGAACGAATCCGATGAGGAGCGTGCCTTCGAAGGCGGCTGCGGCAGTCTGGATGTTGGAGATCTCGTTGGGCAACGGCCGGAACACGACCTTGAGGATCCCCATCGGAATGTCAGCCGGTGAGGTGATGGCACCGGCGTCGACTGCGGAGCCACCCTCCTCAGTTCGAGTGCTGATGTCGCCGAACGCCGGCTCGAGGCTCTCGATCGAGATCGAACCCTGCAAGGACACACCGAACTCCTGGGCGACACCGGAAGCCAGGGGCACCATCGCCGCGAGACCGAGCGCCACCATGCCGAAGCGCCTGAAGGCGGCCGCGATTCCACGTGGTCCCCGAGCGAAGACTGCACCGATCAGGATCGAGCCGACGAGAAGAGCGGCGACATGGATCCTGATCAAGCCGATAGCGGCGACTGACGCTGCCACTGGCACCAGCCAGGCGAACCGGAAGCGGCGGTAGAGATGAGCCGCTCCCCAGGCCGCTACTCCCATGAAGAAGATGATCACCGCCTCCTTGCCGATGCTCGACGGCCAATAGAGCAACGTCGGCCAGAAGAAGACGACGACGGCATAGCGCCGCCATGCGGGTCGAGCGGCCGCGTTGCGAAATGCGAGGTAGAGGAATACCTGGCCGATGAACGCAAGGAGCGAGAACAGCCAGAAGCCACCCAGAATCGACTGTTCGAAAGGCACGTACAGGAGGCCGGTGAGCCAAGCGACGAGTTTGGTGCCAAAGCTCCCGGTGATCGGCACCGTGTCTATGGCGGGAACGGACAACTCCCGCCATACCTGCGCGATCTGTACTCCGACACGGTGGTACGCCACTGCATCGCCGGTTCCTCCGTAGATCGAGAAGAGAAGCCAGTACCGGAAGGTTGCGCCTATGAGTTTGGCGACCATGGCCGCGACCAACAGCCCGGGTAGCCAACGCCGCTCCTCGGCAAGCGCCACTCTCCGCCCGATTGAATACGCCAGAACGCAGGCCAGGATGAAGAGCACCGCGAGATGACCGGCGATGAGGCCGAAGCCCACCGCTAGGGAGAGACCGATCGACGCCACGACTCCGAGCCCCGTTGCGAGGACCAGTCCGGCCTTCATCGATGCACCACCCCTAGAACCTCTTCATAGACATCCTCGTACCTCTCGACCATCCGTGCGAGGCTGAATCGGCGCTCTATGAGGGCACGGGCATTGCCAGCCAGCCGTCGGCGCTCTTCGGAGGAGGCAAGTAGCTCTGCCATCGCGGAGGCGAGGCCTTCGGGGTTTTTCGGCGGCACCAGCCGGCCCGTCTGTCCGTCGAGGACGACTGAGGGCACACCGCCGACGGCGGTTGCCACTACCGGTTTCCCGAGGGCCATCGCCTCGAGGATCGCCACCGGTAACCCCTCGACGTCGGCCGGGTTGACGAACACGTCGGCCGCGGCGACGAAGTCCAGAGCATCGGCTCGGCTGCCGAGGAAGCGGATCTTGCTGTCGATTCCGCGCGCGGCCGCCTCGTTCCGAAGACGCTCGAGATCGCCGGGGAACTTCTCGCCCCCGATGGAGACGATGACGACGTCCTCGTGCGAGGCGAGCAGCAACTCTGCCGCTGCCAGGAGGTTGGAGTGTCCCTTGTGGGGCCGAATGTTCCCGACGTGAACGACGAGCTTCGTCGTGTCGTCGACGGACAGCTCCTGTCGGGCTGCCACGGCACGGTCACCGTTCGGCTCGACTGCGACCCCGTTCTCGATGATTCGGTGAGGGCCGCCAGAAAAGTCAGAGATACTGTCGAGAACTGCGTCGGAAACGGCGATAGCCACAGAGTTCATTCCGTAGGTGATCCGGTTGGCGACCCGAGTCGGCGGCTTGTAGGAACTCGCGATGTTGTGCTCGGTGTAGACGACCGGCACCGGCGTGAACAGACGGGCGAGGATCCCCGCGCTCGGTAGGTGGGCGTGGACCAGGTCGGGCCGGAACCGCTTCAAGAGGCTGCGCCACCGAAGGGGCACAAGGGGATCGAACCCTCTTTGACCGCCAATACAGGTGACTTCGATTCCCCGCCCCTCGATCTCGGGGACCAGAGCGTCCTTCCAGGGGAGGATGTAGGCGACGTGGTATTCGAACCGATCGGTGTCCCAGTAGGCGGATCCGGAGGAGACGAGTCGCTCGGCGCCGCCGATGCCGAGACCCTTGATGAGTACCAGGACGCGGCGCCGTTCATTCATCCCGATTCCGATCTTTCCTGACCAGTCTCGCCGCGGTGCGAGCCGTGTCGCGGGCCCATACCAAGCTTCGCGCTCGAAGGCCCACGGCGCCGGTCAGGTGGAGCTGGTCATTCCGATGCGGAGCCCACCGCTCCTTCCAACCTCCGAAGCCGGAGCCGAGGCTGATCTCTTGGATCCCCCGGGAGTAGGCGTCCTCGATGGCGGCTGCGATGAGGACCGTTCCGGCGCCGGATGGGCCGTCGGGGTGGCGGCCGCCGATGTAGTTGAGGAGACGGTTCCCGGCACGGATCCACACATCGATGGCAACAGGGGTGTTCTCGGCGTCGTACAAGGTGTGGAAGAAGACCTGGTTCGATCTGGCTCCGGCAACCGCCGCGCGTGAGAAGCGATCGAAGAAGGGCAGAAAGCTCGACTGTTTCCCGAATTGAAGCCGATGGAGTTCTTCGAGAGTCCTCAGCGCCTCGGGTAGTTCATCAGGAGACGCGACGTGAGCTCGGTAGCCCTCCCGCGTGAGCTTGCGCTGCAGTCGT
>DATGOV010000043.1:0-17370 GCA_035305585.1 Acidimicrobiia bacterium | reverse complement strand
CTCATCTACGTCGACTTCGACACACTGGAGCGCACGCCCAAGCTGAGCGCGGAGTGGTTCCGGGAGGCGTCACGGCACAACGCAGTCGTCTGAGCGCCTGAGCTCGAACGCCCATGCCAATCGACGTCCTCGAGCTGGCCGGCGAGATCGGTTTGCGGGCCCTGATCGCCGTCGCGGTTCTGGTCGTCGGCCGGATACTCGCCGGGCTGGGCAGGCGGCTGGTCAGCCGCCTGACGAACCGACCCAAGGTATCCCGAAACCTCGGGCCCACGATGCGCTCGTTCCTCGCCCAGGCCGTCTACGTGGTGGTCATGGTGGCTGCTCTCCTGGTCGCGTTGTCGGGGTTGGGAGTGCCCGACGACGTTCTCATGTGGGGACTGGGAATCGTCCTGGTCGTCTTGGCAGTTGCCTTGAGCCGTTCCCTCGAGAACTTCGCCGCCACCGTGATCTTCATCATCTTCCGTCCCTTCCAGCTGGGCGACGATGTCGAGACGATGGATGTCCGTGGAGTGGTACAGGACATCCAGCTGTTCAACACCGTGATCCGCCAGTTCGACCATTCGGTGGCATCGCTGCCGAACGGAGCCATCCAGAACGCCGGAGTGATCAACCACTCCCGGTCCGGAATCCACTGGGCGTCGATCGACATCACGGTTTCCTACGGGCAGAACCTGGCCAAGGCACAGGACCTGATCCTCGCCGAACTGGTGGAGGACGCCCGGGTGCTCGACGAGCCGCCACCCGAGGTCGTCGTCCTGCATCTGACAACCGAAGGAGTGGTGTTCCAAGCCCAACCCACTGTCCGTCACGGAGACCTCTGGCCGGCGCTGAGCGATCTCCAGCGCAAGGTCACGACTCGACTCCAGAGCGAAGGGATCGAACTCGCCGTGCCACCCGAGCAGCCGGTCAGGATCGAGTCTCGAAGTGGTCGGCCACGATGACCGCCAGGGGCCCGGAGCCCAGTTGGTTCTTCGAGCGCCTCTGGCCCGTCAGACCGGCTGCAACGGACGGTGAGGATGAGCAGGCTCCACGATTCGTATCGGATCGCCGGGCCTGACGATCCCACCTCGAACGACTATCCCCATGATCCCGGCTTTTCGGATCAGATTCCCGTCCGGGTCTCGATCGAGGACCGCCGCCATGAGGCCCGTTTGGAAGTCGTCGAGCTGCCGGCATGGATTGCGGAGCCCGGTGACTTCCACGACTGCCTCGGGGCCCAGATGGAGACGGGTTCCCGCGGGGAGTGAGAGCAGGTCGACGCCGCGGGTAGTGACGTTCTCTCCCATGTCCCCCGGGCCCACCCTGAACCCGGCGGCACGGAGTTCGTCGAACAGCTCCGAATGGATCAGGTGGACCTGGCGGAGATTCGGTCTGGTGGGATCCTTGGCGACTCGGGAGCGGTGCTTGACGGAGGTGCCCATGTGGGCATCGCCTTCCACCCCGAGCCCTTCCAGGAGCCGGATGGACGGACGTTGCTCCTTGCTGAAGTTGTGGCTCTCGTCGGAGCTGACGGCCACGACAACTGGTGGCATAGGCCGAGTGAGCGTAACGGGCGATCTAGCTCTCGTCGTCCTGCTCAGAATCGCTCGGCAAACGATCACGTCCTGTCTTAGGGTCGAGCGAGGCGTGGAGATAGTCAGGTTCACCGATCAGTACGAGCTGGCCGCTGACCTGTACGAAATGGGGGCCGCGGAGCTTCGAGCCCGCGACGGGTGCCAGGGCCAACCGGTGCGGCGCTGGATGGCGATCGACGGGGGCAAGGCGGCCGCCGCCGTGAGCCTCTGGGATCGACCTGACCGCCGAACATTCCTCTACTTCGCGGGTCCGGATCGCACCGCTAACCCCAGGCTGGCCGATGCAGTGACAGAGGCACTCGAGAGGCCGGTATACGCCTTCGCCGACTCTGCGGACGAAGAGCTAGTGGAGGCGCTCCAGTCGGCGGGATTCGAGACCGAGCACGTCGCCGAGAGGTTCCGAGTCCGATTCGACCGGGTTCTGGCGAAGCTGCGGCGGGCCTGGATTCCGTCCGAGGTCAGCATCCGTTGCGCCGATACGGTCGACGAGGACCGATTGTTCGACCTGGACAACGCAATCCGTCGCCAGACCCCGGGAACAGACGGTTGGGAAGGCGACCGGGAATGGTTCCACCAGGAGCTCACCGAGTCGCCGCCGTTCGATCCCTCGGCCTATCTAGTCGCCGTCGATGACCGCAGCGGAGACTACGCCGGTCTCGTGCGGATGTGGCGTAACCCCGACGGCCCCCGGTTCGGTCTGGTGGGGGTGCTGCCCGAGTACCGCAACACCACCATCGCCGGAGCGCTGCTGCGGCAGGCGCTGCAAGCCGCATCTGGATGGGGCCATGAGTCTTTCACCGCCGAGGTCAGCCCTGCCAACCGCACCATCTACGACCGTCTGCGCTCGGTGGGCGCGGCGAGCATGGGAGAATTCCATCAAATGCGGCGACATCACCGGTCTTGGGCGCAGGAGGCGAGATGGTCGGACGGCTCTGGGTAGGTGGGATCGTCGCCGGCTTGCTCGTTCTGCATTTGCTGGCTTCATACGCCGAAGCAAAGGGCTGGATCTGCTACCGCCAGGGGAGCGGACGCGGCACGAGCGCTGCCATCTCGAATGCGCTGGCCGAGTTCGAAGCGATCATCGATCCTGCCGCCGAGCACCGTCTGGAAGAGGAGCGTTCCCAGAGGGTCATCCGCTCCGAAGCCATCTCCGGGCAGCCGGCCGACGACGAGGGCGGACCGCCGACGAGCAAAGGCGCGGCTCTAGAAGAGCCATAGGCGGCCTACGCTCCGTCGGGTGAGGGTGCTGCTGTCCTGGTCGACGGGGAAAGACTCCGCCTGGGCCCTCCACACGTTGCGCTCCGAGAGCGTCGACGTCGTCGGGCTCCTCAGTACGACCAACGAGATGAACGGCCGGGTTTCGATGCACGGGACTCGCCGGGAGCTCCTCCGTGCCCAGGGCGAAGCCGTGGGTCTCCCTGTCTGGGACGTGCCGCTCCCCGATCCCTGCCCCAACGAGGAGTACCAGCGGCGGATGCTCCAGGTGATCGAGCGGGCCGGAGAGGCGGGAGTGACCCATATCGCCTTCGGCGACGTCTACTTGGAAGACATCCGCGCCTACCGGGAGGAAATGCTTCGGCCCACGGGGATCGAGCCGCTGTTTCCGATCTGGCTCGGAAACCGTGACACGACCGAGTTGGCGCAGCGGATGCTCGCATCCGGTGTGCGCGCCACGATCACCTGCGTCGACTCCGCCCAACTGGACCCTGCATTCGTCGGTCAGCGCTGGGATCCAGGCAGGCTGCCTGACGGAGTCGATCCCGTTGGCGAACGCGGCGAGTTCCACACGTTCTGTTGGGCAGCGCCCCCCTTCGGTGACCGACTGCACGTCACCGGCGGGGAGGTCGTCCACCGTGGCGGATTCTGGTTTGCCGACCTCTCGTTGAGCCCTCGTTGAGGTATCCCGGCGCGGCGAGGATTCGTTCTCTATATTGAGCCGCGTCTCTGATCCCATGAACGGAGGGCTGAGGTGAAGAGGCAGCCGCGAGGCGGCCGGGGGATATGATCCGCCTGTCACACCGAGACAGGCCCGCCGTTCAGGTTCTTTCTCGGCGGTCGGGTTCCGTCGGCGTCACTCGGTCGCCGACCGATTCGCTCACGGAGGTGTCGTGACGCGGATCCTCGACCGTTTCGGTTCCGATCTCGCCGCATTGCGGGGCGACGCCCTGGCGGATGCGATTCGCGCGGCCGAAGGCCGGACGATCCTGGCCGAGGTGGTGGCGGGAGCGCCACCTCTGCTCCACGGCACCAGCAACGCTGAACTGGTATGTGGCTTCGGTGCCGACCTGGTATGCCTCAACCTCGTCGACCCGAGCGACGCCGACCGGGTGCTGATGACCGGTCTCGAGGCGGTGGACCCGCCGCCGATCGGCTTCCAAGGGCTCTCCCGGTTACTGGGTCGGCCGGTGGGTCTGAACCTCGAACCGGACGTCGACGCGGTTCCGGAACCGTTACGCGCCTCGGCGAGCCGGGCGCGAGCAGCCGCCGAAGGTGACGCCGCCTTCGTCATCGTCACCGCCAACCCGGGACGGGGGGCCACCGGTGAAGATCGGGCGGCTGCGGTGAGCACGGTTCGGGAGGCAGCACCGCACCTGCTGTGCCTGGCGGGAAAGATGCACCGAGCGGGAGCAGAGGAGCCGCTCGGGCCGGAACTCGTCGAGAGCCTGGTTGCTGCCGGTGCCCACGGCGTCCTGGTGCCCCTCCCCGGCACCGCCCCCGGCCTCTCCGAAGAAACGGCCGCGGCGATGGTCCAGGTCGTGCGGTCACGCGGCGGCCTGGCGATAGGGACCATCGGCACTTCCCAGGAGGGATCGGATGAAACGACGCTGAGGTCGCTGGCGCTCATGGCCAAACGAATCGGGGTCGACGTTCACCACATCGGCGATGCCGGGTTCACCGGGATCGCCCACCCGGAGAACGTGTATGCCTACGCGGTCGCCGTTCGCGGCGTCCGGCACACATGGAACCGAATGGCTCGCAACGTGCGGGCCACCTGGAAGGAGGCGACGACGTAGATGAGTTTTCGTGAGCAAGCGGAGAAGGTCCTGGCCGGTCTCGGGGGCAAGGACAACATCACCGAGATGGAGCCGTGCGTCACCCGCATCCGGGTGCAGGTAGCGGACAACAGCAAGGTCGATGACGCCGCCTTGCGCAAGGCCGGAGCGCACGGAGTGATGCGCATGGGCAGCGCCATCCAGGTCGTATTGGGTCCTCAGGCCGACAACATCGAAAGCGAGATCAGAAAGATCATGGGGGGTTCGTGACGATCGTCGCGAGTCCCTTCACCGGCCGCGTCGTGCCTCTCGAACGAGTAGCCGACGACGTCTTCGCGGAGAAGATGCTCGGCGACGGGCTGGCGGTGCACCCCACCGAACCCGACGTCGTCGCACCCGTCGACGGCCGCATCGAGAAGCTGTTCCCGGGCGGCCACGGCATCGCCTTGCAGACCGCTGACGGGCTGCAAGTGCTGGTTCACGTCGGCCTCGAGACGGTGCGCCTCAAAGGCGAGGGGTTTGCCACCCACGTCGCCGAGGGGGACGACGTCACCAAGGGTCAGCGGATGGTCAGTGTGGACCTGGCGTTCATGAGAGAGCGCGGCATCGACATGGACTCCCCAGTGGTTGTCCTGTCGGGCGAATCGGTCTCGCCGCTGGCCGATGGCACGGTCACGGCGGGCGACCCGCTGTTCGAGGCGGGCCGGGCGCGGCCAGACGACGAAGAGCCGGGACCGGAGTCGGTCCCGGCACAGCGCTGAAGAACCGTAGAGAGGAGGAGGTCTACGAAATGATGGCGCAACTCCAGAAAGTCGGGCGTTCACTGATGATGCCCATCGCCGTGCTCCCCGCGGCAGCACTGCTGCTCGGGCTCGGCGTCTACTTCCAGAGCGTGACGTGGCTGGAGTGGGGCGAGACCATCTGGCAGATCATGCAGGCGGGGGGAGAGGCGATCCTCGGCAATCTTCCGCTGATCTTTGCCATCGGTGTCGCCATCGGCTTCAGCGGCGGCCAAGGAGTGGCGGGCCTGTCCGCCGCCGTCGGCTACCTGGTGCTCAAGGCGATCAACGACATCAGCGTCATTCGTCCCGAGGTGGTGGAGAACGGTGAGGTGGTCGAGGCGGCAGTGACTGTCGACATGGGCGTGCTGGGCGGCATCATCATCGGCCTGCTCGCCGCATGGCTCTACAACCGCTACCACACGATCCGTCTGCCCGATTACCTGGCCTTCTTCGGCGGTCGGCGCTTTGTGCCGATCATCACCGCGTTCGCGGCGATCGCCGTGGGCGTCATCGCCTACTTCGTGTGGCCGCCGATCGGTGGCGCGATCGAGGCGTTCGGGAACTGGGTCGTCGGTGCCGGCGCGCTGGGAGCGTTCCTCTATGGCGTCGCCAATCGGGCATTGATCCCGTTCGGTCTGCACCACATCATCAACACCCTGGTGTGGTTCCAGTTCGGGACCTTCGTCAACGACGCCGGCGAGACGGTGACCGGCGACCTCAACCGGTACTTCGCCGGTGACCCGGAGGCGGGGCTGTTCATGGCCGGCTGGTTCATCGTGATGATGTTCGGCTTGCCCGCTGCCTCCTATGCCATGTACCGAGCGGCTGACCGCGAGGAGCGGGCGGCGACCGGTTCCGTGATGGGGTCGGCCGGCTTCGCCTCGTTCCTGACGGGCATCACCGAACCGATCGAGTTCAGCTTCATGTTCCTGGCCCCGGCGCTCTACGGGGCGCATGCGGTCCTGTCGGGCTCCGCCCTCGTGGTCGCCGACCTGCTGAACATCAAACACGGGTTCGGCTTCTCCGCCGGCCTCATCGACTTCCTGGTGAACATGCACCTGGCTACCAACGGCTGGATGCTGATCCCGGTCGGATTGGTCTACGCGGTCGTGTACTTCGTCTTGTTCCGCGTCATGATCCGTGCCCTCGACTTGCCGACTCCTGGGCGCACCAGCGTCTCCGAGGCGGCGGACATGACCCCGTCGGTCGCCGACTGAAGAGCGAAGGACCGAGGATCCACCGTGGAAGGCCCCGGCGAGCTCATCCTACTGGCGGTCCTCGCCGGGGCCTGGTGGATCCCGACCTTCCTGTGCCTCCACGACCTACAGAACCGCCAAGGAACACGCCGGGTCCTCGTGTGGAAATGGACCGCGGTGCTGTGCGTTCCGGTGATCGGTGCTGCCCTCTACTTGTTCCGGGGCCGCGCCGAACTGGACGCTGACCTGGCCAGTCGCCGGGAAGGGGGCCCTCGTGCCGATCGGAGCGGCAGACGGCGCTGATCTTCGATCCGCCACTCGGTGGAGCCCGGATGGCACGCCGGTACCTTGTTCACTATATTGAACAGCATCGCTGATCTGATGAACGAGGGGTTCGAGGCCGAAGACGCGGCTGCGCGGCGGCTGGGTGAGATGATTCGCCGGGCGCGCAGTGGGCGGTTCACCGTCCAGGAGCTCGCCCGCCGGGCGGGCATCGCGGCCGGCTCCCTTTCTCAGATCGAACGCGGCAAGGGCAACCCGTCGTTTCGTACCCTCCAGAAGATCGCCGACGCCTTGGGGCTGCGCATCGGAGACCTCGTCGAAGCCTCCACCGAGTCGATCCGGGGGCCCATGGTCGTCCGTCACCACGAGCGGGCCCGACTCCAGGTCGGCTTCGACGGACTCATCTACGAGCTGCTGACCCCCGACTTGCGCGGTGCCCTGGAGATGCTCGAGACCCGAATCCCGCCGGGCTTTTCGAACCAGACCAACCCATTCCGACACGAGGGAGAGGAGTGCGTTCTCGTGTTGGAAGGAGACCTGCGGGTATGCGTCGGCGACACGGAGCACGAGCTGCACACCGGTGACGCCATCACCTACGACCCCGCCCTGCCCCACTGGTGGGCGAACGAGACAGATCGGGAAGCGACAGTGGTGGGAGCAGTGACTCCGCCCAGCTTCTGAGCCGAGAAAGGGAACTGAGAAATGAAACCAAGGGAATCGTTGCGGGCCCTGGCAGTCATGGTGATCGTGGCGATGGTCCTCGTCGCCTGCCAGCAAGGGGAGAGCGTCGATGTGGGTGACGCCGGGACGACGACTGCGCCGGCCGACGAAGGAACCACCGAAACGACGCCGACCGACACCGAGGACGACGATGGAGAAGAAGCCACTGCCGACGGAGGCACGCTGATCGCCGCCCAGGGTGCCGAACCCGACCGGCTCGATCCGCATCTGACCTCCGCCTACGCCAGCTTCCAGATCCTCGAGAACGTGTACGACACTCTGGTCCAGCCGGGAGACGACCTGTCGATGGAGCCGGCTCTCGCCGAGAGCTGGGACATCTCCGACGATCAGCTCACGTGGACGTTCCACCTGCGGGAGGGAGTGACGTTCCACAACGGGCGAGAGCTCGTGGCCGACGACGTCGTCTACTCCTACGAGCGGATCATGGACCCCGAAACCGGAGCGGCGAACGCTTTCCGATTCGAGTCGATCGAATCCGTCACGGCCGTCGACGAGAACACTGTGGAGATCGAGCTCACCCGCCCCACCCCCAACCTCCTCGTGAACCTCGGCGGGTTCAAGGGGATGGCGATCGTTCCCCAGGAGATCGTCGAGGACGGGAGCATCGACACCCACCCGGTCGGCACCGGACCCTTCCGGTTCGTGTCGTCCAGCCCCGACGAAGGGATCCTGCTCGAGCGGAACCCCGACTACTGGCAGGAGGGGCTGCCTCGCCTCGACCAGATCCGTTTTGTCCAGATCCCAGACCCGACCGTCAAGCTCACCAACCTACGGACCGGCGAAGTCCACTGGGTCGACAGCGTCCCGCCCCAGGAGCTCGAGTCTCTCGAAGCCGACGACTCGATCGTGCTGGAGCGGGTGCCCGGCGGCGACTACCACTACTTCGCCTTCAACCACGCCCGGGAGCCTTTCGACAATCCCGACGTCCGGCGGGCCATCGCCATGGCCATCGACCGGGAGGTGATCGCCGAAGCGGCCCAGTTCGGAGCGGCGACTCCCAACCAGACCGCAATCCCCGAGGGCAACTTCTGGTACCACGAGTATGCCCCCTTCACTCCCGGTGACGTCGAGGGCGCCCAGGCGTTGCTCGAAGAGGCAGGGGTCACCGACCTGTCGTTTGCGTTCATGGTCAGCTCGGAGTTCCCCGAGACCGTGACACAGGCCCAAGTGATCGCCAGCCAGCTCGAGCCGTTGGGCATCACCGTGGAGATCGACGACGTCGACTTCAGCACCTGGCTGGACCGACAGGGTCAAGGCGACTTCGATGCCTTCATGCTGAGTTGGATCGGCAACATCGACCCCGACGACTTCTACTACGCCCAGCACCACAGCGAAGGGGGGTTCAACTTCCAGGGGTACTCGAACCCCGACATGGACGCCCTCCTCGACGAAGCACGGGTCGAAACCGACCAGGACGCCCGCAAGGCGCTCTACGACCAGGCCGCCGAGATGATCGTCGATGACGCCTCATACATCTACCTGTACAACCCCGAGAACATCGGAGCGTGGACGCCCGCCTTGGAGGGGTACAGCGTGCGAGGCGACAACGCCGTTCGTTTCGTGGAAGCGAGTCTCAACCCTTGACAGAGTCCGCTGACCCGGCCGACGGAGGTGCGCTTCGTTGACCGGGTTCGTGGTTCGCCGAATCGGACAGATGGCACTGGCCCTCCTGGGGGTCAGTGTCATCGTCTTCGCCCTGATCCATTTCGTCCCCGGCGATCCGGTCCGCACCGCCTTGGGCACGAGGTTCGACCAGGAGATCTACGACGCTCTCGTCCGGCGCCACGGCTTGGACCAGCCGCTGGCGATCCAATACTTCTCGTGGCTCGGCTCCGCCGCCCGAGGCGACCTCGGCGTGAGCTTTCGCAGCGGGCAGCCGGTCACCGGCCTGGTACTCGAACGGCTTCCGGCCACGATGACGCTCGCCGGAGCGGCACTCGCGGTGGCCCTGGTGGTGGGGGTGCCGTTGGGTGTCGTGTCGGCTATCCGATCCGGCTCGAAGCTGGACTACGCCGCCACCGCGATTTCCCAGGTGGGGGTGTCGGTCCCGGACTTCTGGGCGGGGATCATGTACATCCTGCTCTTCTCGCTCACTCTCGGATGGTTGCCGCCGTCGGGCTACGTTTCACCGTTCACCGACTTCGTCGGCTGGCTGAAGCACCTGATACTCCCGGCGTTGGCCGTCGGGTTGGTGTCGGCGTCGATCATCTTCCGGTTCGTCCGCTCGGCGGTGCTCGAGGCGCTCAACCAGGACTACGTGAGGATGGCGCGTGCGAAAGGGCTCAGCCGACGGGCGGTCCTGTTCGACCACGTGCTCCCCAACGCCTGGATCCCCATCGTGACTGTCGTGGGTCTCCAACTCGGGTTCCTGCTGGGGGGAGTGGTGGTGGTCGAGATCATCTTCGCGTGGCCGGGCATCGGCCGCCTCGCCTACCTGGCCGTGGGAGACCGCGACTTCACCGTCCTCCAGGGCGCGGTGCTCTACATCGCCTTCATGTTCCTCGTGATCAACCTCGTCGTCGACGTCCTCTACGCCTGGCTCGACCCCCGGGTGCGCTATGACTGATCTCGTCCAGGAATCCGAACCCATCGCTCCAGTCGCCCACCGGTCCCGTTTCAGGACCACGGCGGAGACCGTCCTGCGCAACCGGCTCGCCGTCGCCGGGCTGGCGATCCTGGCCCTGTTGGTCGTCGTAGCGCTGGCGGCGCCCGCGATCGCCCCGTACACCATCAACGAGGTGGACGTCGCCAATCGGCTCCAGGGGCCGTCGGCGCAACACTGGTTCGGTACCGACGAACTGGGACGGGACGTGTTCAGCCGGGTGATCATCGCTTCCCGGGTGTCGTTGCAGGTGGGATTCATCTCCGTCGGGATAGCCCTGGGTGTGGGCGTCCCCATCGGGCTGTTTGCCGGGTACTACGGAGGGAGGATCGATTCTGTCCTCATGCGGCTGATGGACATCCTCTTTTCGATCCCGGCGATCGTCTTGGCCATCGCCATCCTCGCCGCCCTGGGCCCCGACATCGTGAACGCCATGATCGCCATCGGCGTCGTCTACACGCCGATCTTCGCCCGGATCACCCGTGGCTCGGTGTTGACGCTGCGCGACGCCGTGTTCGTCCGAGCCGCCAGGTCGATCGGAGCCAGCGACGGACGGATCATCGGCAACCACATCCTCCCCAACGTCATCGCGCCGATCATCGTCCAGACGTCCCTCAGTCTCGCCTTCGCCATCCTCGCCGAGGCAGCCTTGTCGTTCCTGGGCCTCGGTGTGCAGCCTCCCAACCCGGCGTGGGGCAGGATGCTGTCCGAGGGCCGCGGATTCTTCCAACAGGCGCCGTGGATGGCGATCTTCCCCGGGCTGGCGATCTTCGTGACCGTCTTCGCCTTCAACGCATTCGGCGACGGCCTCCGCGATGCGCTCGACCCTCAGCAGCGGTCGGTGATCGAGTCGAGAGGCAAGGCGTGACCCAGCCGGTGCTCTCGGTGCGGGACCTGACGATCACCTTCCGAACCAGGGAAGGCCCGGCGAAGGTCGTGGACCGGATGTCCTACGACCTCGGTCCCGGTGAGACTCTGGCGATCGTCGGTGAGTCGGGCTCTGGGAAGTCGGTGTCGTCGCTCGCTCTGATGCAGCTGCTTCCGACCCCGCCCGCGGTCGTCGAAGGAGAGGCGATATTCGAGGGTCGCAACCTGCTGGCACTCGATGACCCCGAGATCCGCAAGGTCCGGGGCAACAAGATCGCCATGATCTTCCAGGACCCGATGACCTCGCTGAACCCGGTCCGGACGATCGGCCACCAGCTGATCGAACCGATCGAACTCCACCTGGGTCTGAAAGGAAGAGCGGCCCGCGAACGCGCCATCGAGTTGCTGGACCTCGTCGGGATCCCCTCGGCAGCAGACCGGATCGACGACTACCCCCATCAGTTCTCCGGTGGGATGCGCCAGCGTGTGGTCATCGCCATGGGCATCTCGTGCGAGCCGGACGTCCTCATCGCCGACGAGGCGACAACGGCCCTCGACGTGACGACGCAGGCGAAGATCATCGACGAGATCAAAGATCTGCAGGAGCGGCTGGGGATGTCCCTCATCTGGATCACCCACGACCTCGGGGTCGTGGCCGGGATCGCAGATAGGGTGGTGGTCCTCTACTCGGGCCAGATCATGGAGGAAGCGGGGGTCGACGAGCTGTTCCGGGACCGGCGCAACCCGTACACCCGAGGGCTCCTGGCCAGCCTTCCGGTCCCTGGTCGGACCGGCCGTCGCCTCGATGCCATCCCCGGTCTGCCGCCCGACCCGCTCCGCCCGCCGCGGGGATGTCCCTTCTCGCCTCGCTGCCCCCACGCCGTCGACCTGTGCGTTCGACAGGAGCCGGCATTGCGCGAGCCCGTCCCCGGGCATCGATCCAAATGCCATTTCGACCCCGAGGATCTGTATGAGTGATCCTCTCGTAGTCGTCGAAGGGCTGAAGGTGCACTTCCCGGTGAGGAGCCGGGGAGTGCTGCGACGCCACGTCGCCGACGTGAAGGCGGTCGATGGCGTCGATCTGACAGTCCGGCGAGGCGAAACGCTGGGCCTCGTGGGTGAGTCCGGCTGCGGTAAGTCCACCACCGGACTCGCCATCTTGCGATTGATCGAGGCCACGGCCGGGCGGGTCGACTTCGACGGGATCGACGTCCGGTCGCTTCCCAAACGCGATCTCCGGCGGATACGCCGGCGGATGGCGATGATCTTCCAGGACCCGATGGCGTCGCTCGATCCGAGGATGTCCATCGGCGACATCGTCGCCGAACCGCTGGTCGTCCACGGCCTCGGAGGCGACCGCGCCGGGCGACGTCGCCGGGTGGGCGAGTTGTTGGAGCTCGTGGGCCTCAACCCCGACCACCGCAACCGGTACCCGCACGAGTTCTCCGGCGGGCAGAGGCAGCGGGTGGGAATCGCCCGGGCTCTCGCCACCGAGCCGGAGTTCATCGTCTGCGACGAGCCGATCGCCGCCCTCGACGTCTCGATCCAGGCCCAGGTGATGAACCTGCTCCAGGACCTGCAGGACGAGCTCGGGCTCACCTACCTCTTCATTGCCCACGACCTGGCCGCGGTCCAGCACTTCTCCGACCGGATCGCTGTCATGTACCTCGGGCGGATCGTCGAGACCGCCTCGCGTGAGGAGCTGTATACCGCCCCGAAGCATCCCTACACCCAGGCTCTGTTGTCGGCGGTGCCGATCCCCGACCCGGAAGTGGAGCGCAGCCGACGCAGGATCCTCCTCGAAGGGGACGTTCCGTCGCCCATCGACCCTCCCTCGGGATGCAACTTCCGGACCCGCTGCCCTTACGCTTTCGAGCGCTGTCCCGTCGAAGAGCCGGTGCTGAAAGGAGCCCAAGGTCATTTCGTCGCATGCCATCTCTACGACCAAGCCGGTGTCCGCGTGAGAGGGTGATCGGTGACGTATTCGGTCATCGCCTACGACCCGGAGTCCGGCGCCTACGGCGTCGCGGTCCAGTCCCATTGGTTCAACGTAGGGCGTACCGCGCCGTGGGTGCGTTTCGGCGTCGGTGCGGTGGTCACCCAGGCGTTGACCGACCCCTCGTACGGATGGCGTGGCCTGGACGCGATGAGCGATGGCGTTCCGGCCGGAGATGCCCTGGAGCGGTTGCTCGCCGACGACTCGGAGAGGGACCGGCGTCAGGTCGCCTTCGTCGACTCCGACGGCCGGGTCGCGGTCCACACCGGCTCGCGGTGCATCGCCCATGCCGGCCATGTCGTAGGGGAGGGATGGGCGGTGCTCGGAAACCTGCTCGCCTCCGAACGGGTGGTGGAGGCGATGGCGGAGGTCTTTCCACGTTCGAAGGGGACGCTGGCCGAGAGAATGGTCTCCACCCTGGAGGTGGCCCAGGAGAACGGCGGAGACCTCCGGGGCGTCCAATCGGCCGCCATCCGAGTGGCGCCGGGTCAGGAGGAGCTGGAGGAAGGGTTCGAGGCGGGGATCGATTTCAGCGTGCCCGACCACCCCGACCCGATAGCCGAGTTGCGCCGGCTCGTCACCGTCGACCGGTCGTACCGGGCTCTCCGGCGAGCCCAGACCGCCTTGTCGGAAGGAAAAGAGGCGTTGGCGCTGCATCACCTCTCGTTGGCGGAACGCCTGCCGCACGGCGTGGAATTGGACTTCTGGCGTGCGCTGGCCCTGTTCGAACTCGGTAAGGCCGAAGCCGCTGCCCAGACGATGGCCGCAGTGTTGGACGAGGCGCCGCAGTTCGAGGAAGTCCTCCGCCGCCTCGCCGCAGTCGACGCCACGGCGAGAGAACTCAGGGATTCAAGGCTCGTGTGACTCGAGTCTCGAGCATTCTCGAAGCATGGGGCGTGATCTTCGTATCCAAGGCCCGAGTACGGCCTGAACATCCCGGGAGGGGCGACCCGGCCATGCACCTGTCACGCTTCGGGGTCACATCACCCGATGAAACGAGTCACGGTGTCGACGGTTTCGTCCGTGATCTCGAGCTGGCCGGGTCGGTCGACGAATCCGGCTTTGGTCAGGGCTCGCCGCGGCTGGGGGCGCACACCTATGAGCACCACCTTGATGCCGGAGGCGTTGAGGCTCCGGATCGCTGACTCGAGCGCGACCAGGCCAGTGGCGTCGATGGCAGGGACGTCGTCCATGTTGACGATGACGGTGTGCACCCCCTCGCCGATGACCGTGAGCGCATCCAGGGCTTTCTCGGCTGCCCCGAAGAAGAGCGGCCCGGCGACGTCGTAGAAGACGACCCCGGGAGGCAGGCCGGCGGCCATGTGGCCATCGGGGCCGCCCGACATCTCCGCCCCCGAGATCTCCACCATTCGGCGCATGAAGAGCAAGGCGGCGAGGACGACACCGACGCCGACCGCGATCACCATGTCATAGGCGACGGTCAGGCCGAAGCAGACGAACAAGACAGCGACGTCGCTACGGGGTGCTATCCGGGTGATCCTGATGAAGTGGGCGGCATCGCTCATGTTCCAGGCGACCACCAGGAGCAGGGCCGCCATGCCGGCCATCGGGATGTGCCCGAGGATCGGTGCCAAGGCCAGCATCGCCAGGAGCAGGAACAGGGAATGGACGACGACCGCGACGGGGGTCCGGCTCCCTGCCCGGATGCCGGTGGCGGTCCGGGCGATGGCGCCAGTGGCGGCGAAACCACCGAAGAACGGGGCAATGAAGTTGCCGAGGCCCAATCCCACCAGCTCGGCGTCGGGGTCGTGGCGTCCGCCGGTCATCCCATCGGCGACGGTGGCGCACAGGAGGCTTTCGATCGCCCCCAGCATGGCGATGGCCAATGAAGTCGGGATCAAATCGACGATGTCGGCCCAAGCGAGCCCATCCCACGGCAGCAGGGGGAGCGGCGGCTGAGCAGGAATGTTCCCGAACTGGGTCTGGATCGTGGCCACCTCGGCGCCGTTCGCCCCCAGTAGCACCCCGAGCACGCCGGCAACGAGCAGCCCGACCAGGGGCACCGGTACTCGCTTCGTGATCCGCGGAAAGGCGATCAGCACCGCCAAGGTGACCAGGCCGATGGTGGCGTCTGGCCAGCTCACCTGCGACGACTTCGAGGCCAGATCGGAGATCTGCGTCCATATCCGCTCGCCCTCCAGCCGGCCGAGTCCGAAGAAGTCGCCGAGCTGGAGCACAGCGATGACAACGCCGATCCCGGCCGTGAACCCGGTGGTGACCGGGTGAGGCACGAACTGGATGAGCTTGCCCAGCCGCAACATCCCCATCCCCAAGAGGATGAGCCCGGCCATCGCCGTGGCCGCGAGGAGACCTGGTAGCCCGTGGCGGGCAGTCACCGGTGCCAGCAAGACGACGAAAGCTGCTGTCGGGCCGGAGACGCTGTGCATCGACCCGCCGGTGAGTGCCACGACGATGCCGGCCACGATCGCCGTGAACAGCCCGTTCGCTGGAGGTGCTCCCGCCGCGATCGCCAGAGCCATCGAAAGTGGCAAGGCGACGACGCCGAGAATCACCCCCGCAGTTGCGTCGACCCGCAGATCCTCGATCGAATATCCGCGGGCGCGCAGGGCCTTCAGTGCGGTTCCGAGAGGTAGCGGCGACTCACCAGTGGCAAAGCGCCGAGACACGGTCTCGATCATATCGATGGGCGACAGACGCCATAATCCGCCCACTCGGCACAAGGTCGCTCGACGGTTCGTCACCCGGCGTCGTCCCCGCTGGGAAGCGGTGCGTCCCTCCCCCAGGGTGAGTCGAATCGTCGACTTCCGCCTGCATAGCGCACGCCGACGACGACCATGCCGGGAGAGGGGAACACCCAGTCCCGCAAGATCCCCTGCAGGCATGTCAGTGGGCGACCAACAGACCGAATCCTCCTCCACACGCTCCCAGCGCACGCGGTGGGTGTTGGTGGCGGCCGCGGGAGGGGCGCTGGCGGTGTTGCTCTTGTGGTCTTGGTTCGGCGACGGTCCTGGCGGGGACGAACCGGCTGCGGTCAGCGTCTTCATGGTCCCCGAGTTCGTCCCCGAAGGATTCGAGTTGACCTTCGGCGCGATGGCCGACGCCGACCGCCAGCAGACAGGCGACCCGAACGAGGCCGCCGGGATCGTGCTCGAGTACCGGCCTATCGGATCGCTGGGCGCAGGTGATCCTCACCTCTTGGTCTTCGTCCGGGACCAGTTGGCGAACCCTGAGATGGCCACGTGCGAACACGAAGCCGGGACGGCCGGGGGACGGATCGACCCCGAATCGTGCATCGAGGCGGCCGAGCAGCGACTGTCGGCCCTTCCCGGCACGAGAGGGTTCGAACGCACCGAGCTCCGGGGTCTCCCCGCCTACATCGTCAGAGCGTCGGGCACCACCCTCTACGACTTCAGCGTCACCGTCTTCGAAGGCGTGACGGTGTCGAGCGAAGTGGCCGGATATCACGTCGACGAGGCCGACGTCCTCGAGGTGGCGTACAGCCTGCGGACCGTCGAACCCGGCGACTTCATCGACTATGTCTCGGGAGACGGTTGACGGGTCAGGCGTGGCTCGCCGGTCCCGACGCTTCAGCCGCCGCGTCCGAGCACTTCGACAGAGTGGGCGACCAATCGATGGAGCTCGTCGAGCCCGTCGGTCAGTGCTGCCGGCCCGGGCTGCAGGACGATCGAAGAGTCGATCTCGAACACGAGCTCCTGAGCGATCGCCGGAACCTGCTCCCAGCCGGCACGTCGATATATGTGGCCGAACTGGACCTTCTTGCCGCACCACGACGCGAGGATGACTTCCGGTGACCGGGCCACGACCTCGGCGGGACCGGCGATGATCCGGTCCTTCGCCAGCGAGTGGGCGGACAACTCGGGGAAGACGTCTTCGCCGCCGGCGATCCGGATCAGCTCGGCCACCCAGCCGATGCCGGTGATGAGCGGGTCGTGCCACTCCTCGAAGTACACCCGGGGACGGTACGGAAGCGCGTCGGCGGCACGCCGGACGTCGGCGACGTGGCGTTCGAGCTCCCGGGCGAACTCGTCGGCCGCGGCGGCTGCCCCGACCATCGCGCCGAGGCGGCGCACGTAGCCGAGGATGCCGTCGACCGTGCGATGGTTGGAGATCCACACCTCGACGCCTGCCCGGATCAGGTCCCGGGCGATGTCGGCCTGGATGTCGGAGAAGCCGACGACGAGGTCGGGCTCCAAGGCGAGGATCCGGTCGATGTGAGCCGACGTGAACGCCGAGACGCGGGGCTTTTCCTTGCGGGCCCTCTCCGGGCGGACCGTGAAGTTGCTGATCCCGACGATCCGGTCCTCTTCGCCCAGCGCATAGAGCACCTCGGTGGG
>DATGOV010000042.1:0-4136 GCA_035305585.1 Acidimicrobiia bacterium | reverse complement strand
CGGGCGGAAGAGATAGGTGGCCGGGGCGGCGACCAGGGCGGTCCCAACCCATGCCGCACGGCGAAGGAATCCCCGGCGGCTGACCCGGCTGTCGAGGAACTTGGATGCGGATTCGACGAGGCGTCTGCTCATGACCTGGTGAGCCGTAGGACGGTCGGGAGTCTTGTCATCAGAAGAACGGAAGCAAAGGTTCCCAGCCCCACGAAGCTCACGTACAGGACGGTTTCGGCCATTGTCCCGGCCGGCAGAGCCGTCATGCCCGTCGAGGCCACGATGCCCAGCGCCACCGTCGCGATCACGTTGAAGACGAGATGAATGAAGGACGGGGGAGTGTCCTCACGACCGAAGCAGCCGCAGGACTGTATGGGTACGTCACGACGAAGGGCGTTCCCGGTGAACAGCGAGAACCCCGCGTAGAAGAGGGCCGCCGGCGCTGCCAGCGAGCCACCGAACACGAGCCCGGCGATCCCCGCCATCACCTCCGCCATACCCAGGACCCTGACGATCCCAACCCCCGACGGCAGACCCGTGGCGCGCAGGGCCCCGTCGGTGAACTCGGGCTCGACCACCTTGGCCACACCGGCGACGACCAGCAGGGCCAAGGCGATGGACGCGGTGGCTTCGAGCATCCGGGCCAGGGTAGCGACGCCTCTCCGGGGCGCCGACGATCGCCTCATGGCCCGGAACACGCCGTTTTGGCATGTCTGCGGCGGTATCGTCACCCGTCAGCATGAGCGTCCATGACGATCCCGTGGCCTTCTTCGCCCACGAGCGATGGACGGCTGGCGTAGTCGGGCTCGGTTATGTGGGTCTTCCTCTGCTGGTCACCGCGGTTCGCGCGGGATTGGGTGCGATCGGTTACGACATCTCCGAGGAGAGGGTCCGCGACCTCAACGCGGGCAAGTCGCACATCGACGATGTCTCCGATGCCGACCTGCGGGAAATCCTCGACGCCGGCGCGATCTTCACCAGCGATCCGTCCAGGCTCGCCGAGGCCGACGCTATGTTCCTGTGCGTCCCCAGCCCTCTGGGTCGGCATCGTCAGCCCGACCTCACCTTCATCGAATCGGCGGCGGCGACGGCCGGGTCCGCGCTCCGCCGGGGGCAGTTGTTCGTCCTCGAGTCGACCTCTTATCCCGGCACCACCGAGGACTATCTGTTACCAAAGGCCGAGGAGAAGGGTCTGGCGCTGGACGAAGACGTCTGGATCGCATTCTCCTCGGAAAGGGTGTCACCGGGCGAGGAGTTGAAGACGGCCGACATCCCGAAGGTCGTCGGGGGGATCACCGAGCTGAGTGGCAGAGTGGCTGCCGCCGCGTACGGCCGACTGGTCCCGAAGGTGCACCTCGTCTCGTCTGCGCGTGCCGCCGAGATGTCCAAGCTGCTCGAGAACACCTACCGGGCCGTGAACATTGGCCTGATCAATGAGATGGCCCAACTCGCCCACGAGCTCGACATCGACATCTGGGAGGTCATCGAGGCCGCCAAGACCAAGCCATTCGGCTTTCAGGCCTTCTACCCGGGCCCGGGGGTCGGAGGCCACTGCATCCCGCTCGATCCCCAGTACCTGGCCTGGCGCGCCAGGGAGGCGAACTTCGCCACCCGGTTCATCGAGACGGCTGAGCAGGTCAACTCGAAGATGCCCCTCTACAACGCCACCAGGATCTCGGAGTTGCTCAATGAAGGCGGGCACGCCGTTCGGGGCAGCAAGATCCTCGGCGTGGGGATCGCCTACAAACCCGACATCTCCGACGATCGCGAGTCTGCGGCGATCTATGTGCTGCGCGAGCTCCAGGGTCGCGGCGCCGAGGTGTTCGTCCTGGATCCGATCGTGGGAGACGATCGCATCCGGGCCCAAGGCTTCACTCCGTTCCCCGTCGACGGCGACTACGGCCAGTTCGACCTGGTGGCAATCCTCACCGATCACCAGGTGATCGACTACGAGCGCATAGCCAGCGAGGCCGCGATCGTCTTCGACGCCCGCGGCGCCTATCGCAAGCGGGGCCTGGCCCCGGGCAACGTCGTCCAGTTGTGACCATCCTCGTTGTCACGACCGTTCACGCGGCTGACGACACCAGGATCCGGGAGCGTCTGATCCGCACCCTGGCCGAAGGGTTCACGGTCCTCTACGCCACGAGGGCCCCCGCCCCCACGGACGCGAGTGGTCTCCGTTGGGTCGAGCTGCGGGGAGGGCGTGTGCGCCGCTGGTTCTCCGCGCTGCGCCTCCTGCTACAAACCAAATGGCGGGTCGCGGTGATCCACGATCCGGAGTTGATCCCGGCGGCGATGGTCGCTCGCCTCGTCAGGAGGCGTCCCGTCGTGTTCGACGTTCATGAGGACTTTCCGGCCCAGGTCGAGACGAAGGAGTGGGTTCCCGGACCGCTCCGGCCACCGATTCGCTCTCTCGGACGGCTGATGTTTCGCCTCGCAGAGCGGTTCCTCGACCTGACACTCGCCGAGAGCGGGTATCGGCGTCTCTTCCGGGGCGACCATCCCGTGTTCCCGAATCACCCGACCTACGCCAACTGGCCCGAGCCTGTCCAGGAAGGCGACGGGTCCGTGGTGTACGTGGGTGATGTCACCGGGATCAGGGGAGTCCCCGATGCGGTCGAGGCGGCGAAACGGGCGGGTTTGTCGATTCGGATCGTCGGTCCCGTGCCGCCCGGGCTCCGCGATTCCAGTGCCGGTGCGGAGCTCCTCGGAAGGCTTCCCAATCCGGAGGCGCTGCGGGTGGCGGCTGCGGCGTCGGTCGGTGTCTCCCCGTTGCGCGACGCACCCAACTATCGCCACTCCGTTCCCACCAAGGTCATCGAGTATCTGGCGCTGGGCCTACCCGTCGTTGCCACCGACCTGCCCGGCACCCGGGAACTGGTAGAAGGTTGGGAAGCCGTCTGGCTCGTTCCGCCCGGGGATGTGGGGGCCATGGCCGAGGCACTGCGTGAGGCGGCGCAACCCGAGGTGCGCCGTTCAGCTCTCGCCCGGGTGACGGAGGTCCGCTCGCGCCTCGTCTGGCCGCGTGCTGAGGTTCTGGCGTGGTACCAGCGCCTCGCTCAGGAATCCCCATCCCCATGAGAGGTGCATGATGGCGAGAGCTGCAGGGACGAGGACTGCCGCGGCCCCTGCCCTGGGGATGGCGAGGATGCCGCCGACCACGAGCAGTCCGGCATAGAGGGCGGGCAGCACGAGCAGCCGGGGCTCTATCAAGGTTCCGATCAGCGACAGGGTCAGGCCGACCACCAGCAGCGGCGCGGCCCATTGCCTGGGCTGCAAGCCGCCCTGGTGCTTGGCTGCGAACTGGCGTTTCGCCCTCCCGTACTGGAAGTACTGACGGGCGAGGGCGCGCAGCGTCCGTCGCGGCTGGTAGCGGACTTCGAGTCCCGAGTCGAACCAGACCACGCCGCCTGCCTTGCGGATGCGATGGTTCAACTCGTAATCCTGGGTCCGGAGGAACGACTCGTCGAAACCGCCGAGTTCGAGGAGTGTCTGTTTGCGGAAGACACCCAGATACACCGTGTCCGTCGGGCCTTCTTCGCCACCGAGCCGGTACCGCGCATTGCCCGCGCCCAACGGGGACGCCATTGCCGCCGCGATGGCGCGCTGACGAGGCGAGCCGCCCACGGGGACCTGCATGCCCCCCACGTTGTCCGCACCGGTTCGTTCCATGGTCCGTACTGCGCGGGACACGTAACCGGGGGGAAGTTCCGACTGGGCGTCGCAACGGACGATGATCTCGCCGGTGGTGACGGAGATCGCCAGGTTGAGGCCGGTCGCAGTCACGCCGGTCGGGTTGTCGACCACCCTGGCTCCCATTTGTCGTGCGACTCCGGCGCTGTCTTCATCACCGGCGGCGACCACCACCTCGACAATGTTGGGGTAGTCCTGGGCCGCAATCGACTCGAGGGCCGCGGGCAACACGTCCGCCGAATCGAGAGCCGGGATGATCACCGAAACTGGTGGAAAGCTCACCGGGTCATATGATGCCCGCCGTGTCGGCTGATGTGCAGAACCTCGCCGACCCGATTCTCATCCTTCTCGGTTGGGCGGCGGGTCTCTCGATAGCGGTCGGGATCATCTCCCTGCGCCAGATCGTCGGCGCCGGGTTCACCTGGATCGCTGCCGGCTTCGCCGCGGCGGTC
>DATGOV010000041.1:0-3298 GCA_035305585.1 Acidimicrobiia bacterium | reverse complement strand
CCGTCCCGTCGTCGCTGACGGCATCTCCGTCGGCGGTGCCGGCGAACAGGGCCCGGTCGCCGATCCGCGAGTTGGCGATGGCGATCGCCTCTTCCCGGATCGACTCGAGCTCTTTGGCGAACGCTTCGCGTTCGGCGTCGTTGGTGACGCTCCCCGACCGGATGGCGAGCTCGCGGGCACGATGCAGACGATCGAGCAACGTCTGGAGCTTGCTGTCGGCGAGCGACGTCCAGAGGAGGCCGTCGCTGGCATTGCGGCCCGCCTGGTCGGAGGCGGCCTGCAGCCCGCGCAGTGACATGGAACGGTTCATCGCCGAAGGATCGTCGGACGGCTTGTGGATCCGCTTGCCCGACCCGAGCGAGCTCTGCGCCTGGGCGAGTTGTTCCAGTCGGCTCTGCAGACGCTGGAGCGCCTGGTGGCTCATTGCCTGCTGGGTGATCCTCATCTCGTCACCTTCCGACGAGGCCGGTGCGTGTGATCAACTGGTCGAGCAGCTCGTCGACGGCCGTCATGATCCGGGCTGAAGCCTGGTAGGCGTGCTGGTACTCGATCAGGGCGACCATCTCCTCGTCGATCGAGACGCCGTGCGCGCCCAGCCGGGCCAGTTCGGCGGCGTTCTGGAGGCCGGCCTGAGCGGAGGCGCCGTCGAGAGCGGTGCGGGCGGAGACGCCGATGTCGGTGACGATCTCTCGCCATATCTGATCGAGGGCTCGCCCGTCTCCCAGGATCGGTTCCTCGCGCAACGCCGCCAGTGAGGCAGCATTGCTGCCGTCGTGGGTGGCGAACGGATCGCCGGAGGCAGCGAGCCGGTCCGGGTCGGTCATCACCAACGTCAGCGTGAACGCGGTGGCATCGGGGGCGAAGAGTTCCTCGCCGGGCAGGCCCGGTCCGTAGGTCCCGGAGGTGTGACGGCTGTTCAAGGCTTCCACGAGGGTGGCGACGAACTGGTCGAACTCCGCCTGGCGCGTCGGCAGCTCGACCTCAAGGAACCGTTTGTACTCGGCGACGGCGCCACCCGGTGTCAGCTCGACGTTGGACGGGTGCATGACGCGCAGCGACTCGGCGTCCCACGTCAGCTCGTTGACCCTGTCGCCTTGGACGACGGTGAGGCCGTTCACCGACACCTTGACGGTGCCGTCCTCCATCTCCCGTGACGTGGCTCCGATGAGCTCGGCCAATCGGTCCAATGCCAGGTCGCGCCGGTCGTAGAGATCGTTGGGAGTGGTGAGTCCCGTGCTGCGGCGGATGGCGTCGTTCAGTCCCGCCACCTCTTCGAGGAGGCGGTTCACCTCGCCGACGTCCTGCTGCACGGACACGTGGGCGTCGGCCGCGACCCGGTTCCAGCCCACGGCGACGGTGTTGATGCGAACAGTGAGAGCCTGGAGGGTCGAGATGACGTTCCGACGGGCAGCGGGATCCGTCGGGCTGAGCGAAAGCTCTTCGAAGGCGTTCCAGGTGTCGGCCAGCGCCGCACTGACGCCGAGCTCCGGCTCGGCCAACGCTTCCTCGACCTGTGCCAGGAGCGATGCCCGCACGTCGAGGCCGGCTGAAAGCCCCAGCCCCGCCCTCACCCGCATGTCGAGGAACTCGTTGCGGGCCCGAGTGATCCCATCGATGGTGGTCCCGGTGCCGATCGTGCCGTAGGAAGCCTGATGTCCGTACTCGCGGCTCAGCTGGGTGACTCGTTGTCGCGTGTAGCCGGTGCTGTGGGCGTTGGCGACGTTGTGAGAGGTCGTTTCGACGCCGGCCCGTGCGGCCAGGATCCCAGAGAGTGCGGTGTGGAGGGAGAGGAAATCGGCCACTTCACACCACCTGGTCGTGGGACACCGGGCGGGTCACGACCTTCTCCACCCGACCCTCGGGGCTGTAAGTGGAGGCGTCCTCGACCAGCCCGGAGAGAGCTGCCTGGACCCGACCGAGGCCTTCGGTGGCGAGGCGACGGTTGTCCCTGGTCACTGTCTCCACTTCGTCGACCAATGCCATGAAGGTGTGGCGGTGCTCGGCGAAGGCCGCCCGGTAGGGGTCGGGGGCGTGTTCGGTGAGATAAGCCAGCTTGAGTTCGTGGGGCGGCACCCCCCAGTCCTGGGCGAGAAGGGAAACGAGCTCTTCGCGACGCTCTTCCTCTTCGCGGATGCGACGGAGGACGCTTTCGATCTCCGCCATGGCTATCGGCACGAAGGCTGCTTGATCGGAGGAAAGGAGGAGTTGGGCCTCGAGCAGCTTGAACAGCAGGTACTCGACCAGCTGCCTCTGTCTTCCGAGCTGAGCCACCAGCTCGGGAAGGACGGGGGATGCCGCATGAACTCTCACGACACGATCGTCGGCCAACCACCTGGAGGTTTAAGTCACCGATCCCTAAAACCCCGAATGGACCGGCCGATGTACGACGACAGACGATGAATGGCGATACCCTAGAGCGAGCCGATACACGATGAACGACCGGGGGCCGATCGGGAGAGGCAGGAGGGGTCTGATGGGTGACTACCCGAGTTCCGCGGGGGATCGGGAAGAACTCGAGCGTCGGCTTCGCCACCTCCAGGAGCAACTCGAGGACTATCGCCGGCGGTACGGGGAGCTGCGGCTGGCGTTGGAGACGCTGACGACCATCGACCCCACGAGCGGTGTCCGCAACCGTCTCGGCATCCTCCAGTCGATGGAGGGCGCTCTCCAATGGAACAGCCGCGAAGGGCAGCCGTTCGGTGTCGTGGTGGTCCGGCTGCCTGCTTTGGCCGACCTGCGAGGCCGTGAAGGCCATGTCCTCGTCGACGAATCCATCGCCCATGTCGCCGCCGTCATCTCTGCGGGTCTGCGGGACGTGGATCGGGTAGGGCGGTGGAACGACGACGTGTTCGTGGTCGTACTCGCCAAACTCGATGCCAACGGAGTCCGACCCGTGGCGGCGCGCCTCGCCTCGATGCTCTCAGCCGTACCGATCCAGGGGGAGAAGGGTGTCTACGAACTGACGCCGAAGCTGACCGCGCTACTCGTGCAGCCGAAGGCCGGCATCGACATCGACGACCTGGCGCGGGCGATCGACGGAAGCCAGGGTTCGGACGACCCCGACTCCCCGCGGGTGATCTACGTTGGTTCGAATACGGACCTCGGCGCTTAAGCGATCACGCCCGCGGCCGACTGGAGGGCCGACCAGAAGCACAACGGCTTCCACGGACCGGGAAGCTGCCACCCCACGGACGGGCCGTCAGGAATGAGGAGGTCGCCTCTCACATGATGCGCTCGATGTTCTCCGGGGTGTCCGGCTTGCGATCGCACCAGACGATGATGGACGTCGTCGGTAACA
>DATGOV010000040.1:0-156273 GCA_035305585.1 Acidimicrobiia bacterium | reverse complement strand
GACCCGCTGGCCCACGCCGAGCGGGCTCGGGCCGCCGGGGCGGAGATCGTCATGGAGCCTGCCGAGCAGGACTACGGAGGCATCACCTACGTGGCCAAGGACCCGTTCGGGTTCGTGTGGAGCTTCGGCTCGTACGACCCGTGGGAGCGGTGACGGGCCCGAAGGCCTCAGACGACGAGGACGACGGCCGCGGCGACGACCGCCACCGCCGCCGCGATCAGGGCGCGGGCCGCCTCGGCTCGCGGGCCCTTCACCCGGGACCACAGCTCCCCGATGAGGAAACCGGCGATGAAGCCTCCGAGGTGTGCCTGCCACGAGATGCGGGGGAAGATGATCGGGAGGGCGGCATTGATGAGGAGGATGAACCCGAGCTGGCTGAGCAGCGATCTCCCCCACGCCGTGTTGCGTCGCCGCACCGCCAGGTTGAGCCACACACCGAACAGGCCGAACACCGCCCCCGATGCGCCCACTGCCGAGAAGATCCCCGGGGTGAGGAGCTGGGCGGCGACTCCTCCCATCCCGGCCGATGCCAGGTAGAGGGCGAGGAACGCCTTCGACCCGACGCCTCTCTCCACCTGCGGCCCGAGCACGTACAAGGCCCACATGTTGAAGAGGATGTGGGTGAAGGAGGCATGCAGCAGGGTGGTGGTGAAGATCCGCCAGAACTGCCCCTCGGCGACGAGGCCGCTGTGGTGGATGAGGAGGTCTCCCACCTGGCCCTGCAAGAAGTACATGACAATCGTGACGACCAGGATCCCCTTGGTGACCGGGGGCAGGCCCGCCGCCACTCGCCGGGGACGCCGCGGCGGGACGGGTATCTGGGTCTGGGGACCGGTCTCGGCGACGCACTGAGGGCAGCGCTGGCCGACGGCGGCGTCGATGGAACAGGCAGCGCAGATCGGCCGGCCGCATCGGGAGCACGAGAGGCGGGTTTCCCGCTCCGGGTGCCGGTAGCAGACCCGAGTGGCGGGCTCGACGGGCGGATCGGGGGTCACCCTGTGCACGGTAATGGCCGTTCGGTTCCACGCGAAGACGGCACCGCTCAGCGGAGGCGTTCGAGGACCGCGGCGAGGTCTTCCGGGAGAGGCGACTCGAACGTGAGCTCCTCCCCCGTGCGGGGATGGATGAAGCCCAGGCGGCAGGCATGGAGGAACAGCCGCGGCACCTCCACCCGGTCGGGGCCCGGCCGGTAGACGGGGTCGCCGGCCAGCGGATGGTCGATCGCCGCCAAGTGCACCCGGATCTGGTGGGTGCGGCCCGTCTCCAGGCGGACGGCGAGAAGCGACATCTGGGCCTCGGGAAACGCCCGCTCCAGCCGGTAGTGGGTCCGGGCCGGCCGGCCGGTGGGGTCTACACGGCGGCGCGTCGGGCGGTTGTGGTCGCGGGCGATCGGGGCGTCCACGGTTCCCGTCGGGACCTCGAACAGCCCGTCGACCAGGGCCAGATACTCCCTCTCCATCTCCCGAGCTGCCACCTGCTCCCTGAGGCCCTCGTACCCGAGATCGGAGCCGGCGACGACGAGCAGCCCGGAAGTGTCGCGGTCGAGGCGGTGGACGATGCCGGGCCTCTCCGGGTCCCCGATTCCGGCCAACTCGGGTCTTCGATGCAACAGGCCCGCCACCAGGGTGCCCCGGTCACGGCCGGCACCGGGATGGACGACGAGGCCGGCCGGCTTGTCGACCACGATCACGTCCTCGTCCTCGTAGACGACCTCGAACGGCACGTCTTCGGGTTCGATCCCCTCGACCTCCTCCGGAGCGGGGAACGAGAGGATCTGGCCGGCTGCGACGCGGTGACGGGCGGGGAACGCCTCGCCGTCGAGAGTCGCCGCGGCCGCGTCGACGATGCGGCGGGCGGCGGCACGGGAGATCCCGCCGAGCACCGACACCACCTTGTCGAGGCGTTCCCCGTCGAGGTCGTCAGGGACCGAGAACCTCAGTCGTTCACCCATGAGCCGATCAGAAGGACCACCACGGCCACCGTTATAGATGCGTCGGCGAGGTTGAACGTGGGGATGAACCACAGATCGATCCAGTCGATCACCGGCCCGTCGAGCAGGCCCGGTCCGCGGGCGATGCGGTCCACGAGGTTGCCGGCGGCTCCTCCCATCACCAACCCCATGCCGACCACCTCGAGGGTGCCGTGGGGTTTGCGCAGAAACCAGAGAATGAGCGCGATCGCGACGATCGCCGCCACGCCGAAAACCGACCCGGCTCCTTGGAACATCGAGAATGCAGCGCCGGTGTTCTCGACGAATCGGAACTGCAAGAAGCTGCCGATGACGTCGACCGGTTGAGGCGTGAAAGTGGCGGACGCCCAGCGTTTTGTGAGAGCGTCGAGGGCGACCACCGCCACCGCAACAGCGACGGCGGTGGTGTAGCCGTTTCTGACGGTGAGCCGGCGTCTCTCCCCGGCTTCGGTCATCGGCGTGAGGCGCAGCTCACGCAGAACGTGGCGTAGGGAAGCACGTCGAGCCGGGCCGTGGGAATGTCCTGGCCACACGACTCGCACACGCCGTACTCGCCACTCTCGAGCCGGTCGAGCGCGTGCTCGACCTTGTGGAGCAGGTCGATGGCATTCTGCTGCATCGACAGCTCCTTCTCGTACTCGAATTTCATCGAACCGGCCTCGGCGTTGCCGGGATCGGGGCTCCGCTCCGCGGAGGCTTCCGTTTGACGCGCCTCCTCGAGAGCCTGCGCGGCCTCTTCGATCATCTCGGTCAGACGCTCGCGTTCTTCTTCTAGCCGGGTTCGATACTTCTCGAGTGTCGACTGGGCCAGCTTGCGGGCCATCAAACCTCCATTCGGGTCCGAGGACGATAGCAAACGCCCCAGGACACCGGACCATTCCCAGACGCCCGTGGACGGGAATTTTGCGTGTGAATGCCCGACCGCCATCTCGGTACCATTCGAGGGTGACTCGATCAGACTTCCAGAGGGTCTCTGCCCAGGTCGATTTCCCCGCCCTCGAGTTGGAGGTGCTCGACCTGTGGGATCGCATCGACGCCTTCACCCGCAGCGTCTCCGAGAGACCGCTCGACAAGGAGTACGTCTTCTACGACGGGCCTCCGTTCGCCAACGGCAGCCCGCACTACGGCCATCTCCTCGCCTCCGTGGTGAAGGACGTCGTCCCCCGGTACTGGACGATGCGCGGGTACCGGGTGGAGCGGCGGTGGGGCTGGGACACCCACGGGCTCCCGGTGGAGATGGAAGTACAGAAGCAGCTCGGCCTGGCCGGCCCGCGGGAGATCGAGGAGTTCGGCATCGACCGGTTCATCACCGCCTGTCGGGAGCTCGTCGAAGAGACCGCCGACGAGTGGGAGTTCATCGTCCGCCGGCTCGGCCGGTGGGTCGACATGGAGAACGACTACCGGACTCTCGACCTCACGTTCATGGAGAGCGTGTGGTGGGTGTTCAAGCAGCTGTGGGACCAGGGCCGGATCTACCGGTCGGTCAAGGTCCTTCCCTATTCGTGGGGAGCCACCACCCCCCTCGCCAACTTCGAAGCGAACCTCGACTACCGCGACGTCGAGGATCCGTCGATCACCGTGCGGCTCCGGGTCACCGACCCCAAGGGCCCAGTCGAGGGGGACGACTACCTCCTGATATGGACCACCACGCCGTGGACACTGCCGGCCAACCTGGCGGTGGCGGTGGGCGATGACATCACCTACGCCCGGGTGGCCGACAACGGCGCCCATTACTGGGTCGCCGAGTCGCTCGTCACGACCGTGTTCGACGAGGAGGCGCTGGTCGTGGCCACCGCCCCCGGGTCGGACCTCGTCGGAGTCGGCTACGAGCCGCCGTTCGACTACTTCCTCGATCAGCGTGACGCCGGCGCGTTCCGGGTGATCCCCTCCGTCGACGTCACCACCGAAGAGGGGACGGGGCTGGTCCACATGGCCCCCGCCTACGGCGAAGCCGACTTCGAGTCGCTGCGGGCCGTCGGCCTCGACGTGTTGGTCGACCCGGTCGACGCCCAGGGCAACTTCACCGACGCCGTCCCCGACGTGGCCGGGGTCAACGTCAAGGAAGCCGACGCCGTGCTCATCGGGCTGCTCCGGGAGTCGGGCAAGCTGGTGAAGGCCTCGACCATCGTCCACTCCTACCCGTTCTGCTACCGCACCGGCACACCACTGATCTACAAGGCGATCCCCACCTGGTTCGTGGAGGTGTCGTCGATGGCCGACCGGCTGGTGGAGCTCAACGAGACGATCCACTGGGTGCCGAGCTACGTGGGCGAGGGCCGGTTCGGCAACTGGCTGGAGAACGCCCGGGACTGGGCGATCAGCCGCAACCGCTACTGGGGCTCCTGCCTGCCGATCTGGGAATGCGAGGCGTGCGAGCATCGGCTCTGCGTCGGCTCGATCGACGAGTTGGAGGAGCTCTCGGGGATCCGCCCCGACGACTTGCACATGCACGTCGTCGACCAGATCACGATTCCCTGCCCCGAGTGCGGCGGGAAGATGGAGCGGGTGCCCGAGGTGCTCGACTGCTGGTTCGAGTCGGGCTCGATGCCGTACGGGCAGATCCACTACCCGTTCGAGAACAAGGAGCGCTTCGAGGCGGCGTTCCCCGCCCAGTTCATCTCGGAGGGGCTGGACCAGACACGGGGCTGGTTCTACACGCTGCACGTACTGGCGACGGCGCTCTTCGACCAGCCTGCCTTCCAGAACTGCGTGGTCTCCGGCCTGATCCTCGCCGAAGACGGCCGGAAGATGTCGAAGAGCCTCCGCAACTACCCGGACCCGGAGGCGGTGTTCGCCGAGTTCGGCGCCGACGCCTTGCGCGCCTATTTGCTCGACTCCCCGGTGCTGCGGGCCGAGCCGATCCGGTTCTCCAACGAGGGGATCCGTCACGTCGTCCGCACGGTGCTCCTGCCGCTCTGGAACACCCACTCGTTCTTCACCACCTACGCGGTGGCCGACCAGTTGACGCTCGACGACCTGCGCCAGGCACCCGCTCCCCAGGACCGGCCGCTCCTCGACCGATGGATCCTCTCGGTGCTGCAGAGCCTCATCGCCACGGTGAACGAGCAGATGGAGGGGTACTACCTCTACAACGTCATCGGCCCCACGCTCGGATTCATCGACGACCTGACCAACTGGTACGTGCGACGGTCCCGGCGTCGCTTCTGGACGGCTCGGGGGGAGGACGACGCCGACAAGCTCGCCGCCTTCGCCACCCTCTACGAGGTGCTCACCACCTTCGTCCGGGTCCTGGCGCCGGTGCTGCCGTTCATCACCGAGCGCCTCTACCAGGACCTGGTCGTGGAGCCGGGGGGCGACGGCCCCGACTCGGTCCACCTCGCCTCGTTCCCCACCGCCGACGAGTCGCTGATCGACCGGGACCTCGAGAAGGCGGTCTCTGTCGTCCGCCGTGTCGTGTCGGCGGGCCACAGCCTCCGGAAGCGCCACTCGCTTCGGGTGCGCCAGCCGCTGTCCCGGCTGACCGTGATCACTCACGACGCAGCCGCCGCGGAGGCAGTCCGCACCCACGCCGACCTGATCGCCGACGAGCTCAACGTGCGGCTCGTGGAGACATCGCGTGACGATGCCGGCCTGGCGGACCTTTCGGCCAAGGCCGACTTCCGCCGGCTGGGCCCGCGTCTGGGGGCCGACGTCAAGACCTGCGCCGCCGCGATCGCCGCCATGGGCAACGAGGAGATAGCCCGACTGCTCGACGGAGAGACACTCGAGGTGGCGGGCTACCCGATCACCGCCGAGGACGTGATCGTCACCCGCACCCCCCGGGAGGGCACCGTGGTGGAAACCGACGGCGAGCTCGCCGTCGCCCTCGACACGCGACTCGACGACGACCTGATCGCCGAGGGACTCGCCCGGGACGTAGTGAACCGAATCCAGCAGGTGCGCCGCGCCGCCGGCCTCGATGTCGCCGACCGGATCCGTCTGCGATGGTCCACGGAGGACGGCCGGCTCCGGGCGGCGGTCGAGCGCCACCGCGACTACATCGCCAAGGAGACCTTGGCGACGGAGATGGTGCAAACCGACGGGCTCGACGGCCAGCCGACGGAAGTCGACGGCGTCTCGTTGGTCGTGTCGGTCGAGAGGGTCTGAGGCTCAGACCGAGCCGCGCTCCCAGGGCCGACGGCCCGCCGCGGGGTCGTCTCCGAGATTGGCCCGCGACGCTTCCCGGGCCATCCGGTCGGCGAGAGTGCCGAAGTCACCCGTCTCTTCCTCGCGTACGGCTCCGGGATCCGAGAGGTCCTGGCCCGGTTCGGGGATCATGTCGCCGCTCGATTCGGGATCCTCGTCTTCGCTTTCGCCGAGGGACGGCTGCTCCTCTTCTTCGTAGTAGTCGCCGGGCTCTTCGACCTCCGCCGCCTCTACTTCGGCTTCTTCCACTTCGGCTTCTTCGACTCGCGTTTCGTCGACTTCGAAGGGCTCGCCGTACTCGCTGGTCGGTTCCTCCCAGCCGCTGTCGTCGTCGACGGCTTCGGCCGCATCTTCCTCCCAGCCGGCGACGGGCTCGGCATGATCGTCGGACACGGCTCCCCAGTCGCCGATCTCGGCCGCCTCCTCCACCGGTTGATGGGTGAGGTCGGCCGGTTCGGGGGATCCGATCTCGGTGGCGGCGTCGGCGATCGCCGCGTCCATGGTGTCGAGGTTGGCTTCCGCCGCGGCGGCGAGGTCCACGATCCTCCGCTTCAGGTCGGCCACGGTGGCCCGCATCCGGGCTATCTCCTGGGTCAGGCGCGTGCGCTCGGCATCTCGTTCGGACCGCAGGCGGTCGGCTTCGCCCTGGGCTCCCTGGCGGATGACCTCGGCTTCGGCCTCGGCCTCGGAGATGATGGCGTCGGCCTGCTTCTGGGCCGCCACCAGGGCCCGCGAGATGGCGGACTCCTCCTCACCCCGCGAGGCCAGCTCGGCCTCGAGCGCCCGGATCCGGTCCTGGGCGTCGCGCATCCGCTGGTCGTAGTCCTTCAACGTGGCGACGACCTCGTCGAGGAAGTCGTCGACCTCGTCCATGTTGTAGCCCCGCAGCTCGGGCCCGAATGTCTTCTGCTGTACGTCGATCGGTGTCAGAGGCATGAAGGGGCTTCTCCCTCGAAGAGGCTTTCAGAAAGTCGGAATCGTTTCGGTGGAGAATACGCCCCCGGCAGGGGCTACCCAAGGATCAACAGACGATTCGCTGGAGGAGCGACAAGCCGATCAGCAGCACGACCGGCGACAGGTCGAGCGCCCCTCCTCCCAGCCGCAAAGGCGGGATGACCCGCCGGAGCGGCAGGATCACGGGATAGATGATCCGATCCAAGAATGCGGTGACGCGGGCGAGCGGATGGGTGGCGGAGACCTGGACCCAGCTCAGTATGACCCAGGCGAGGACGGCGATCGAGTAGAGCCGCAGAGCGACGCAGAGGATCTCCACGTCAGTCGACGTCGTCCAGTTGATAGACGCCGAGGTCGGCGAGACGCCGCTTCTCGTCCCGCGACAGCGTCACTCGTGGGGGGAGCACCAGCACCAGCCCGTCTCCGACTTTCCGCATCGTGCCGTCGAGGGCATAGATGAGGCCGCTGGAGAAGTCGATGACTCGCCGTACCAGCTCGGATGAGGCGCGACGGAGGTCCAGCACCACGGGGACCTGGTCACGAACCCGGTCGGCGAGGATCTTGGCGTCGCCGAACTCCTCGACCACGAGCACGTCGGATTGGACCTCGACCGGCCGCACGGGACGGACTGTCTGCTGGCCAGGAATGGTGGGCCGGGTGGGCGGCTCGACGCGGCGACCTTCGACGCTGCTCACGCCTTCGACGCGCCGCGGTGCGGGCGGTGGCGTGCGGCGCTCTTCGTAGACGGGCTCGGGGCGCGTCGCCCGGGGCCGCGGCTCCTGCGGCTCCACGTCGTATGCGGCCTGGTCCTCGTCGACCAGACCCAGATATACGAGCGCCTTGGAAAGCAATGACGACATTGGTTCCTCTATGGGGCGGTGCTGTGTCCGTCAAAGATAGCCCGTCCCACACGTATAACGGTGGCACCCTCTTCCACCGCCACCTCGAAGTCGTCGGTCATTCCCATCGACAGGCCGACGGCCTCCGGGACTTCGGCCGCCACCCGGTCACGGACCTCGACGAGCTGCACGAAGTAGGGACGGGCTTGCTCGGGATCGGACACGATTGGGAGGATCGCCATGACTCCGAGCAGAGGGATGCCGAGTGCCGAGAAGGCGACCGCCGCCTCCACGGCGTCATCGGGATCGACCCCCGACTTCTGCGGCTCCCGGCCGATGTTGACCTGGAGATAGGCCGGCGGCGGAGATCCGGCGCCTTTCAGCCAGGCGAGCGCCAGCGACTCGCGGTCGAGTGAGTGGAGGACAGAAGCGACGGGACGCACCACCCGCGCCTTGTTGGACTGGAGGTGGCCGACGAAATGCCACCGGATGTCGGCAGGCAACTGGGCGGCCTTGGCGGCGAGCTCGTCGGCCCGGTTCTCGCCGAAATCCCGGTGGCCGGCGTCGTAGAGGGCCCGGATCGCCTCCACCGGCTGACCCTTGCTCACCGCCACGAGCGTCACCTCCTCCGGACGGCGTCCGACGCGCCCACAGGCGGCGGCGACGCGGTCGAGCACCGACTGGAGGCTCACGACAACCACCCCAAGGCCGCCATCCGGGCCGGCGTGGCGGTGCGGCGATGGCTGAAGCCGCCGCCGCATGCCGTGCAGCGGTCGTCGATGGCCACGTCGATGCCGCCCAGGCGGCGGGCGGCGGCCGCCCGCAGGTCGACCGAGCGCGTTCCCCAGGTCGTGGTCGAGAGGTCTTCAGGGAACACCTGAGCGACGTCTTCTCCGACCTCGAAACAGCATGGGCCGATCCCGGGGCCGATCCGGGCCCGCGTCGGTGCCGTGACCATCTGCTCCATGCGTCGGATGGTGCCTTCGATGACCCCGGCGGCCAAACCGCGCCAGCCGGCGTGTGCCACCCCGACCACACCGGGGCCGTGGAGCACCACTCCCAGGCAATCGGCGGTGAACACGGCCAGCGGCAGGTCGGGGACCGCCGTCACGAGGGCATCGCCCTCTCCGACGTCACCGGCACGGTCGACCGCCACCGTCGTGGCGCCGTGCACCTGCTTCAGAGTCGCCCAGTGCTCGGGGATCCCAAGGCGGGCCGACACTCGGCGGCGGGCCTCGGGGTCACCGCGGAGATCTCCGTCCTCGGGCGAGGTGAAGGCCACCCCGTCGGAGGTCATCCCTGCACGAAGGATGGGATGTCGAGGTCGTCCTCTTCCTGGGTCGTGGCCGGTTCGGGCGCCCGCGTGGTCGGGCGCCCCCGCTCCTGGGTCTTGGTGGCGGAGGGGCGACGGGCGCGGCCCTTGTCGAACCCGGCGGCGATGACCGTCACCTTCATCTCCTCGCCGAGGTCGTCGTCGATGATCGCCCCGAAGATGATCTCGGCCTCCGAGTCGGCGTGGTCGGCGACCACCTGGGCGGCCGTCGTCGCCTCGTGCAAGGTCATCGACGATGGTCCGGCGATGGAGAGCAGGACGCCTCGCGCCCCGTCCATCGACGTCTCCAGCATCGGACTGTTGATCGCCCGCTGCGCTGCCTGAGAGGCACGGTTCTCGCCGGTCGCCCGGCCGATCCCCATCACCGCCGATCCGGCGTTGGCCATGATCGTCTTCACGTCGGCGAAGTCGACATTGATGAGACCGGGGGTCGTGATCAGGTCGGTGATGCCGGCGACCCCGTTCATCAGCACCTCGTCGGCGAGACGGAACGTCTCGGTGATCGGGGCCGACGGGTCGCCGACGTCGAGCAGGCGGTCGTTGGGGATGACGATGAGGGTGTCGACCGCTTCCCTGAGCGCCTGGATGCCCTCCTCGGCGTGGATCGCCCGACGGCGACCCTCGAAACCGAAGGGGCGGGTCACGACGCCCACGGTCAGGGCACCGAGATTGCGGGCCACCTCGGCCACCACCGGAGCGCCGCCGGTGCCGGTGCCGCCTCCTTCGCCGGCGGTGATGAACACCATGTCGGCGCCCTTCAACACCTCTTCCAGCTCCTCACGGTGAGCCTCGGCGGCGGCCCGCCCCACCTCGGGGTTGGCACCCGCCCCGAGACCGCGAGTGACTTCGCGGCCCAGGTCGAGTTTCACGTCAGCGTCGGACATGAGCAGTGCCTGGGCGTCAGTGTTGAGGGCGATGAACTCCACACCACGGACGCCGGCCTCGACCATGCGATTGACGGCGTTGACGCCGCCGCCACCGACCCCAACGACCTTGATGACCGCTAGGTAACTACCGGTCGATCCGGCGTTTGTGTTCATGTCAAACCTCCAAAGTGAGCTCCGGTTCCCTGAACCTTTACACGAGGTTGAGAGATACGTAAACCCCTCGAGTTTTAGCCTCAAGTAGAGGTTTAGGGTTCGTCGCCGGCCTCGTCCGTCGCTTGGTCCGCCGGCTCTCCCTCGGCTCCTGGCGGCAGAACCGCCGGATTGGCGGGGGCGACGACGGTGATGATCGAACCTTCTTCCACTCCCCTGTCGAGGATGGCGGCCGTGACCCGGGCTTTCTCTGCCGCATCGAAGGACCTCCCGATTCGAACCGGAAATCCACCGACCGTTCCTTCCAGTCCCTCATCCCCCAATGTCACCAACGCCCCATCCCGATATTGGGGCGGCAGCGCGGCGAGGTATTCGATCGCCCCTGCCGCTTCCCGGTCGTCGGGGACGTCATCCGACGACAGCTGGGTGAAGTCGGCCACCGGCATGCCTTCGGGACGGGTGTCGACGTTCTCGAGCAGCACGGAGTCGGCTGCCGCCAGCCACCATCCGTCGGCGAGACGGATCCCAACGGCGGGAGTGCGCTCGGTCACCTCTACGAGGACGGTCGTGGGCCAATCCCGCGCCACGGCTGCCTCCGCCACCCAGGGGTCCTCCAACAGGGCGGCCTGGGCGCCGTCGATGTCCAGGAGGAGCAGCGGTCGCCCGGAGTGGATGCCGTGTTCGGCGAGGACCTGCTCGACGTCGACCCGTTGGGCGCCTTCGATGCGGATCTCGTCCACCGACATGAACGGCGACTGCACGGACCAGACCATTGCCCCGGCGACGGCGAGGACGATCAGCAGGCGCAGGAGGCGCCCGAGATTCGTGCGTGCCCTGTCCTCGGCCACCCGGCGGCGTCGCTCGGCCAGGCGGCGATCCATCTCAATCCCCATCCTCGAATCCCACGAACTGGATCTCCGGTTCGAGCCGCAACCCGGTCTGCTCCTGCACGCGCTTCTGCACCGCCTCGATGAGGCGACGGACGGACTCGGCGGAGGCCCCGGCCTCCGCCTCGATGAAGTTGGCGTGGCGGGGTGACACGCGGACGGGACCGAGGGCGAAGCCCTTCAGACCGAGCCGGTCGATGATGGCGCCGGCGGCGTCGCCCGGGGGGTTCTTGAACACGGAGCCTGCATTGAGGGTGCCGCCGGGCTGGTGCTCCTTCCTCCAGCGAGTGATCCTCCGCATCTCGCCGGCCGCCACCTCGGGATCGACAGTGACAGTGTGGAACCGGGCGGCGACCACGACGTCGGTTGCGGCGATGGAGGAATGGCGGTAGCCGAGGTCGAGAGCCGACGCCTCCACCCACTGGTCGGTGCCCTCGGCCAGCGACACCACCCGGGCCTCGACCAGCACATCGACCACTTCTCGGCCGAAACAGCCGGCGTTTTGACGGACGGCTCCGCCCACCGACCCGGGGATCCCGACGCCCCACTCGAGGCCTCCTCGCCCTTCGGCGGAGATGCCGCGAGCCACCCTGGGAAGCGACGCCGACCCCCCGGCCTCGACGATTCCGTCACGGTCGATCTCCACCCCGGCGAAGTCGTTGCCCAGACGCACGACGACGCCACGGAAGCCCTTGTCGGCGATGAGGAGGTTGGATCCCCGCCCCAACACCAGGACCGGCATCGGCTCGGACCGCAGTGCCTCCCCCACTTCCTGGAGCGTGTCGATCGTGTCCACCACGACGAAGAGGTCGGCTGGGCCGCCGAGCTTGTACGTGGTCATCGATGCCAGCTCCACGTCGCGGCGGGCGCGGCCGGAGGAGACGAGGCGCTCCCAGCTGGTCACGCCGAGCCCTCCGCCATCTGGGGCTGCAGCGCCTGAGCCAGCTCGGAGGCGGTGAGAGTGATGTCGCCGGCGCCCATGACGACGACCATGTCGCCCGGCGCGGCGAGCTCCGCGACCCGGGCGGCGACGTCGGCCCGGTGGGGCAGGTACTGGACCCAGGGTGCGCCGGCGCGTCGGGCGGCCGAGGCGACCAGCTGGCCGGTGACACCGGGGATGGGTTCCTCCCGGGCTCCGTAGACGTCGGTCACGACGACCCGGTCGGCGAGGGCGAGGGACGCCCCGAACTCCCGGTGCAGGTCCCGGGTGCGGGAGTACAGGTGTGGCTGGAACACCGCCCACAGGCGCGACGGCTGGTACTGGGCCGCCTCCCGCAACGTGGCGGCCACCTCCGTCGGATGGTGGGCGTAGTCGTCGATGACCCTCACGCCCGAGATGGTTCCCTTCGACTCGAAGCGGCGCCGGACCCCGGCGAAGTGCTCCAGGCCCGCGGCCGCCGCATCCAGGTCGTATCCGAGCTCGCCCAGGAGAGCGAGCGCCCCGGCGGCGTTGCGAGCGAGATGGAGGCCGGGACGGGGAAGGGTCACGGCGACATCCCGACGCGGTCCGACGAGCCGGAACCGCCCGGTGCCGTCGTCGGCGGTGAACCCGCGGATCCGCCACGTGGCGTCGGGAGAGATGCCGTACGTGGCAGACCCCACCCGCGTCGCCACCCCCGCGGCTCCGGGATCATCGAGGCAGGCGACGACGGGGCCATCGACCGAGCGAGCCACTCGCACGAATGCCTCCTCCAGCTCGTCCTGCGACCCGAAATGGTCCATGTGGTCCTGTTCGACGTTCGTCACCACGAGTCCCCGCAGCCTGACGTGCTCGAAGGTCCCGAAGGCCTCGTCGACCTCGAGGACGAGGAGGTCGTCGCCGCCCAGATGACCGTTGGTGCCGAAGGCGACCAGTTCCCCTCCGGCGACGAACGAGGGGTCGGCTCCGGCAGACCGGATGGCGGTCACGAGCAGGGCCGTGGTGGTGGTCTTCCCGTGGGTTCCGGTCGGACCTATCACCGGCCACTTCGACGTCATCACCTCGAGCAGCTCGGGTCGCCGCCAGACGGGGACGCCGGCCCGGCGGGCGGCGTCGAGCTCGGAGTCGCTCTCGGGCACGGCCGATGAGGCGACGACCAAGTCCACCTGGGAGATCCGTTCGGGGCGACTCCCCTCCCACACTTCGATCCCGAGCGCCGAGAGGAGATCGGTCGCGGTTCCGGCCCTGAGATCGGATCCGGTGAGCCGATACCCACGTCCGGCGAGGATCTTGGCGAGGGCGCTCATGCCGGCGCCACCGATGCCGACGATGTGGATACGTTGGGGCAGGTCGGTCATGAGGATGCCATTTCGATCAGGGCCCGGGCGATGACCGTGGCTGCATCGGGCTTGGCCAGCTTCGTGGCGGCTTCGGCCATGCGGCGCCGGGCGTCCACGTCGGACACGAGCTCTTCGACGGCGGCTCGGAGCTCGGTGAGACGTTCCTCGGTGACAACGACTGCCGCCCCTGCCTCCCGGAGGGCAGCGGCATTGGCGGCTTGGTGTTTGCCCGATCCGAAGCCACCTGGCACGAGGATCGCAGGGGTGGCGGTGGCGGTCAGTTCGGCGACCGAGCCTCCGGCCCGGGCGACCACGAGGTCACATGCGGCGAAGAACGCATCCATCTCGGCGATGAAGTCCAGCACCACCCACCGGTGAGAAGAAACCGAGGCGGCGGCGGAGACCTCTTCGTAGCCCTGCCCGGCGAGGTGGAGGACCTGCACCGGCGGGCCGTCCCAGACGGCCAGCATCTCGATCACGGCCCGATTGATCACACCTGCCCCGAGCGACCCCCCGAACACGCCGAGAACGGGGACGTCGGCGTCGAGGCCGAAGCGCTCGAGGGCGCGCGGTCGAAGACGTTGGCGGTCGAACTCGGCCAAGGGCCGCCGGAGAGGGTTGCCGACCCATTCCGCTCGCGGCAGGCGATGGGTGGTCGGAAACGACCCGAACACCCGCGTGGCGAAGCGGGACACGACCTGGTTGGCGAGCCCGGCCTCGGCGTTCTGTTCTGCGACCGCTACGGGCACCCCTGCCCTCCGGGCCGCCAGGCCGGCGGGGACAGTGACGTAGCCACCCAGCCCCAGCAGCGCCCTCACGCCCCGGGCGACGATCTCGGAACGAATCGTCCGAACCGCCGAGATCACCACCCGGGGGATCCCCAGGTTGCGGAGAGTGAGCGAGCGGGACAGCCCCCGCAACTCGACCGAGACGAAAGGGAACCCTGCCTCGGGATAGACCTGCGCCTCGAGGCGGCGGCCGCCGATGTAGAGGATGTCATCGCGGGAGACGCCGAGGCTGACCAGCGCCTCTCCGACCGCCAGCCCCGGGTAGACGTGGCCCCCGGTGCCGGCGGCGGCGATGGCGAAGCTCACGCTTTGCCGCCTTGCTGGCTGATGTTGACGAGCACTCCCAGGGCTCCCATCGACGTGATGAGCGCCGTGCTCCCGAAGCTGACGAAGGGAAGGGCGATGCCGGTGATGGGGAGGACCCCGAGAACGCCGCCGATGTTGATGAGGGCCTGGAACGAGATCCAGCCGGTGATGCCGGTTGCCAACATCTTCCCGAACAGATCCGGAGCGCGGGCCGCCACCGCCCACCCGGCGACGGCCAGGGCGATGAAGAGGCCGATGACCGTCATCGCTCCGATCAAGCCGGTCTCTTCGCCGATGATGGCGAAGATGAAGTCGGTGTGGGCGTTGGGCAGGTAGAACCACCGGGCCCGGCTGGCGCCGAGGCCCACTCCGAAGATTCCGCCGTCGCCCAAGGCGTAGTAGCCCTGGATCAACTGGTAGCCCTCGGCGGATGCGTTCGACCAGGGGTCGAGGAAGCCGACGATGCGGTCCATCCGGTAGTCGGCGGCGAAGGCCAGCAGCACCGCCGAGACCGCCCCGATCACGCCCATGAGGATCACCCGGTGCCCCGGAGCGGGACTGACCCACAACACGGCCATCGCCACCACCCCGACGAGGATGGTCGTGCCGAGGTCGGGCTGTTTCATCAGGAGGACGGCGATGGTCCCCACGACGAAGCCCACCGGGACGAGGAGGTGGCCCCAGGTCTGGAGGTTCCGTGCCTTCCGCTCGAGGAGTGCCGCCAGGAGCACGATCATCGAGAACTTGGCGAGCTCCGAGGGTTGGAAGTTGAGCCCTCCCAGCACCAGCCAGCGCCGCGCCCCTCCTTCCTCGGTGCCGATCAGGAGCACGGTGACGAGCCCCACGATCGTCACGACGAACAGGGGCAAAGCTACCCGGCGGTAGAACGCGTACGGGACCCTGCTGGCCACGACCAGGACGACGAGGCCGATCCCGACGCCGACCAGTTGGCGCTTGAAGAAGTAGAAGCGGTCGGCGGCCTGGTCTATGCCCACCGTCGACGACGCCGACATCGTCTCGCCGAGCCCGATCACCACGAGCACCATTGCCACGAGGAGGAGAACCGTGGTGGTGCGGTTGTTCGACTTCGCCCGCTCGGCGCGGGCACGAGCGGCGGTTCGGATCCGGGCGATGGACGTGACGTTGCTGGTCATGAGCGGAGCTCCTCCTTCTCCAGGCGGCCGACGGCGGCCGCGAACGCCTCGCCACGCTCGGCGTACGACTCGAACTGGTCGAAGCTGGCTGCACCGGGAGCGAGGAGCACGGTGTCTCCGGGCCTGGCGACCTCGGCGGCGATCCCGACCGCCTCGTCCAGCGTTTGGGCCAGGCGTCCCCGCTCCCCCGCCTCTTCCGCGAGGAGAGGCCCGGCGGTGCCGATACCGATCACCGCCTTGACGTTCTCCGCATGGGCGAGAGGCCGCAGGTCGAGGCCTTTGGCCAGGCCGCCGGCGATGAGCACCACCGATGGGTAGGCGGCGACCGCGGCCAGGGCGGCGTGCGGGTTGGTGGCCTTCGAGTCGTCGACGTAGTCGACTCCCCCGATGCGGGCGACGACCTGGCGGCGGTGGGAGCCGGGCCGGAAGTCGCGGGCCACCTTCGCCACCACCTCCACGTCGGCTCCCCGGTCGAGGGCGAGGACCGCGGCGGCCGCTAGGTCGACCACGTGGGCGGGGTCGGTCGAGCCGAGCTCTCCGAGCGGGAGGGAGATCCCCGGGAGGTGCAACCGCCCGTGTTCGACACCGGAGCCGCCCTCGGGCCGCGACGATGCGGAGACTGGGTGGAGCGCCGACCGAGCCGTCCGGACCACCTGCGAGGCTCCGGCGTCGTCGGCGTCGTAGACGAGGAGGTCGTCTTCGTCCTGGCGTTCGAAGATCCTCGCCTTCGCCGCGGCGTAAGCCTCCGGGCTGCCGTGCCAGTCGAGGTGGTCTTCTGCGACATTGAGGAGAGCCGCAGCCTCGGGGTGGAAGCGATCGATGAACCGTAGTTGGAAGCTGGAGACCTCGACCACCGCGACCTGCCAATCACCGTCGACGGCGTCGGCGAGCGGAGTGCCGATGTTGCCCACCGCCACAGCCGAGATCCCCGACTCCTGCAGCATCCGGGCGCAGAGACTGGTGACGGTGGTCTTGCCGTTGGTCCCGGTGACCGCGACGACCGGGCGGTCGCCGAGAGCCCGCCACGAGTACTCGATCTCGCTCCAGACCGGCACTCCCGACTCCAGTGTCTCGACGATCGGAAGCGACCGCTCGGGAAAGCCCGGGCTCGCGACCACGAGATCGACTCCGTCCAAGAGCCCCGAGTCCCAGGCACCCGATACGCTCCCCGCCCCAACCGCCAGCAGGGTCCCCGGTTCGACCGCGGCCTCGTCGTACACGGTCACCGCGTGGCCCTGCTGACGCGCCAGTCGACAAACCGCCATCCCCGACACCCCGGCGCCGAGCACGAGCAACCTCACGAGCCCCTCCCTGATACCGAGGCGGGGGGCTTCCGACTTCCGGCTGTGACGAACTCCCGTGCTCCGCTCGGGTGGGGGGACGACCCCCCAAACCCCCTGCACGTCGACGTACAAACACCGAAAGGCAGCCGCCCGAGTCTCCGCACCGAGACAACCGGCAGATCGCGTCCACATCCACCACATACCTTGCGGCTACCGACTGTGACGAAATCCCGAGCTCCGCTCGGGTGGGGGGACGACCCCCCAAACCCCCCGCACGTCGACGTACAAACACCGAAAGACAGCCGCCCGAGTCTCCGCACCGAGACAACCGGCAGATCGCGTCCACATCCACCACATACCTTGCGGCTTCCGACTTCCGTCTTCCGTCTTCCGGCTTCCGGCTTCCGACTTCCGACTTCCGTCTTCCGTCTTCCGGCTTCCGACTTCCGTCTTCCGACTTCCGACTTCCGACTCATTGCAGAATCCCTTCGACGGCCAGGAAGTCCCCATAGAACAGCCCAAGGCCAAGAGCGACCCCGAGGGCGGTGAGGATCCAGAAGCGGATGACGACGGTGGTCTCCGGCCAGCCCTTCAGGTCGAAGTGGAAGTGGATGGGTGCCATGCGGAAGATCCGCTTGCCGGTGAGACGGAAACTCGCCACCTGCAGCATCACCGACAGCGTCTCGGCGACGAAGATCCCGCCGACGATCACGAGGAGGAGATGGGTGTTGGTCAGGAGGGCGAGGGCGGCGAGGAGGCCGCCGATCGCCTGGGAGCCGACGTCGCCCATGAAGATCTTCGCCGGAGGGGCGTTCCACCACAGGAAGCCGAGGAGGGCGGCGAACATGGCCGCCGAGAGGGTGGCCAGCTCGAGGGGATCGACCGCTTCGTAGATGCCGTTGGGGGCGGCGTTGCGGAACTGCCAGAAGGCGATGATGGTGTAGGCGCCCACGACCAGGGCACCGGACCCGCTGGCGAGCCCGTCCATGCCGTCGGCGAGGTTCACACCGTTGGCGGCGCCGGTCAGCATGATAAGCACCCAGATGAAGAAGAAGGCGCCGAGATCGATGCCGAGCGGACGGACGAAAGACACCTCGGTGACCACATCGGCGGCGGAGGCGCCCATCGCGAAGAGGATGGCGATGACGAGTTGGGCGCCGAACTTGGCTCCCTTGCTCAGCCCGAGGGAGCGCTGGTTGGTGAACTTGATGTAGTCGTCGACGAAACCGACCACGGCCATGCCGACGAGCGCCATCACCGCCAGGAGGCCCCCGGCGCCGAACGGGAGCAACTGGAGGGAGAAGCCGGTGGAGGGGGTCCAGATGCGCAGGTGGGCGACGAAGTACCCGATGAGGCAGGCGAGCACGAAGACGACGCCCCCCATCGTCGGCGTGCCCTGCTTGTGGGCGTGCTGGCGCTGGATGTCGTCTTGGATGAACTGGCCGATCTGACGACGACGGAGGAGCCGGATGGCGTAGGGAGTGCCGAAGATCGACACGACCAAGGCGACCGCGGCCCCGATGAGGAGCGAGATCACGGCTCGATCCTCCCCTGCTCGATGAGCGCCTCCCGGGCCACCAGCCGGTCGTCGAACGGCAGGATTCGCCCCTGCACCTCCTGGCCCCGCTCGTGGCCTCGCCCGAGGATCAAAACGACGTCCCCGTCTCGGGCCATCTCGATGGCGGCGCCGATCGCCTCCCGCCGGTCCACGAGGCGACGTACCCGTGACGGGTCGTCGACACCGGACACCACTTCTTCGATGATCGCCTCGGGTGGCTCGCTGCGCGGGTTGTCGGAGGTGACGATCACCTCGTCGGCAGCCATCGCCTCCCATCCCATCTGGGGACGCTTCGCCCGGTCACGGTCGCCGCCGGCCCCGAACACGACGATCAGGCGCCGGGTGCCACCGTCGGAGACCCACTCTCCTCGCCCGGTTTCCCGCACCGAAGCGATGGCGTTGGCGATGCTCGCCGGGGTGTGGGCATAGTCGACGAGGACCGTGACCGTGGCATCGCCCGATACGACTTCGAACCTGCCGGGCACACCGCGGAAGTCCCGCAGCCCGGCGGCGATCGACTCGAGAGGGATCGAGAGTGACAGCGCGCATCCGGCGGCGATCAGCGCGTTGTCGATGTTGAAGTCGCCTCCGAGGGGCAGTTCGACGTCGACTTCCCCCTCGGGCGTGGCGAGGACGAACCGGGAGCCGTCCACCCCGACTCGTCGGTTTCGGGCAGTCACTTCGGCGTCGGCGCCGACGGTGAGATACGGGATCGTCATCGACCGGGTGAGCCGCTCGCCGGCTGGGTCGTCGACCCACACCACCGCCCGCTCCGACAGGTCGGGTTCGAACAGCCGCGCCTTGGCGAGGAAGTAGCTCTCCATGTCGCCGTGGAAGTCGAGATGGTCCTGGGAGAGGTTGGTGAAGGCGGCGACTGCGAACCTCGCCGCCTCGACCCGGTGCATGGCGAGGGCGTGAGACGACACTTCGGCGGACACGATCTCGGCTCCCATCCGCACCATGGTGGCGAGGAGCCGCTGGAAATCGGTAGCTTCCGGGGTGGTACGGGTGTTGGGGATGCTGTTCGAGCCGACCCGGGTGTGGACCGTTCCGATCAGCCCCGCCTGGCGCCCGGCGGCGATGCCGATCGCTTCGACCATGTGGGTCACGGTCGTCTTCCCGTTCGTGCCGGTCACTCCCACGAGACTCAGACGACGGCTCGGATGTCCATGGACCTCCGCCGCCACCGGTCCCATCGCCTCCCGGACATCTTCGACGACGAGCTGGGTGGCATCCGTGGGGCATTCCCTCTGCACCAGCACTGCGGGGCTGCCGGCACCGACCGCCGCCTCGACGAAATCGTGACCGTCGGCGCGGCTTCCAACCACCGCGGCGAACATCGTCCCCGGCCCGGCCTGGCGGCTGTCGTGGGTGACGTCGCGAACCGTCACCGTGGGATCGCCCAGGACCCGGCCGCCCACGACCTCGGCGAGGGCGGCAACGGAGCTACTCCTCGAGGCCATCGGGAGTCACTCCCAGCCGATGGAGGGCTTGCTGCATGATGTCGGCGAAGACGGGGGCGGCTGCCTGGCCGCCGGTGCGGTACTCCCACGCCGGCTCATCGACCATGACCGCCACCACGAGCTTGGGGTCGTCGATCGGCGCCAGGCCGACGAAGCTCGCCCGCGTGACGTCGGTGTAGTTTCCATGCTCGTCCAGCTTGTCGGCGGTGCCCGTCTTGCCCCCCACGCGGTATCCGGGCACGCTGGCGTTCCCACCCGTTCCGGATTCGACCACGCCCGCCAGTAGCTCTCGCATGATACGAGCGGTCTCGGGGGACACGACCTGGTGCGTCTCCTGCTCGTTGGCGGTCTCGTTGCCGTCTACGTCGATGATCGACGCCACCAGACGCGGCTGGGTCCACACGCCGTCGTTGGCGATGGCTCCGTAGGCGGCGGCCATCTGCAGAGGAGACACTGCCAGCGAATAGCCGATGGCGGCGGACAGGGGGCAGGTGGAGCATCCGGCGGCCATGTTGAGGAGGCCTCCCGATTCGCCGGTGTAGTCGATGCCGGTCGGCTGAGTGAGGCCGAAGCGCTCGATGTAGGTCTCCAGCAGGTCGGCGGGCATCCGCTGGGCGATGCGGATGATCCCGACGTTGGAGGACACCGTGAAGATGTCCCGCACGGTCATGTCCCGGGTCTCGTGCTCGTCGAAATCGGCGTAGCACCCGTAGATGTCGTCGGTGTCCGACTTGCACGCCCCCGGGTGGAGCTCGATCCGGTCGGCGACCGCTCCGAACACGGTCCCGACGTCGACGATCCCCTCTTCGATCGCCGCCGCCACGGTCACCGTCTTCTGGATCGAGCCGGGCTCGTAGGGCTCGCGGACGACGGCGTTGGAGAAGGGAGACCCGTCGGTCGAGGTCCGCTTGACCGGGTCGAACACCGGCGCCCCGGCCATGGCGAGGACGTTGCCGGTTTCCGCCTCCAGCACCACTGCCCAACAGCCCTTCGCCTGGGTGCGCTCGAGTGCGGCGACACAGGCGTCCTGGGTGGCGTACTGGAGCGGCAGGTCGATGGTGGTGACCAGATCGGCGCCGGGCACGGCAGGGATCTCTTCTCTCCGTCCCTGGGGGATCGGGGTGCCCGACGGCGACTTCTCGAAGATCTGGCGGCCGGGCGTTCCCCTCAGGAGCTTGTCGTAGTACAGCTCGAGGCCTTCGAGACCGTTCCCGTCGATGTCGACGAAGCCGACGACGTGGGCAGCGACCGCGTCGGCCGGGTAGCTGCGTGTCATCTCGGGCTCGAAGAACACGCCATCCAACTCCAGCCGGCGGATCTTCTCGGCGGTCTCGTGGTCGACCTGCCGCTTCAAGTAAACGAAGTCGGAGTCGGACTCGAGCGCCGCCAGCAGCTTCTCCTGGTTTGCGCCGACGAGACCCCCGACCTGCTGGGCGATGTAGAGCGGCTCGGTGACGAGATCGGGGACGGCGTAGATGGTCTCAGCTTCGACCGTCATCGCCAACAGATCACCATTGCGGTCGTAGATGCGGCCGCGGTCGGGGGCGAGCTCGCGCTCGACGAGCCGCTGGTCCAGCCCGCGCTCACGCAACTCGGCGGCCTGCACGACCTGGACCTGAACCAGGCGATATCCCATCCCCAGCCAGGCGAGGACCAGGAACAGGCCGAGCGCCGCCAGTCTCAGCCTGTTGGGTGCGAACCGTCTGCCAGCACGACGGGGCGCCACCGGGTCACCTCCCGGCGGGTGTCATGAAGACGGCCCCGGAACGTCGGCGGCCACGGTCGCGGCGTAGTCGGGGTCGGTGATCCCGTCGTTGCGGTCGACCCCCTCGACCAGCAGCTGCTCCCGCTCCTTGGGTATGACGAGCCCCATCTCTTCGGCGAGCGGCGCGATGCGGGCGGGGCTCTCCAGTTCGGCGATCTCGACGCGGATCTTCTGGTTCACGGATTTCTGCTCGGCGATGGCGGCGTTGAGCTCGGCGAGCTCGAACGCGGCCCGGTCGAGCGCCGTCCGGGCCAACACCAATGCCAGGAACGCGGCGATGGTGGCGAGAGACACCACCAGCCACGGCGCCATCGACGGGCGCCGGGCGCGCTTTCCGGCGATGACTCGGAGGCCAGGAGTGCGAGCCGGCGAACGCAGCGGGCGAGCGGTCATGAGGCCTTCCTCTCGATTTTCTCGGCGGCACGGAGTCGGGCCGACCGCGCCCGGGGGTTCCGCTCGATCTCTTCGGGGGAAGGCTCGATGGGGCGGCGAGTGAGGATGCGCAGCTCGGCGGCCTCCCCGCACACGCACACCGGCAGGTCGGGCGGGCACACGCAGCCTCCCGCCCCGAGTGCGAACCGGCGCTTGACGATGCGGTCTTCCAGCGAGTGGTAGGAGATCACGGCGCACCGCCCACCCGGGGCGAGCACCTCGATGGCCTGGTCCAGCCCGCGGCGGAGAGCCTCCAACTCTTCGTTGACGGCGATCCGCAATGCCTGGAAGGTCCGCCGGGCAGGATGACCCTTGCGGCGGGCGGGAGCCGGCACCGCCGATGCCACGACCTCGGCGAGCTGGGTCGTGGTGTGGATGGGACGGGCGGCGACGATGGCGTCGGCGATCCGGGTGGCGTACCGCTCCTCGCCGTAGCGACGGATCACTGCGGCGAGATCCCGACGGTCCCATTGGTTGACGATCTCGGCCGCTGACAGCTCGGTGTCGGGGCCCATCCGCATGTCGATCGGACCTTCGCGGTGATAGGAGAAGCCCCGGTCGGCTTCGTCGAGCTGGTGGGAGGAGACGCCGAGATCGAACAGCACGCCGACGGGTGCCTCCACGCCCGCCTCGTCGAGCAGGCGCCGGAGGGCGGCGAAGTTGCCCTGGAGGACGGTCACGTCGGGATGGCCGGCCAGGTCGGAATGGGCGAGCGCGTCGGGATCACGGTCGATTCCCACGAATCGTGTTCCTTTCTGCATCTCGTCCATCAATCTCCTCGTGTGCCCCCCTCCGCCGAACGTGGCGTCGACCACCACGCCGGCGGGGAGGGGCTTGAACACCTCCGCGACCTCGGAAGCGAGGACCGGCTCGTGGTAGCTGTGCTCCCCCCGATCGGTTCTCGGTCCCTGGGTCATGGTCAGCCCCCCGGGCGCTGGCACCAATAGGAAGCGGGCGGAGTCAGGGGCCTTCCATTGGTATCCGGGGGGCTGACCATGAGCCAGAGCCAGCCGTTGTGTCGTCGGGGTCTCAGAAGCCGGGCGTCTCCTCGCTCTCGCGGTACAGGGTGTCGGCCGCGGCCTGCTCCTGTTCGAAGGCGGCCACGTCCCAGATCTCGATTCGGTCGAACACTCCGACCACGGCGACCTCGGAGGCGCTCTGGATCCCGGCGTACTCGCGCAGGCGGGGCTTGATCGCGATCCGACCTTGGGAATCCATCTTCTGGAGGTCGGCTGCGGCGAACTTGGCCCGGATGTCGCGGCGAGTCTCTCGGACCCGGGGGCGCTCCATCTCCTCTTGGGCGACCTCGCGGAACTTCTCCTCGGTGAACACCACGAGGTTCCCGTCTGGGCCCTTGGTGACCACCACGTTGCCGCCTTCCTCCTTGATGACGGCGCGGAACGAGGAGGGCATCACGACCCGTCCTTTCTCGTCCAGCGTGTGGATGTAGTCCCCAAGGAACACTCGTTCGCTCTCATGGTCCGTTGCTCGTCCCTCGACCCCACTCGGGATCGATGCGCGCCACTATGCCCCACATCCCCCCACTTTGTCAACCTTTCCACCCACATCGAGGCCGCGGGACCCACCCAGGGGCATCGGAAGGCGCGACGAACCGGTCGCGAGTGGTAGGTGGTACGTGGTAGGCCGGTAGAGATCAGGAAGGCGCGACTCGCGACCAACCACCCAATCCCGGCGAGCGAAGCGAGCCGACGATGACCGAGAGCTGGCGCCTGCCAGGCGGCAGCTCTCGAATTAGCCGGCAGCTTTCAGATACGGCTGCCAGGCGGGATCGAGGGAGTAGCCGGCCGAGGCGTATATCCAGGCGTAGTGGCGGGGCGCCTGCGGCTTGGCATGGAGGACGAGGCCTGCCTCGTGAGGCAGCCGATCGCCCTTGCGCATGTTGCAGGTACGACAGCACGCCACCACGTTTTCCCATGTGTGCTCGCCACCCCGGGAACGGGGAAGCACGTGGTCGATGCTCTCGGCCTGGCGCCCGCAGTACTGGCACGTGTACCCGTCCCGGCCGAAAACGGCCCGACGGGTGACAGGCACGCTGTGGCGGTAGGGGACCTTGACGTAGTAGGTGAGCTTGACGACCGACGGGACGGTGATCGTGGTCCGTTCCGACGACCAGGTGAGGTCCCGGTCGACCACCGGGACTGCGCGGCCGCGCATCACGAGAACCACCGCCCGTCGACTCGGAACGACCGACAGCGGCTCGTAGGTGGCGTTGAGGACTAGCGCCCGGGCCATCGGCTACCTATCTTCGTCGGTAGCCGCAGACTACCGCCTATCTGCGCTTCTGAGGACGCTCTTCCAGCATCTGCGAGGCGACTTCGAGCAGTGCCGCCGGCCAGTTGCTCTCCACGACACTCACCGTCGACACGCGGGGAGTCGTCCCCTCGTTCCCGGCGATGACGGTGAGGACCCGCACACCCTCGATGGCAGACAGGTTGAGCCCGATGACAGTCATCGGCTCCCGCCCGGACGTCTCGGCGGTCATGTCGAGCACCGCTTGCACGATGGCCCGCGCCGAGCTCGGCACCTGCCGGGTCACCGTCCGCTCCCCTTTGGTGAAGACGACCTGAGCGACCGACTGCTCGCCGGCCGGCGTCACGCTCAGCTCGACCCTGTCCCCCGTCTGGGTGAGCAGGGTGGCCGATGTGGCGCCCGACGACACGACCTTCACGGGAGCCGGCGCCACGATCTCCGACGGCGAACGGTCCACGTCCAACACCTCGTGATGAGGAGGCTCATCCGGGTGATGCCCGTTGGCAGATCGAGGTGTCGACGCGACTCCGGCGGTGGCCAGCACCTTCGGGGACCGGGTGCCGTAGGCGACCAGCAGGCGACGGACACCTTCGAGCACCGCCAGCTCGTCGGCATCGTCGGCTAGACGGATCGTTATCCCTTCCAGGCCGTCGTCGCCGAGCTCGAGCTCGATACTCTCCACCCCCGGGACCGATTCGAGCCGGGATTTGAGGCCCGTCATCTGCTCCTCCGCCGAACGGCGCGGAGCTCGCGGCGCCACTCGAGGAAACTGACCAGGTCTTCGACCTGCATCGGGGCGTCGGGAGAGCCGTAGGCGGTGGCCACCCGCCAGCGGATGAGCGTCCGGGAAGGCAGGATCCCTCGTCGGGATCGGAACGCCCAAGCCGTTCGCAGCGCTTCCGCCAAGAGGAGCGGTCGCGCGGCCAGCTCGACCCACTTCACCTTCGCCTCCTTTCGGTGCAGCCACCCCCAACCGAGCATCACCCTACCCCCGGATTGCGATCTGTCGACGGTAAAGTCGGGAGGCGTTCGTCCTATCGGGAGTGAGGTTTGTCCAGCGCCGAGATCCAGTGGTTCTCCCGACGTTTCCACGAGATCGCCTCCAACGTCGAACAGGTGATCCAAGGCAAACGGTCCGTCATCGACCAGGTCCTGGCGTGCCTCATCGCCGAGGGTCATGTGATAGTCGAAGACGTCCCCGGAGTCGGAAAGACACTTCTCGCCAAGTCCCTCGCCCGTTCCATCGAATGCGAGTCCTCGCGGATCCAGTTCACCCCTGACCTCCTCCCCTCGGACGTCACCGGCGTGTCCGTGTGGGATCGGCAGCGGGGGGAGTTCACATTCAAGCCGGGGCCGATCTTCTCGAACATCGTCATCGGCGACGAGATCAACCGCGCCAGCCCGAAGACCCAGGCGGCGATGCTCGAAGCCATGGAGGAGCGCCAGGTGACCTACGACGGCGTCACCCGGCCCCTCGAGGCGCCGTTCATGGTGATCGCTACCCAGAACCCGCTCGAGCACGAGGGGACCTATCCCCTCCCCGAGGCCCAGCTCGACCGGTTCATGATGCGGGTGGAACTGGGCTACCCGTCGCACGCCACCACGCTCGAGATCCTCGACACCCACGGGGTCCGCTCCACCTATCTGGACCTGATGCCGGTGGCATCGGCCAAGGACGTGCTGGCCATGGTCGAGGTGGCCCAGACGGTCAACGTCTCCGAGTCCGTCAAGCACTACATCATCGACCTGGTGGAGACGACCCGTCGTCATCCCGACGTCCTCCTCGGGGCATCGACTCGATCGGCACTGTTCCTCTTGCGGATCGCCCGGGTGTGGGCGGCGGCCGCGGGCCGTGACTTCGTGCTCCCCGACGACGTGAAACAACTAGCCGTTCCCGTGCTGGGTCATCGGATGGCGCTCCGGCCCGAAGCAGTGATCCGGGGCTCGGAAATGGCTCAGGTCGTCGCCGAGATCCTCGACCATCTCGAGGTCCCCGGGACCGTCCAACCTTCGAACGCGAGCTGATGCTCACGCAGAGGGGCTGGGCTACGGCCGGGGCAGGCACCGCTCTCGCTCTGCTCTGGTTCCTGTTCGGCGAGCCGGAGCTCGGGGTGGCCTCCCTGCTGTTGCTCGCGGCCGTCGTCGCCGCTCTGGTTTGGATCCGCCGAGGGAAGCCGCGTGTCGAGATCCGCCGCCACACCTCCCCCATGGCGGTCCACGACGGTGACCATGCCTCGGTGACCCTCCATGTGTCGAACGACGGGGTGCCGCTCCGCCAACTGACCGTGACGGATGAAGTGACTGGCCTGGGCACCGCCGAGTTCGCCACCGCCAGCCTTCCCCGCCGGGCGACCTACAAGGCGACGTACCGGGTCCTGTGCCGGCCCCGAGGCGTCTACACCATCGGCCCGACCAACCTGACTGTCTCCGATCCCCTCGGGCTGGCGTCGTTGTCGACCACAGCCGGGCGAGTCGACACGCTGGTCGTCTATCCGGCGGTCGAGGAGCTCAGTGGCTTGCCGGACGTGTTGGGCCGCAACATGGCGATCCGGGCGCACCGCCCCGAGCACAGCCAACGGGGCGGCGAGGACTTCTACACGCTGCGCGAGTACCAGCAGGGAGACGACCTCCGTCGGATCCACTGGCCGTCCTCGGCCCGCCACGACCGTCTGATGATCCGCCAGCTCGAGATCCCGTGGCAAGCAAGGTCCCTCGTCGTCCTCGACGTGCGCGCCGAGGCGTACTCCAACCCGGCGAGCTTCGAAGCGGCCGTGTCCGGAGCGGCGTCGGTGATCCGGCACCTGATCGACCACTCGTTCGAGACCCAGGTGTGGATGGGAGGGCCGACCGTGTCGGTCGGCCCGGCGAATTCGGGATACGCGGTGGCGATGGAGCGGCTCGCCGAGGTGGGGACTCAGCGAGGCCTGGAGTTGGCCGCCGCCGCGTCGCGGCTCCGCTACCAGGGAGGGGGCGGGATGCTGGTCATGGCCACCGGCACCCCCGACGCCTCGCTGTTGGGACTAGCCCGGGTGCTCAGCCCTGAATACCCAACGGCAGCGCTGCTGGTAGCCGAGACCGGCTCCTCTACCTCCGTCCAGGACTTCCAGCGGGCAGGAGTGTTGACCGTGACGATCGACGGCACGGGCAGCTGGGCGCCGTCGTGGAACCGAGCGATGAGGACGTCATGGCACGCCGTCTCGGCTGGTTCGTAGGCGCCGCCGGCATCCTCCTCGTCCTGGCCCGGCTCGACCAGGTGCTGGAGCCGGCGGTCGACACCCCGGATTGGCGGCTGATCGTCCCGGCGGCGTGCCTGGGTGGCATCCTCGTCACCTGGGCGACTGCCCGCCTGAGCCCCGACCGCCAGCTCGCCATCCATCTCATCGCCCTGCTGGTGCTGCTGCTCCGGATCACGGTGTCCGACACGCTGAGCTTCGGGATCGTGCCCACGGGTGAGACCCTGCCCGCACTGGCCGAGCGCATGGCCTACGCCGGCGAGATCGTCCGCTTCGGCGCGCCGCCGGTGTTGGCGGTCATCGGTCTGGTGGCGTTGGTGGCTCTGGGCTTGTGGGTCGTCGGCGCGGTCTGGGCGTGGTCGGTGACGTCGGGTCGGACCTGGGTGGGGGTCGCCGCCCCGCTCGGGTTCTACCTCTACCTGGCGGTGGTGGACCGGGACCCCTCCACCCTCCCCTGGCACATCGCCTTCGCCGTGGTGGCCGGTCTCGGGCTCGTCGCCACCTCGAACGCCGTGCCATCGGGGGCAGGCCATCTCCGCTCGCTCGACGAGAAAGCCCTCCCCCGCTGGGAGCCGGCGCCGGCTGGTCGGATCGCCTCGGTGGCCGCGGTGGTCGGCGTAGCCGGAGTGCTCGTCTTCGGCGGTTTCGTGCCGGAAGGGGGGGCGATCAACTGGCGAGCGCCGGGCGGAGAGGGCTTCGGCGAAGGCGGCGGCTTCACCGCCAGCCGGTTCGTGAGCCTCCGCCAGAGCATCGTCTCGTTGTCCGACGAGCCGGTGTTCGTCGCCACGGTGGAGCCCGCCCGCCCCTCCGGGACCGCCGGCTACTGGCGCCTCCTGACTCTCGACCACTACACCGGACAGGAATGGATCGCCCGCGAGCAGACCTTCTCCACCCCCGGGAGCGGCGACGTCGACATGCCCGACGTCGAGACCGAGACGATCACCCAGACGATCCGCATCGAATCCCTACGCGACGATCGCCTGCCGTCTCTGTATCTCCCCCAGTTCGTGGAGGGGACCCATTCGGTGATCCGGTCCGGGACGTCCCTGGCTGAGGACGGCAGCCTGCGGGTCAACGCCCGCACGTTCCAGGGTCTGTCCTACCGCGTCGAGTCGACGGTCCCGATGTTGGACGTCGACACTCTCGCCAGTTCGGATGGAGAGCTCACTCCCCTCTTCGCCGAAGCCGTCGAGGAAGGGATCCTCGACATCGAGCCGCAGGCTCTCGACATCCCGACTCGACCCGCCGAGATCGACTCGTACCTGTCCTTGCCACCGATCGACCCGGCCATCACCCAACTCGCCGCAGAGATCACCGCCGGAGCCTCCTCCCCGTTCGAGCGGGCGCTGATGCTCGAGGACTTCCTGCGGACTTTCGACTACAGCACCGACGTCTCCACCGGCCACTCCAGCCTCGACCTCGCCGCCTGGCTGACCGACCCGGAGAGCCCCAACTACCGCACCGGCTACTGCGAGCAGTTCGCGGCGGCGATGGCGGTGATGGGCCGCGTCGTCTCTCTGCCCACCCGGGTCGTGATCGGTTTCACCGGTGGCGAGCTGATCGAAACGCCCGAGGCTCCGTTGATCGTGGTCCGGGAGCGGAACGCCCACGCCTGGGTCGAGGTGTGGCTGGACGGGCAAGGGTGGGTCGGGTTCGACCCCACCCCCCGATCCGACGGGGCGACCACGCCGCTCGCCCAGACGGTGGGTCTCGACTTCGACCAACTCGACGAGCAGATCCAGCTAGGCGAGGCCGACCTGAGTGGCAACGTGCCCGACTTCGTCCAGGATCCCGGGCTGGTGGGCGTCGACCTGCGCGAAGGAGGGGCGGGGGGCACATCCGGCGGACCCCGGCTGTCGATCGTGATCGGCTTGACCGTGGCCCTCGTCCTCCTCGCTGCCCTCCCCGGGATCAAGGCGTGGCGCACCGGCCGGCGTCTGCGGCGCGCCCGCCACGGCGACATCACCGCAGTGTGGGAGGAGATCGTCGACCGGCTCACCGACCTCGGCTGTGGGCCGTCTCCTCACCAGACGCCGCTCGAGTTCGCCGAGGCCACCTCGCCGGAGCTGGTGCCCCTCGCCGAGGCGTACTCCGGCGCCATCTACGGGGGCCGCCAGCCCCAGAACGTGGACGACTACCTGCACGCCGCCGGACAGTGGCTCGACGAGGCGTTCGAGCGTCCCGAACGGACCCGGGCGGTGTTCTCGCTCCGGTCGTTGAGGAGATAGGTGGGGGGTCGTCCCCCCACCCGAGCGAAGCGAGGGAGTCGCAGGTGGTAGGTGGTAGGTGGTAGGTGGTAGGTGGTGAGACGCGGCGGGAGCTGACGCGATCCGCGTGCCGTTCCGGTGCTGACTCACGCGACCCGATCAGGACGCGGGTACGCCGACACTCGGGGGGTATGGGGGGTCGTCCCCCCACCCGAGCGCAGCGAGGGAAATCATCACTGCGCTTCTTCGCGGACGTCGTCTTCGACCCGTCGCAGCACCTCGAGGAACTGCTCTCGGTCGAGCTCGAAACGGGTTACGTCCTCTTCCACGTCGCGGGCGATCTCGTCGATGGCGACGAAGAAGGCGAGCTGGCCGTTGCGGAGGGCGTCGAGCAACTCGCCATCACTGCTGGCGACACTGAAGATCGACTTGCCGTCGGTGACCAGCTTCACCGAGGCCAGGTGGTCGTCGAAGTCGGCGTGGCGACGCAGATACTCCCAGGCACGTCGCACCCGCTGGAGTGACATCCCGTTGTCGAGAAGCCCCTTCACTACCCGGAGAGCGACGAGGTCACGAAAGGAGTAGAGGCGCCGCACCCCGGGGCGTCCTCCGGTGCGCTGGATCGACGGCTTCACCAACCCGACCCGGTCCCAGTACCTCAACTGATGTGGCGTGCAGCCCGTCAACCTGGATGCCTGGTCGGCAGTGAATGCCTGTTCGGACAAATGCTTCTCCCAACGTCTCTCGCGCCGGCGAGGAACACCGGCGAATACTTCCTCACACCTGCTTCCGCCACGAGACGACGGAAGGATCGGTCACTCTAGCCGACCGAAATCAGCGGCGTCCGAACGGCCTCCGGGGCCAGATCGAACGGTCCTCCGAACCCGAGTCGGGTTCGCCGAGTGACCAGCCGCGCCGACGGATTTCATGGGCGAGCGCGGTGGCCGAGACCACCATCAGGGTGAATCCGGCCAAGGCGACGAGGGTCTGGCTGGTGAAGAAGGCCACCACGATGGCGAGCCCACCGATGAGACCCACTAGCGGAAGACGGATGCCGATCCCGCGCGAACGGTCGATGTTCTTGACGGCTTGAACGAGGTCGGGATCGTCCTCGTAGAACTGCCTTTCGATCTCCGCCAGAATCCGTTGCTCTCGATCGTCGAGCGGCATCCTCATCGTCCTCGCGATAGGGGTTCCCTGCGACCCCGTCTTGGCGCCCAGTATACGAAGACGGGAGGCAATGCGATATGGGCGCTGCGCACGATTTTGCGCCGCTTCCCGGCTTCCAGCTTCGAGGGCCGAATCACTACCCTCATCGAGCGATGGCGGCCCGCGTTCACCTCGTCCGTCACGGCGAGGTCCACAACCCCGACCACCTGGTGTATGCGTCCCTGCCCGGGTTCACCCTGTCCTCCACCGGAGAGGCCCAGGCCCGGGCCGTGGCGCGCTATCTCGGTCGCCAGCCCGTCGTCGGTGTGTGGTCTTCCCCGCTGGAACGGGCGCTGCGGAGCGCCGAGCCGCTCGCCCAGCGCGTGGGTCTCCCTGTGCGGATCGAGGCCGACCTGACCGAGTGGCAGTTGATGGGACGCTGGGCCGGAATCACCTGGGAGGACATCCCGAAGAAGTTCCCCGGTGAGCTGGAAGCGTTCCTCGAGGATCCTTCCCGGTTGGATTTCGCCCCCGAGTCGCTCGCCGATCTCGCCCAACGCGTCGCCGGCGCCGTCCAGCGACTCCACGAGTCTCATCCCCACGGCGACGTCGTCGCCTTCTCCCACTCCGCCCCGATCCGGGCAGCGATCCTTCGGCTGACTGGCGGGTCGCTCCGCGACTACTGGGTGGACGAGCCCGGGCACTGCGCCGTCACCACCCTCCGTCCGGGGGCGCCGTGGACGATCGAGACGGTGTGGGCGCCGGAGACGGAATGAGACGCCTCACCTTCGTCTCGGTGGCGCTGATCCTCTCCACTGGGCTGTGGACGGCCCAGTTGGCGGTCGGCGCCGGGGACCACTCGGGAGTCGCCGTGGTGTTGATCGCGGTCTCCCTGTGGGCGGCGACTGTGGTGTCTCTCACCGGGATGCTCGTCGCTCGAGCCCGTTGGGCGCGCCGTTTCGGCCTCGCGGTGACCGCCGGGCACGGCGTGGTGGCGGTGATCACCAGCCCCGGAATCCTCTGGGGCGTGGCCCTGGCAGCCAGCGCGATCACTGCGGTGAGCGTCGCCGGGCCGTGGCTCGACGGGATCGTGAGAGGGAGGCCGTCGGCCTCCGGCCCACCCTCCCGGGTGGTGCTCATCGCCCTGTTCCTGTTGGGGGTGCCGTTCGGTCTCGGCGCCACCGGGGCGGCGGAGCTGCCCGCACTGGTCGTGGGTCTGTCTGCGCTCGCCGCCTGCTTCTGGTTCGTGCGTGCCCTCCCCGGTGCGCTGTTCGTGGTCCGAATCGTGTGGCCGCTCCTCGCCGTCGGCCTGGCCTATCCGATGGGCTACGCGGCGGCAGCAGTAGCCGTCTTCGCCGGTATCGCCGTCGGCACCCTCGCCTGGCATCCGACCGTCCGCAACTCCATACATCCGCTCGTCGAATCCGGTTCCCGGGTGCCGATCCCTCCCGAGCTCGCGCCGCGTGATGTCCTCGACGCCGCCGAAATCGACGATCGGGGGCGGCCGCTGTGAAGCGCCGCCCCAATCCATGGATCGTCGTCCCCTCGCTGGTCGCGGCTGCGATCGCGGCGTGGCTCGGCGGGACGGTGACTGCCGTGTCTTGCCGCTACCGGGATCTGGACGGCACGATCGTCACCTGCCCCGGGTGGACGGCGCTGGTCTCCTTCGTGTCGTTCGTCGTAGTGGGCATCGGCATGGCCGTGGTGCTCGTCCTCGTGTTCCGCTCCATCGTCGAGTGGCGGGAGCATCAGGAGAGACGCTCAGACGCGGCTGAAGACCAATGAGACGTTGTGACCGCCGAAGCCGAAAGAGTTCGACAGGGCGTGGGTCACTTCTGCCTCTCGGGCCTCGTTGGGCACGTAGTCGAGATCGCACTCGGGGTCCGGCGTCTCGTAGTTGATCGTCGGAGGCAGCACCCCGTGACGGATCGCCTGGATGCAGGCGATCGCCTCCACCGCTCCCGCGCCGCCCAACACGTGGCCGGTCATGGACTTGGTCGACGACACGGGGATCCGGCGGGCGGCTTCGCCGAACGAGATGTGGATGGCGGCTGTCTCGGTGGCGTCGTTGGCGGGGGTGGACGTGCCGTGGGCGTTGACGTATCCCACCTGGCCGGGCTCGATCCGGGCGTCTTCCAAGGCGAGAGTCATCGCCCGCGCCGCTCCCTGGCCACCGGGGCGAGGCAGGGTGATGTGGTAGGCGTCGGCCGACATCCCATAGCCGGTGACCTCGGCGAGGATCTCGGCGCCTCGGGCCTCGGCGTGCTCCCACGACTCGAGGACCAGGGCGCCGCCGCCCTCCCCCATCAGGAACCCGTCGCGGTCCCTGTCGAAGGGGCGTGAGGCGCGTTCGGGGTCGTCATTGCGGGTCGTCATCGCCCGCGCCTGGGCGAACCCGGCCACCGCGTAGTCGGTGATCCCCGCTTCGGCGCCACCGGCGACCATGACGTCGGCCACACCTCTCCGGATCAGCTCGGCGGCATCGCCGATGGCGTTGGCGGACGCCGAGCATGCGGTGACGACGCAAGTCACGGGCCCGAGGAGATGGTGTTCGATCGAGGCGATACCGGCGGCGATGTTGGGGATGATCTTGGGGATTCCGGTGGGGCTGACCCGGTCCGGGCCGCGCTGGCGCAGCACGTCGATCTCTTCGATGAACGACTGCATCCCTCCGAATCCTGCGCCGGCGACCACTCCGGCCCGGGCCGCAGCCGGGTCGTCCTCCTCGTATGCGATCCCGGCCTGCGCCAGAGCCTCGCGCACGGCGATGAGGAAGAACTGGGTGTACCGGTCGAGCCGACGCAGCTCCCGGGCTTCGAAGTGCTCGCCCGGCTCGTAGTCCGACACCTCCGCCGCAATCCGCGTCTTGTGATGCGAGGCGTCGAAGAGGGTGATGGGCCCGGCGCCGGAGCGACCGGCCACCAGGCCCTCCCAGAATGGACCGACGCCGATCCCGATGGGGGTGATCGCCCCCATCCCGGTGACGACCACGCGGCGTCTGTCGGATGACACGGTCAGAGCTTCGAGTGGACCAAGTCGACGGCCTGGCCGACCGTGTGGATGTTCTCAGCTTCCTCGTCGGGTATCTTCACGCCGAACTCGTCCTCGAGGGCCATGAGCAGCTCTACGACACCGAGCGAGTCGACTTCGAGGTCCTCCTCGAACGAGGCTTCTTCGGACACCTTGTCGGCATCCAGGCCGAGTTCAGTGACCAGTACTTCCTTCAGGCGCTCCGCAACCTTGGCGCGATCCATCTCTGTTCCTTTCTCTCGTTGGGTAACCCGTCCGATCGTTTCACGAAGGGCTGGAATCGAGTGTCGGCAATCTACCTAGATGGCGAGCCCTCCGTCGACCATCACCACTTGCCCCGTGATGTACGAGGCAGCTTCGGAGGCGAGGAAGCCGGCGAGAGCCGCCACCTCCTCGGGACGCCCGAACCGTCCCAGCGACACCGCCGCCAAGCTGGCGGCCTTGACGTCGTCGCTCAGGGCCTCGGTCATGTCGGTCTCGATGAAGCCGGGAGCGATCGTGTTCACGGTGATGCCCCGCGAACCCACCTCCTTGGCGACGGTCTTGGCGAAGCCGATCAGGCCTGCCTTGGAAGCGGCGTAGTTCGCCTGGCCGGGGTTGCCGGCCACTCCGGCGACCGACGCCACGCAGATGATCCGACCCCATTTGGCGCGCAGCATCGAGCGGAGCGCGGCTTTGGTGCACAGGTACGCCGACCGCAGGTTGGTCGCGATCACGGTGTCGAAGTCCTCGGTCGACATGCGAAGGAGCAGGTTGTCGCGGTTGATGCCGGCGTTGTTGACGAGCACCGCCACCTGGCCGAGGCCCTCGCTCACGGCGTCGAACAGATCAGTGACCTGATCCTCGTCGGCGACATCGGCTCGGACCGCCATCGCCTTTCCTCCGAGCGATTCGATCTCGGCGACGACCTCTTCGGCGGCGTCGGGGCGGGTGGCGTAGTTGACCGCCACCGGATGCCCCCGGCGGGCGAGCTCGAGGCAGATGGCGCGGCCGATCCCCCGCGACCCTCCGGTGACGAGGGCAACCCGGCTGCTGTTGTCGACTTCGCTCATCTGTCCTCCGGGAGCTCCGGCCGTCCGTAGAAGTCGAGATTGGGCTGGAGCAGTTCGAACGTGCCCTTGTCGCTCGGAGGGAGTTCGGCCTCACTGGTGGCCAGCGGGGTCGTGCGCTGGCCCCAGCGAAGCACCGCCGCCGCCCACGACAGACCGGCTCCGAACGCCGCGAAGACGATCACGTCTCCCGGCGACACCCGGCCCTCTTCCAGGGCTTCGGCGAGGGCAACCGCGATGGTCGCTGCCGAGGTGTTTCCGTACGAGCCGATGTTGATGAAGACCTTGGAGTCAGGCAGTCCGAGCCGCTTGGCGGCGGCGTCGATTATCCGCACGTTGGCCTGGTGCGGGATGAACAGGTCGACGTCCGCCAGTTCGAGCCCTGCGCCTTCGATCGTGCGCACGGCCGCCTCGCTCATCGTCGTGACGGCGCGCCGGAACACCTCGGGCCCGTTCATGCGAATCCCCCCGTCCTCGGGGCGGACCGGACCAGGGTCCCCGGCGTTGCCGTCCTTCGGCACACGGAGGATGTCCCACACCGAGCCGTCCATCCCCAGCTCCGAGTTGAGGATGCCGACCGGTTCGTCGGTGGCTTCGAGCACGATCGCCCCGGCGGCGTCCCCGAACAGGACGGCAGTCGAGCGGTCGGTGAAATCGAGGTGGTAGTGGAGCTTCTCGGCGCCGACCACGAGCACGGTCCGATGGGTTCCGGAGCGGATCATGTTCGAGGCGACGACCAGGGCGTAGATGAACCCCGAGCATGCGGCGTTGATGTCGAAGGCAGCCGCGTTGTAGGCGCCGAGCTTGTCCTGGAGGATCGAGGAGGTGGAGGGGATGATTGAGTCGCCCGTGCATGTGGCGAGGACGATCAGGTCGACATCGGACGGTTCCTTGCCTGCCGCGGCCAGAGCGTGGCGGCTCGCCACTTCGGCCATGTCGGACACTTCGACGTGGGCGATCCGGCGTTCCTTGATGCCGGTGCGAGTGGTGATCCACTCGTCGCTGGTGTCGGTCAGTTTCTCCAGGTCGTGGTTGGACAGAACTGCAGGTGGCAGGCACTTGCCCCAACCGGTGATCTCGGCGTTCGGCACGTTCACCTCCTCGGGCTCAACTGATGCTACCCAGCGCCTCGGTGGCAGCCTCGACATCGTCGAGCGACGACACGGTGATGACGTTGGAGCCTCTCACCGTGCGGCGAGCCAGCCCTGCCGTGACGTCTCCGGGGCCGACGTGGACGAAGGTGTCGATGCCGGCCGCCGCCATGTTCTCGAGTGTCTCGGCGAACCGGACCGGAGACACCACCTGGTCGACGAGGGTGGCAACCAGGTCTTCGCTGGAGACGGGCCTGGCAGTGACGTTGGAGTACACGGGAAATCGCCCGTCCGAGATCTCGACACCGTCGAACACCGAGGACAGGCGGTCGGATGCGGGCTGCATGAATGGCGAGTGGAAGGCGCCCGCCACCGCCAGGCCCATCACGCGACGCAGACCGAGGTCCGAAGCCCTCTCCTCCAGCCATTCGACGTCAGAGACGCCTCCGGCCACCACGACCTGTCCCGGTGCGTTGATGTTCGCCACCCACAGGCTCCCGCCTTCCGAGCGGCGGACGGAGCAGGCGGCCTCGACGGCTTCGAGGTCCACGCCGATCACGGCCGCCATCGACGACGGGTTGGCGTCCGACGCCGCGGCCATCGCCCGCCCCCTCTCGGCGACGACCGAGAGGGCATCCCGGTACGAGAGCATCCCTGCCGCGACCAGAGCCGTGTACTCCCCTAGTGAGTGCCCGGCGGCTGCAGCCGGTGGCGGGAACTGCTTCGAGAGCTCCTCCCAGAGGGCATAGGACAGGGCGAACAGCGCCGGCTGGGCGTGCTCGGTGCGGGTCAGCCGCTCCTCGGGCCCTTCGAGACAGACCTCGCGGAGCGAGAAGCCGAGCACCTCGTCGGCGGCATCGCCCAGGAGGTCCGGGCGCGCCTCGAACAGGTCGGCGCCCATGCCCACGAACTGACTCCCCTGACCGGGGAACAACACGGCAAAGGTCATCGGATCGTTTGGACTCGGAGGCACCGGCGGAGGTTACCTGGAGCGTCGTGGGCCGATGTCTGCGTCACGGGCCCTGCGAGCCGGTTCGATTTTCTGCCACCCTGCCTCGTCTGAGCATTCTTGTCCCAGCCGCCTTGTACGTTCGGGCCATGTTGGGGGAAAGACGAGGAAGCACCCGACAGGTGCTCCCCGAGGGGATCGAGGAGCGGGCACCCAGCGCCGAGCTCGCCTTCCTCCTCGAATCCATCGAAGACACCGACCTGAACGGCTACGAGCTCGTCGTCTATATCCAGGCGATTCGGAGGCTGTTGGCCCACTTCCAAGCCAAGGCCTATCACGCCATCGTCGAGCTCGCCCACACCCCACCCTGCGACCCCGACGATCCACCAGACCGCACTGAGGTACCCGACGAGTTCATCCCCGACGAATTGTCGGCTGCGCTCCGCCTGACGAACAAGGCATCCCACATGCACCTCGACCTGGCCTTCGCCCTGGCACGTCTGCCGGCCGTCTGGGAAGCACTGCACTCGGGACGGATCGATATCGCCCGGACCAAGGTCATCTGCGACGAGACCGTCGAGCTCGACGACGACGCTGCCCGTGAGATGGCGGACTGGATCCTCGGCCCGGCGCCGGAGCTCACCACCTCCCAGATCGGGCGCAGGCTGCGCCACCGGATCATATCCGAGTTCCCGGACGCAGCCCGGAAACGGCATCGTCGGGGCCTGGAGGATCGCAAAGTCGAAGCACGCCCCAACCCCGACGGAACCGCCGATCTTCTCGGGCGGCATCTGCCGCTGGAGCGTGTCGGCCGGATCATGGACCGAATCGAAGAGATCTCCCGCCGGCTGAAGCGCTCGGGCGACCACCGGGCCATCGACCAGATCCGGGCCGACGTCTACTGCGACTTGCTCGAAGGGCGAAACCACCTAGCCGCTGGACGCGCCGGCGGGGTGAAGATCAGCGTCGACCTGGAGACTCTCCTCGGCTTGGCCGACGAGCCCGGAGAGTTGGACGGCTGGGGCCCGGTGATCGCCGATCTCGCCCGCTACGTCGCCCGCCAGAACTCCGACGGCACCTGGGAGTTCGAGATCACCGACCCGGTCACCGGCCTCCCCGTCGTGACCGGCGTCACCCGGCGGCGGCCCACCACCGGTCAACGTCGGCACGTCGAGGCCCGGAACCGCACCTGCGCGTTCCCGACCTGTCCCGTGCCGGCTCATCGCTGCCACCTCGACCACACCGTCGACCACCATCTCGGCGGGCCCACCGCGGTCGACAACCTGGGGCCGCTGTGCCCCCGCCACCACCTGCGGACCAAGCACGGGGCCGGATGGGACCTCGAGCAACCCTCCCCGGGGACGTTCGTGTGGACGAGCCCGAGAGGGCACCGCTACGTGCTCCGGGCGCCTCCCGGCTGAGCCCGTCCCCCGGCTCAGTCCGCGGCGGTGCCCGCCACCAGCCGATCGACGTCCGCCCGGTCGACATCCCGGTGCGTGACCAGCCGCCACCACCCCGCCGCCGGCGCTCCCGTGAGGATCCCGTCTTCTGCCAGCCGGTGCCTGATGGCTCCGATGTCGCCGGGTAGCGCGGCGACGTCCACCCGCACCATGTTCGTCTCGACGGCGTCGGGGGCGACTGCCCCGGGCCAGCGCTCGGCCAGCCGCTCCGCCAGGTAACGGGCGAGATGGTGGTCTTCGACGAGCCGCTCCCGGTCGCGCAGGGCGATCCGTGCCGCCGCGGCGATGACGCCCGCCTGGCGCATGCCCCCGCCGAGACGCTTCCGGAGGTACCTGACCTCTTCCATCAGCTCGGTGGAGCCGCACACGATCGACCCGACCGGTGCGCCGAGGCCCTTCGAGAAGCAGAACTGGATCGTGTCGGCGGCCGCCGCGAACTCGGCCGCCTTGCTGCCGGTCGCCACCTCAGCGTTGAAGATGCGGGCGCCGTCGATATGGACCCGGAGCCCGTGGTCTCGGGCCCGGGCCGAAGTCTCGGCCACCACATCGAGGGGGATCACCCGCCCACCCGACAGGTTGTGGGTGTTCTCCCAGGCGAGGAGTGACACCCGGGGAAACAGGGAACCGGCCAATTCCATCACTGCGTCGACCTGGGAGGGAAGGATTCCGCCGCCGTCGGTGGCCACTGTCCGCCAGCCGATGCCGGCGTGCGCGGGACCCCAGCTGCGCTCGACGTTGCGGATGTGAGCGAGCTCGTCAACCAGGACCTCCTCGCCGGGACGGGTTTGGGCCATCACAGCCAGCTGGTTTCCCATCGTCCCGGTCGGGACGAACACCGCCGCCTGTTTCCCCACCGCCGCCGCCGACTCCTCCTCCAGGGCGTTTACGGTCGGGTCGTCTGAGTAGACGTCGTCGCCGACAGCGGCCTCGGCCATCGCTCGGCGCATCTCCTCTGTCGGGCGCGTCACCGTGTCGGAACGGAAGTCGGCGGTGCCGTCAGGGAACGCCATGACCGGCGGTCACAGCCCCTGGAGGGCGCGACGGAGGCTGCGGGTGGCTTGGCCGATCCGATGCTCGTTTTCGACGAGGGCGAACCGCACGAAGCCTTCTCCTGCCTCCCCGAAGCCGATGCCCGGCGACACCGCCACCTTGGCATGCTCGAGGAGATGGAACGAGAACTCCAGTGAACCCATGTGAGCGTAGGGATCCGGGATCGGTGCCCACACGAACATGGTTCCCTTGGGCGGTTCCACCTTCCAGCCCATCCGGTCGAGGCCCTCCATCAAGGTGTCCCGTCGTCGCTTGTAGATCTCGTTGACCTCGGTGACGTAATCGTCTCCCTCGTTGAGGGCGATGATCGAGGCGATCTGGATCGGCTGGAACGTGCCGTAGTCGAGATACGACTTGAGCTTGCCCAGCGCCGCCACCGCCTCGGGGTTGCCGACGACGAACCCGACCCTCCAGCCGGCCATCGAGTGACCCTTGGTGAGCGTGTAGAGCTCGACCGCCACTTCCTTCGCTCCTTCCGCCTCGAGGATCGACGGCGGCACGTAGTCGTCGAACGCAACGTCGGCGTAGGCGAAGTCGTGGACCACGAACACCTCGTTCTCCCGGGCAAACGCCACCAGCCGCTCGAAGAACGAGAGGTCGACGCACACCGTGGTCGGGTTGTGAGGGAACGAGACGATGATCACCCGTGGTCTCGGCCACGAGCTCCGGAACATGTCGTCGAGGACCTCGAAGTAGTCCTCCTCCGGGGTCACCGGCGCCTTGCGGATCTCGGCTCCTGCCAGCACCGGCGCGTAGATGTGGATCGGGTACGAGGGGTCGGGAACCACCGCGACATCGCCCGGCTGCACCAACGTCCACAACAGGTGGGCCAATCCTTCCTTGGCTCCGATGGTGTTGATCACCTCGGTCTCCGGGTCGAGCTCGACACCGAATCGACGCATGTAACGATCGGCCACCGCCTTCCGCAGATTGGGGAGGCCACGCGAGGCCGAGTACCGGTGGTTGCGAGAGTTGCGGGCCGCCTCGACCAGCTTCTCGACCACCGCGGGCGGGCTGGGTATGTCGGGGTTGCCGAAGCCGAGGTCGACGATGTCGGCGCCGGACCGACGGGCCGCGAGCTTTCGGTCGTTCACCAGCCCGAAGACGTAGGGCGGAAGGTGCTCGATCCGGCGAAATTCCATCTCCGAAAGAGTAGAACGATCAGCCGGAAAGCCGATCGATCCATCGGCGCAGCGGGGGCGGCACCAACTGGCCGGTGGCGTCCAGCACCGTCCGCACCATCTCGAGCAGGTCGGCGGGCCCGTCCCAGTGGCTCAGCACCACGTCCTCCCCCGCATTGTCGAGGAGATGGTCGATGGCGAACGCGAGGAGCAGAACGTCGTCGACTTTCCCGAGGCCGGGGATGAAGTCGGGAACGAAGTCCACGGGGGACACGAGGTAGGCCAGCATCGCTCCCACCAAGAGCTTCGAGCGGCGAGGGACACGAGGGTCCCGCACCAGCCGGCTGAGGAGCTTCACCATGTTGGGTACGAGCAGCACGATGTCGGCGAGGAGGGTCTTGAGCTGCAGGCCGCCCCCGCCTTCGGGCGGGATCACCTCGTCGGGGCGGATCGAATCGTTCATCGGGTCTCCTCCATGGCGGCGATCGCCGCTCCGATGGCGCCCGCTTCCGGGCCCAAGACGCTCGGGACGATCTTCGCCAGCGGGCGATGTCCCGCTCCTTCCGTCACCGAGAGCCGCCGACGGACGGGGTCGAGCAGGAGGTCTCCCGCTCCGGCCGCCGCCCCGCCGATGACGATCACGTCCGGGTCGAACACCAGGACCAAGGTCTCGAGACCCACCGCCAGCCACTCCCCCGCCTCGGTGATCCGCTCGATCGCCTTCGAGTCGCCGCCGAGAGCCGCCTCGACGAGGTCTTCGGCTCGGGTGTCGGCCCCGAGGAGCTCCCGGGCGTCGGCGCCGAAGCGGCTCCCCGAGACCTTGGTCTCCCAGCAGCCCTTTCGCCCGCAGGCACAGTGGTCGCCGTTGGTGTCGATCGTGATGTGGCCGACCTCGCCGGCGTGCCCCCTTCCCCGGTACACCCGACCTCCCAGGATCGCGCCCATCCCGATCCCGGTGCCGAGAGTGATCATCAGCATGTGGTCGGCACCCTGCCCGGCACCCAGCCGGTGCTCGGCGAGGGCCGCCATGTTGGCGTCGTTGTCGACCGTGACCGGCACCCCCAGCCGCGCGCGGAGCGGGTCGCGGAAGTCCACGGCGGTGCCCGGCAGATGCGGCGCCCAGACCAGCTGGCCTGCTTCGTGGTCCACGAGGCCGGCCAGGCCCAGGCCGAGGGGAAGCCCGGGACCGAGCTGGGTCGCCACCGACGCCACAACGTCGAGGATCGCCGACGGAACGTCGGGCGTGGGCTCGAGGGCACGGGCCACGACGTCGCGGTTCGGGTCGAGGCGCACGGCCTTGACGAACGTCCCTCCGACGTCGACGCCGACCACGCTCATTCGATCTCGATCCGTTCCCGTCGGGAGCCGTTGTCGGCCGGCTCGGTGGAGTCGACACGCAGCTGCGACAGCTCTTCGATGACCGCTTCCAGCGCCCTGACGCTCTCGATGCCCGCCTTCAGCAGGTGGATCATCGCCCGCTGAGCGGCGCGCTTGAGGGCCTCGACAGTCTCGGTGTCGGTCATGTCACCTCCCCGAACCGGATCGACAGCACACCATCGGCCAGCCTCGCACCCTCGACTCGCCGCCGATGGAGGCTGTCGGGAAGCAAGAACGACCGTCGATAGGGGCCGACCTGGATGTACAGCTCGTTGCCTTGGCGGTAGACGTCGAGCTCGCCCTTCTCGACGAAAGGCACCGCCATCGTCAGGACCACCTCGCCGTCGCGGTCTTCCACGCGGAACGGGCTCTGTGCCTGGAAGCCCTGGACCGGATCGGTGTCCCCGTACAGCTCCTCGGCCATCGATCGGAGCCGTTGGACTCCCACCATCTCCTCGTCGAAGAGGCGGAGGCGCAGGCGCGGCACGTCGGCGAACGCGGCGTCGACCGTGTCGAGGTGCGCCTTCTGGATGGTGCGCCACCGCGAGAAGTAGGGATCGGATACCTGTTCGGGCAGCACACGGTTGACGATCACCCCGTCGACTCCGTAGCCGAACAGCGACAGGTACGTGTAGGTCCGGCGCGCCTCGTCGATGACCATCTTCTCGGGATTGACCACCAAACGGGCGGAGGTTACCTCGGGATTGCCGAGCAGTTCCTTGACCTGCTCGATTCCGGCAAACACGGTGGTGGCGGCGTCGAAGACGCCTTCCTCGGGCACGGGCAGGTCGGTCACTCGAGTGAGGAGGGGCCGGGCGGCACGGAGGATGCGCCGCTCCGTGGGGAGGATGCGCTCGAAGTACCAGGAGAGGACCTCGGGCAAGGACAGGAGGCGAAGAGTCTCTGCAGTCGGAGCGCAGTCGACGATGACGGCGTCGTAATCGCCCGACCGGGCGTGGCGGTTGACCTCCAGGAGGGCGAACAACTCGTCCATCCCCGGGAACACGAGGAACTCCTCGGCTTCGAGACCCGACACGCCGCCCCAGTCCAGGACGTTCATCAGTTGGTCGCGGATCGCCCCCCAGTACTTGTCGAGCTGGTGCTGGGTGTCGATCTGCTGTCCGAGGAGGTTCGGCGCCACCTCCACCGGCTCGTCGGCGAGCCCGACATCGAAGGCATCGGCGAGCGAATGGGCGGGGTCGGTGGACGAGACGAGGGTGCGATGGCCCGCATCGGCGGAGGCGAGGGCCGTGGCGGCGGCGACGGTCGTCTTACCGACTCCGCCTTTGCCCGTCACCAGGACGATGCGGACGCCCATCGTCAGCCGGCGCGCTCGTGAACGCGTCTGCGCAGTCCTCGCAGTGCGGTGGTGACGATCTGCTTCTCAGCCTGACGACGTACGAACCCGGGCAGAGTGAACGACGGGATGACCGACAGCGCGTAGACGACCTCTGTTGCCCCGTCCTCGGTCTCGGTGAAGGTGTACGAACCCTCGAGCATGGCGATGTCGGGGCTGGGATCCGCCTTCCACGACATCCGATACGGCGGGTCGTAGTCGTAGGTCAACTCGTAGGAGATCTCCTTGACGAACCCTTCGAGCACGAACGCCGCCCTCTGGGGCCGACCCTCGGCGTCGGTCTCGAGGACCTCGACCCGCTTCACGCCCGACGCCCACTCGGGATAGGACTCCACGTCGACCGCCACCTCGAAACAGGCGGCGGCGGGGGCGTCGATCTCGATCGAATGGACTGTGCTCTCTGCCATCGCCGGTTTCATCCCTCCACATCGTACTCGTTGCTCGCGATTTGCTAACAGGCGTGTGCGCCCCGCAAACGGGACGGTCAGCTCGCGATGGCAGCTGCCGGATCGAAGCGAAACGCCCGTCGCGTGGCCCGAAAGTAGCCGACGTTCAGGCAGACGGTCGAGCCCACCCGCCACCTCGTGGCCTGGGGCTGGTGGATGTCGCCGAAGAGATGGAAGCGGGGACGATGGGTGACGATGTAGTCCAGGATCGGCTGGGACGACCGTTCGAGCCGTCCCGTGATCACGTCGTAGTGGAGGGGCCTGACCGCCGGCGACAGGTGGGTGCAGAGCACGTCGACGGGACCGATCCTCTCGAGTTTCTCCGTCATGGCCTCGTCGGTCACCTCTCCCCGACCGCGGCTCGGGGTGGCGATGCCTCCTCCGGCGAACCCGAACGTCACCCCGTCGATCTCGACGACGTCTCCGTCGACGAACTGCATGCCTACGGGCAACGACTCGGCGAGGAGGTCAGGGCTGTCGACGTTGCCATATGTCACGTACCCGGTCGCCCCGGCCACGGCTTCCCGGAAGGCGGCGTACTGCTTCTTCACGAGATCCGAGAAGGAGGCCCGCAGCTCGTCGGCGCGACCGGCCATCCCCTCGGCCCACAACTCCCGCATCGCCTCGTAGTCCGAGTCGCCCCGATGCTGGGAGACGCGGCGCCCGAACTCCTCGCCCATGACGTCGGAGATGATCCCTTCTCCGGTGCGATAGTCGATGAGGTTGACGATGTCGCCGAGGATCAGAAGGGTCTCGCCGGTTGCGGCCACTCGGGCGAGCGCATCGAACTCGGCGTGCACGTCGGAGACGACCAGCACGTCTAGCCGGTCTCCGATTCGGCTGGGGTCGGTTCGTCCTTGCCCGCCCACCCGGCATACCAGACGGCCGCGCCGGCCCCGAGAAGCGCCAGCACGAACGCCAAGGGCCAGGGGATCCCGAGCGGGGAGAACTCGGCCGACATGCCGGCCATCCCGAAGCCGACCATTCCGGCGACGACTCGGCGGCCCGCGACGCCGAAGCGTTCCTCGGGGTCGATCGAGGGCCGCTCGATGTTCACCGCGAAGGCCCGGGCGATCAGCCAGGCGAACAGGGCGACCACACCGACGATCAGGACAACCGCATAGACCTTGACCACCCTCTGAGATTAGGACCGGTGACCGCCGGAGCCCGACTCAACCGGTGACGGCGCCGTGCTCCGCAGAGCCGACCAGACGGGCGTACTTGGCCAGCGCCCCGGTGGTGTAGCGCGGTTCGTGCGGCTTCCAGTTGGCCCGCCGCTCCGCCAGCGTCTCCTCGTCGACCATCAGATCGAGGGTTCGGGTGGAGAGACGCACCCGGATCGTGTCCCCGTCCTGGACGAGCCCGATCGGCCCTCCCACCTCCGACTCGGGGGCGACATGGCCGATGCACAGACCGGTCGTGCCGCCCGAGAAACGGCCATCGGTGACCAACAAGACGTCCTTTCCGAGCCCGGCGCCCTTGATGGCCGCGGTGATCTGGAGCATCTCGCGCATGCCCGGGCCGCCCTTGGGGCCCTCGGTGCGGATCACCACGACGTCGCCGGGGCGGATCCGGTGGTTGAAGAGGGCGTCGAGAGCCGCCTGCTCGCCGTCGAATACCCGGGCCGGGCCCTCGAACTCGTCGAGCTCGATGCCCGCCACCTTCACGACCGCACCTTGGGGAGCGAGGGTGCCCCGGAGCACGGCGATGCCGCCCTCGCGTGCGATCGGGTTCTGCGGCGGGTAGATGACGTCCTGGTTCTCGGGGAACACGGCGTCGGCGACGTTCTCGGCCAGCGTCTTGCCGGTGACGGTGAGCACGTCGCCGTGGAGCAATCCCTCGTCGAGCAGCGCCTTCAGCACGACCGGCACACCGCCGATCCGGTCGAGGTCGACCATGTGGTAGCGGCCGAACGGCTTCAGATCCCCGATGTGGGGGGTGCGGCGACTGATGCGGTCGAAGTCCTCGAGTTCCAGCTCCACGCCCGCTTCGTGGGCGATGGCCATCAGATGCAGGACGGCGTTGGTCGAGCCCCCGAGCGCCATGACGGTGGTGATGGCGTTCTCGAACGCCGGGCGGGTCAGGATCTGGCGAGGACGGATCCCCTCCTCCAGCAGCCGCATGGCCGCCTCGCCCGACTGGCGGGCGAAGTCACGGAGCCGGTGATCGACGGCCGGAACCGACGCCGCCCCGGGAAGCGACATGCCGATCGCCTCCCCCACCGACGCCATCGTGTTGGCGGTGAACATGCCGGCACACGACCCGGCGCCGGGGCAGGCGCTCCGTTCGAGCTCGACCAGGTCGGACTCCTCGATCCGGCCCTCGGAGAGAGCGCCGATCCCCTCGAAGACGTCCACGATGGATATGTCGCGACCCCGGTACCGGCCCGGCAGGCTGGAGCCCCCGTAGAGGAACACGGACGGCAGGTTGAGGCGGGCTGCCGCCATCAGCATCCCGGGCAGCGACTTGTCGCACCCGGCGATGGTGACCATGGCGTCGAAGCGCTCGGCATGCATCACCAGCTCGACCGAGTCGGCGATCACCTCCCGGGAAACGAGGGAGGCACGCATGCCTTCGTGACCCATCGAGATGCCGTCGGAGACGGCGATCGTGGCGAACGTCAGGCCCACTCCCCCGGCCTCGATGACCCCTTCTTTGGCCGCCGCCGCCAGCTCCGGGCCGCTGAGGTTGCAGGGCGTCACCTCGTTGCCGGCCGATACCACTCCCACCTGCGGTTTGGAGAAGTCCTCGTCGCTGAGGCCCACCGCCCGGAGCATCGCTCTGGCCGCTGCCTTGGCGGGGCCTTCGGTAACGTCCTGGGAGTGGATCTTGGGGGTCATGAGGGTGATGATATGGCGTCCGCACCCGTGACCGATCCGCGCGGCCCTATCCTCGGAGTCCCGACCATCGAGCAGTTCCCTTGCTGTCCAACGTCCCTGTCCTGAACCACGTCGAGTATCCCGTGCCCCGATCCTTCGAGCGGGTGGTCGATCTCGCCCACAACCTCTGGTGGACGTGGCACGACATCGGCCGGGCCATGTGGGCGGTGGTCGACCCCGATCAGTGGGAGGAGACCCACAACCCGATCGACATCCTCCACCGCACGGAACGCCACCGGTGGACGGAACTGGAGAGCCGGGAGACGGTCCAGGAGCGCTACCGGGAGGCGGTGCGGCGGTTCGACGAGTACCTCCAAGCGAAGGACACCTGGTACCAGCGGCGTGGCGGCGGGCTCGAGGGCCCGATCGCCTACCTGTGCACCGAGTTCGGTGTCCACAACACGATCCCTCTCTACTCGGGCGGGCTCGGCATCCTGGCCGGCGACCACCTCAAGTCCGCGTCCGACCTCGGCATCCCCCTGATCGGGGTGGGGTTGTTCTATCGTCGCGGGTACTTCCGCCAGGAGATCGATGCCGACGGGGACCAACAGCACATCTCCCCCGTGCTGGATGCCCACCGCCTGCCGATTCTCCCCGTGGCGGCACCCGGCGGGGGCCAGCTCCAGGTCGAGATCGAGCTGCCCGGGAGGTCGCTCACGGTGGCGGCATGGTGCCTGGCCGTGGGACGGGTGCCCCTGATCCTCCTGGACACCGACATCCCCGAGAACGACCCCGCCGACCGGCCGATCACCCACACGTTGTACGTCCGCGGGCGGGAGATGCGCTTCCTGCAGGAACTGGTGCTCGGCGTCGGCGCCGTCCGCGTGCTCGAAGCCCTCGGCGTGGAGCCGGCGGTGTGGCACGCCAACGAGGGTCACGCCGCCCTGTCGGTGATCGAACGCGCTGCCGAGCTCGTCGAGAGCGGCCTCAGCCTGGACGAGGCCCGAAAGACCATCCGGAGCCGGTCGGTCTTCACTCTGCACACGCCGGTGCCGGCCGGCAACGAGACTTTCCAGCGGGCCATCCCCGACAAGTACCTGCCGGCGTGGGCGGCTCGTCTCGGAGTGGACATGGCGGGCCTGGGTGAGCTCGCCCGATCCCACGACCCGAACCTCTTCGACATGGGAGCACTCGCCATCCGCTTCTCGTCGTTCGTCAACGGCGTCTCGCAACGCCACGGCGAGGTGGTCACCCGCGACTGGTCGTGGCTCATCGGCCACGAGGCCGCGGCCATCACCAACGGCGTCCACCCGCCGACGTGGATGGGACGGGGCGCCTCCCGCCTGCTCCGGAGTCGATTCGGGATCAACTGGGCGGAGCATCTCCTCGAGAACCCCGACGAGCTCAAACTCCTCGACTCCTTGTCGAGCGAGGAGTTGTGGAATCTCCACCAGGTACGCAAGGAGGTGCTGATCACCTTCGCCCGAGGAAGGCTCCAGCGGCAGATCGCCCGTCACGGGGGCAGTCCCGACGACCTGCGGGCCGTCGACCGCCTGCTCTCACCCGACGTGCTGACTCTCGGCTTCGCTCGCCGCTTCGCCACCTACAAACGGGCGACCCTGATGTTCCGCGACGTCGATCGTCTAGCTTCGATCGTCGGAAACGAAGCCCGGCCGCTGCAGTTGGTGTTCGCCGGCAAGGCCCATCCCGCCGACGAGCACGGCCAGGACCTCATCCGCCATCTGGTGGAGCTGTCCCGGACCCCGGGGCTCGCCGGCCGCTTGTTCGTGATCGAGGACTACGACGCCCGGATGGCCCGTTTCCTGGTGCAGGGCTGCGACATCTGGGTCAACAATCCGCGCCCGCCGATGGAGGCCTCCGGGACGTCGGGGATGAAGGCGGCTATGAACGGCGTGCTCAACCTCTCGGTCCTCGACGGCTGGTGGGCGGAAGGGTTCGACGGCGAGAACGGCTGGGCGTTCGGCCACGCCGAGCCCAACGACGACTACGAAGCCGCCGACCGCCACGACGCCGACGACTTCTACCGGGTGCTCGCCGACGAGGTGGCGCCCCTCTACTACGACCGCGACGACCAAGGCATCCCCCAGGGATGGGTCGAGAAGATGCGCCATTCGATCGTCTCGTCGCTCGTCCGGTTCTCGTCCCACCGAATGGTCGCCGAGTACCTGGACCGGGCCTACCTACCGGTCGCCGACGACGCCTGAAGCCCGCGGGGCGGAATCTGTCCCAGCCGTTTCGTAAGTTGGCGGCATGCTCATCGACTGTGAGACGTGCTGCATGCGCGACACCGACGCCTGCGACGACTGCGTCGTGTCGGTGATCCTCGGAGTGTCGCCCGTGGAGGTCGACGACGCCGAGCTCGCGGCTCTCGACAACCTGGCTGCCCAGGGGCTGTGCCCACCGCTGCGACTCGTGCCCAAGGCCGGTTGATCCGTTCGGATCGGCTTTGGCGTCGGCATACGCTTGGGGGATGGATCTCCGGGCACGTGCGGTCCAAGCGGGTGTCGCCGCCGGACTCGATCGGATCGGCGTCGCCGCCGTCGATCCGTTCGACGACGTCCGCCGGGAGATGGAGGAGCGACTCGCCGACGGACGGTCCGGGAAGCTGCGATTCACTTTCAAGGATCCCGCCGCCGCCACCGATGTGCGTCGCAGCTTCCCGTGGGCACGGAGCCTGGTGGTGGGCATCCGCTCGTACCTGCCCGGGGCGGGGACGCCGCCGAGGCGCCCCGGGCACGGCCGAATAGCCCGCTTCGCCGTCGACGACCCCTATCCGCCGCTGCGCCACGGCCTGGAGGCGATCGCGTCCGTGTTGCGGGAGACGGGCGCCCGGGCGGAGGTCCTGGTCGACGACGACCGGCTGGTCGACCGCGGCGCCGCGGTGCGGGCCGGAGTTGCGTGGTGGGGAAAGTCGACGATGGCGATCACTCCCGGCCTGGGCCCGTGGTTCGTGATCGGGTCGGTGGTGACCGACGCCCACTTCGAGGCCGACAAGCCGATGAAGCGGAGCTGCGGCACGTGCGATGCCTGCCTCCCGGCCTGTCCCACCGGGGCGCTCGTGGCGCCCGGAGTCCTCGACGCCCGCCGCTGCTTGGCCGCCATCGCCCAGTCGCCCGGTGTCGTTCCACGGGAGTTCCGCGAAGCCATGGGCGACCGGCTGTATGGATGCGACGAGTGCCTGGACGCCTGTCCTCCCGGCTCCCGCCTGGTGATCCGATCGCGAGCATCCGAACGGGGCAGCGTCGACCTGCGCTGGGTGCTGGAGGCCGCCGACGAGACGCTCCTCGCCCGATTCGGCCACTTCTACCTGCCCCGGCGCTCACCGCGGTTTCTGCGCAGGAACGCCCTGGTGGCGATGGGGAACGACGGTGACCCCTCGCTCCTCGACATCGTCGCCTTCCACGCCGGCCATCCCGACTGGCTGCTCCGGGCCCACGCCGTGTGGGCGATGGCGCGGATCGGAGGGGAGGCGGTGCGTCCCGTCTTGGAAGGGCTCCTGTCGAGGGAGCAGCATCCCGGCGTACGGGCCGAGCTGGAAGCCGAGATGTCGGCGGCCTAGCGGACGTCCGGTCCCAGGTCCGACGACGGCAGCCAGGCGACGTCGGGAGGAAACACCAGGTCCACCGCCCAGTCGAGAGCCACGCGGGCCTTGCGCATCAGCGACGGCAGCCGCAACAGGTAGTAGCTGCGGTAGAGGAACCAGCCGAAGAATCCCGACACCGGCAGCCCGAGCACCTGGCCGACGGCATTGCGGTGGCCGAGTGAGACGAGTTCGCCCCAGTTGCGGTAGCGGAACTCGGGTACGCGATCGCCTTGGAGCAAGGCCGGGAGACGCTTCCCCAAGTACGTGCCTTGCCGGAGGGCGAACTGGGCGGTCGGCGGAGAGATGCCGCCGCGGCCATCCGGAACCAAGGCGGCGTCGCCCAGCCCGAAGATGCCGGGTGCCGCCTGGAGATGCCCGTCGACCACCAGCCGGCCCCGCTCGGTCGGCAGGCCCAAGTCCTCCACCAGCGGGTTGGGCCGCACGCCGGCTGCCCACACGACGGTCTCGGCCTCGATCTGCCGGCCGGACTCGAGGGTGACACCGTGGCGGCTGACCGCCTTCACCTTCTCGCCCAGCACCAGCTCCACGCCGCGGCGGGTCAGCGCCTCCTCCGCCTTGGCGGAGAGCCGGCGGGACAGGGTGGGAGCGACCCGGTCGACGGCGTCGATGAGAGTCACCGCTGGATGCGGCGCCGACGTGAAGAACTTGCGTGACGCCTCGCCGAGCAGGTCGGCCAACGCCGCCGCCAGTTCGGCACCCGAATAGCCGGCGCCGACGATCGCCACGTGGGTGAGGCGCCGGTCGGTCTCCTCCGTGGCGGTCTCGAGCAGAGCGAGGATCCGGTTGCGGATGCGGAGGGCGTCGGAGATCGTCTTGAAGGGCAGAGCCCACTCGGCCACCCCCTCCACGCCGTAGGTGGCGGGGACGGATCCGAGCGCAACGACGATGCCGTCGGCGCTGATCTCCATCGGTTGCAACCCGAAGGGCCGCGCCACCTTCACGGTCCGGTTGGTGACGTCGATCGCCTCGACGGCACCCGCCACCACCCGGGCGTTGGGTACGAGCTGGCGGATCGGGGTGATGATGTGCCGGGGATCGAGGTCGCCGGCAGCGACCTCGGCCAGCATCGGCGTGAAGAGGAGGGAGTTCTGGTCCGAGACGATCGTGACCCTCGCCCGGTCTCCGAGGGCGGCTGCTGCGGTCAACCCACCGAAGCCGCCACCGAGGATCACGACAGATGGCGTCATGTCGATGATGGTAAACGGCCCCGGCCACCGATTCTTCAGGCGAGGGTGTAGCCGGCGTCGATCCAGCCGGCCAGCGCTTCCGACCAGACGCCCTGGGCGCCTCTCTCCTCCGCCGCTTCCCGCACCCTCCGGTCGGAGGTGACGACGACATCGCCCGGGCGCGCGGAGTCGATGATCCACTCGTCAGCTGAACTTTCGAACAGCACCCGAACACGCCGGCTCGAGGGAATCTCCGTCCGGTCCACCGACGAGTCGAAGACCACGACCGCCATCGTCCCCGGCGGTGACAGGGTGACGACGCGGCTGGCACTCTCCACCACCCTCCGGCGGGCGTCCGGCCCGGCTCCAGGAGAGAGCAGATGGGCGAGGTTGTAGCCGTCGATCAGCCAGCGGGCTCGCTGGTGGAGGAGCCAATGGATCGCCTCCACCCGGTCGGGCCGCAAGTCACCCGGCAGTCGGAGCTCATCGGCGGATGCCGGAGGTTCCTCTCCCAGCCCCGGCGGGCGACGCAGTGCGGCGGCGATGCGGTCCAACTCCACCGCCAGCGCCTCCGGCTCGGTCGGGAACCACCCCCGCGTCTCCACGACCGGTGGTCCTCCTCCGCTCCGCCTCTCCTTCTCGAGGAGCTGACGGAGCCCTTCGATTCGGGTCTGCAGGTCGGAAGCCTCGTCGCGCGCCCGGTCGAGATCGTCGGCGAGCCGCGTCGCTCGACGTTCTGCCTCCCGAGCCCGCTGCTCGGCCTCTCGTCGGGATCGTTCCGCCGCCGCCAGCCGCGCGGTGAACCGTTTCTCGGCCTTCTGCTCGATCTCGGCCAACTGGCGGGCTTCCTCCCTGGTGGCGGCCTCGAGCTCTCTGATCCGCTCGCGCGCCGCGGCGAGCTCCCGCTCCAGCGTGCCACGGTCGCGTTCCTCGGCGCGGGCGGCGGCTTCGGCCGCCATGCCTTCCAGCCGCTCCTCCCATCCCTCGGGCCGGCGAATGAACAGGTCCGCCGGGGTGTCGGGGTCGAGATCGACCTCGGCGAGCACCTCCTGGCGGAGCCATTCGGACGAGTCGAGCTCTTGGAGGGCACGTTTGAGGATCGGTGGTGGGAGCCGCCGTGCCGAGCTCTCCGCCAGCCTCCGCAACGGCGCCGGAACCTCGTCCTCGTCCATCCGCCGCAGCGCTCGCCGCAGTTCCTCCGCGGCGGGCCGCAGGAGATCCATCGTCCGGCGGTCGAGATCCATGACCCGACGCTACCGGCTGGCGACCCTTTTGACTCGGAACAGGCGAACCGACCTCGAACGGGCATATCCGCGGCCCGTATAGCGTTGCGCGTCTCTATGGCATCGGTGTGGCGTACGCGCCCTTTCCCCACGATCTGGATGGTAGGTCTCTTCCAAGAGATCGCCTTTTCTTTGATGGTCAACTTGCCCGGGCGCCTCTACGAGCTCGGCATCACCGAGTCGGGGATCGGGCTGGCTTACTCGATGTCGGCTCTCGCCGCTCTCCTCTTGCGACCCTGGTTCGGGAGGATCCTGGACGTCGTCCACCGCCGCACGGTGCTTCGAATCGCCGGAGTCGGAAACATCGTTGCCATCGCCGTCCTCGCCGTGGTGGACGGTTCCGGGGCAATGCTGTGGGCAGCGTTCCTGCTGCAGAGGATCGTGCAGGTCTTCCTGTACACCACCGCCCTCACCTACGCCGCCGATGCGGTGCCTGTCGGGCTCCGTACCCAGGGGTTGGCGCTTTTCGGGCTCTCCGGGCTGATCCCGATCGCTTTCGCCAACCTCATCGGCGACGCCCTCCTCCGTGTCGGCGGCTACCCCGGGGTGATCGCCGCCGCCGGCGTGTCGAGCTCGATCGCCTGGGGGCTCGTCTGGAGGTTGCCGGCCTTGCCGGTCCTCGGGGAACGGCCACGTCGGAGCTTCTGGGCGGTGGCGATCCAAAAGAACATGCTTCCCCTGTGGTGGATCACCCTCACGTTCTCCATGGGCATGGAGACGGTGTTCACGTTCATCCGCACCTACATAGACACCGTGGGCCTCTCCACGATGGGGACGTTCTTCGCCGTGTACGGAGGGATGGCCACCCTCACGCGGGCGTTCGGCGGCAGCCGCTACGACGCCGTACCCCACCGCCCATTGGTCGTGGTCGGCGTGGCCACGCAGGGGATCGGGCTCTCCCTCGTCGCCTTCGCCGATGGCGTGGCGATGGTGCTGATCGGTGCCTTCCTCATGGGAACCGCCCACGGCGCAGTGTTCCCGGTCCTGTCGAGCGAGGTGGTGTCCCGGGCGCGGACCGCCGAACGCGGATCAGCGGTGGCGATGTTCACTTCCCTGTTCGACGCCGCCCTCCTGATCGTCGCGCCCCTCGGGGGGTTCCTGATCGACTCGGCCGGCTACACCCGCGGATTCTCGACCGTGGCGGCCATCCTGGTGGCCGGAGCGGTCGTCTACGTAGTGTGGGATCGGCGTCTCCAGGCCACCACCCGAGCGGCAGAGCCCACCGCCGCCCACGAAGTGGTTTGACCGCTTCGTCGGGTGTGGCATACTTTTCCGACACATGTCCTCGACACTGGTACTCCTTATCGGCTGACGCACACGCCCCCAGATCGGCGTGTGCGTCACCTTGCCCTCCCCAGCGGGAGGGTTTTTTGTATCCCGAGGACGACCGATAGAGAAACGGAACCGACCACGAGGCAAGCCATGACCCAGACAACCGGCGCCCAGATCCTCCTGCAATCGCTCGCCTACGAAGGCGTGGAGGTGGCGTTCGGTGTACCCGGCGGCGCCATCCTGCCCTTCTACGATTCCCTCTACGGCGGGCCGATCAGGCACATCCTCGCCCGCCACGAGCAAGGTGCCGGGCACATGGCCGAGGGGTATGCGTGGGCCACAGGAAGGGTCGGCGTGTGCATCGCCACCTCCGGCCCGGGAGCGACCAACCTCGTCACGCCGCTGGCCGACGCCCTCGTCGACTCGGTTCCGATGGTGGCGATCACCGGGCAGGTCTCGACGTCCGCGGTGGGCAACGACGCCTTCCAGGAGGCGTACACGACCGGCATCACGATGCCGGCCACCAAGCACAACTACTTCGTCACCGACCCCGACGAGATCCCCCTGGTCGTCCACGAGGCGTTCCACATCGCCTCCACCGGCCGCCCCGGCCCGGTGCTGATCGACCTCCCCAAGGACATCCTCAACGCCCCCACCGGCTGGACCGAGCCCAACGGCATCAGCCTGCCCGGCTACAAGCCGACCGTGGAAGGCCACGTTCCCCGCATCCGCGAAGCGGCGGAGATGATCGCCGCCGCCCGGCGACCGGTGCTGTACGTCGGCGGCGGGATCATCAAGGCCAATGCCGCTGCACCGCTGCGGACACTGGCTGAGCGGACGGCGACGCCCGTGACCACGACGCTGATGGGACGGGGGGCATTTCCCGACGAGCATCCGCTGGCGCTGGGCATGCCGGGAATGCACGGCACCTATGCCGCGATCTCCGCCCTCCAGAAAGCCGACCTGATCGTCGCCATCGGTGTCCGGTTCGACGACAGGGTCACCGGCGATCCGGCCTCGTTCGCACCCGAGGCGAAGGTGGTCCACATCGACGTCGACCCGGCGGAGATCGGCAAGGTCCGGCACGCCGACGTCCCGATCGTCGGCGACGCCCGCCGGGTCATCGAGCAGCTGATCGAGGCGTGGGGTGACCGCGAGGTCCCCAACCGCGAGCCGTGGATGGAGATGCTGCGCCGCTGGCAGCGCGAGTACCCGCTGCGCTACGCCCAGGATCCCGACGGCCCGGTGAAGCCCCAGTACGTCATCGAGGAGCTGCACCGCCTCACCGGCGGCGACGCCATCCTCGTGGCCGGCGTCGGCCAGCACCAGATGTGGGCCAGCCAGTACTGGAAGTTCGACAACCCCCGCCGCTGGATCAACTCGGGTGGCCTGGGGACGATGGGATTCGGGGTCCCCGCCGCGATCGGCGCCAAGGCGGGCAAGCCCGACGATCTGGTCCTGGCTGTCGACGGCGACGGCTGCTTCCAGATGACCTCCCAGGAGCTGATCACGGCCGCCGCCGAGGGCCTGCCGGTGAAGGTCGTGGTCTTCAACAACGGTGTCCACGGCATGGTGACTCAGTGGCAGCGGCTCTTCTACGAGAACCGCTTCTCCGCCTCGCAGCTCGGCAACGCCGTCGACTACGTCAAGCTGGCCGAGGCGATGGGCTGCCACGGCTTCCGGGCCACCACCCCCGACGAAGTGTCGCCCACGTTGGAGAAGGCGCTGTCGGCGAACGACCGCCCCGTCGTCGTGGAGGTCGCCATCGACCCCGAGGAGATGGTGTTCCCGATGGTCCCTGCCGGCGGCTCCTGCGACGAGGTGTTCATCGGCCGTGACGAGAAAGTGAAGCTCGAGCGATGAAACACACTCTCTCCGTCCTCGTCGAGAACAAGCCGGGCGTCCTGGCCCGGGTCAGCTCGCTCCTCGCCCGCCGCGGGTTCAACATCCACTCCCTCACCGTGGGCCCGAGCCACGAGCCGGGGCTGTCGCGGATGACGATCGTGGTCGACGCCCCCGAGTTGGAGCAGGTGAAGAAGCAGCTGCACAAGCTGGTGAACGTCGTGAAGATCTCCGAGCTCGAGAAGGGCCAGTCCATCGAGCGGGAGATCCTCCTCGTGAGGGTCAATGCCCAGCCCGCCCGCCGTCAGGAACTACTGTCCCTGGCCTCCATCTTCGACGCCACCGCCGTCGATGTGGGGCCCAACTCCATCGCCTTCCAGGTCGTAGGAAAGCCAGAGAAGATCAACGACTTCCTCGACCTGGTCAGGCCGTACGGAGTCGTCGATCTGGCGAAGTCCGGCTGGGTGGCCATCGCCCGGGAGACGAAGGGACGGGGCGCGGTGACGCTCCGGGCCGTGAACTGAACGAACAGGGAAAGAGGAACCAGTGGCAACGATCTACTACGAGAAGGACGCCGACCCGGATCTGATCAAGGAGCGGCGTGTGGCGATCATCGGCTACGGAAGCCAAGGCCACGCCCACGCCCTCAACCTGAAGGACTCGGGTGCCGACGTCGTGGTGGGCCTGCGCGAGGGGTCGTCGTCGTGGGATCAGGCGGCCAACGACGGGCTGACGGTGAACTCCGTCGCCGACGCCACCAAGTGGGCGAATGTCGTCATGCTGCTGGTGCCCGACGAGGTGATGTCCCAGCTCTACGAAGAGCAGGTCGCCCCGAACCTGGACAAGGGCGATGCCCTGATGTTCGCTCACGGCTTCAACATCCACTTCGGCGCCATCACCCCTCCCGAGGACGTCGACGTGCTGATGGTCGCCCCCAAGGGGCCCGGCCATCTCGTGCGTCGCACGTTCACCGAAGGTTCCGGGGTGCCGTGCCTGATCGCCGTCCACCAGGACGCCAGCGGATCGGCCAAGCAGCTCGGGCTGTCCTACGCCCACGGCATCGGCGGGACCCGCGGCGGCGTACTCGAGACGACCTTCAAGGAGGAGACCGAGACCGACCTGTTCGGCGAGCAGGTGATCCTCTGTGGCGGGCTGTCCGAGTTGATCAAGGCGAGCTTCGAGACGCTGGTCGAGGCCGGCTACCAGCCGGAGTCCGCCTATTTCGAGACGCTGCACGAGTTGAAGCTGATCGTCGACCTGCTCTACGAGGGCGGCCTGACGTACATGCGGTACTCGGTGTCCAACACCGCCGAGTACGGCGACTACACCCGGGGGCGGCGGATCATCACCGAAGAGACCCGCAACGAGATGAAGAAGGTCCTCGAGGAGATCCAGTCCGGGGCGTTCGCCAACGAGTGGATGGCCCAGGCCCGCGAAGGCGCCCCTCATCTGCTCGAGCAGCGCCAGGCCAACCGGTCGCATCAGATCGAACAGGTCGGCGCCCGGCTGCGCGGCCTGATGCCGTTCATCGAACCCAAACAGGCTCCCTGAGACCCCGGCCGAGGCGCGCATGACAGTCACCAGGTGGAAGGTTCCGAGTCGAAGGTCCGGTATCTCGTGCGGGGGGCTCCTCGCGCTTCTGTGGCCGGGCGTCTGACGAGGACGACCCGGCCTCCCGAGTTCGACCCACCACACACCGACCACCTGGAACTGGAGCAGCACTGATGAGCACTGACCGTCTGATCATCTTCGACACGACCCTGCGCGATGGGGAGCAGGCCCCGGGGATCGCCCTGACCCCGGACGAGAAAGTAGCCATCGCCCATCAACTGGCGAAGCTGCGAGTAGACGTACTGGAAGCGGGTTTCGCCGCCTCCTCCCCCGGCGACTTCGAGGCGGTGTCCCGCATCGCCTCCGACGTCCGGGGCCCCGTGATCGCCAGCCTGGCCCGGGCCCACCCCGACGACATCGACCAGGCCTACGAGGCGCTGAAGGCAGCCGAGCGCTTCCGGATCCACGTCTTCATGTCGACCTCCCCCATCCACATGGAGAAGATGCTGCGGATGACGCCCGACGAGGTGCTGAAGGCCTCCGTCGAAGGCGTCCGCCGGGCCCGTCAGTACACCGACGACGTCGAGTTCTCCCCCCAGGACGCCACCCGCTCCGACCCCGACTTCATGGTCGAGGTGTGCCGTCAGGCGGTGGAGGCGGGGGCGACCACCATCAACATCCCCGACACGGTCGGCTACGCCACCCCGGCGGAGTTCACCGAGCTGCTGCGACGGGTGTACAAGGAGGTGAAGGGCGACCGCGACGACGTGATCGTATCGGTCCACTGCCACGACGACCTCGGCCTGGCCGTGGCGAACTCGCTGTCGGCGATCTCGGCCGGTGCCCGCCAGATCGAAGGGGCGATCAACGGAATCGGCGAACGGGCCGGTAACACCTCCATCGAGGAGATCATCATGGCGATCAAGACCCGCCAGGACGTCTTCGAGGTGGAGATCGGCGCCGACACCACCCAGATCTTCGAGACGTCGCGGCTGGTGTCCCAGCTCACGGGATACCCGGTCCAGTACAACAAGGCGATCGTGGGCCGCAACGCCTTCGCCCACGAGTCGGGCATCCACCAGCACGGCGTGCTCCGCGCCCGTGAGACATACGAGATCATGGACGCCGCCTCCGTGGGCCAGCAGGGAGGTCAGATCGTCCTCGGGAAGCACTCCGGCCGGGCCGGGTTCGCCGACGCCCTGGCCCGCATGGGCATCGAGCTCGAGGAGGCGGACTTCACGCGGGCCTTCGAGCGCTTCAAGACGATCGCGGACCGCAAGGTGGAGATCGGCGAGGCGGAGCTGCGGGCCATCGTCGAAGACGAGACTCAGTCCCGGGCCGACGACCACGTCGAGCTGGTCAGCCTGCACGTGAGCGGCGGGAACGACGTCACGCCCACCGCCACCGTCACCGTGCGCCAGAACGGCGGCGAGCGCACCTTCGAGGGCCAGGGTGACGGCATGGTCCACGCCTCGTTCGCGGCGGTGAAGCAGGCGTTCGACATCGACGAGGCGCGCCTCGTCGACTACCGGGTGGTTCCGGTCACGTCCGGCGCCGACGCCATGGCCGAGGTGAACGTCGTGATCAGGGTGGGTGACCAGACCTATGCCGGGCGGGCCGTCAACACCGACGTCGTGGAGGGTTCGGCCTACGCCTTCGTGGAAGCTCTCAACAAGGCGACGCGGGTGGGTTCCGCCCCGACTCGGTAACCTGCGCAGCTCAGGAGACGGAGGTAGCTGAATAGACCCCTGGCTAGGCCTGCTCGTAGTCGTAGTCCTGGTCGCCATAAACGGCCTCTACGTCGCTCAGGAATTCGCCTACGTCGCAGTCAACCGGGGCCGGGTCGAATCCCTGGCTTCGTCGGGCGACCCGAAGGCGGCGAGGCTCCAGGAGCGCCTCCGGGACCTCTCGTTCGAGCTGTCCGGCGCCCAGCTCGGGATCACCGCCACTTCGCTGATCCTGGGCGCCATCGCCGAGCCGACCGTGGCGCGGATCATCTCGCCGGCGTTGGCCGCGGTCGGTCTGGACTCGCCCGGCGTGGCGATCGGCACCGCACTGGCCCTGGCGACGGTGTTCCAGATGATCCTCGGGGAGCTGTTCCCGAAGAACTTCGCCATCGCCCGGGCGTATCCGGTGGCGGTGACGATCGGACTGCCGATGTCGTGGCTGAACCGGCTGCTCCGCCCGGTCATCCAGTTCTTCAACCGGTCGGCGAACTGGGCGGTGAGGCGGCTGGGGATCGACCCCCGCGACGAGCTCGCCGGCCTCCGCTCCCTCCAGGAACTGGAGATGATCGTGCGGGCGTCGTCCGCGGAGGGCGAGCTCGACCCGACGGAGACGACCCTCCTCACTCGCGCCATCGCCTTCGTGGACCGCCACGCCGCCGACGTCATGGTCCCCCGTGTCGCCGTCCACGGGGTGGCGCGTGCCGCCACCATCGCCGAGCTGCGGGATCTCGCCCGTCGGACCGGCCACAGCCGGTTCCCGGTCTACGAAGGCGACCTGGACCAGGTGACCGGCATCGCCCACGTCAAGGACACGTTCAGGGTGCCCCGGGAAGACCACGAGACGGTGACGGTGTCGACGATCACCACTCCCGTCGAGTTCGTGCCGGAGTCGATGCGGCTCGCCAGCCTCCTCCTCGCCTTGCAGCGGTCGCGCCGCAGCATCGCCATCGTCGTCGACGAGTATGGGGGCACCGCCGGGATCGTCACGGTCGAGGACATCGTCGAGGAGATCCTGGGCGAGATAGAAGACGAGCACGACTACAGGGTCACCGCTGGCGCCGGACCCGGAGTCGTGGCCGGCTCCCTCCATCGCCACGAGGTGGAGGACCTGACAGGATTCCGCTGGCCGGAAGGCGCCTACGAGACGTTGAGCGGATTCGTCACCGCCCGGCTCGACCGGTTCCCGCGCGTCGGAGACGTCCTCGAAGTGGGTCGCTACCGGATCGAAGTGCTCGGTGTCCGCGGACGGGTGGCGACACGGCTGCGAATAGTCGAGACGGGGGCGGCCGAGGAATGACCTGGGGCGCGGGCATCGCCAGCGTGCTGCTGCTGTTGGCGAACGGCTTCTTCGTGGCCGCCGAGTTCGCCTTCACGGCCGCCAGCCGGCCCCGCCTGGCGGCCCTCTCTTCCCGCTCGGCGCGGGCGGCGGTGAAGGCGATCGACGAGCTGTCGTTCACCCTGGCCGGCGCCCAGCTGGGCATCACCATGGCTTCGTTGGTCCTGGCGGCGGTGGCGGAACCGGCGGTGGCGTCTTTGATCGAAGCCGCCCTGGGCGTGTTCGGCGAGATCCCGCCGCAGGTGTTGCACACGATCTCGTTCGTGGTCGCCCTGTCGCTGGTCGTCTACCTCCACATGGTCGTCGGGGAGATGGCGCCCAAGAACATCGCCATCTCTGACCCCGAGCGGTCGGCTCTGGTCATGGCGATCCCGTTCCGCGTCTACGCCAACCTGGTGCGGCCCATCATCTGGGTGCTCAACGAGCTCGCCAATCTCCTCTTGCGGCTCTTCCGAGTCGATCCGAACGAGATCGGCGACGTCCACACCGCCGAGGACCTCTCGTCGATGATCGACGCCGGGCGGCGGGAAGGCGTGGTGGAGGACTTCGCCCACCGACTGCTCACTGGCGCCTTGGACCTCATGACCCTCGAAGCGACCCACGTCATGGTCCCCCGTCCCGACGTCGTGGCGCTCCCGGTCACCGTGACGCTGGAGGAGTTGCAGAAGGTGTTCATCGAGGAGGGCCACTCCCGTATCCCCCTCTACCGGAAGGACCTCGACGACCTGGTCGGCTTCGTCCACGTCAAGGACTTGCTCGAGTTGGAGGACCTCTCGCTGTCGGCGCCCATCCCCGCCTCGACGATCCGCCCGCTGCTCGTCGTCCCGGAGAGCGCCCGAGTGGGGAGGCTGTTGGAGGAGATGCGCCGGGAACGCAATCACCTGGCCGCAGTGGTCGACGAGCACGGCGGGACGGCGGGCATCGTGACGATGGAGGACATCGTCGAGGAGATCGTCGGCGAGATCCGCGACGAACACGACCTGGAGCCGGTGGGCGTGCACCGTCTGGCGGACGACCGATGGCTCCTGGACGGGTCGCTGCGGCCGGCTGAAGTGCGCCGGACGTGCTCGGTGGACGTGCCTGATGGCGAGTACGACACGATCAGTGGCCTGATCATGGAACACTTGGGCCGCATTCCCGCCCCCGGTGACGTCGTCGACGCGGACGGATGGACCCTGCGGGTCAGGTCCATGGAGGGGCGGCGAGTGCACCAGGTCGAACTGATATCGAAACCTGAAAGGACTGGAGATGAGTGAGTACCGGCTGGCGGTCATACCCGGCGACGGAGTGGGCAAAGAGGTCGTGGCGGCGGCGTTGATGGCCCTGGAAGCCGCCGCCGAGGCGCACGGGTTCGCCGTCACCACCGAGCACTACGACCTCGGCGGCGAGCGTTATCTGCGCACTGGCGAGGTGCTGCCGGAATCCGTCCAGGAAGAGCTCGCAGGCTTCGATGCCATCCTCCTGGGCGCGGTCGGCATGCCCGGGGTACCGCCCGGTGTGCTCGAACGGGGCCTCTTGTTGAAGCTCCGCTTCGACTTCGACCAGTACGTGAACCTGCGGCCCGTGAAGCTCTACGACGGGGTGCCGACGCCGGTCGAAGGGTTGACGCCCGACCGTTGTGACCTGGTCGTGGTGCGCGAGAACACCGAAGGGCTCTATGCGGGCGCCGGAGGGTTCCTCCGGAAAGGAACCCTCCACGAGGTGGCGACCCAGGAGTCGCTCAACACGCGGATGGGGGTGGAGCGGGTCGTCCGCTACGCCTTCGAGAAGGCGGAGTCCCGACGCGGCCATCTGACGCTGTGCCACAAGACCAACGTCCTGACCTTCGCCGGGGACCTCTGGCAGCGCACGGTGGATGAGGTCGCAGCCGACTACCCCGATGTGGAGGTCGATTACGTGCACGTGGACGCCGCCTGCCTGTACCTCGTCACCGACCCCGGGCGCTTCGACGTGGTCGTGACCGACAACCTGTTCGGCGACATCATCACCGACCTGGGAGCTGCGGTGCAGGGCGGCATGGGCCTGGCGGCGTCGGGCAACATCGACCCGGAGCGCCGCTACCCCTCGATGTTCGAGCCGGTCCACGGCTCCGCCCCCGACATCGCCGGGAACGGCTGGGCCAACCCGGTGGCGGCGGTGCTGTCGGTGGCGATGTGCCTCGACCACCTGGGCGAGCCCGAGGCGGCGGCGGCGCTGGAGCGCGCCGCGGTGTCGGTGCTGCCCGAGCTGGAGGAGATGGGTGGGCCCGACATGGGGATGTCGACGGCCCAAATAGGCGAGACGATCGCCGCCCGGGTCACCGCCGGGCAGACGTGATCTCGATCCACGCCACCCGGACCCCAACCACCGCCCGGATCGGCGAGACCGTCGCTGCCAGCGTCACCGCCGGGCGGACGTGATCTCGATCCACGCCACCCGGACCCCACCCACCGCCCTAAGAACCGAACTCCTCCCGGTAGTCCTCCATCGAGGCTTCGATGACCGCCCAGGCGTGCTCGCGGTCGTAGCGGCGCGGGATCGTCACGTTGGCGTCGGATCCGGGGAACAGCTTGTAGGTCTTGAAATAGTGGTCGAGACGGTCGATCAGCGCCGGCGGCAAGTCGGCGATGTCCTCCACTCTCCCCCACACCGGGTCGTTCGCCAGCACCGCCACGATCTTGTCGTCGGCTTCCCCGCTGTCGATCATCTGCAAGCCACCGACGACCCGCGCCGTCAAGAGGATGTCGGCCCGCTCGATCGGGCGCTCTGAGATCACGCACACGTCCATGGGGTCGCCGTCGCCCGAGTGGGCGCCGGGGCACAGGTCCTTCACCCGCTCACCGGCGTAGGTGCGGGGGATGAAGCCGTAGAGAGTCGGTGGCGACGACGAGGTCTGCTGCGGCCGGTCGACCTTGAGATAGCCGGTCGGCTTGTCGACCTCGTACTTGACCACGTCGAAGGGCGTGAGCTCGATGTACGCCGTGACCAGGGCCGGCGGCTCGGGGCCCGTCTCCAGCCCATGCCAGGGATGCGGCCGCCACTTCGTGAACTGCATCGGATGATTGTGCCACTCAGGGAGTCTGCAGCCGAGGTGGCGCCAGCGACACCCTCGACTCCAGGTCCGGTATCTGCGGCTCGTGGCGAGCCATCAGCTCGAGGAGCTCGTCGATGGCTCGCTGCAGCTGGGGATCGCGGCCGGCGGCGTAGTCCTGGGGCGCGATGTGCACCTCGATGTCGGGGTCGGTGCCGTAGTTCTCGACGGAGAAGCCGACGTCCTGGAACCAATGGGCGAACTCCGGCTGGGTGGTGACGGTTCCGTCTACCAGGGACTGCTGCGGCCAGATGCCGACCACGCCACCCCAGGTCCGGGTGCCGATGAGCGGCCCCAGCCCTGCCAGCTTGAAGGTGTGGCTGAAGATGTCGCCGTCGGACCCCGCCAGCTCGTTGGTGATGCACACCATCGGCCCCGCCGGGGCGTCGTAGGGGAACGGGACCGGAACCCGCCACCGGGTCACCTCCCATCCGAGACGGCGGCGCATCAGCCGCTGGAGGAGCAGCTGGCTGACGTTGCCGCCCCGGTTGTAACGGACGTCGACGACCAGGCCGTCCTTGTCGACCTCGGAGAGCAGATAGCGGTGGAACTCGGCGAACCCGGCGGGGCCCATGTCGGGGATGTGGATGTAGCCGGCCCGCCCATCCGTCGCCTCCGCCACCGCAGCCCGGTTGGCCTCCACCCACTCCCGATAGCGGAGCGCGGTTTCGTCGGTGAGCGGGGTGATGGTCACGGTGTGGGGGCGGCGCCGCCCCCGCTTCAGTGTCAACTGGACGGGACGACCGCCGCGGTCGACGAGGAGCGAGCGCGGATCGCTGTCGGTGTCGACCTCGACACCGTCCACCGCCACCAGCCGATCGCCCTCGCGGGCGTCGACTCCCGTTGCCGCCAACGGGGACGTGGCTTTCGGGTCCCAGGGGTCGCCCCGAGGGATGCGCCCGATCCGCCACCCGCTGCGAGTCTGCTCCAGGTCGGCACCCAGCAGGCCCTGCGGGTAGGTGGGGACGGGGCGGTAGTCGCCGCCCAACTCGTAGGCGTGGGAGGTGCCGAGCTCACCCTGCATCTCCCACAAGAGATCGCTGAACTCGGAGCGAGACCCCACTCGGTCGACGAGCGGGAGATAGCGGTCGTGGACCTCGCGCCAGTCGACACCCGACATGTCCTCGTACCAGAAGTGGTCCCTCTGCAGACGCCACGCCTCCGAGTACATCTGACGCCATTCCCGGGCAGGATCCACCTCGGCGCGGATGCGGCCGATGTCGACCCATCCGGTGGTGCGGTTTGCTTCGGAGTTGCCGGACTTGTCGTCCTTCCAGCTCGACGGCACCACCCTGACCTTGCGGCCCGCCCGGACGACGAGGACGGACCCGTCGGCGTTGACCCCGATCGACGACACGCCGTCGGTGATCTGCTCGATCTTCTCGGTGTTGAAGTCCCACGCCTCGAGGCGCCCGGTCGGGCCGTCGCTCTCGGAGAGTGCCCCGCGGACCGGGAACGACAGGACGAACGCCCGGCTCTTCGCCCCCAGGACAGGACCGTACCGGCCGGACGGCATCGGGAACGCCACCACCCGGTCCTCGATGCCCTCGAGATCGATCTCGACCGGCTCCGGCGATGGACTGCTGTCGTCGGCCTCTTCCTCGTCGTTCTTCTTCGGTCCGTTGTCTCTGGGCGGCACCGGAGGCGGTGAACCGGGCGCACGCAGCGGCCGCTGGGCCGGGTCGAAAGGCGACGGGATGTCGCCCCGCAGCGTCACGAGGTGGGGTCGAGTCCCGGTGGGGAACCCGTAGTCGTGGAAGTGGGTGTCGTAGACCGGGTCGAAGACTCGCGCCGACGTGAAATACAGGTACCGACCCCCCGGGTCGAAGCTCGGCCACCGGTCGTCGAAGCCCGGTGTCGTGACCCGCGTCGGCTGGCTCCGGGGCTTGGAGGTGTCGTGGAGGTGGATGCTGTGGCTGGTGCGGGACGTCGCCGCCGAGAAGGCCAGCCAACGGCCGTCGGGCGACCACGCCGTGCCGGCGATCCACGAGTGCGGGTTGCGGTGGACCTCTCTGATGCGGCCCGTGTCCAGGGCGACGATCAGGAGTTGGTGGCGGTGGTTGGTGACCGCCACTCGGGCGTCTCCCGCGGGGGCTACGTCGATGCTTCGGATCCGGCCCAGGTCGCCTTCGATCAGCCTCCGCTTCGAGCCGTCGACCGCTTCGACGACGATGGCGTCTTCCCCGGTCTCGTCGGTGACGGCCACGATCGATTCACCGTCGGCGGTCCACGTGGTCAGCCGGCGGCGAACGTCCGAGACCGTGCCGTGACGACGGACCGGTCCCTCCCACAGCCCCATCGTGAAGGACCCTCCTCTCACCGTGGCCGCCAGGGAGTGCCCGGCGGGATGGATCGACACCGTCTCGAGGAACCTCCCGGGGCTGATGAATCGCCGGTTGCGGTGGGGCCGAGCCGACGGCAGCTCGATATCGACACGCCGTGGCCCGTCGTCTGATCCGGGGTCGAGGAGCCAGATGTCGGCTCCGCAGTGGTAGACGATGTGCCGGCCGTCGGTGGAGGCGTGGCGGGCGTAGAAGTCCTCGTGGTGCGTGTGGCGACGCAAGCTGCGGCCCGTCGGGGTGACCGAGTACACGTTGCCGTGGCCTTCGTGGTCGGAGATGAAGTAGATCCGCGACCCGATCCACATGGGGGAGGTGAGGTTGCCGTCGAGACGTACGAGCGGCTGGAACTCGCCATCGCCGTCCCGGTCGATCCACAGGGTCCCGACGCGCCCGCCCCGGTAGCGCTTCCAGCGTGCGGGGTCGGCGGTGTGCCGCCCCAGGACCTTGCCGGGCCCTGCCGGCTGGAAGGCGATCGATCGCGCCGGTCCCCAGGGAAGGAGGCGGGGGGCGCCGCCGTCGGACGGCACCGCCCACAGGCGGGAATCGTTGCCGAAGGGCCATTCGGCGTTGGAGGCGTAGATCACGTCCTCGCCGTCCCATCCCACCACCTGGCTCAAGGCGCCGTGGAAGGTGAGCCGACGAGGGTGCCCTCCGTCGGCGTCCATCACGTGGACTTCGTTGACCCCCTCGTCCCTCCCGGTGTAGGCGATGCGTCGCCCGTCGGGCGAGTAGGCGGGGAAAGAGGACGGGCCCGGGTTGGCGGTCAGCCGCCGGGCCCGCCCCCCGTCCGTGGAGACCTCCCACAGATCGTCCTCGGAGACGAAGACGATGCGGTCACCTCGGATGGTGGGATGTCGGTAGTAGCCCTGGATCACGATCCTCGTGTCAGCCCTCTACGAGGCCTCTCTCGGCGAGCCAGTCGGCGGCGATGTCATCGGGATCCCGGGTCTCGATGTCGAACTGGCGGTTGAGTTCCGTGAGGTCCTCGGTGGAGATCGCCGCGCTGATCTCGTCGACCAAGCTGCGGAACTCGTCGCCGTATGCCTCGTCCAACTCGGCGGTGACCACGGGGACCACGTTGTCGGCGGCGAGCATGCTCTGGTCGTCTTCCAGCAAGACCCATCCCTTGTCGGCGATGATGCCGCTGGTCGAGAAGAGGATGGCGATGTCGATCTCGCCGCTCTCCAGGGCCTGGACCGTCACCGACCCGGCGTCGAGGGGTGTGAACGAACCCGAGAAGTCGACCCCATAGACCCGCTGCAGCCCCGGGATGCAGAACGGGTTGGTTTCGCAGTCGGGTGGGCCGCCGAGCGTCAACTCGCCTTCGAGCCCGGCCAGGTCGGAGATCGCTTGGAGCCCGTGGGCTTCGGCGGTCTCGGGCGTCACGACGAAGGCGTTGGTGTCCACCGCCGGCGCCGGGGTGTAAGCCACGAGGTCCAGTTCGTCGAGGTAGCCCTGGAGGAGCTCGGTGGTCTCGGTGGCGTCACCGGTCGCCTCCCCCTGCTGCTCGTTCAGGTACTCGAGCATCGACGCCGCGTACTCGGGCGTGAAGTTGATGTCGCCCGACTCGAACGACCCCAAGACGATGTCCCGGAATCCGCCGAGAGGCTGGATCGAGACCTCGTAGCCGTTCGCCTCGAGCGCCTGGGCGTAGATCTCCGCCAGGATCGAGCTCTCTCCGAAGTTCTGGGCACCGATCGAGATCGCCGGGCCCTCTTGTGCGTCACCACCCGACCCGCAGGCAGCCAGCGTGAGTGCCAGCAGAGTCGCCCCGATGACGCCCTTGCGGAACCTTGGCCGCATGGGTATCTCCCTTCCGTTGTCGTTGGGGGTGGCTCCCCCTCGGATAGCCACCGGAGAGGGAAGGTAGCCGCCAACCGAAACGACGGCTAACCGATTCACACCGAGGCGGTGCTCTGGCGGATCTCGCCCCGGTCCCGATGGCCGGTCCCGGCCGGCAGCACCAGCGGCTCCGTCCACGAGAAGACCAGGTCGGCCACGACGGCGAGGAGGGCGACCGCCGCTCCCCCGACGAACACGAACACGTCGTTCCCCTGGGCGAAGCCGTCGATCACATATCGCCCGAGGCCTCCCCATCCGACGACCGCCCCCAGCGTCGCCGTCGCCACTACCTGCACCGCCGACACCCGGATGGACGTCCAGATCACCGGCATGGCCAGCGGCAGCTCGGTCCGGAACAGGAGTTGGGTGCCCGTCATGCCCATCCCGAGGGCCGCTTCCCGGATGGCGGGGTCCACCTCGGCCACCGCCGTGTACGTGTTGGTGAAGATGGGCGGCATCGCCAACGCGACCAGAGCCACGAAGGTGGGCCAGAAGCCGATCCCCAGCCCGAGCCACAGGCTGATCGGCAGCATGATCGCCACGATCCCGAACGACGGCACCGCCCGTCCGATGTTGACGAGGGCGCTCACGGTCGCCCCGCCCCGGCGGCGATGGCCGAGCCACAGGGCGGGAGGCAAGGAGATGGCCGTTGCCACCGCCACGGCGAACGCCGAGAGCAGCAGATGGTCGCGGGTTCGGACCAACAGCCCCCGAGATCCCCACCAGTTCTCCGGAGCGGAGAGGAACCCGGCGACCTCACCGAGGAACTCGATCATGTCGTCCTCGGTCGACGCCGCATCCAGGGCGCCATCCACCGCTGCAGCCCCAGGAGGGCGAAGTCGATCACGACGGCGAGGGCGATGGACAGGAAGGTCCCGACGAAGATCTCCGTTGCGAAGTTGCGCGACAGGCCCCGGAGGATCAGGGCGCCGTACCCGCCCTGGCCGATCAGGCTGGTGACGGTGACGAGGCCCACCACGGTGACGGCCGCGATCCGGATCCCCGCCATCACCACCGGGATGGCGAGCGGCAACTGGATCTCCCAGAACAGCTTCCTCTCCGTGTAGCCCATGGCCCGCGCCGCCTCCACCACCGGCGCCGGGACCCCGTTGACGCCGGCGACGATGTTGCGGATCAGGATCAGCAGCGTGTACGAGACGAGGCCGATCTCCGCCGTGAGCAGGCTCAGACCGGTGAACGGCACGAGGAACGCGAACAGGGCGATGCTGGGGATCGTGTAGAGGACCCCGGTGGTCCAGCTGATCGGGGCGTAAGTCGCCCGGAACCGGAGCGCCACGACCGACAAGACGACCGAGATCACGAAACCCACGGACACCGCCAGGCCGGTCAGCACCACGTGCTCCACCGTGCGCTCCCACATGTCGTCGAAGTGGTCGACGATCCACGTCCAATCGATGAACGGCGTCGCCTGGGCGAACACTCTCACCCGGTCAGCTCCACGGTGAGGAGGTCGAGGGTGAGGATCCCGCAGTACGTGTCGCCGTCCACCACCACGCCGACGTTGTTGCGAGTGTTGACGATGGCGTCGAGTGCTTCCCGGAGAGAGGCGCCGGCGTCGACAGTGATCCGGAAGGACCGTGGGGTGGCCTCCCCCACCTTGTTCACTCCGTCGAGATCGGAGCTCCACACCCACCCGAGGAGTCGTTCGCCGTCCACGACCGTGACCCAGTCCCAGCCCTGCGCCGCCATCGCCACCCGGGCGACCTCCGGGGTGTCGCTGACGTCGGCCACCGCTCCGGCCGGCAGGTGGACCGAACGCAGCGGGATGAGTGACAGGCGCTTGATGCCTCGGTCGGAGCCGAGGAACCCGGCCACGAAGTCGTTGGCCGGCTGGGCGAGGATGCGGTCGGGAGTGTCGTACTGCTCGAGCACGCCTCCGATGTTGAGGATCGCCACCCGGTCCCCCATCCGGATCGCCTCGTCGATGTCGTGGGTCACGAACACGACTGTTTTCTTCAGCTCGCGTTGGAGGGCGAGGAACTCCTCCTGCAGGCGTCCGCGGACGATCGGGTCGACCGCCCCGAACGGCTCGTCCATCAGGAGCACCGGAGGGTCGGCGGCGAGCGCCCGGGCGACACCGACCCGCTGCTGCTGGCCGCCCGAGAGCTCCGACGGGTAGCGATCCAGCATCTCGGGGTGCAGCCCCACCAACTCGACCAATTCGGAGACTCGCCTCTGGATCCGGTCCGCATCCCAAGCCAAGAGCTCAGGGACGGTGGCGATGTTCTGGGCGATCGTCCGGTGTGGGAACAAACCGATCTGTTGGATCACGTAGCCGATGGACCGCCGCAGCTCGAAGGCCGGCACGTCCGTCGCCCGACGGCCGTCGACCCAGATCGTCCCCGATGTCGGCTCGATGATCCGATTGATCATCTTGAGCGTTGTGGTCTTTCCGCATCCCGACGGCCCGACGAGCGTGACGAACTCCCCCCTTTCCACTTCGAGCGACAGACCGCCCACGGCCGGCCGGTCCGCCCCGGGAAAGGTCTTCGTCACCTCTTCGAGGCGGATCATGCTGTCCACCACGCCTCCGTCGTCAAGGACCCGGTAGTACCAGGCCACCGACGAGCCGCTGGTCGGAGTCGACGACTGGGACGGGATCGGCGCCGAACAACGGCCGGAGGGCCATCGCCGCTTCGATGGACTCGGTCTGGTCGACCGCTACCGGCTCCTCCATGGCGTGGCCCACCGGGGCCGCCGGATCCAGGTCCAACAGGCGGGGCCGGCGGACGATGCCCACGAGGCGACCGGCGTCGGCGACAGCGAGGACCTGCTCGGCGCGGATCTTCAACGTGTCGCCTGCCTGCATCATCGGGGCGACGAAGGCCGGCTCGCCCATGACCTGGAACACGCGGCGGGGCGCAGACTTCACGACCACGGCTCCGACGTCGGCCTTCGCCCGCAGGCGTGCACCAGGACCGAAGAGGCGGCGATGGAACCACGAGCCCCCCGGGGCACCGAACACCAACAGGCTCCGGTCGGGCAGATCGGCAACGAGGTCCGCCATCGCAGAGACAGCCAGCGTCCGGTACTCGATGCCGGGGACCTCCGGCGAGATCGTGTCGACCACTTCCCGCGCCTGGGCGGGGTCACCGCCGTCCGGATATGCGGCGACCATCGAGGACGAAACCCCGAGCGCCTCTCCGAGGCGTCGGGCGACCTTGGCCGCCAGCACGGAGTGGGGTCCACCGGCCACGGCGGCCACGACGTGGCCGACCGCTTCCGTGTCGACGTCCACCGGGACCGCCAGGTCGATGAGGTCGAAGGAGGTCTGCAGGCGACGCGAGACGAGGATGTCGGCGCGCTCGGCTACGCAGACGCTGACGGGATCCCCTTGGACACGGAGGGCGTCGGCGCCGGCCAGCAGCTCGGCGAGTTCGCGACAACCACGGCCTCTCGTCCAGACCACCCGAAGAGTCGAGGCGTCGGCTCGTGAGGTCATCGCCCCTGAGTCTGCCACAGAACCCGAGTTTGTTTCAGACGTACCGGGGTCGTTCTCGATTCTGCAACCATGGAGGCATGGAGATACACGCCCTCGCCGCCACGACGGAGTGGGAGCGACGGGTAGCCCTCACCCCGGACGGCGTTCGCCAGCTGGTCGGGAAGGGCCATCGGGTCTCGATCGATGCCGGCGCCGGCAGTCGCTCGGGATTCTGCGACCGGGACTACACCGAAGCCGGCGCCACCGTCGGCGACGGCTCGGGGGCGGATCTGATGGTGTGCGTGGAGCGGCCGGATCCCGCCCGGATCGCAGGAGCGAGCGCAGTCCTCGGGCTGCTCGATCCGCTCGACCCGCTGGGATCCCCCGATGCGCTCGCCTCCCTCGTCGCCACTGGGACCACCCTCCTCGCCTTCGAACTCGTGCCGCGCACGACTCGGGCCCAGACGGTCGACGTCCTGTCCTCCCAGGCCGCGCTCGCCGGCTACCAGGCCGCCTTGGAGGCAGCCGTCCGGTGCGACCGGATCTTCCCGATGCTCACCACCGCCGCCGGCACCCTTCGTCCCGCCAACGTCCTCGTCCTGGGAGCCGGCGTCGCCGGCCTCCAGGCCATCGCCACCGCCCGCCGGCTGGGTGCGGTGGTGTCGGGCTTCGACGTGCGGGCCGCCGCCGCCGAGCAGGTCGAGTCGCTGGGGGCGACGTTCGTCTCGGTGGACATCGAGCCCCAGGACGCCGCCGCCGCCGGCGGCTACGCCCAGGAGCTGGCCGACGAGACCGAGCGTCGCCTCCTCGAAGGCCTCTTCGAGCCGGTCACCTCGGCTGACGCCGTGATCACCACGGCCGCCATCCCGGGCCGTCCGGCGCCGCGGCTCGTGACCGCCGAGATGGTGTCGGAGATGCGCGCCGGCTCGGTGGTCATCGACACCTCCGGCGCCACGGGAGGCAACTGTGAGGTGAGCCGGCCCGGCGAGACGGTGGTCCTCGACGGGGTCGGGGTCTCGGCTCCGCTCGACCTGCCGTCACGAAGCGCCAACCACGCCTCCCGACTCTTCTCCCGCAACGTCGTCAACTACGTGGAGTTGATCACCGGTTCCGAAGGCGGCCTCGACCTGGGAGTCGACGACGAGATCGTCAGACTTTCGACCGTGGCGGCGGACGGCGAGATCACCCACGATCGGATCCGGTCAATGTCGACTGAGAGGAACTGACGTGGAAGATCTGCTCGTGCCGATCACGGTCTTCGTGCTGGCGTCGTTCGCCGGCTTCGAAGTCATCAGCAAGGTGCCTCCGACTCTCCACACGCCGCTCATGTCGGGATCGAACGCCATCTCCGGCGTCACGATCGTCGGTGCCATCATCGCCGCCGGCCTGGCCGAAGGGGCCGTGGGAGAGATCCTGGGTTTCCTCGCCGTCGTGTTCGCCACCATCAACGTGGTCGGGGGCTTCCTCGTCACCGACCGGATGCTCGGCATGTTCCGTCAGCGGGACGGCCGCCGATGAACGTCACTCTCGCCGAGTACCTGTACCTGGTCGCGGTGGTCCTGTTCATCGTCGGCCTCAAGCGGATGTCGTCGCCGCGGACCGCCCGGTCGGGCAACCAGCTGGCGGCGTTGGGAATGCTGCTGGCGATCGTGGTCACCCTGCTCGATCAGCGGATCGTGAGCTACGTGACGATCGTCGCCGGCCTGATCGTCGGCGGAGTCGTCGGGGCGGTGCTGGCTCGGCGGGTGGAGATGACCGCCATGCCCCAACTGGTCGCTCTGTTCAACGGCCTCGGTGGTGGCGCCTCCGCCCTGGTGGCGTTGATCGAGATACACGCCGGCGCTGGTGACGTGCGCACCGGCGTCACCGCCGCCGCCTCGATCCTCATCGGGACGGTGACCCTCACCGGGAGCACGGTGGCGTTCGCCAAGCTCCAGGAGCTGATGTCGGGGGCGCCCAAGACCTATCCGGGCCAGCGAATCGGCGACTCCCTGCTCGGACTGACGATGCTGGCCGCGGCAGTGATGCTCGTCGTGACGGGCGGGGACGTCGCCTGGGCGTGGACCTCCGCCGGGTTGGCCGCGGTCCTCGGTGTCACCCGAGTGCTGCCCATCGGCGGCGCCGACATGCCGGTCGTCATCTCCTTCCTCAACTCACTGTCGGGCCTGGCGGCGGCTGCAGCCGGATTTGTGATCGAGTCGAATGCCCTGATCGTCTCGGGGGCTCTGGTGGGAGCGGCGGGGCTCATCCTGACGATGATCATGGTCCGGGCCATGAACCGGACTCTGGGCGACGTCTTGTTCGGTGCGTTCGGCGGGCCGCAGGAAGGCGCCTACGGAGTCGATTCGGGGCGGGTGGCGCGTCGAGCCACTCCCGAGGACGTGGCGATCACCCTCGGCTACGCCCGCAGTGTGGTCGTGGTCCCGGGTTACGGCTTGGCCGTCGCCCAGGCCCAGCACGCCATGAAGGAACTGGAGCAGGCGCTCACCAAGCGGGGCGTCGAGGTCCGCTACGCGATCCACCCAGTGGCAGGTCGGATGCCGGGCCACATGAACGTGCTCCTGGCCGAGGCCGACGTCGACTACGACAAGCTCTACGACCTCGAGGAGATCAACCGAGACTTCCCCCACACCGACGTGGCGCTGGTCGTCGGAGCCAACGACGTCGTGAACCCGCTCGCCCGGGACGACCCCAACAGCCCCATCGCCGGCATGCCGATCCTCGACGTCGACAAGGCGAAGACCGTGGTGGTGATAAAGCGCAGCCTCTCACCCGGTTTCGCCGGGATCGACAATCCGCTCTTCTATCTCGAAAACACGTTGATGCTGTTCGCCGACGCTCGCCAAGGTCTCACCGAGATCGTCGACGCCCTGAAGGACGTGTGAGTGTCCAAGTCGCTGGCTTTCGGCATCACCGCGTCGGCTGTCCTCATCTGGCTCACGTTCTTCGCCGGTCCCGACAGCGTGCACATCGCCACGCTCGTGGCCACCGGTGTGACACTGTGGTGGTTCTCGACGGTCCACCCTGCCCGCCTGGTCGACGAGAACCGCCGACCGCACATGATGCTCTTCGGCCTGGCCGTCACCGGCTGCGCGCTGCTCGTCACCGCCGCCACCCTGCTCTCGTCGGCCTCGACCTTCCTGATGCTGGCGATGGGCGTGACGGCCATCGTCGTCGGGTTCGTTCGGGCGATCCGCTACGGGTTGCACGATCCCCCGCTCAGAGAGGAGTGACTGCATGGAGTTCGCCGAGGTACTCGCCCGTCGGAGGATGGTCCGCAACTACCGCGACGAGCCCGTCGACCGCGACACCCTGGCCCGGGTGGCGGAGGCGGCGCTGCGGGCACCGTCGGCGGGGTTCAGCCAAGGGCAGGCAGTGATCGTCGTCACCGACCCCGAGATCCGTTCCCGGATCGCCTCCGCCGCCGATGAGGAGGCTTACGTCGCGCGCGGTTTCGACCCATGGATCTCCCGCGCCCCTGCCCACGTCGTCCTGTGCGTTTCGGAGGAGGCCTATCACCGGCGCTACCGCATGCCGGACAAGCTCGACGCCGAAGGCAGGGAGATCGAATGGCCGATCCCCTACTGGTGGGTGGACATCGGTGCGTCACTGATGGCGGTGCTGTTGGCGGCAGTCGACGAGGGATTGGCCGCCGGGTTCCTCGGCACCCACGCCATCGCCGACCTGAAGTCGATCCTCGACATCCCCGATGAGTACACCCCGATCGGCATCGTGACCGTGGGACACCCCGCTCCCGATCGCCGGTCCTCCTCCCTCGATCTGGGGCGTCGACCGCGTCCCGCCGTGCTCCATTGGCAACGTTGGGGTTCCTGACCGCTTGTAACGTCGGATCTCCCGACGAGACTGACTCTGTGCCCAGTCTCCCGAGCTGTCGCACCGCGACCTGAAGAGCATGCCCGACCCGACCGAGCACCTGAGACGCTACGCCGACGACATCGCCTCCGCCGTGTCGCCGGCGCGCAGCCGCGTGGCGGCGATGGCAGCTATCGGCCGGGTCGAAGAGCTCGCACCGGTGCGGCGCCGGCGTCCGCTCGCCTGGAGGGTGCAGGTGGCCGGAGCCGCGATGGGGGCGTTCTTCGTCCTCAACTTCGCGGTCGCGGCCGTGGCCGACAATGCGGTGCCGGGCGACCGGCTCTACTTCCTCGACCGTGCCTACGAGCGGATCGGCGGGTTGTTCGGTGACGTCGACCACGAGGCCGAGCGGGCGACGGAGGCCCAGGTCCTCCTCGAACGAGGCGACGCCGCCGGAGCCTTGCAGTTGCTCGCCGAATCCTCGCAGGTGACCGAAGTCCGTGAAGCGGCGACGATGATCCTCGCCGCCGGGCTGGATCCAGCGGTCCTCCAGGGCTACGCCAGCAATCTCGTCGCCGAGGTGGAGGTCCTGGCGTCGGCCGACGACGAACGCCGCATGAACGAGGCGCTGGCGGCAGTGCGCCTCGTAGCCACCCAGGTGGAGGCGTCGAAGCCGGGCACCGACACCGGCCGTCCGGCACACGCCGACGAGACGGGTCGGCCGGATCACGCCGGAGGGCCCGGATCGCCCGCCGACACCCCGGGACGCCCCGACGAGACCTCGTCGCCCTCGCCGGGAGGCTCTCCGGACCGGCCCGGCCACTCGGACCAGACCGGGCCGCCCGACCACGCCGGCCAGACCGGTCCCCCCGACCATGCCGCCGATCCCGGACGATCGGGGTCGTCCGGACAGGGGAAGGGCTCTTCCGGCAACACCGGCCAGGGGTCGTCCGCGCCGCCGGGCAGCTCCGGTTCGGGACCGCCCGACCACGCCTCCGAGACCGGGCCGCCCGATCACGCCGGCCAGCAGGGACCGCCCGCCCCGGGCGGTTCGGGTGGTACCGGAGGAGAATCCACTCCCCCGGCTCAGAGCGGCTCCGATCCCGAGCAGGGCGATCCGACTCCGCCGGGACGAGGCGGCACGAACCCGGGCCAAGGCAACGCCAACCCGCCCAACCAGGACAAGACCCCGCCCGGCCAGGGCGAGTCCAACCCCGGGAAAGGCAACACCAGTCCCCCCGGCCAGGACAAGACCCCGCCCGGCCAGGGCGGGTCGAATCCTGGACGCGGCAACTCGACTCCGCCCGGACACGGGGGCTCCAACCCGGGCAAGGGCAACTCGACGCCCTGACGCTGGGGGTTGACTTGGGGCAAGCCGACGTATCCTGACCGGGTGATCCCGCACCCGGCCGATGCCCCCGCCCATTGGCCCCCTTCCCTCGACGACGTCGCGGCCGCCCGCGACGGCGATCGCCAGGCGATGGGCCGCGTGCTCGCCGCCGGCCATCCCCGTCTGGTCGCCTTCTACCACGGCGTGGGGATGCCCGCCGACCTCGTCAACGAGATCGTCTCCGACTCGCTCGAGGGCATGGTCCGCAACTTCTCGACTCTGCGAGACCCCGACTCGTTCGAAGCGTGGTTCTGGACGATCGCCCGGAACCGGATGCGCACCGCGCTCCGGCGGTACCGCAACCGCCGCGAGGGAACCGACGCCTTCGTGTCCCCGTCGACGCCGGAAGAGAAAGCCATGGCGAGCCACGAGCACGATCTCGTCCGCCGGGCGATGATGTCGCTGAGCCTGAAAGACCGTGAGATCCTCTGGCTTCGGGAGGTAGAGGAGCTCGGATACGAAGAGATCGGCACACGTCTGGGAGCGACGGTGGGGACGGTGCGGGTCGCCTGCCACCGCGCCCGAAAGCGCCTGGAGGAGGCGTTCCAGCGTCTCGAAGACGGAAAGTGATCACTTCTACGTCCAATCCTCTGGTCAAAGAGCTCGTGCGGCTGCGCACCCGCCGGCATCGGGACACCACCGGCAGGTTCGTGATCGAAGGCCAGCGAGAGGTGGCCCTCGCCGCGGCAGCCGGCGTCGACATCCGCCAAGTCGTGGTCTCGACCCCGCTCGGCGGTGAGGCCCCTGCGATCGACGCACCGGTGATCGAGATGGCGGAAGCGCCGTTCCGCCGGGCATCGATCCGCCAGAACCCCGACGGCGTGCTCGCCGTCGCCAGTCATCTCGACCTCACGCTGGGGTCCCCGACCCTCGGGGCCGCGCCACTGGTGCTGCTGGTGGAGGCGATCGAGAAGCCGGGGAATCTGGGGGCGATGCTGCGCACCGCCGACGCCGCCGGAGTGGACCTGGTGGTCGTGGCCGATCCTGCCACCGACATCCACAATCCGAACGTGGTGCGGGCGAGCCAGGGAGCGCTGTTCACCGTCCCGGTGGCGGTCGTCGACCGCGGCGAGGCGCTCAGGTGGCTCGACGAGAACGCGATCCCGCTCGTGGCTACGACCCCCGACACCCCCGAGGAACTCTGGGACGCCGACCTCACCGGCCCGGTGGCACTGGCCGTCGGAGCGGAAGCCATCGGTCTCAGCCCGGAGGTGCTCGACGCTTCCGCCGAACGCGTCGGGGTCCCGATGTACGGTCGGGTCGACAGCCTCAACGCCTCCGTCACCGCCGGCATCGTCCTCTACGAGGCGGTCCGCCAGCGTCGCCACTCCTGACGCGCCCCACCTGGGACGACTTGCTATCGAACATGTGTTCGACTAGAAGTCTCGGGCACCATGTCGGTTGCCTACCAGCCCAGCTTCGACGAACTGGGTGTACCTCTGTCCGAGGTGACGTTCGTCGTGCTCGACCTCGAGACGACCGGCGGGTCGGCGGCGGCATGTGAGATCACGGAGGTAGGCGCAGCTCGCTACCGCATGGGCGAGGAGCTGGCAGCGTTCCAGACCCTCGTCGACCCGGGAGCGCCGATCCCGCCGTTCATCACCGTCCTCACCGGCATCACCCAGGCCATGGTGCTCGAGGCCCCGCCGATCGAGGCGGTGCTGCCGGCGCTGTTCGAGTTCATCGGCGATGCGGTCGTCGTCGGCCACAACCTCCGCTTCGATCTCTCTTTCCTCGATGCCGCCGCGCGTCGCCTGGGGTACCCGACGGTGTCGAACCGCACCCTCGACACGGTGGCCCTGGCGAGGAGGCTGGTGCGAAACGAAGTCCGCAACCTCAAGCTGTCGACCCTCGCCGCCCACTTCCGCTCCCCCGTCACCCCCACCCATCGGGCATTGGACGACGCCCGGGCCACCGCTCATGTGCTGTGGGGGCTCCTCGAGAGGGCCGGGTCGCTCGGCGTGACCGCCCTCGACGACCTGCTGCAGCTGCCGACCGCCCGAGGCGCCGCCCACTATCGCAAGATCGCCCTCGCCGACGATCTCCCTCGCCGACCCGGCGTCTACATGTTCAAGGACCGCAACGGGACGATCTTCTACGTCGGCAAGGCCACCAATCTGCGCTCCCGGGTGCGCTCCTACTTCTACGGCGACGACCGGCGCTCCGTCACCGCCATGATGCGGGAGCTGGACGCCATCGACTACCGAGTGTGCGACACGGCCATCGAGGCGGAGGTGACCGAGCTGCGGATGATCCACTCTCACCGTCCCCGCCACAACCGTCGTTCGAAGCCACCGAAGGCGTCGCATTTCGTGAAGCTGACGAAGGAGACGTTCCCCCGCTTGTCCCTGGTGCGCACGCTCAAAGACGACGGCGAGTGCTACCTGGGCCCATTCCGGAGCCGCCGAGCCGCCGAAACGGTCCTGTTGGCGTTGTGGGACGCAGTTCCGATCCGACGCTGCACCGGACGCCCCGGCTCCCGCTCCACGACGTGCGCCATGGCTCAACTCGGCGTGGCCCTCTGCCCTTGCGACGGGACGCTCACGTCGGAGGAGTATTCGCCCGTCGTGGAACTGATCAGAGAAGGCGTCACCGCCCGCCCGGAGTTGCTGCTCCAGCCGTTGGCGGAGCGGATGGAACGGCTGGCAGCCGAGCAGCGCTTCGAAGAGGCGGCGGCGGTCAGGGACCGCCATCGGGCCCTCGCCCGGGCACTGGAGCGTCGCCGGGCGTGGCAGGCGCTCCGCGATGCCGGGACGATCGAGGTCCTCGGCTCCGGAGGCGAGCGGGTTCTGATCCGTGGTGGGCGGCTGGTCCACTCGTGGAAGGGGGCGAGCGGCCCTCCCCTCGTCGCCCTCGACGCCGAAGACGTCGCGCCGACTCCCGTGCCCCCCGACGCGCTGGTCGCCGAGGAGGCGCATCTCCTGTGGCGATGGCTGTGCGGGGAGGGCGTCCGCCTGATCCACGCCGAGGCCCCTCTGCGGTTGCCTGCCCGGCCCGTGCCGGTGCTGGCGGGATGACCACTCCTCGCCCCTAACCTTGCTTCAGATGCGTTTCATCGTCCGCCCTGGCACGGATCCGGTCGCCACCGCCGACGCCACACTGCTCAAGACGTTGGGCCTGCCTTACGGCGGGACCGTGGCGGTGGGAAAGACCCATGTCCTCGTGAAGGCCGGCACCGTCCCCGAGCCCACGGCGCTGCTGCTCGGCCCTCAGGCGCAACGCAACGCCGGAGTGTCCGCCGGCACCAGCGTCGACGTGACTCGGGCGGTCCTCGCCCCCGCCGCGGTCGTCGTGCTCGACCAGCAGGACACGCCCGACGACCCCGGCCGGCTGGCCGCGGCCTGGCAGGGTCGCCCCGTCAGTTCGGGAGACCACATCGACGTTCCGGATGGCGGCGAGGCGAGGATCGCCGAGGTGGTGCCCAACGGTGCGGGGACGGTCGGCCCGGCGACGCGGGTAGTCGGTCTGGCCGACCGCGCCTCGACCGCCGTACCACCCGAGACCAACACGAAGACGCCCGCCGAAGCGGGAAGAGCCTCCGGATCGAGAGAACGGATGACGAGCGACGCCGCCCTGCTCGCCGGATTGCAGAGTCAGCGGGAGCTCCTCGCCGGCTGGCTCACCCTCCTCACGTCCCCCGACGACCTCCCGGCGACCTGGGGGCTGCCTCGGGTGGCCGGGGTGTGGGTGGAGGGGCCTCCGGGATGCGGACGGCCCGAGCTCGTCAGGGCGGCGGCGGATGATGTGCCGGTGCCGCTGCACGACGTCGCCCTGGACCGAATCTTCAAGCCGGAGCGGCTCCTGGACGTTCTCCAAGGCGCCCTCGCGAAGGCCGGCGACCGGGGAGTGATCCTGGTCGACAGAGTCGAGTTGCTCACCGGCGACGATGCCCTCTCCAACTACCGCACCCAGTTCGGAGCCGTGTTCCGCTGGTTCCTCGACTCGGTGGCCGAACGCCGGGGCTTGGCGGTGGTGTTGGGGGCCTCCTCTCTGGGGACCGTCGACCCTGGCCTCGCCACCAACCCGCTCCTGCCCAGGTCGTTGTCGATCCCCCCGCCCGACATGGAGCGGCGCAAGCTCCTCTTCGAGGCTGCTCTCGCCGACGTTCCGGTGACCGACGTCGATTACGCCACCTTGGCGGCTCGCTCGGCCGGGTTCTCCGGCAGCGATATCGTGGGGGCCGTGCTCCACGCCTCGGCCGGTCTTGCCCGCCGCGGTGGCACGCTGACGACCGCCGACATCCTCGAAGCCGTCCGGGAGACGACACCGTCCCTCGGGTCGACCTCCATCGGCGAGATACCCTCCCACGGGTTCGACCAGGTCGCCGATCTGGTCGAGGTGAAACAGCGGCTCACCGAGGCGGTGATCTGGCCCATCTCCCAGCCGGAGCGCTTCCGGGCGCTCGGCATCGACCCGCCGCGGGGCATCCTCCTCCACGGACCGCCCGGAACCGGCAAGACGTTCGTCGTCAAGGCGGTGGCTCACGAGGCGGGAGCGGCGTTCTTCCCGATCAAGGGCGCCGAGCTCCTCGACAAGTACGTGGGCGAGTCCGAGCGGGGCGTGCGGGACGTGTTCGCCCGGGCGCGCACCGCGGCTCCGTCGATCGTCTTCTTCGACGAGCTGGATGCGCTCGCCCCGGTCAGGGGCCGGTCTACGACCAGTGTGACCGACTCCGTGGTGGCCGCCCTCCTCACCGAGCTCGACGGGGTCACCGAGCGCGGCGACGTTGCCGTCATCGGGGCAACCAACCGCCCCGACCTGATCGACCCGGCCCTGTTGCGGAGCGGACGCTTCGAAACCCACATCGAGCTGGGCCTCCCCGATGTGACCGCCCGGCGAGCGATGCTCGACATCACCGATGTCCCCTTCGCCGACGACGTCGACCTCGACGAGCTCGCCGATATGACAGAGGGGCTGTCGTTCGCCGACCTCGAGGGGATGCTGCGGGAGGCGGCCCTCACCGCCCTCCGCCGTGACACCTCCGCCCGAGAGGTGACTCTCGCCGACATCCAGGCGGCGAAAGACCGGTTCCTATGACCCCGACAGGAGCTCGATGACGGGAGCGAAGGCCTCGAGCGACTGTTGCTGGATCACCGGGTAGTTGATCCCCCACCGTTCCCGTCGCTCCACCAGGACGGCCGCGATCTCCTCGGGCGACCCGACGAGGAAGTGGGGCGAGGCGAGGATCGCCTCTGGCTCGGTGTCCCACGCCCGGGCCAGCTTCTCCGCCCCGTGTCGGCGATCGCCCACCTCGAGACCGAAGGTCAGGATGTTGATCTCGAGCCCCTCGAACCGCTCGGCGGCTACTTCTCTCACCCGGCCGATCTTGGCGTCCATCACTTCTCCCGCCCGCACGAGACGTGCCCGCAGCTCGGTGCGATTGGTGATCTCCCCTGCCGAGATGCCGACGATGTCGGCGTAGCGGGCGGCGATGCCGAGCATGCGGCGCCCGCCGCCACCGATGAGGAGCGTGGGCCGGTCCTCGCCGGGTTTGGGCAGGCCCTCGTGGTGGATTCGATAGTGCTCGCCGTCGAAGTCGACCGGTCCCTCCGACCACGATTCGCGCAATACGACGACCGCCTCCTCGAATCGATCCACCTGGATGCGAGGCGGGTCCTTTCGGATCCCGGATGCGGCGTAATCGACTTCGTCCCATCCCGTGCCGATGCCCAGCTCGAGGCGCCCCTCACTCAGCAGGTCGACGGTGGCGGCTTCCTTCGCCAGGACCGCCGGATGACGGAAGTCGTTGGCCAAGACCAGGGTCCCGATGTTGAGCGACGTGTTCTCGGCAGCCATCGCCAGGGCGGGCAGCGGGGCGAGCTTGTCGGAGAAGTGATCGGAGATGAACACGGTCGAGTAACCGAGGTCCTCGGCCGTCCGCACCTGGTCGAGCCACTCCCGTCGCGACGCGGCCCGTCCGACCATCGCTCCGAATCTGAAGGGATGCATCGTCCGAGCGTACCGACGACCGTCAGGACCGGAGACGCTCGCGCGCTTCCGCCAGGGTGAACCGCCGGTCGTAGAGCGCCCGTCCGACGACGACCGCTTCACACCCCAGGGCAGCCAGAGGGTCGAGGTCGCTCAACGTCCCCACTCCGCCAGAGGCGATGACCCGGAACCGGCCGTCTTCGACCACTCTCCGGGTCAGATCCACGTCCGCTCCCTCGAGCGTCCCGTCGCGGCCGATTCCGGTCACGAGGAGTCGAGGCACGCCTGCTTCGGCGAGGCCATCGAGCACCGACTCCAGCGAACGTCCCTCGTCGAGCCACCCGGCGCCCGTCGCCTTGTCGCCCCGTACGTCCACCGCAGCCACGCAGCGCTCCCCGAGACCTGCCAACCGTTCCGGATGCCACACTGCGGCCGTGCCCATCACCACCCGCTGCGCTCCGAGGTCGAGCACCCGCTCGGCGATCTCGGGAGTCCGGATTCCCCCGCCGGCCTGGAACGGCACCCCAGCGGTGCCCAGCGCCTCCCACAGCGAATAGTCCGGATCGCCCTCGCGGGCGCCTTCGAGATCGACGACGTGGACGCGCTCTGCACCCTCTTCCAGCCACTTGCGCGCGGCTGCCACCGGATCGGACCCGTACTCGGTCACACGCGAGTAGTCGCCGCGCAGCAGCCGCACGACCTTGCCGTCGAGTACGTCGACGGCGGGGATGACTTCCAACGCTTGACCTCCTGTATTCACGCGCTAACGTTGTAGCACGCTAAAACACTGAAACGGAAACCGGATGACTGCCCAAAACGAGGACTGGCAGAACGAGGACACCGCTTCACTCTTCGAAGCGGTCCTCTCGTTGGAGACGACGGAGGAAGCCGCCGCCTTCTTCCGTGATCTCTGCACGTTACGCGAATTGGCGGACCTATCGCACCGGTGGAAGGTGGTGCGGTTCCTCGACGAGGGCCTCCCCTACCGGGAGATCGCCGAGCGCACGGGTGCCTCCACCGCCACGATCACCCGCATCAACCAATGGCTCCAGCACGGCGCAGGCGGATACCGATTGGCCCTCGACCGCATGAAGGAGCGCTCGTGAGCTCGTTGGTTCGTATCGCCGTGCCCAACAAGGGGCGGCTCCGCGCCCCTTCGATAGAACTCCTCCAGGCCTCCGGTCTGAGTTTCGAAGCCTCCGACCGTGCCCTGTCGGTCCGGGTCGGCAACGCCGAGATCGACCTGCTCTTCGTACGCACCGAGGACGTGCCCGAGTTGGTCGACGACGGCGTCGCCGACCTCGGCATCACCGGTGTCGACCTCCTCGCCGAGTTCGGGACCGACCTGGAAGTCCTCCTGGAGCTCGGCTTCGGCCGCTGTCGGCTCGCCGCCGCCGTCCCCAACGCCTCGGACCTGTCGAAGATCGAGGACTTCGCCGGCAAGCGAATCGCCACCGCCCACCCCGGGGTGACTTCCCGGTTCTTCGCCGACGCCGGCATCGACGTCACCGTGGTGCCGCTCCGGGGGTCGGTCGAGGTGGCCACGAAGCTCGGGGTCGCCGACGGCATCGTCGACCTCGTCTCCACCGGCTCCACGCTTCGGGTGAACGGCCTGCGCGAGATCGGGACCCTCCTCGAGTCAGAGGCGATCCTCGTGTCGGGAGGCAGAGGCAACGGAGCGGTGGACCGCATCGCCACCGCGATCGGCTCGGTGGTCGCCGCCCGTCGCAAGCGATACCTCCTCCTCAACGCCCCGCGCGAGTCGGTGGACGACATCGCCGCGCTCATCCCCGGCCTCACAGCCCCGACCGTCATGCCGCTGGCAGGAGGCGACATGTGCGCGGTCCATTCCGTCGTCGACGCCGACGACGTTTGGCACCTCCTCCCCCGCCTGGAAGAAGCCGGGGGCCGCGGCATCCTCGTCCTCCCGATCGAACAGTTGATCCCATGAGCCGACTCACCCGCATCGATCTCGATTCACTGTCGCCCCAGGAGCGCCGCCGTCTCACCCGCCGGTCCGCCGTGCCCGACCCGGAGGTGCGCCTCCGCACCGCCGAGATCTGCCGGGCGGTGCAGACCGGGGGTGACGCCGAAGTCGCGGCGATTGCCGCCCGGGTAGGCGGCGGTTTCCGCCGGATCGCCGACGCCGAGCTCGACTCCGCCGTGGCTTCGCTCGACGACGAGGTGAGAGCGGCCCTCGAGGCGGCGATCGCCGCCGTGGAGACCGTGCATCGGGCCCAGTTGCCCTCCGATCTGGGAGTCACCACTGCCCCGGGTGTCGAGATAACCCGCAAGTGGACGCCCCTGCGCCGGGTCGGCGCCTATGTCCCCGGCGGGAAGGCGGCCTATCCGTCGACCGTCGTCATGACCGTCGTGCCCGCCCGAGTCGCAGGGGTCGAGGAGATCGTCGTCGCCTCCCCGGAGGCTCCGGACGGCACCGTACCGGACGTGATGCTCGCGGCGTGCCGTCTGGCCGGTGCCACCGAGGTGTGGGCCATGGGCGGGGCCCAGGCGATAGCCGCCCTGGCATATGGCACCGAATCGCTGGAACCGGTGGAGAAGATCGTCGGACCCGGGAACGCCTGGGTCACCGCCGCCAAACTCGAGGTGTTCGGGTCCTGCGCCATCGACCTGCCTGCGGGGCCATCCGAGGTCCTCGTCCTGGCCGACCGCACCTCGGATCCGACATTGGTGGCGGTGGATCTCTTGTGCCAGGCCGAGCACGGCCCCGACTCCCCGGCCGTACTCGTCACGACCGACCCGGAGCTGGTCGACGCCGTCGAGTCCGAGATCGAGCGTCTGCTGCCCGACCTCGAGCGCGCCGACATCCTGTCCAAGGCGCTGGCCGACCACGGCCTGGCGGTAGTCGCCCCGGACGGGGAGGCGGCGCTGGACTTCGCCAACGAGTACGCCTCCGAGCACGTGACGATCCTCACCGCCGATCCCGAAGCCGACGCGGCCCGAGTCCACGCCGCCGGTTCGGTGTACGTCGGTGTGTGGGCGCCGGAATCGGCCGGCGACTACGCCACCGGCGCCAACCACGTGCTGCCCACCGGAGGGCTCGCCGAGGCATGCGGCCCTCTCTCGGCTCAAGACTTCGGGTCGTGGCGCCAAGTCCAACGACTCACCCGCGAAGGCCTCGAGGCCATCGCCCCCACCATCACCACCCTGGCGTCGGCGGAGGGTCTCACCGCCCATCGTCTCGCCGCTCAGATCCGTTTGGAGGAACGATGAACCGCACCGCCAAGCTCGACCGCCGCACCGCCGAGACCACCGTGGAGGTCACCCTCGACCTCGACGGCACCGGCCGGGCATCGATCGACACCGGAGTGGGGTTCTTCGACCATCTCCTCACGTCCCTCGCCACCCACTCCCTCTTCGACCTGGAGGTGAGGACGACGGGAGACATCCACATCGACGACCACCACACGGTCGAGGACACCGCCTTGGTGCTGGGCTCGGCGCTGGCCGAGGCCCTCGGCGACCGCGCGGGGATCACCCGCTTCGGCGACGCCAGGGTCCCGATGGACGAGGCGCTCGCCGAAGCCGCCGTCGACATCTCGGGCCGGCCGTACGCGATGATCGATCTCGAGTTCACCACGCCCTACCTCGGAAACCTCTCGACCCAGAACATCCCCCACGCCTTGGAGGCATTCACCCGCACCGCCGGCATCACCCTCCACCTGCGGGCTCGCGGCGAGAACGACCACCACGTGGCCGAAGCCGGGATCAAGGCGCTCGCCCGGGCTCTGCGCCGCGCCGTCGAGATCGACCCCCGCCGCCAGGGGATCCCGTCCTCGAAGGGGACGTTGTGAGCAACACTCGTCCTCGGGTCGCCGTCGTCGACCACGGGGCGGGCAACCTGGTGTCGATCGCCCAGGCGTTGGAACGGGTCGGAGCCGAAGTGGCGGTGGTCGAGTCACCCGACGGGCTCTCCGGCGCCGACGGCGTGGTGCTGCCCGGCGTCGGGTCCACCGCCACGGTCATGGAAGGAATCCGGAGCCACGGCTTCGAAGCGGCTCTCGCCCGCGAGGAGCGCCCGCTGCTCGGCATCTGCGTCGGCATGCAGGTGCTGTTCGAGACTTCGGAAGAAGATGGCGCCGGCTGCCTGGGCATCCTCGAAGGGGTCGTGCGCCGACTGGAGGAGGCCCCCAAGCTCCCCCACATCGGTTGGAACGACCTGGAGGTCACGGGTCGCTCCGACCTGTACGAAGGGGTGGCCGACCCGGTGGTGTATTTCGTCCACTCCTTCGCTCCCGTCCCATCCGACCCCGAGGTGGTCACGGCCACCTCGGAGTATGGGGCTCGGTTCGTGGCCGGGGTGCGTGCCGGCCAGGTGGAAGGCGTCCAGTTCCACCCGGAGAGGTCCGGCACCGCCGGCCTTCGCATCCTCTCCCGGTTCGTCGCCCGTTGCCAGGAGGCGGCCCGTGTTGCGTAGCCGTGTAATCGCGTGCCTCGACGTCTCGGGCGGCCGGGTCGTCAAGGGCGTGAACTTCGTCGATCTCGTCGACGCCGGCGACCCCACCGAGCTGGCTCGGCGCTACGCCGAGGAGGGTGCCGACGAGATCTGCTTCCTCGACATCTCGGCCACTCCCGAGGATCGAGGTACGACCCTCGACGTCGTCCGTCGCACGGCATCCAACGTGTTCGTGCCTCTCACGGTCGGGGGCGGGGTCCGCAGCCCCGAGGACATGAAGGCGGTGCTCCGGGCCGGGGCGGACAAGGTGTCGGTGAACACGGCCGCGGTCGACGACCCCGACCTGATCGCGGCGTGCGCGCGGCAATTCGGCCGCCAGTGCGTCGTGCTGGCCATCGATGTCCGCCGCCGGAAGGACCGATTCGAGGTAGTGGTGAGCGGAGGCCGGCGTGCCACGGGCCTCGACGCAGTCGAGTGGGCCGTCCAAGGCGCGGCGCTCGGTGCCGGCGAGATACTCCTCACGTCGATGGACCGCGACGGCACGAAGGACGGCTTCGACCTGGAGCTCACCCGGGCGGTGGCGGAAGCGGTCGGCGTCCCCGTGATCGCCTCGGGCGGAGCGGGCACCGTCGAGCACTGCGTCGAAGCCGTCTCGATCGGGGGCGCCGCCGCCGTGCTCGCCGCCTCGATCTTCCACCGCCGGGAGATCACGATCGCCGAAGTGAAGGCGGCGATGACGGCCGCCGGGATCCCCGTCAGAGAGGTCGCCCGTTGAGAGAGCCCGACTGGGACTCGAACGGCCTCGTCGCCGCGGTGGTCCAGGACGCCGAGACGGCCCAGGTCCTGATGTTGGGCTGGATGAACGCGGCTGCCTTCGAAGCGACTAGAGAGACGGGACGGGTCACGTTCTGGTCCCGCTCGCGCCAGGAGCTGTGGCAGAAGGGCGCCACTTCGGGCAACTGGCTCGAGCTCGTCGCCATCGACCTCGACTGTGACGGAGACGCCGTCCTCGTCCAGGCGATCCCCCACGGTCCCACTTGCCATCTCGGCACGACCACCTGTTGGGGAGACCGAGACGTCGCCGGGTTCTCGGCTCTCGACGGTCTGTGGCGGACCATCGAAGAACGGGCCGCGACGCGGCCCGAAGGGAGCTACACCGCCCGGCTTCTCGACGGAGGGCCCGACGACACCGGGCGGAAAGTCGTGGAAGAGGCGACCGAGGTCCTCTTGGCCGCCAAGGACCACGCCATCGGCGCAGCCGACGACCGGCGAGTGGCCGAAGAGGCGGCCGACCTCCTCTACCACCTGTTGGTGTTGCTGGCCGAGAGGCAGATCGACCCCGCCGAGGTCCTCGCCGTGCTGGCCCAGCGTCGCCGCTGACGGCTCAGGCGGCCCGACGTCCCGGGGCGTCGTGCCGACCGGGATCGGATACCAGCCGTGCGCCGATGGCGATGAGACCGTTGCCGAGGGCGTCGATCACGCCCGTGGATGGCGACCGGGGTGTCGCCCTCCGCTGAGGTCGGGACGCGATCCTGGCCGCGGTAGCGAGGCGTTCTTCCTGCATGGCTTTGGCAATGCGATAGTCCGGGTACATCTCACACACTCCTCATCGATCGAACGCTTTCAGTCGTGTCCATTCCGAGGTATTCGTCGAGCGCCTGATGGGCGCCGGGGAGGATGGAGGGGCGCAAGCTGTAGGTCTTGATGCCCGCCGCCTTGTCGATGACGATCCTCACCAGCCCGGCTCCGCGGAGCAGCCCGACGTGGTGGTGGACCGTCGATTTGCTGAGGTCGAGCACCTTCGCCAGCTCGTCGAGTGTGGAGGGGCCCTCGCCCAGGCGACGGAGGATCCGGAGGCGCTTCTCGTCGGCGAGCGCCTTGTAGACCTTGACCATCCACGGCGTGGGGGCGTCGGGATCGGCGTTGAGGTACTCGTCGGCGACCGGGAAGACCACCATCAGTGTGTCCTCGTGCTGGTCGATCACGGCCCACGGCCGCACGATCACCGACGGGACCAGCACCAGGCGCCTGACACCCGGCTGGATGCGATATTCGAGCCCGTTGGTGACGCTCTCGATCAGCCGCTCCGGCTCCGCTCCCTTGGCGAGGATCGTTGCGCCTTTCGCCGCCCGGGTGATGACGGACGAAAACCCGTCCTCCACCTGGCGGTAGACCTCTTCGCGGAACCGCCGGAGAGCGGCGACGATCCGGTCCCGCAGTTCGCCCCGGTCGAGCGCGAACAGCGTCGTGTAGAAGGCGGCGAGGTCGTGGCGATCGTCGAGGAGCGCCTCCAGTGCCTCCGAATCGCCGTCGACTGCCTTCTCCACCAGCGCCGAGCCCTCGGGCAGCTCGACGGCGTACGAGAGGATTCCGCGACGGACCTCGGCGGGATCGAGGCCCGCGAGCCAATCGAGAACGCTGTCGATGTCGTGGGCAACCGGAGCCCGCGCCACGAGACCCCGGAGGGCGCACCAGGCCCCGAATTCCCTCGTCCCGAGGAACTCGATCTCCTCTCGGAGGTCGGCCGGGGTGGCTTCGAGCATGCCCCGGAACCATTCGGCGCCCAGATCGTGGTCGCCGTGGTACTCGCCGGAATCGAACACGAGCCACATGACGAGCAACAACTCGTGGATCGACCCGCCGTCGACCTCGGGAGTGAGGGGGCGGGTGCGTTGGGTGAGGTCTCTGACTCGGGGCCGTGGTGTCATGGTGCTTCGATTCCGTGATCACCGTCGAATTCGTTCGTCGTCGACGCGATCATCAACTCGTTCCGGATCCCTCCTTCGATACTAATACTATCAAACGCTATTGCTTTGTTCAACTTTTTTCGAACGGCTATGCCCACGTCGGATGCAACTCCGGCCCCCCGGCTGGGAAACTCGGCGCGAAGCAGGGAAACTCCCGTCGATGACGATCGTGAGCCTGAGGAACGTGCAGCTGCGCTTCGGCCCCGTCCCCGTGCTCACCGGGGTGGATCTCGACGTCGGCCCCGGTGAGCGGGTGGGGATCGCCGGACCGAACGGTGCGGGCAAATCGACCCTCCTCTCGGTGATCGCCACGTTGCGTCCTCCGTCCTCGGGCGAGGCCCGGGTGTTCGACGCCGAAGTAGGCACCCCGCAGGCGTACGAGGTGCGGCGGCTCATCGGTTGGTCGGGCCACGATCCGGCCCTCTTCGACGAGCTCTCCCTGCGGGAGAACCTGTACCACTTCGCCCGGCTCGCCGGCCTCGACATCGCCGAAGCCGACAAGGCCCTGCACCAGGTCGGGCTCGAGGCGGCGGCCGATCGCCGGGCACGGGTGTGCTCGAACGGGATGCGGCGCCGGGCCGACCTGGCCCGGCTCCTGATGACCCGGCCGCGTCTTCTGCTATTGGACGAAGCGCACGCCGGCCTCGACGCCGACGCCACGGCCATCGTCGAAGCGCTGAGCCGGCGCACCGTCGCGGACGGAGGGGCAGTGGTGATGGTGTCGCACGACCGCCAGACGATGGGCGAGCACGTCGACAGGGTCCTCACCCTGCGGGAGGGGACGGTGGTTCCGTGAGCTTCGCCCGTCAGGTGGCCGAGTTCTGCCGCCGGGACCTCCTCACCGAGCGCCGCGCCGGCGAGGTCCTGACGATCGTCACCCCTTTCGGGGCCGTCGCCCTGATGTCGTTTCCCCTCGCCTTCGGCATCGACTCGGCGCTCGTCTCCCGAGTCGGACCGGCTTTGTTCTGGGTGGTGGTCTTCCTCTTCACGATGCAGATCGCCCTGAGGCACAGTGCCGCCGAACGCCCTCACCAGAGGGCGGTGATCGCCCTGCTCGGTGCCGACCCGTTCGCCCGTCTCCTCGGCCGGACGGCGGCGGCGGCGGTCCTGATCCTCGCTTTCATGGCGATCCTCTTCCCGGCGATGCTCCTCTTCTACTCCCCCGACCTGCCGGAAGGCTGGCCCCTGGCGCTCGTTCCCGGCGCACTCGCCGGCATCGGGCTCGCCCAGGTGGGGACCCTCGCCGCCGAGGTGACCGCCGGGCTGCGAACCCGGACGACGCTGGCGCCCCTCATCGTCGCTCCGCTCGCCGTCCCCCTCCTCATCGCCGGGTCTCAAGCCCTGGAATCTTTGGCTTCGGACGGCGGTATCCTTCCTTGGACCGTGCTGGTCGTGGCCACCGATCTCGCTCTGGCAGTGATCGGCGCCGCGATCGCCCGCCCCCTGGAGGAAGCATCCCTATGAGCAAACCCACGCCCTGGCTGCGGGCGCTGCAAGTGTTCGCCTCGGTGGCCGTCGCCGTCGGGCTGGTCATGGCTCTCCGGGCACCCGTCGATGCCTTCCAAGGCGAGTACGCCCGGATCATGCACGTCCACGTTCCCACGTCCTGGCTGGCGTTCCTGGCGTTCGGCATCACGGCCTTGGGTTCGCTGCTCTGGCGCGTCCGTCGGAACCGCCGTTGGGACCGGCTGGCGGCAGCGTCGGCGGAACTGGGAGTGGTGTTCACGGCGATGTCTCTCATCACCGGATCCCTGTGGGGCGGGGCGGTGTGGGGGACGTATTGGGACTGGGCCGATCCTCGCATGTCCACGACCGCCCTGATGTTCTTCGTCTATCTCGGCTACCTGGCGCTGCGACGCACCACCGACGACGCCGAGGCCGCCGCTTCCCGCTCCTCTCTCCTCGGGATCATCGCCGTGGTCCAGGTGCCGCTCGTCTATTTCTCCGTGAACCTCTTCCGGAGCCTCCACCAGACCCAGTCGATCCGCCCCGGCGGGGCCACCATGCCGACGGAGATGCTGGTGGCGATGCTCGTCAACCTCGCCGCCCTCACCGTCCTCTACGTGGCCCTCCTCGCCACCCGCATGTGGGTGATGCGGCGCGAGGAGGCAGTGACGATCGAACCCGCCGCCGGCGCCGGTGTGGTGCCGCCCCGCCTCGAGGAGGTGGGCGATGGCTGAAGCCGGTGTCGTCCTCGCCTACCTGGCCACCTACGGGGGGATCCTGGCGTACGTCGTCTGGCTGGAGATACGCCGCCGACGGCTGACGTCGAGGGAGTGATTCCATGAGCCACCGCCGGTTCATCCTCATCGGAGCCGTGGGGGTGGTGGCCCTCGTGGTCGTTCTGATGGTGAACTCCTTGTCTTCGGGAGTCACCTACTACCTGTATCCGTCCGAAGCGGTGGCCCAACGCGACGAGTTCTCCGACGGCACCCGCTTCCGACTCGCCGGCACTGTCGTGGAGGGAACGATCGCAGAGAACGGGACGGTCACGTCGTTCGTCGTCTCGGACGGTGCCGAGCAGATCGCCGTCGACCTCACCGGCCGTGTCCCTCCCCTCTTCACCGACGGAGTGCCGGTGCTCGTCGAAGGCACCTGGGTCGGCGACCGCTTCGATGCCGACGAGGCGGTGATCCGCCACGACGAGAACTATTCGATCCCCGAAGAGGGGGGAGCGTTCGAGTCGTGATCGTTCCTACCCTTCCGCGCCGGAGTCCGTGATGCTGGCCTTCGTCGGCCTGGCCGCCCTGCTCACGTCGTTCGTCGGGGCCGGATGGCTGGCGTTCGCCGGAGCCCGGACCGCCGTCGCCCAGAGGCGCGGGGAGCCCGGGACCGATCTCCGCACTCCGGTCCTAATGGTGCTGACGGGTGCCTTGGCCTCGATGGCGGTCCTGCAGGCCGCGCTCCTGTTCGACGACTTCACCTTGGCGTACCTGGGCAACAACCACGCCCGGGCCACGCCTTTCCCGTTCAACGTCGCCACCGCATGGGCGGCGCTCGAAGGGTCGATCGTGCTGTGGGGACTGGTCCTGGCGACGTTCACTTGGCTCGTGTGGCGCGACCACGACCGTCGCCGCGACGCCCTCTCGGCGGGAGCCCTGGCCGTGATGGGCCTCGTCGGGGTCTTCTTCTTCGGTTTGATGCTCACCGTCGCCAACCCGTTCGAAGTGTGCATCGAAGCGGCCGCCAACCGCTGCCTCGCCTCCAGCCCCTGGCCGTGGTCCCCGATCCAGGCGCCGGCCGACGGCCCCGGACCCAACCCACTGCTCCAGAACCACATCCTCATGGCGATCCACCCGCCACTCCTCTACCTGGGGTACGTGGGCCTGACGACGCCGTTCGCCTACGCCATCTCGGCGCTCGCCCTGACCCTGCCCGGGCCCGAGTGGCTGCGGAGGACCCGCCGCTGGTCGTTGGTGGCGTGGAGCTTCCTCACGCTCGGGATCCTCTTCGGCGGCTGGTGGGCGTACGAGGTCTTGTCGTGGGGCGGCTACTGGGCGTGGGACCCGGTCGAGAACGCGTCGCTCATGCCGTGGCTCGTGGCGACCGCGTTCATCCACTCGTCCCTCGTGCAGCAGCGGCGGGGGATGCTCCAAGCGTGGAACTTCGTGCTGGTCATCTCGGCGTTCGCTCTCACCATTCTCGGAACCTTCCTCACGCGCTCGGGGACGATCACCTCCGTCCATTCCTTCACCCAGTCGGCGATCGGTCCCGTGCTGCTGGGCTTTTTGGTCCTGGTGCTCGCCGGCTCGTTCGCCCTGTTCGCCACCCGCTCGCATCTCGTGGCGTCCGCCCCTCGTCTCGACTCGTTCTGGTCCCGGGAAGGCTCGTTCCTAGCCAACAACCTCATCCTGACCGTGTTCGCTTCGGTGGTCCTGGTCGGCACGATCTACCCGCTGGTGCTGGAGGCGTTCACGGGCACCCAGGTCGGTGTCGGCAAGCCGTTCTACAACCGCCTCACCGTGCCTCTCTCCTTCGCCCTGCTCCTCACGATGGGGCTGGGGTCGGTGACTCCGTGGCGGCACGCCGCCGGGCCTCTCGTGTGGAACCGCATCCGCGGCCCGCTCCAGGTGGCGCTGGCGGCCGGGCTGGTGACGGCGGTCATCGGCACACGACTCGGCTGGGTGGTGCTGGCAGTCGTCGCCTCGGTGTTCGTGATCGGAGTGATCGTCCGCCACCTGACCGAGCTCGCCGGGCGACGCAGCCGAGCAACTGGCCGAGGATTCTTCACCGAGGCGCTCCACGTGCTGCGTGGCGACCAGGGCTACTGGGCCGGCCAGGTGTCCCACGTGGGGGTGGCGCTGGTGGCGCTGGGTCTGGCCTTCACCTCCAACCTGTCGGTCCACGAGACCTTCGAGCTCGAGCCGGGAGACACATTCGCGTTCGCCGGGTACGAGATGACCTACCGGGCGCCCTTCCAGCGCACCGAGCCATCGCGGACCGTGGTAGGCGCCAACATAGAGGTCCACTCGGACGGAAGGCTCGTCGCCGAGCTGCAGCCTCGCGCCAACCACTTCGGCTCCGACCCCACCGGCATCCCGTCCCCGGCAGTCATGTCGCGCCTGTCGGGCGACGTCTACCTGATGCTGATCAACATCGACAACACCGGCATCCGCCTCGAAGCCAACACCTCGCCTCTGATCTGGCTGCTCTGGGTGGGCGGTCTCGTGACCGCCGCCGGCGGGTTCTGGGCGACGCAGGCGCGCCGGGCGGAACGTCGTACGACGGCCCTGGAGGCAGCCGATGCGTGACGGGACCGTCGCCGAGCGCGCTCCGGCCGCGATCCGCTCGATGCCTTGGTCGGTGATCAGCGTGGTGGCGATGGCCACCGCCCTCGCCGTCCTGATCGCCACCTATCGGCCTCCCGCCGACGCCGCCGAGGAGATCGGCTCCCTGATCCGGTGCCCGGTCTGCCAGGGTGTGCCCATCTCGGAGTCGCCGGCGCCAATGGCTCGGGACATGATGGAGATCCTGCGTCGAGAGCTGGCCGAAGGCGCCACGCGACAGGAGGCGATCGACGCGGTGCTCGGTGCCTATCCCGGCTCGCTCTTCCTGGAACCGCCCGTTTCTGCGTCGACGGTGGCGTTGTGGGCAGTGCCCCTCGGAGCGCTGGTGATCGGGCTGGGCCTGACCTTCACGTTGCGCCGCAGCCGACTCGGCGCGGCAGCCGTGCTGGAAGAGACCGAAGCCCGCCAACGGCTCGAGCAGATCCGTGCCGACCTGTCGGACCTGGCGGCGCAGCAGGCGTCGGGCGAGATCGACTCCGAAGCCGCCCGGCACCTGCGGGAGAGCTACGAGGCGGAGCTCGCCGAGACCGAAGCGGCCCTGCGCCAACTGGCGCCGGCTCCCGAACCTGCGCTCCCCCGCTCGACCACCCGGGCGGTGGCAGGGGCGGCGTTGGTGGCGGGAGCGCTGGTCGTGACCGTCCTCGTCGCCGGAGCCTTCATCGTCGACCGCCCCGATCAGAGCTCCGGCGTGGCGGATGTCGCCGCCGACCCTTCCTCGTTCTCCAACGAGACGCTGGCCGCGGTCGTCGCCGCTAACCAGGACCACCCCCAGATCGACGGGATGCGGCTGGCGCTCGCCGAGCGCTACTTCGAAGAGGGGGACTACCAGTCGGCGTTCCCCTACTACTTCGATGTCGCTTCCTCGGACAGGGCCACGACCGCCCAGGCGGCGACGGCATTGACCCGCCTCGGGTGGATGGCGTACGACGGCAACGGGGAAGTCGACACCGCCCTGGAGTTGCTGTCCCAGGCTCGCCGGTTGGTGCCGGAGGACCCGTTCCCGCTGTACCTCGAAGGGCTGATCCAGTGGTGCGGTCGCGGCGACGCCGCCGCCGGGGCGGAAGCGTTCCGCCAGGTGCTCGCCGGCGACCTCGGCGACGGCACCGTCCGCCACCGCGTGGAAGCCGATCTCGCAGCTGCCGAATCGGGTGAGGCGTGCCAGGGATGACCCTGGCTCGACGGGCCTCCGGCATGAAGCTGGCGGCGTGGGCGGTCGTGGCGGCGAGCGTCGTCCTCGCCGTCGTATTCGCCTCCCGCTTCGGGTCCGACCCAGCTCTGTCCGAGTCGCCCCTCATCGGAGAGCCTGCCCCGGAACTGACCCTTCCGCGCCTCGTGGGATCCGGAGAGGTGTCGCTGCCCGGGTACGCCGGCGACATCGTCGTGATCAACTTCTTCGCTTCGTGGTGCCTGGAGTGCCGGATCGAGCACGACGCCCTCGTCGCCGCCTCGGACGCGTTCGCCGATGCCGGCGTGCAGTTCATCGGGGTGGCCTATCAGGACGACCCCGTCGACTCGCTGGAGTTCTTGGACGAGGAAGGAGTGAGCGCGGCGACGGAGTACCTGGTCGACGAGGGAAGCCGGGCCGCGGTCGCCTTCGGGGTGTTCGGGATCCCGGAGACGTTCTTCATCGACCCCGAAGGCACGGTCGTCGGTCGCATCATCGGGCCGACCGACGCCGCCACGCTCGGCGGGGCCATCGATGCGATTCGCCGGGGCGAGGATCCCGGCGAGCAGCGCCTTGGGAACACCCGCTCCGGGCCCGGCGACGCCTGATGTCAGCGGCGGTCGATGACTTCCACGTCGACCTCTGAGAAGTCGACGGTGTCGAGGGCAGCACTCCCCGTCCCCAACAGGAACCGGTCGAAGAACCCGGCTATGAACCGGCGGTTGATGACGATCACCCGGTTGGCGTCGATCGGGCCCCTCATGCCGAGCTGCGGAGCGATCGGCGAGACGACCGGCGTGGTGAGGAAGTCGGAGCTGTCGGCGCCGCGGACGTCCACCCAATAGGTGATCGTGCCCGAGCGCGCCACGACCCCGCGGAGGACGGCGTCGTTGTCGTTGTCCCGCCACGGGTCCGATCGCATGAACAACATCGGCTTCGTCGCCGTGTTGGCGAGCACGGCATCGGGCAGGAACTCGACTTTCGGGTCCTGTCCGGCCACCGCATCGCAGCGCTCGTCGGTGAGGCACACCTGGAGGGCGGCGGCGCCTCCCATTCCGTGTCCCCACAGGCCCACCGACGTCGGGTCCATCGCCGCGGCGAGCTCTCCGAATGCCCCATCCGCCCCCGCCTCGGCCTCGTCGAGGACGAGACGGATGTCCTCGGCCATGGTGTCGATGATCGCGGCCTCTGCCTGCTGGCGGACGGCGACGTCAGCTTCGGGATCGCCGAGCGCCCCGTCGTCGATGTAGACGGGTTCACCGTCGATCACGGTCGCCACCGCGATGTGGGTGTGGTCGATGGCGATCACGACGTATCCCTGGCTGACGAGGTTCTCCACCTGGGCGATCGAGTTGGTGCGGAACCCCTCCCAGCCGTGGCTGTACACGACGAGCGGGAACCCTCCCTCGTCGACCGCGGCGTCGGGGTATGAATGGGTGTCCGTGTAACGCGCCGAGTTGAAGAAGAACCCGGGCAGGCGATGCCGCCGCGCCAGTGCGGGCCCCACGTAGTCGATGTCGGGTGACCACACTTGGGGCTCGGCGTCCTCTTCGACGTGTGCCGGATACCAGATCTGGACGTTGATGCGCCGGCGGCTCCCCGGTCTCTCTCCGTACTCCTCGACCAGTTCGGGATGCCGCAGAGTGATCGTCTGTGTGCCGATCTGGAGGGGGCCCGAGGGAACGGGCAGCTCCGGCACCGGGAACAGGAACGCCGGGGCGGCGGCGACGAGGAGGCCGAGCGGTCCGAACAGGAACCGGCCGACACGGCGTGGCCACGGAAGCTCCCGTTCCACGGCCACGACGTCGCCGACAGCCATCCCCACGGCCACCACGTACAGGAGGAGCAGGGGCCACCGGTATCCCTCTACCTGCCATTGGACGACCACCAGGCCGACGAGGACTGCGGCGATCACACCGCGCCGCGACCGTGTGCCGAACAGCGCCGGCCACAAGACCGCGACGGCGCACGCCATCACCAGGTAGCTCTCGAGGGGTCTCACCGACCGGCGATTGTGCCAGGGTCGAAGCCGTACGGAAGCTCGAGTCGATTCGCTGCCATCAGATCGGTGTCCGACAGCAGCCTGGGGGTCGGCCCGTCGGCGGCCACCCTCCCGGCGTTGAGGACGATCGACCGGGGACAGAGCTGGAGGGCGAACGGCAGGTCGTGGGTCACGACGATCTGGGTGGTGCCGACCGTGGTGAGCAGCCTGGCGAGCTCCCGCCTCCCCACCGGATCGAGGTTGGACGTCGGCTCGTCGAGGACTATCACGTCGGGCCGCATCGACAGGACCGTGGCGATCGCCGCCCGCCGTGCCTCGCCGCCGGACAGATGATGCGGTGCCCGGCCTGCCTGCTCGTCCATGTCGACCGCCGCCAACGCCTCCCTGGTTCTCGCCTCCACTTCTTCGTCGGGCAGACCCAGATTGGCTGGCCCGAATGCGACGTCCCTCCACACCGTCGGCATGAAGAGCTGATCGTCCGGGTCCTGGAAGACGATGCCGATACGCCTCCGTACCTCTGGGTAGGTCTCGGGACTGAGGGACACTCCCCCGACCCGAGCCTCGCCCCGTTGGGCTCGCACGATTCCGATGAGCGCCAGGAGCAAGGTGGTCTTCCCGGCGCCGTTGGGGCCGAGGAGCGCCACCCGCTCGCCCTCGGCGACCGAGAAGGTGACACCGCGCAGTGCTTCGGTGCCGTCCGGATAGGTGTAGGCGAGGTCTTCGACCTCGAGCAGCATGTTCACGCCGTCAGTATGGCGGCGACGGCGACCACCCAAGCCGCCGCCATCCAGGAGACAGCCGCCGTCCAGCGGACGGGGAGTCTCGGCGCGGCGGCCGCGGGCATGACGCCCGTGTAGCCGCGCGCCAGCATCGCCTGGTGGATCCGCTCCCCCCGCTCGTAGGCGCGGATGAACATCGTCCCCGACACCGACGCCAACGTCGCCGCTTCCCTCCGCCGGGGCCGATCTCCGAGGCGAGCAGCGATCGCAGTCCTCACCCGGCCCAGTTCGGCGGCGACCACCTCCAGATAGCGGACCATGAACCCGGAGATGGCGGTCAGGAGGCGGGGAGCTCGGAGTCGGTCGAACCCGGCCAGGATGTCGGCGACCTCGGTCGTGGCGGACAGCACCACCGACGCCCCCACCGAGAGGGTGGCCTTGGCGAGCACGTTCCATGTCCCCCACAGGCCCGGCACCGACAGCGACATCCCTCCCACCTCCACGTAGGGGCCCTGGCCCACGAAAGGCATCGCCAGGGCGAAGATCACGAAGGGGATCTCGATCGAGAGGCGTTTGAGGAAGAAGCCAACCGGCAGCTCGGCGAGCCCGACTGCCACCGCCAGCACCCCCGCCAGGACGCCGAACGCCCACACCGCCTGGGTGGGCGTGGCGATGACCGCCGCCACGAACGTGAACAGGGCGACGATCTTGACTTCCGGGGCGAGTCGATGGACCGGGCTGTGGCCGTGGTAGTGGAGCGCGTGAGCGTGGACGCCGCTCACGCGCTGCGGGCTCGTCTCCGGCCAACTGCCACCACTCCCAAGCCGATGGCGAAGGCGATCACCGTGCCGACGATGCCGGACACGATGGTGCCCACCGTCTCCGACTCGACTCCGGCGACTTGGTAGTCGGCCAGTGGCCCGCCGATGGGGTGTTCCTGGGCGGCCTCGGCGAAGCCGGTCTCCTCGGCCACGGTCTCCAGCCCGTCCGGATGAGGCGAGGCGAACGGCGCCACGAACACGACGAGGGCGACTGCCACCGCGAGGCCCGTGAGGACGAAGGTGGTGACGGCCCGGCCGGTGGGCACCGTCTCGGTGCCGGTGAGCTCGAGATCGGAGACGCCTTCGACCAGGTCGGGGCGGACCGCCAGCACGGTGCCGAGGGCGGTGGCCGTGATCAGGCCCTCTCCGATGCCGATCAAGGCGTGGACCCCGGTCATCGCCCCGAACACGGCTCCGATCGGTGCACCGCCCACCCCACCGAGGGCGTACTCGAGGACGAAGGCGAAACACCCGGCGAGCACGGACACGAAGGCGGAGACCATGGCCGCCGCCATCGCCGACAGCCGGGTCTTCGGCAGGACCCGCAGCATGCCTCGGAACACGGGCCATGCCACGAATGCGGTGATCAGGGCGATGTTGGCGACGTTGATTCCCAGAGCGCTGATGCCGCCGTCGGCGAAGAACAGGGCCTGCACGATCACGACCACCGAGACGACGACAGCTCCCATCCACGGACCGAGGAGGATGGCAGCTAGGGCCCCGCCCATCAGATGGCCGGAGACTCCTGGCAGCACCGGGAAGTTGAGCATCTGCAGAGCGAAGATCAGGGCGGCGGTGACGCCGGCGAGCGGGATATGGAAGTCGCGGAGCGCTCGCGCCGCCTTCCGCAGCGACAGGCCCAGACCGCCGGCGGCCACGACGCCGGTGCCGACGGATGTCGCGGCATTGATGAAACCATCGGGTACGTGCATCAGGACGGCTCCTTATTGCAAACGGCTTGCAACAAGGATAGTCAGGTCGGCGTCGATGCGGGGTCGGAGCGGTGCTCGATGCAACGCGACACGATGGCGAAATGGACGGTGCCCGGTTCGTAGCCGTGCTTCTCGAGAAGTGCCGCCAAAGGACCGAGCTCCTCGAGGGGCAGGTCGACCGTGCGCCCGCACAGGTCGCACACGAAATGGTGGTGCTCCTCCTCGCTGAGATGGATCACGCTGGCCCCGTGGCCGAGGTGGACGTGGTGGACTACGCCGGCCTCCTGGAGGGCGTCCACCGTGCGGTAAACGGTCGACAGGTCGATGCTGCGTCCGAGCACCTTCTCGGCCCGAGCCTGCAACTCGGCCACCGACACGTGGCCCAAGTCGGGCTCGGCCAACACGGCGCATATGGCTTCCCGGGGTGCCGTGACCCGCATCCTTTCGCGGCGCAGAGCCTCGATCAGTGAATCGCGTGTCTCCACGGAGCCGAGGCTACCGGCGCTACCGTGCGATCCGATTCTCCCGGGAGGTGAGACGCTTGAGGAAGTTGCTGCAACTGGCGGCCACCGCCGCCGGCGTCTGGGTGGCGGTCCAGCTGGTGCCCGGTCTCGAGTTCGACGGCAGCGCGTGGGCATTCGTCGGCGTCGCCCTGCTCGTCGCCGTCGCCAATGCGATCGTCAAGCCGATCCTGAGCTTCTTCAGCTTTCCCCTGATCCTCGTGACCCTGGGGCTCTTCCTCCTCGTCATCAACGCCCTCGTGCTGCAGTTGGTGGTGTGGCTGTCGGCGCCGGAGCGGCTGGACCTGGGCCTCACATCGACCGGGTTCTTCTGGGCCACGTTCCTCGGGGCGCTGGTGATCTCGCTGGTGCGCTGGGTCCTCGAGGCCGTGCTCGAGGACTGAGGCGTCAGCCGGCGGCGAGCTCCTGGCTGCGCTTCACGACCCGCTCGAGGACCTCGGCGGCCGCCCCCGAGTCCACCGACTCGGTCGCCACCTCGACGCCCTCGACGAAGCCCTCGGCGATGCCGGCCGCCACCAAGCCGACGGCGGCGTTCACGATCGCCGCGTCCCGCCGGGGGCCCTTCTCGCCTTCGAGGATCCCGCGGAGGATGCGGACGTTGTCGGCGACGTCCCCGCCGGCCAGGTCGGCGAGCTTCGAGCGGCGGATGCCGAAGTCCTCCGGCGTGAACTGGGCATGGGTGATCTCCCCGTCACGGAGCCGGTAGATGTAGGTCGGCCCGGAGGTGGTGACCTCGTCGAGCCCGTCTTCGCCGTGGACCACGAACGCCGACTCGGCGCCGAGGAGGGACAGGACGCGGATCATGCGCTCGGCCATCCGCTGATCGGAGACGCCCAGCGCGTACCGGCGGACCCCCACCGGGTTGGCCAAGGGGCCGAGGAAGTTGAAGACGGTTGGAATACCGAGTGCCTTGCGGATCGGCCCGGCGTGACGGAACCCGGGGTGGTAGCGAGGGGCGTAGAAGAACCCGAACCGCTCCTCGGTGATGAGCCTCGCCATGTCGGCAGGCTCCAGGTCTATCACCATCCCCAGGCCCTCCAGAACGTCGGCGGAGCCGCATCGGCTGGAGGCGGCCCGGTTGCCGTGCTTGGCCACCGACGCGCCGGCGCCAGCGGCGATGAAGGCCGCCGTGGTGGAGATGTTGAACGTGAACGATCGGTCGCCCCCGGTTCCCACGATGTCGACGAGGTCGGCGGGATCTTCGATCGGAACCGGCACCGCCGCCTCCTTGAGGCCCTCGACCAGGCCGGTCATTTCCTCGTGGGTCTCGCCCTTCATGCGCAGGGCGACGACGAAGGCGGCGATGTTGGCGGGGTCGGCCCGCCCTTCCACGATCTCGGTCATCGCCTCGCGCGCTTGCTGGCGGGTGAGCCCCCGGCCGCTCGTCAGCAGTTCGAGGACGTGGCTCCAATCCATTGCGGAGCGAGTCTAGGAGGGCCCCGAACTTGCGCCGCATCCGTCACGCGGCCAACCGCAAGCGTAGGGTGGGTCGATGAGCGGACGCGTCGTGCACTTCGAGATCCCCTACGACGACCAGGAGCGGGCGCAGACCTTCTACGCCCAGGCCTTCGGATGGGACCTGAACCCCCTGCCCCAGATGAGCTACACGCTCGTCGAGACGGGACCGACCGGAGACCAGGGACCCACCGAGCCGGGCTACATCGGCGGCGGCATGATGAGCCGATCCGACAGCCCTTCGCCCGGACCGATCCTCGTCATCGACGTCGGGGACATCGATGCCTCCCTCGCCACCATCCAGGAGTTGGGCGGCGAGACGGTGATGGGCCGCACATCCGTGGGCGACATGGGCTGGTCGGCGTACTTCCGGGACCCCGAGGGCAACCTCATGGGCCTGTGGGAGACCCGAACCGGCTGAGGACCAGCCCGCGCACGGATCCCGCCCGACGCCGGATACAGTCGGGGTCCGTCTCCCAGAGGTGATGGTGCTCGGCTCGGTTCGTTGGAGCGCGGTCTTCTTCGGCATCGGTGTGGGCGTGCTCGGTCTCGCCGTCTTCTCGCTCGTCCTGTGGTTCGCCCTCTCGATGCTCGAGGTCGACGGCGCCGCCGGAGCCGCCACCACTTTCGGGACGCTGACCGGTTTCCTGGTGGCGGGATGGTTCGCCGGCCGCCGGGCCCCGTTCTCTCACTTCTTCCACGGCGCCACCGCGGCGATGGGGATCGCCCTGGCGGTGGTCGTCACCGCCGTGCTGGGGGGATCTCCCGCCCCCACGTCCCAGGTCCTCCTGCTCGCCGCGCTGGCAGTCCTCCTGGGCGGTGTTTCGGCCCACTTAGCCGCCCGCTGAGGGTTCTATTCGCCCGAACGTCGCGCAATCCGCAAACGTCTTGGTCACAAAAACCCCGGTTTGGGCGACGCGGGAGGACATGCGATGGCATAGTTGGAAACGTTATCGAAAACGGTATCGAAAACGGTATCGGCATCGGACATCGAGAGCGAGATGGCAGAGAGCAGGGAGACGAGGACCGAGGAGACGCCTCCCGACCGGGTGACGATCGAACACGTCGCCCGTCAGGCCGGCGTGTCGATCGCCACGGTGTCCCGGGTGCTCAACGGACGCTACGGGGTGGCCCCCGACACCATCGCCCGGGTCCAGGCAGTGATCGCCGACCTCGGCTACGAGTCGAGCCTCGTCGCCCGCAGCATGCGGAGCCGGCGCACGAACCTCATCGGGATCATCGTCGCCGACCTCGAGCCGTTCTCGGCGGAGTTGTTGAAAGGCGCAGCCCGCGCCCTCCACGACACCGAGTACGAGCTCATCGTCTACTCGGGGACCGGTCGCCCCGAGCACAAGGCGGGATGGGAGAGGCGCTTTCTCAGCCGCCTCCACGGGACGCTCACCGACGGCACGATCCTCGTGACCCCCACCGTGGTCGACGTCCAAGGCGACGTCCCCGTGGTCGCCGTCGACCCGCACACGGGCCCGTCAGACCTCCCCACCGTGGATTCGCAGAACCTGGAAGGAGCGGCGGCCGCCACCCAGTACCTGATCGAGCTCGGCCACCGCCGCATCGGCTTCATGGCGGGCCGGCCCGACCTCGAGTCGGCCCGTCTCCGCGAGGAGGGATACCGCCGGGCCCTGGCCGAGGCCGGAGTCGACTTCGACCCCGAGCTGGTGAAGGTCGGCGGGTACGCCCCGGAGTCGGCCAAAGAGGCGGCCGAGCAACTCCTGTCCCTCGACGACCGCCCCACGGCCATCTTCGCCGCCAACGACCTCTCGGCGATCACGACGATGGAGGTCGCCCAGGAGGCGGGGATCAGCATCCCCGCAGACCTGTCCGTGATCGGTTTCGACAACATCCCCGAGTCCGCCCTCACCGATCCCCCGCTCACCACGATCGACCAGTCGATCCAGGACATGGGGTGGGAGGCGGCCCGGCTCTTGATCTCGTTGATCGAGGGCCGCGACGAGGTGGGCGATGTCCACGTGAGGCTGCCCACCAAGCTCATCGTTCGCCAGTCCTGCGCGACACCCCCTGACTGAGGAGGCTCGAGCCGAGGAGAAGAGACATGGCACAGATCGATTGAAAACGTTTACGAAGTCGGACGATTGGAGGAGGAAACGATGAGATCGACCAAGCTGACGAGACTGGGCGCCCTGCTGGCGGTGCTCGCCCTCGTGGCCGCAGCGTGCGGCGGCGGAGGAGCCGCCGGCGACACCACCACGACCGCGGCTCCCGACGACACGCCGTCCACCGAGGCGCCCCCCGCCACCGACGCGCCGCCGGAGACGGAGGCCGATGGTGACACTGGAGGCGACGAGCCCGAACCGGTCACGATCGAGTGGTGGCACATCCAGAACCAGGGCGCCATGCTCGAGCTGTGGCAGACGCTGGCCGACGAGTTCGTGGAGATGAACCCCCACGTGACCTTCGACATCGTCGTCAACGAGAACGAGGCCTTCAAGGACGCCATCCAGCCGCGCCTGCAGTCCAACGATCCGCCAGATCTGTTCCAGTCCTGGGGCGGCGGTGACCTCGCCGACCAGGTGGAAGCCGGATTGGTCCGCGACATCAGCAGCGAAGTCTCCGGCTGGATCGACAACCTGAGCGCCGGTGCGGTGAGCCTGTTCGAGGTGGACGGCGGCCTCTACGCCGTTCCGTTCGATCTCGGCATGGTGGGCTTCTGGTACAACAAGGAGCTCTTCGCCCAGGCCGGCATCGACGCTCCCCCCACCACCTGGGACGAGTTCTTGGAGGACGTCCAGACGCTGAAGGACGCCGGCATCACCCCGATCGCCGTCGGCGGTCAGGACAAGTGGCCCGCCCACTTCTACCTCGCCTACCTGATCCTCCGCATCGGTGGCCAACAAGCCATCGAGGAGATCGCGACCAACCGGGACTTCGACCACCCGGCGGTCATCGAGGCCGGCAACCAACTGCAGCGGCTGGTCGATCTGGATCCCTTCCAGGAAGGGTTTCTCGCTTCCCCGTGGCCCGGGCCTGACGGTGAGGCCGGCTGGATCGGCACCGGTCAGGCCGCCATCTCACTGATGGGCCAGTGGGGCCCCGGCGAGTACGCCAACTCCGGCGGTCACGGCGAGCCCGATCAGTTGCCCTCCGAGCGCCTGCCGTTCGAGATGAGCTGGTTCCCCTTCCCCGAGGTGGAAGGCGGAGTCGGCGACCTCAACGACGGCATAGGTGGCGGCAACGGCTTCGCAGTCGGTGCCGACGCCCCGCCGGAGGCCATCGAGTTCCTCGAGTACATCACCTCGGTGGAGAACGCCCGCCGGACCGGTGAGACCGGCGCCATCCTCCCCGTGACGAAGGGTGCCGAGGACTCGGTGACCGAGCCGCTGATGGTCCCGCTGCTCGAGTCGCTCGCCTCGTCGGAGTTCGTCCAGCTCTATCTGGACCAGTACTTCCCGGCGGCGGTCGGCGAAGCGATCAACGACGAAACGCAGAAGCTCTTCGCCGGACAGGCGACCATCGAGGACGCCATCCAGGCGATCAACGCCGCGTTCGCGTCGAGCTGAGGAGAATGACCGGGCTGTGGGGCCGCCCATCGGCCCCGCAGCCCCCGACCCGCGCCATGCAGACCACCAGCCAACGAGTAGAGGCCGAGCCCGAGAGGGCCCAACCGGCGCTTCCCCGGCCCCTGAAGGGCGCTCCGGGCCGCGCCTCGTGGCCGGTCCTCGCCGCTCTCATCCTCCCGGCGCTCCTGGTCTACGGGTTGTTCGTCATCTACCCGATCGTCCAGAGCCTGCGCTTCAGCGTCTACAACTGGAACGGCTTGGGCCCGCTGGTGAACTGGGTGGGGCTTGGCAACTTCGTAGAGGCCTTCAACTCGGCCGAGTTCCGAGCCGCCGTCCTCCACTGTTTCATCATCGCCGTCCTCTCCCTGGCGCTGCAGCTGCCCTTCGCCTTGTCGTTGGCGGTGATCCTCAACCAGAAGCTGGCCGGCCGGGGTCTGTTCCGCACGATGTTCTTCGCCCCCTATGTGCTTTCCGAGGTGGTGACCGGCGTCGTCTGGCGCCAGTTGCTGCGGCCCGACGGCATGGTCGACCGGGTCATCGAGAGCGTCGGCCCGCTCTTGCCCGGAGTGACCGAGGAAGCCGTCCAGGAATTCACGCGTCCCTGGCTCGGCGACCCCGAGGTCGCCCTCTACGCCCTGTTCTTCGTTCTGACCTGGAAGTACTTCGGGCTGCACATGATCCTCCTCCTCGCCGGGCTCCAGGGCATCCCCTCGGAGCTGAAGGAGGCGGCGGCCATCGACGGAGCCGGGCCGTGGCAGGCGTTCCGTCACGTGACGCTGCCCCTTCTCGGTCCGACGATTCGGATCTCGGTCTTCTTGATGATCATCGGCTCGTTCCACGTGTTCGACCTCGTCTGGGTGACCACCAAGGGCGGCCCGGTCGGCGCCACCCAGACGATGGCCACCTATCTGATCGATTTCGGGTTCGGCCGCAGCCGCTTCGGTTACGCCGGGGCGGTCTCGATCCTGATCTTCGCCATATCCATGGTTCTGGCGCTGCTCTACCAACGATTCGTGCTGCGCCGTGACGTCGAAGGAGCTCTTACCTGATGGCTGTTGCCACGATCCCTGTCCGAAAAGTCCTGTCCCGAACGGTCACGTATGCGATCGCGGTGGCGGTGCTGGCGCTGATCCTGGTCCCGCTGGTCTACGCGGTCCTGGGAGGTTTCCGCACGACCGGCCAGATCGCGGAGCGGCCGGTCGGGCTGCCCGACCCCTGGATCCTCACCAACTACCTGGGGACACTGCAGTCCCCCCACTTCTGGCGTCAGGTGTGGAACAGCGCCCGCATCGCTCTGGCGACCACGTTCTTGATCCTGCCGCTCGCCTCGCTGGCGGCATTCGCCCTCGCTCGCTACCGGTTCCGGTTCCGGGAGGCGATCTACACCTTCTTCACCATCGGCCTCCTGTACCCGGTGGTGGCGGCGACCCTGCCCCTGTGGCTGACGCTCCGTGACCTCAATTTGTTGGGCAACCCGTGGGGCGTCATCCTCCCCCAGGTGGCGTTCGGTCTCCCCCTGTCCATCGTGATCCTCCGGCCGTTCTTCCGGAACATCCCCGACGACCTCGAGGACGCCGCCATCATCGACGGCTGCGGGCCGTTCCGCTTCTACTGGCACGTGATGCTGCCGCTGTCCCGGCCCGCGCTGTCCACGATCTCGGTGCTGACGATCGTGGGCAGCTGGAACGCCTTCCTCCTGCCGCTCCTCGTGCTCACCCGCCAGGAGCAGTGGACCCTGCCTATCGGGGTGAACAACATCTCCACCCAGTACGGGACCGACACGGCTCTGGTGCTCGCCTACACAGTCCTGTCGATCATCCCGGCTCTCATCCTGTACGCAGTCGCCGAACGTCACATCGTCTCCGGCGTCACGAGCGGGGCGGTGAAGGGATGATCGCCGAGCAGTCCCCCGACCCCCGCTACCGCGACCCCTCCGCTCCGATCGAGGAGCGGGTGGCGAACCTGCTCGAACAGATGACACTCGAGGAGAAGATCGCCCAGCTGGGCAGCGCCTGGGTCTTCGAAGTCGTGAAAGACAAGGAGCTCTCCCCCGGCGACGCCGACCGCCTCCTGTCCCGCGGGATCGGCCACATCACCCGGGTGTCGGGAGCGAGCGACCTGCGTCCCGCCGAGGCCGCCCGAGTTACCAACGAGATCCAGCGGTATCTCGTCGAGGAGACCCGGCTCGGCATCCCCGCCATAGTGCACGAAGAGGTGTGCTCGGGGTTGATGGCCCGCGACGCCACCGTCTTTCCCCAGGCGATCGGCGTGGCCAGCACGTGGGAGCCGTCGCTCGCCGAGGAGATGGCGGCCGCGATCCGGACCGAGATGGTGGCGGTCGGCGCCCGCCAGGGCCTGGCCCCGGTCCTCGACATCTCCCGCGATCCCCGCTGGGGTCGCACCGAGGAGACCTACGGCGAAGATCCCCATCTCGTCGCCGCGATGGGGGCCGCCTTCGTCCGTGGGCTGCAAGGGACGGACCTGCGGTCCGGCGTCGTGGCCACGGCCAAGCACCTCGTCGGCTACGGAGCCTCGGAGGGCGGACTCAACTGGGCGCCGGCCCACATCCCCGCCCGCGAGCTCCACGACGTCTACCTACATCCGTTCCGGGCGGCAGTGGACGCCGGGCTGCGCTCCGTCATGCCCGCATATCAAGAGCTCGATGGCGTGCCGGCCAGTGCCGACCGTGACCTCGTGGAGGGGCTGCTGCGGGAGAAGTGGGGCTTCGAAGGCACGGTCGTCTCCGACTACTTCGCCATCCGTCAGCTGGCCACCTACCACCGGGTCGTCCCCGACGGCCCGTCGGCGGCCGCGATGGCTCTGGACGTCGGGATCGACGTCGAACTCCCCGGGACCGACTGCTACGGCTCTCCCCTGCGAGATGCGCTCGCCGAAGGGTCGGCGTCGGAGACGCTGGTCGACCGGGCCGTGGCGCGGGTGCTGCGCACCAAGTTCGAGTTGGGCCTGTTCGAGAACCCCTACGTCGACGAAGCGGCCGGCTTCACCTACCCGAGCCACGCCGAGCTGGCGCGCCGGATCGCCCGCAAGAGCATCGTGCTCTTGAAGAACGACGGCACCCTCCCGCTCCGAGCCGAGAAGGTGGCGGTGATCGGCCCCAACGCCGATCGTGCCCGGCACCTGTTCGGCGACTACACCCATCCCGCCCACGTCGAATCGCTGCGGGAGATGAAGAGCGGCGAGAACGTCTTCAACATCCCGATCCCCCAGGATCTCGACCTCCCGGCGGCCGACGCCCACGCTCCGACGGTGTTCCAGGCGCTGGCGTCCCGCCTCCAGGGAGAGGTGGGCCACGCTCCGGGCTGTGAGATCAACAGCGACTCGAGAGACGGGTTCGCCGAAGCCGTGGCTCTCGCCTCCCGCTCCGACGTCGCCGTGCTCGTCATGGGCGACAAAGCGGGACTCACCAACGACTCGACGAGCGGTGAGAGCCGCGACCGCGCCTCGCTGGACCTGCCCGGCGTCCAGGAGGAGCTCGTGAGGGCCGTGGTGGAGACGGGCACGCCCGTGGTGCTCGTCCTCGTCGGCGGCCGCCCGATGGGCAGCGAGTGGATCCACGAGCACGTCTCGGCGGTGGTGATGGCGTGGCTGCCCGGCGCCGAGGGGGCGGAGGCGATCGCCGACGTGCTGGTCGGGGCGTACAACCCCGGAGGCAAGCTGCCCATCTCCTATCCCCGCTCGGTGGGACAGATCCCCGTCTACCACTCCCACAAGGTGTCGGGCGGCAGGTCCCACTGGAAGGGCGACTACGTCGATTCGCCGACGACCCCGCTCTACCCGTTCGGCCACGGCCTCAGCTACACGGAGTTCCGGATCGAAGGAGCGACCGTCGAACCGGACACCGTCGAGATGGACGGGTCGGTGACGGTCACGGCCCGCGTACGCAACGTCGGCGACCGCGACGGCGAAGAGGTCGTGCAGGTGTACCTCCGCGACGTCGAGGCGAGCCTCACCCGCCCGGTCTCGGAGCTGAAGGCGTTCGCCCGGGTGGGGGTGCCGGCCGGCCAGAGCTGCACGGTGACGTTCACACTGCCGACCGGCCAGTTCGGGTTCCACGACCGGGACCTGGACTACGTCGTGGAACCAGGCGAGTTCGAGATCTACGTGGGGAGATCCGCCGCCGACCGCCAGTTGGCCGGGAGGTTCACGATGGCGGCTGGGGGCGCTCCGCCGGAGGTAGCGTTCGGCGGACAGGTCACGATCCGCTCGACCGAAGAAGAGGAGGACTGAACGTGGATTTCTTCACCGAAGTCGAAGGGCCGATCCCCTACGGCGGCCCCGACGCCGACAGCGATCTGGCGTTCCGCGTCTACCAGCCCGACCGGCTGGTGCTGGGCAAGCGCATGGAGGACCACCTGCGGTTCGCCGTCTGCTACTGGCATTCGTTCAGCTGGGCGGGCAACGACATCTTCGGTTTCGGCACCTTCGACCGGCCCTGGATCGAAGACGCTTCCGACCCGCTGCAGGCGGCCGAACGGAAACTCGACGCGGCATTCGAGTTCTTCCAGAAGCTCGGGGTGCCGTTCTTCTGCTTCCACGACGTCGACATCGCTCCGTACACCGACTCACTGGTCGAGTCGGTCCGCAACCTCGAGCACATGATCGACTTGGCCGAAAAGAAGATGGCCGAGACGGGTGTCAGGCTCCTGTGGGGGACGGCGAACCTGTTCTCGCATCCCCGGTACGCCGCCGGGGCCGCCACCAATCCCGACCCCGACGTGTTCGCTTTCGCCGCTGCCCAGGTCAAGCACGCCCTGGAGGCGACCCACCGTCTCGGTGGCGCCAACTACGTGCTGTGGGGCGGCCGTGAAGGCTACGAGACTCTCCTCAACACCGACCTGCGTCAGGAAGCGGACCAACTGGCCCGCTTCCTGACCCTCGTAGCCGAGCACAAACGCAAGATCGGGTTCGAGGGGACGCTCCTCATCGAGCCGAAGCCGGCGGAGCCCACGAAGCACCAGTACGACTACGACGTCGCCACGGTGCACGGGTTCCTGGAGCACTACGACCTCGTCGACGAGTACCGGGTCAACATCGAGGCGAACCATGCCACTCTCGCCGGCCACAGCTTCCACCACGAAGTCGCCTACGCCGTCGCCAACGACATCTTCGGCTCGATCGACGCCAACCGGGGCGACTACCAGAACGGCTGGGACACCGACCAGTTCCCCAACTCCGTCGACGAGCTGACCCTGGCGCTCTACGAGATCCTGAAGGGCGGTGGGTTCACGACCGGCGGCTTCAACTTCGACGCCAAGTTGCGCCGCCAGTCGGTCGACCGGACCGACCTGTTCTACGGCCACATCGGAGGGATGGACACGATCGCCCGGGCGTTGCTCGCCGCCGCCGACCTGATCGAGAAGGAGACCCTCGAGAACGCCAAGCGGGAGCGGTACGCCGGATGGTCGAAGGACCTCGGCCAGGCGATCCTGTCCGGCACCGAGACCCTGGCGTCGCTCTCCGACCGGGTCCTCTCCTCCGATCTCCGGCCCACCCCCGTCTCGGGGCGGCAGGAGCTCCTGGAGAACCAGGTGAATCGATCCATCTGGACGGTGGACCAGGCAGAGTGACGGCACCGGAGTCCCGGGTGGTGTTGGGCGATTACACCCTGGCCATTCCCACGTCGTACGGCCCGCGGATCCTCGACCTGTCCTGGCAGGGTCATCCGAGCCTGTTCGTGCACCTCGACGACTCGGTGGCGTTGGAGGGACCCGAAGGCTCGTACCCTCTGCGCGGCGGGCACCGGCTGTGGGCCGCCCCGGAAGTGGCGCAGGTCACCTACGTCTCCGACGACCGCCGATGCGAGGTGTCCGAAGGCGAGGACACGGTCACAGTGACGGGAGCCGTCGACTCGGCCGGGCTCCAGAAGGCCGTCACCATCCGGGAGTCCGGAGGCCGCCTGGTCGTCGAGCACGAGCTGGTCAACCGGGGGGAGGCCGCTCGGCGGGTGGCCCCGTGGGCGATCACCCAGCTGAGACTCGGCGGGGTGGCCATCTGTCCCCTCCCCCCGGACCCGGAGAAGGCGCCGCAGGCGGATCGGAGCCTGGTGTTGTGGCCGTACACCGATCTCTCCGACACCCGCTTCGGCTGGCGCCGCGACGCGGTCGTCCTCCGGGCCGAAGCCGGCCCCCAGATCAAGGTCGGGACCGGCCCAGCTCCTCGCCGGCTCGGCTACTTCCTCGACGGCCAGCTGTTCGTGAAGGAGATTCCGTCGGCCCGAGCCGAAGCCGCCCATGCCGATCGGGGCGCGGTCGCCCAGGTCTACTGCAACGACAGGTTCCTCGAACTGGAGTCGCTCGGCCCGCTCGTCACCCTGGAGCCCGGCGAGACGGCCGCCCATGAGGAGACGTGGCGGGTGAGCGCCTGCGAGGACGTGGAGGAGGCATTCACGCGGATCGTCGAGGAGAGCACATGAGCTACGTGTTGGGCATGGACGTTTCGACCACCGCCACCAAGGCGCTGCTGGTCGACCAGTCGGGGTCAGTCGCCGGGGTGGGCAGTGTCGAGTACCCCTACGAGACGCCCCGCCCACTGTGGAGCGAGCAGGACCCGGCCCATTGGTGGGACGGTGCCGTGGGCGCCATCCGCCGAGCGCTCGAGGCTACTGGTGTCTCACCCGACGACGTGGTGGGAGTGGGCCTGACCGGACAGATGCACGGCTCAGTGCTGCTCGATGCCGCCGGCGAGGTGGTGCGCCCGGCGATCCTGTGGAACGACCAGCGGACGGAGGAGGAGTGCGACGAGATCCGCCGCCGGGTGGGCAAGGACCGGCTGATCGAGATCACCGGCAACGACGCCCTGACCGGCTTCACCGCCCCCAAGCTGCTGTGGGTGCAGCGCCACGAGCCCGACAATTGGGCGCGGGTCCGCCACGTCCTCCTGCCCAAGGACTACGTCCGGTACCGCCTGACCGGCGAGTTCGCCACCGACGTCGCCGACGGCTCGGGGACGATCCTCTTCGACCTGGCGCGCCGCACTTGGTCGGAGGAGCTCCTCGAAGCTCTCGACCTCGACCGATCCCTGTTCCCCGAGACATTCGAAGGCCCTCAGGTGACGGGGACGCTGAGCGAGGCGGCCGCCGAGGAGACCGGCCTCCGCCCCGGCACGCCGGTGGTGGCAGGAGGCGGCGACCAATCCGCCAACGCCGTCGGCGTCGGCGCCATCGAGCCGGGGATCGTCGCCCTGTCGCTCGGCACCTCCGGCGTCGTGTTCGCCGCCACCGAAGAGCCATTCACCCAGGCCGAGGGACGTCTCCACGCCTTCTGCCACGCCGTGCCCGAGCGGTGGCACCTCATGGGCGTGATGCTGTCGGCGGCGGGAAGCCTCCGCTGGCTCCGTGACGCCGTAGCCCCGAAAGCGACCTTCGAGGACATGGTGGCGATGGCCGCCGAAGTGGAACCCGGTGCGGAAGGGCTCATGTTCCTCCCGTACCTGTCCGGTGAGCGGACACCCCACCCCGACCCCCGGGCCCGGGCAGCGTTCGTGGGCCTCACCGTCCGCCACGACCTGCGGCACATGACCCGGGCCGTGCTGGAGGGGGTGGCGTACGGCCTGCGGGACTCGCTGGAGCTGATGATGGAGACCGGCCTGGCTCGCCCGGAGCAGATCCGCGCCTCCGGTGGCGGCACGCGTTCATCGCTCTGGAACCAGATCCTCGCCGACACCCTCGGCACCCAGATCGCCACCATCCCCGACGCCGAAGGAGCGGCCTACGGAGCGGCTCTCCTCGCCGCAGTCGGCGCCGGCTGGTTCCCGACGGTCGACGAGGCCTGTGCCGCCACGGTCACGGTGGAGCCGGTGGCCGAGCCCGGCGACGCCGCCGCCTACTACGACGCCCACCACCCCACCTACCAAGCCCTGTACCCGGCGTTGCGTTTCTACGACCAGAACGGGGTGTGAGACGCAACGTTCGGTACGAGAGAATCGCCGAATCACCGAATATCTGGACGTCCCCGAGCGTTACGATGAGTACGAGTCCGCCGGGTGACCGCGGCCCGAGAGGGCCGAGGAAAGTCCGGACTCCACAGGGCAGGATGCCGGCTAACAGCCGGGCGGGGCGACCCGACGGAAAGTGCCACAGAGAACAGACCGCCGATGGCCCCACTCACGACGGGCACAGGCAAGGGTGAAACGGTGGGGTAAGAGCCCACCAGCATCCCGGGCAACCGGGGTGGCTAGGCAAACCCCATCCGGAGCAAGGCCGAGCAGGGGCGCCGGTGGCCCGCCGATCGAGCCCCGGGTAGGCCGCATGAGCCCACGGGTAACCGTGCGGCCCAGATGGATGGTCACCCAGGAGCCGCAAGGCTCCGGACAGAATCCGGCTTACAGGCGGACTCGATACGTGGAGGAGCCCCCACAAGGGGGTTCCTCCCCGTACCGATGCCGATCACAGCAACCCTCATGACCACAGAAGCACAACTCCGCAAGGCCGCTCTCGGACTGCCAGAAGTCGAGGAGAGGACCCATTTCGGGATGGTGGCGTTCTACGTGCGCGACAAGGGGTTCGCGACGGTCACGCCGGATACGGAAGTTCAACTCCGCCTCTCCCCCGAAGACATCGAAGCCGCACTCGCCGACCACCCGACGGCCGAGGAGCTGGAACGCATGGGCACGTCGATCGGTGTCCGGATCCCACTCGCCGACCTCAACGGTCAGGCACTCAACTTCCTGGTGAAGCGAGCATGGCTCCACCGAGCACCGAAACGGCTGGCTGGGGCGATGGAGGCAGCCGAGGCAGCCAGGCCGGGCGAGGTGGGCGACCTGCCTGCCAGCTTGGGTGGACCCGCCACCCGAGCATTGGCGGGCGCCGGGATCACATCGCTGGCCGACGTCGCCGCACGCAGCGAGCAGGAACTGCTCGCCCTGCACGGCGTGGGCCCTCGGGCGATCCGCATTCTCTCCGAGGAGCTCGCCGCCCGCGGCATGGTCTTCCGATCGGACCCGTCCACTAGTTGACGGCCCCTCGCCTCTAACGTCGCCCACCATGGAATCGCGTCCCACCGACCTCGACCGATTGCTGGGCGACGACCGCCGGGGGGGCAACTGGCTGACCTGGGCAGTGGCCTCCGTCTCGCTCCTCACCGTCGTCGGGCTCGTCTGGCTGTGGCCCCGAGGCGACGCCCGTCTCCCCGCCTCCGAGACGTTGGGCCTCGCCTCGGGCGTCGTCGCAGCCGAAGTCGTCTCCGCCGAGGACGGCCCGTGCTCCTTTGCCGCGGACCTCTTCTGCCATTTGGTCGTCTTCGAACTGCTCGACGGAGACGAGGCAGGCGCCCAGACCTCCCAGGAGTTCGAGATCGCCACCACGGCACCGCGATTCCGCGGCGGTGATCGGGTCGTCCTGAACGTCGTCGAGGACGCCCCACCGGAGTTCCGCTACCAGTTCGCCGACCGGGACCGCCGAGCCGTCCTGTGGCTCCTCGGGATCGCCTTCGCCGCGGCCGTGGTCGGCCTGGGACGGCTGAAGGGGCTGGCGGCGCTGGCCGGCTTGGCGGCGTCGGTGCTGGTACTCGTTGCCTTCATCGCTCCGGCGATCCTCCGCGGTGAGAACCCCGTGCTGGTCGCCGCGGTCGGCGGGTCGGCTATCGCCCTCCTCTCCCTGTACCTGGCGCATGGATGGCACCCCCTGACCCACGTCGCCGCCGTCGGCACGTTCGCCTCGTTGGCCCTCACGCTGGCGCTGTCCGCGGCGGTGGCGTCGCTGGCCCAGTTCTCCGGCTTCGGCTCGGAGGAGTCCTTCTTCCTCGCCTATGTCGAAGGCCTCCAGATCCGGGGGCTGATCCTCGCCGGAGCGGTCCTCGGGGCGATCGGTGCCCTCGATGACGTCACGGTCACCCAGGCGTCCACCGTCTTCGAGCTCGATCGGGCCAATCCCCGTTCCACTGCCCGTGAGCTGTTCACCAGCGGCCTCAGGGTGGGAAGGGACCACATCGCCTCGACGGTCAACACCCTCCTGTTGGCCTACGCCGGCGCGGCCATGCCGCTGCTGCTCCTCTTCACGATGTCGGGGATGCCGCTGGGATTCGTCGCCAACTCGGAGATCGTCGCAGTGGAGATCTTCCGCACCCTCGTCGGCTCGATCGGCCTGGTCGCCTCGGTCCCGCTCACGACCTGGCTGGCGGCCCGAGTGGTGACCCGGGGCCGCCCCATGCCCGCCTGAGGATCTACGCGCCCAACCGGCGGGCGGCAACTCCGAGGATCAGAGCGCCTCCGAACAAGCTCACACCCAAGGGGACATGGATGGCGGTGGAGACCGCGAAAGGCATGTGCCCCAACGCCTCCTGGACCCAGAGGGCGACCGTGAGGAGAGTCGTCCAAGTGGCCACGGTCCGGGTCACTCGGCCCCGGCGGGAGGCGGCCCATGCCGAGACAGTGGGCACCAGGCCGAAGTAGGGCAGCACGACGCCCGTCCAGAGATGGAACTGACGCGCTCCCCCTGTTCCCGACAGGAAGAGCCCGGCGAAGGCCGCTTGAGCGAGCACTCCCACCGCCACGATGAAGAGGGAGGTCGACAGCACCCGGCTTCCGGATCGAACAGTGGATACGGAGGTTTGGATGGTGGACATGAGACACACCCTGCCGGACGTCCCCGCCCGCCGCATCCTCTAGACGATGGTTCGCTCCTACTCCAGCCGCAGTATCGGACCCTGAGCTGGCGTGAGGAGGAACCCCTGGACGCGACGGGAGGCCCCGAAGGGCCTCCCGGTCGATCCGAAGGCGGATCGGTTCATCCACCCACGGTGGTGTCGGTGGGCGAGCTCGTGTCGGTCGTCCCGTCGTCGGTCGCGCCGGTGTCGTCCGGGAGACCGGTGGTGTCGGAACCACCGACGTCGGGCGTGGTGTCGGGGATGTCGAGGGTGGTGTCGGTCCCACCGTCGATACCCGGAAGCGTGGTGCCCGGATCGTCGTCCGTTGCTCCACACGCGGCCACGCTGACTGTCAGGGTGGCGGCGCTGAGCGCCGCCAGTATCTTCCGTTTCATGGGTTGGTCCTCCTTTCAAGGGCCAGGGCCGGGTATTCCCGATCGAGCGCGCCGCTAAACGGAGGCCGGAAGAAATAACCGGCGCTCAGCCGCGGCGGCGAGCCCCCGCCCCTCCCCCGCCGAAGAGGATCCCTGCCCCCAACACGAAGCCGAAGTCGTACCAGTTCCCGTTGTTGTGGACCTCGTAGAGGTTGACGTTGTCGCTGAAGAGCGAGATCACGAACGTCACCGGGCTGATGAACCCGTGCCACAGCCCGAGCCAGAAGCCGGCGCCGTCACCGGCGATCTCAGGGTTAGGCCCGGCGGCGCAACCGGCCAAGAGGAGAAGCGCCAACCCCAGCCAGACGAACCGAGCGTGTTTCACAACCCTCCCTTCCTGTGCAAGACGCAAGGCTACGACGCCGTCGCCTGGCGCGTTATTTGGTTGACGCAAACATCATTATCCTGCCCTGGTGAACTCGACCCGGGTCGACATCGACGCCCTCGTCCGCCGCCTGTCCGCGTCCATGACGACGCTCACTCGCAGCGCCGCCATCCGTAGGATCTATCAGCGGCTGGCCAAGGCGGCCAGGTCGGAGATCGAGCGCTCCTCCTACCTCGTCCTCAAACAACTCACCGAAGGCGGCCCTGCCCGGATCACGGAGCTCGCCCAGCATTTCGGGGTCGAGCCGTCGACGCTGAGTCGCCACGTGTCCTCGCTCACCGAGAGTGGACTCGTCCGCAAGCAGGCGGACCCCTCGGACGGCCGGGCGGCGCTGGCGGCGGCCACCGCTGACGGATACGCGCTCGTCGAGGCAGTGGAAAAGGAGCGACGCGCCTTCTTCGCTTCGATCCTCGCCGACTGGGATCCCGAGGACGCCGAACGGCTGGTCGAGCTCATCGAACGCTTCAACCACGACATCACCGACCACCTGGACCGCGAATGACCGATACCGCTGCACCTCTCCCCGCCGGCCAACCGGCCCAGTCGATGACGCGACGAGACATCCTCCTCGTCTTCGTGAGCCTGATGCTGGGGATGTTCCTCGCCTCCCTCGACCAGACGATCGTGGCCACCGCACTGCCGACGATCGTGGGCGAGCTGGGAGGCCTAGAGCACTTGTCGTGGGTCGTCACCTCCTACTTGCTCACCTCGACCGCGAGCTCACCACTGTACGGGAAGCTCTCCGACCTGTATGGCCGGAAGGTCATGTTCCAGGTGGCGATCTCGATCTTCCTCCTCGGCTCCATCCTCTCCGGCGTCTCCCAGTCGATGGGCCAATTGGTCGCCTTCCGGGCGGTGCAGGGCATCGGCGCCGGCGGTCTCATCGTCATGTCGCTGACGATCATCGGTGACATCCTGTCGCCGCGCGAACGAGGCCGATACCAGGGATACATGGGATCGGTGTTCGCCGTCTCCTCCGTCGGCGGACCGCTCCTCGGCGGCTTCTTCGTGGACAACCTCAGCTGGCGTTGGGTCTTCTACATCAACCTGCCGATCGGCCTCCTGGCCCTGTTGGCCACCGCCCGATTCCTCCGGCTACCCGTGAATCGCCGCGAGCACTCGATCGACTACCTCGGGTCGGTGCTGCTCGTCACTGGCGTGAGCGCCGCCCTGCTCGTGACCGTCTGGGGCGGTGAGACGTATGCCTGGACGTCGCCGGTGATCATCGGACTCTCCGTAGCCGCCGTCGTACTCCTCGGGTTGTTCCTCCTCCAGGAGCGGCGCGCCGCCGAGCCGATCCTTCCCCTGCACCTGTTCCGCAACCGGGTGTTCTCGATCACCTCGGCAGGCGGGTTCATCCTCGGCGTGGCCATGTTCGGGGGAATCATCTTCCTGCCCCTCTTCCTCCAGGTGGTGACCGGCGTCAGTGCCACCGACTCCGGCCTGCTCCTGGTGCCGCTCATGGCCGGAATCCTCACCACTTCGATCATGTCGGGGCGCCGCATCTCCCACCACGGCAGGTACAAGAGGTATCCGATCACGGGCATGATCGTCGCCGGTATCGGGCTCTTCCTCTTCTCCACCATGAACGCCGACACCTCCCTGGTCACCGCTTCGATCTACATGGTCGTGTTCGGCTCCGGTCTCGGCCTGGTGATGCAGGTCCTCGTCATCGCCGTCCAGAATGCGGTCTCGCTGCGGGATCTGGGGGCGGCGACTTCGGCCACCACGTTCTTCCGGTCGCTGGGTGGATCGTTCGGAACGGCCCTCTTCGGAGCAGTCATGAGCGCCCGGCTCTCGGCCGAGATCGGCCGGCTCCTACCCGGTGTCGAGAACACCGTCCCGGTCGGTGACCTCACCGGAAGCCCGGCGTTGATCGCCCAACTCCCCGACCACATCAGGGGCCCGCTCATCGAAGCCTTCTCGAATGCGATCACGGGCATCTTCTCGGTGGCGATACCGTTCGCAGTGATCGCCTTGGTATTGATGCTGATCCTTCCCGAGTTGCCGCTGCGCGAGACCGCCCACGTCGGGGCTCCCACCGAACTGTAGGTTTCCCCCGCAGCCGCGTAGCTTGGGCATCATGGACCGGTACTCGGACCTGGCGGAACAGCGCATCCGACAGGCGATGGAGCTCGGCGAGTTCGACAACCTCCCTGGGGAAGGGAAGCCGCTGGATCTCGGCGACGACGATCCCTCGTGGTGGGCGATGCGCAAGTTGCGGGAGTTCGCCGAAGGCGAGCAACTGGAAGCCCTGGCCCAGGAGCTCGAACGGGAAGTCGACCGGCTGATGTTCCTCCCGGACGAGGCGGACGTGAAGCGTCGCGCCCGTGAGATCTACGTCCGCAACGTCGCCTTGAACGAGCTCTTACCGCCCGGGAAACGCCTGCGATCCTTGGACCCGACCGACGTACTCCGCCAATGGCGGGCGATGTACCGGCTCCGCCAGCCGGGCAGTTGAACGTCATTGGACGACGGGAGGTGCCATCCTGGCCGGGATGGACACCTACGACGTCATCGTCATCGGCGCCGGCGCCGTAGGCGAGAACGCGGCCGCGATCCCCGCCCAGCACGGGCTCCGAGTGGCGATCGTCGAGTCCCACCTCGTGGGAGGCGAGTGCTCCTACTGGGCGTGCATCCCCTCGAAGACCCTTCTGAACCCAGGGAGGATCCTGCAGTTCGCCCGTTCCAACCCCGCTACCCGGTCGTTGCTGGACCGCGAGCTCGACCCGGCCGAAGTGTTCCGCCGACGCGACGAGATGACCTCCAACTGGGACGACTCGTCCCAGGAGGATTGGTTGTCCGACAACGGCATCGAGTTGATCCGCGGCCACGGCCGCCTGGCCGGAGAACGGCTCGTGACCGTGACGGGGGGTGACGGCAGGACGACCACGTACCGGGCCGACCGCGCCGTGATCGTGGCTACGGGCAGCGAGCCGAACCCACCTGGCATCGAAGGGCTGGAAGACATCGACACGTGGACGAGTCGCGAGCTGACCAGCGCCTCACACGTTCCCCGGCGGCTGGCGATCGTCGGCGGCGGCGCCGTCGGCGTGGAGATGGCCCAGGCGTGGGCATGGCTCGGTTCCGAGGTCACCCTCGTCCACAACTCGTCGCACCTCCTCCCCTCCGAAGAGCCGTTCGTCGGCGAGGAACTCGCCCGAGCACTGGAGGGATCTGGCGTGCGGGTGATCACCGACGCGGAAACGAGGCGGGTCCGTCGATCCGGAGACGAGGCCATCATCGAGATGGACATCGACGGGACGACCGAGAGGATCACCGCCGACGAGGTGGCGGTGGCGACCGGACGGCGTCCCCGAACCAAGGACCTCGGCGTCGAAACGGTGGGCCTCTCCCCAGGCGATCCCCTCGACGTCGACGACCACATGCGGGTCGAGGGCATCGACGGCTGGCTGTATGCCGTCGGTGACGTGAACGGCCGGGCACTCCTCACCCACGTCGGGAAGTACCAGGCGCGGATCGCCGGCGCCCATGCCTCCGGAGTCACCGGCGCCCGGATCCATGCCGCTTCGGCCATCCCCCGCGTGATCTTCACCAACCCGGAAGCGGCGGCGATCGGATCGACCGAACAGCAGGCGATAGAGGCCGGACTCGACGTGGACGTGGTCACTCACGACATCGGAGCCATCGCCGCGGCGGGAACCCTCGGCGAGGGGTATTCGGGCACCGCCAAGCTGGTCATCGACCGTCGCGAGGGCGTGGTCGTGGGGGCGACTTTCGTCGGCCCCCAAGTGGCCGAGCTGCTCCATTCGGCGACCATCGCCATCGTCGGGCGCATGCCGCTGTCACAGTTGTGGCACGCCGTGCCCGCCTTCCCCACGTTCAGCGAGGTGTGGCTCCGGCTACTCGAGAACTACCGGGACGGGGGCTGGGACCCCTACGCCGCCTGATCACCCCTTCTCGGCGCCTTCGGCGGTGCTCATGATGTGGCGTTGGAAGATGAAGAACAGGATCGCTACGGGGATCGTCATCAGGACGGCCGCGGCGAGCTGGATCGGGTATTGGTTGCCGGCTCCCAGCTGACCGGACACGAGCGTGGCCACGCCTGTGGTCAGCGTGTGCAGGTCGGGGTCCTGTCTCGAGACGATGAAATGGGCGAACTCGTTCCACGACCCCTGGAAGCTGAGGATGAACACCGTGATCAGGGCGGGCCGCGCCATCGGAAGCACGACCGACCAGAACATCCGGAACACGCCGGCGCCGTCGATCCGGGCGGCCTCCTCGACGCTGTCGGGGATCGACTCGAAGAAGTTCTTCATGATGAACACCGTCGTGGCGTCCACCAGGAGCGGGACGATCATGCCGATGTACGTGTCGTAGATCCCGAGCTGGTAGAGGATCAGAAACCGCGGGATGAGCAGCACCACCGTCGGCACCGCCATCACCGCGATCACCCCGACGAAGATGACCCCTCTTCCCCGGAATTGGAGCCGCGACAGGGCATAACCGGCCAACGAGCCGAGAAACACCCGGCCCAAGGTGACGCACACCGTGACCAGCGCCGAGTTGAACGTCCAGTCGAGCAGGGGAACGTCGGTGAACAGCCTTTCGTAGGCGGCGAACGTCAGAGTCTCGGGCACCAGACGCAGGGGCTGCTGGGTCGCTTCGGCGTTCGTCTTCAAGGACGACGCGATCGAGACGACGAACGGGAAGATGTAGATCGTCGCCAATGCGATGAGCATCACGTAGCTGCCGATGCGCCCCGCGATCACCTTGGGTGGCAGCCGCCGCCATCTCCCTGTTTTGACCGCCATGACCGGGGCGGCCTCGCGGCGGGTGGTGACGGTCGTCATGTGGGGCCTCCTCCTCCCGTGTCGTGACCGCCGGGTCTGACCGCGGTCACCGCCGCGGCCCGGGCCGTACGAGCCCTTCGCCGCCGGCCGCGCCGCGACCCGCCTTCCCGGTCGCGGAGCACCCAGCGCTGGAAGATCGTGAGCACGACGATGATCCCGAAGAGGATGAACGAGATCGCCGCCCCCCTCCCCCACTTCAGGCTCTCGAACGACGCCGAGTAGGCCAGGAAAGCCGGTGTGAGCGTGGTCTTGGCGGGCGAGCCGCCTCCCGTCAGATAGATCTGGTCGAAGACCTGCCACGTGGCGATCAGGCCGAGAGTGAGGACAGTGAACAGCGTCGGCTTCAGCATCGGCAGGGTGATCGAGAAGAACTTGCGGACCGGGCCGGCACCGTCGACGAGCGCCGCCTCCTCGATGTCGCTGCCGATCGCCTGCAGGCCGGCGAGGAACAAGAGCATGAAGGTTCCAGACGTGGTGAACACCGCCAGGGCGATGAGCGCCGTCATGGCCACCGACGGGCCGGACACCCACTCCCACCAGGTCACCCCGAGCGGCCCTTCGCCCGCGAGGAGCGAAGGGACCCCCTCGACACCGAGCCACCCCAAGACGATGTGGAACACGCCCCGAGGGTCGGCGAACCAGTTGGGGCCACGGATCCGAATCCAGTTGAGGACCCCGTTCACGACCCCGGAAGCGCTGAACAGGTAGAGGAACACGACCGTGATGGCCACGGAGCTGGTCACCGACGGGAAATAGAACGCGGTCCGGAAGAAGCCGCGTGCGGCCAGCACCCTGCGATTGACCTGGACGGCGAGGAACAGGGCGACGGCGGTCTGGATCGGCACCACCAGCAGCACGTAATAGAGGTTGTTGCGGATCGCGATCCCGAAATCTCGGCGGGCGAGGCCGGGCTGGGTGAGCACTTCGGCGTAGTTCGCCGTCCCGACGAAATCGGCCTGCCCTCCCACCGGCGGGCCCAGACCGTTCCAGTTGCTGAACGACACCCAGATGGCCAGGAGGATCGGGATCACGAGGAAGATCCCGAGGATGAGGATCGCCGGCAGCGTGAAGAGCCACCCGTAGGGGCCCTCGTTCCCGCGGAGTCCGCGGGAACGAGGGCGAGCCAGGATCGTCATCCGGCGTTGGCGGCGTCGAGTGCCGCCTGCAGGTTGGCCTGCAGGGTCGTCAGGATCGTCTGGGCGTCACCACCCGTGGCGAACCCTTCGAGCGAGGCGTTGAAGTCGGCGATGACCTCGGCCGCCCCGGCGAAGGCGATCGGGCTGACCGCGTAGTCGTTGCCGGCGACGAACGCTTCGTTGTCCGGGAACTGCTCGGCATAGGTCGCCGCCGCGGACTCGGTGGACGGGATCACGCCGAACGCCTCGGAGAAGGCCAGCTGCTGCTCGTCGGATGTGAGGAACTCGACGAGGTCGATGGCCTGGTCGCGGGTCTCCGAACCGGCGGGGATGCCCCAGCAGTTCGTGAAGACGAAGGTCGACGGCCCACCGGGACCTTCCGGCAACTCGACGACCCGGTAGTTGACGTCCGGGTAGTCGTTGGCCAGGGCGCCGTTGATCCACGGTCCTTCGATGACCATCGCCGCCGTCTGCTGGCCGAACGCCTCGCCGCCCCATCCGGCGCCGAGCTCCGAGGGGAACTTCAACGAACCGGCCTCGACCAGGGACTGAACGTACTCCAGCGCCTGGAGGTTTTCGGGGCTGTCGGCGGTGGCGGTCGTCCCGTCCTCGGAGACCAGCGTGCCGCCGGCTTGGTTCATGAAGACCCCGATGCGGGCGTATTCGAGACCGAACGACAGACCTGCGCGACCGTCGGTGGTGAGGGCTGCAGCCACGTCGGCGAGCTCGTCCCAATTGGTCGGGATGTCGTCGTCGGTGAGGCCCGCCTCCTCCCAGGCGTCGGTGTTGATCACCAGACCCAACGTGGAGAAGTCCTTCGGGGCGCAGTAGAAGCTGCCGTCGTACGTGAACGTGTCGCGCAGCGACTGATAGAAGGCGTCGGCGTTGGACAGCTCCTCGGCGTAGGGCTCCAGATAGCCGTTGGCGGCGTAGGTCTGGAACTGGTCCCAGGACATGTAGAAGATGTCGGGCGGGTTGCCGCCGGAGAAGCCCTGGCCCAGCTGCTGGGTCAAGTCGTTGGCGGCGATGACCTCGACCGACACCCCCGACTCCTCTCCCCAGGCGTCGACCGCAGCCTGCACGGCGTTGGTCTCGGCGTCGCCCGACGAGCCGATCAGCATCGTCATGCTGCCGCCCTCGGCGGAGCCGCCGGTGTCCTCGCCCCCGGTGGTGTCGGCTCCGCCCGTGTCGCCGGTGTCGGCGGTGGGGGCAGGAGCGTCGTCTGCCGAGGTGATCGGTATGGAGGTGTCCCCCGTACCGCCCCCGCCGCAAGCGGCGATGAGCGCCACGACGGTGAAGAGGAGCAACGCTCTCCAGTGTCTTTTCATCTTCATCGCTCGTTCCTTCCTTCTTCCAGCCGAGGCACGGCGCCTCGGATCATGAGCTCCGGCTGCAAGAGCCGGTGTGTGGGCCCAAGAAGACGAGAGGGATCGTCGACGACGACCCCGCCTTCCGGGCCCATCAACAACTCCAGTGCAACGTCTGCTACCCCGGGCAGCGGTTGAGAAACGCTGGAAAACCCCACCGCGGCCGCCACCGGCGTGTCGTCGAAGCCGACGACGGGCGTCTCCAGGCCCCTCTCGACCAGAGCCATCCGCGCTCCGAGCGCCAGTGAATCGGAGGCGCACACGAAGGCGTCCGGAGGACGGGGAGAGTCGAGTAGCTCCGAAGCCGCCTGGGCGGCCTCGTGGACGTCGTCGCCGACACCAACGCTGAGCTCCGCCATGCGTTCCGGGTCGAGCCCGCAGGCCTCGATCCACCCTTGGCGGCGCTCCTCGCCGATGCCGGACGGGCTGGGCCACCCGATGAAAGCGACTTCCCGGGCGCCGAGTGCCTTGACGTGCTCGGTCGCCATCCGCAGCCCGCTGGCGCCGTCGACGTCGACCCAGCGGTATCGCGGGTCGCCGAGGTCGGTGACTCCCCACGGCCGGCCGAACGACACGAACGGGATCCGCTGTTCGACCAGCCAGGCGATACGGCGGTCGCCATAGGTGGTCGACGTCACGACGAACGCATCCACTTCGGACTCGTCGATCAAACGGCGGCACTCGGCGATCTCGGCGTCCAGGCCGTTGGCCGCATAGAGCAAGATGCGGATGCCGCGCTCGGCGGCCCTTTCGGTGAGGGCATGGAGGAAGCCGTCGAGAACGGACCCGGAGATGCCATTGGCGGACACGGGGTCCAGCCGGATGCCGATCGTCGCCGACCGACGGGTGCGGAGGCGGCGAGCCGATGCATGCGGGCGGTATCTGAGGCGCTCTATCGCCCCCTCGACGCGTCGCCGGGTCTCGGGGCGGACCAGGTCGGGCTGGTTCAGGACGTTGGAGACGGTCTGGCGGGAGACGCGCGCCTCCCTCGCCACGTCACTGATCGTCGGTGTCCCGGTCGATCGAGCCAACTGTCTCTCTCCAGTTCGATCCGTTCTCCGATATCCGAGGGGCCCGTGTCCCGACGGGTGTCGGATTCTATTTGAACGATCAAATCCCGACTTGTACGTTAGATGATCGACCACGGAGGATGTCCCTGGAAGCAGGAAGTTTTTCCCCCGGTCTCCAACCGCTCGTCCATCGAGAGACGTTGACGCTGCGCGCCCCGACCCAGGTGTGGTCGGAGTCCGACGGCTCGATGGGCGCCGCACCGATCCACGGGATCTACCACGCCGACCGCCGGGTCGTCTCCGCCCTCGAGGTGATGGTGAACGGGGAGCGACTCGAGTTCGCCTCGGGGGCGTCCCTGGGAGCCGATCGTCTGCGAGCCGTCGGATTGGTCCGCCACATCGATCCCGGGGCGGACTCCACGCTCCGGGTGATCTTCGATCGGGCTGTGTCCACCACTTCGACGGGAGATCGGCTCACGATCGAGTCACGCCGACGCGAGGCGACGGAACTCACCGTCACCGTCACGGTGGTCCCCGACTCGTCTCGCATCGACGTGATCAAAGCGGGAGGAAGCGCCGTGTCGGTTCCTTCCCCCCAGGTCCGGGCCGACGCCGTGACCTGGGAGGCGGACGACACGACAACGACTCTGGAGGCCCCCGAAGCCGAGTTGACGGTGGCCGACGACGTGACCCTGACATGGCAGGTGACCGTCCCGCCGCGTGGTTCGGCGACGGTCTCCTGGATGTTCACGTTCGACGACCAGCGTCCGGCGGTCACCGGCGTCGAAGGCCCGGTGCCGTGGAGCATTCCGACCGTGACATGCCCGGACTCCCGGCTCGGGCGGTGGGTGGAGGCATCGCTCTCGGATCTCGAAGCTCTCCGTTTGGCGACTCCCACGCACCCCGGGTCGGTGTTCGTCGGCGCCGGCGCCCCCTGGTATCTCACCCTGTTCGGGCGCGACTCCTTGTGGGCCGCCCGGATGATGCTTCCCCTCGGGACCGGTCTGGCCCGAGGAACACTCCACACGCTCGGCGAGCGGCAGGGATCGGGCCACGACATCACCCGCGCCGAGCAACCGGGCAAGATCCTCCACGAACTGCGGCGGGACGACGTGCATGGAGCCGACGGGATGCATCTGCCGCCCCTCTACTACGGGACCGTCGACGCCACCCCCCTCTGGATCATCCTCCTCGCCGATGCGTGGCGCTGGGGCCTCTCCGACGAGGAGGTGGCACCCTTCCTTCCGCGCCTCGAGGCCGCCTTGCGCTGGGTACGGGAGCACGGCGACGCCGACGGAGACGGGCTCTTGGAGTACATCGACACGTCTGGCCACGGCCTCTCCAACCAGGGCTGGAAGGATTCGGGCGACTCGGTGCAGTGGCACGACGGCACCTTCGCCGAGGTACCCATCGCCCTCGCCGAGGTCCAGGGCTACGCCTACGAGGCCGCGATCTCCGGCGCCGAGCTGCTCGACTACTTCGACCGGCCCGGGGGAGACGAGATCCGGGCGTGGGCCGAGAGGCTGCGCCGCCGGTTCCACGAGACCTTTTGGGTCGACGACCAGAGCGGCCCGTACCCCGCCATCGCCCTGGACGCAGAGAAGCGCCCGGTCGACAGCCTCACTTCCAACATCGGCCACCTGCTCGGCACCGGGATCCTCGACCGGGAACAAGCCGGTCTCGTAGCTCGCCGTCTCGTCTCGCCGGAGATGTCGAGCGGCTACGGGCTGCGGACGCTGTCTTCCCGGGCCGCCGGGTACTGGCCGCTGAGCTACCACGGTGGCTCGGTGTGGACCCACGACACCGCGATCGCCATCGACGGGCTCGTCACCGAGGGATACCTGAGCGAGGCGACGGTCCTGATCGATGGCTTGCTGGCCGCGGCCGAGGGCTTCGACTATCGGATGCCGGAGCTGCACTCGGGAGACCCGGCCGAAGAGGTGGGCCGACCGATCCCCTACCCCGCCGCGTGCCGCCCGCAGGCCTGGTCCGCTGCCTCGGCGGTCGTCGTGCTCGCCGCCATCTTCGGGCTCCAACCCCGGCCCGACGGCCTCCAGGTGGACCCCGGCCCCAAGGCACTCGGGGCGTCCGTGTCCGGCATCCGGTTCCGCGGAGAAGAGGTCTCGATCGGTGTTGCGCCCGACGGGACCGTGACCTCGAACTCTCCATCGGTCAAGACGGCTCGCACCCCATAGGGGTGACCCCAGGCACTCGGTACAGTGGCCCCAGCCACCCAAGAGGAGCGCCTTTCGATGACGTCCATCACCGATCCCTCCCGTCGACCTCTCCTCGTTTTCGGCGACGACGGCGAAGAGCCCGCGGACATCGCCTGGCGATGGATCGTCAACCAGGCTTGGCCCGACTGGTACATCGACGTCCTCACCGCCGACACGGACGGAATGGAGATCCAGTGGGGGGCGCCACCCGCGGTCCAACCCTGGAGCCCGACGTGGCCCAGAGCCGAGACGATCGAAGGCGCGGCCGATGTGCGGTTCCTGAAGGTCGCAACCGATCCCCGGGCGATGATGACCGAGCTGGAGGTCGTGGATCTCCTCGTGCTCGGCCTGCGCACGCACAGCCTGCTCGAGGGAATGGTCACCGGTTCGACGACCGAGTGGCTGCTCTACCACCCGCCGGCACCGATGGTGGTCGCCAGCAGCTCCGACCCCGTGCGCGAGGTGACCGTCTGCACCGACGGATCCGAGCACGCCATGTGCGCCATCCGTACATTCCTGCGGCTCCCCTTGTCTCGGTCGACCCGGGTGACGGTTCTGGCCGTCGAGGACGGACGAGCCGACGCTCAGAAGGGGGCCTCCCAGGGGGTCGACGCCCTCGACGGCGAGGTCGACGAGGTGGAGGTCGTCATCGAAGAGGGCAAAGCCACGCCGACGATCCTCGACCACCTCGAGAGGACCCGGCCGCAGCTGGTCGTCCTGGGGACCAAGGGCCTCACCGGCTGGAAGCGGCTCCGGCTCGGCTCGACGGCGTCGGCGGTGGTTCGGAGCGCCCCCTGCTCCAGCCTCGTCTGCTCCATGGACTGAAGTCGCGGGGCTGCCGACTACCATGACTCGCTTCGGAGGGGAGTAGCCCCCAACTGGGAGATCGTCATCCTGGCGCCGGATCGAGCGGCGTCCGGTCCTCAGACCGGTTGAGTCAGTCAGCCGGTGGGCAAGACCTCCGGCACGGACTGCAAGCGAGTCCGGGTCGGGGTCGACCCGCCCGGGGAAGGAAGCCAACGACCGAATGGGACGACTCCCTTTCACACCTCTCTTCGCCGCGCTGGAGCCGAACGGCCACACATACGTCGACTTCGACGTACCCGGGTGGGTTTGGGTGGCCTTCATCATCGGGATCTCCATCCTGCTGGTCGGCGACCTGCTCCTGGTCCATCGTCGACCCCACGTCATCACCTTCCGGGAGGCGGCGATCGAATCGTCGATCTGGATCGCCATCGGGCTCTCGTTCACCCTGGTGATCCTCTTCTGGCAAGGCGGGGCCGCCGCCGGCGAGTACCTGGCCGGATACTTGATCGAGAAGAGCCTGTCGGTCGACAATGTCTTCGTCTGGGCGGTGATCCTGTCGTACTTCGCCGTCCCCGCCGAGTACCAGTTCCGTGTGCTGTTCTGGGGTGTGTTCGGCGCCCTCGTCCTCCGGGCAGGGTTCATCTTCGCCGGCGTGGCCTTGATCGAGGCCTTCGACTGGATCCTCTACGTCTTCGGAGGCTTCTTGATCCTGACCGCGATCCGCATCGCCCGACCGCACGACGAAGAGATCCATCCCGAAAACAACCCGGTGCTGCGAGTGTTTCGGCGCCTCATCCCCTCGACCACCGAGTACGACGGCCAGAAGCTGTTCACCCGGCGTGCCGGACGCCTCCTGGCCACTCCCCTGTTCGCAGTGCTGGTGATGATCGAGAGCACCGACGTCGTCTTCGCCGTCGACTCGATCCCCGCCATCCTGGCGGTGAGCCACGAACCGTTCATCGTGTTCTCGTCCAACGCCTTCGCCATCCTCGGCCTGCGAGCCCTCTACTTCCTCTTGGCGGGGATGGCGGGACGGTTCCGCTACCTGAACCTGGGGCTCGGGGTGATCTTGGCGTTCGTCGGCGTGAAGATGATCATCGCCGAGTGGTACCACATGCCGATCTGGCTGAGCCTCACGGTTATCGGTGTAGTCCTGGCAGTCACTATCCTGGCCTCGTTGAGAGCCGATCGGAGAGACCAGATCGGATCGCCGAGAGGCTCTTGATGGGACGTCGCTGGAGGCGAATTTGCAATATCTAGCGGCGTGCTATCATTTGATAGCAGCGGGGAGCCGGTTTCCCACCACACCGGTAAAGCCCGAGAGTGTCCAGGCGTACCCTCCTCCCCGATCTTCGGATCGGTTCCTCTCCGCCTCTCTCCCGCTCTCGGGCTTCCCCGCTCCTCCTCCACTCTGGCTTCTTCCGCCCTCTGGTTAGTGTCAGGCCGCGAATGACTCGCGAGCATCCATGACCCCCCGTCCCTCCAATCCTCGGTTGGTGGTAGCCGCCAACCGGCTTCCAGTTCGGTGGGATCCCGACGACCGCCGATGGGTGACGAGCCCCGGCGGGCTGGTCTCCGCGTTGGCCCCGATCCTCCGCGAGACCGGAGGCGTCTGGGTCGGCTGGAACGGTGCCGCCGGCGGCGAGTCGGGCCGATTGGACGTCGATGGCATCGACAACTTCGTCGTCCCCCTCGACGAGCAGGAGATCGAGGACCACTACGACGGATTCTGCAACGGCACCATCTGGCCGCTCTACCACGACGCCATCCGCCCTCCCGAGTTCCACCGCCACTGGTGGCGGAGCCACATCGCCGTCAACCAGCGCTTCGCAGACGCCGTCACCGACGTGGCCTCGGAAGGGGACATCGTCTGGGTGCACGACTACCAACTGCAACTCGTGCCGGCCATGGTGCGGGAGCGGCTCCCCGAGGCCCGGATCGGGTTCTTTCTCCACATACCCTTTCCGCCTCCGGAGATCTTCGAGCGGATTCCGTGGCGGCGCCAGATCCTGCAGGGTCTTCTCGGCGCCGACTATCTCGGCTTCCAGACCCGACGCGCCGCGTTGAACTTCGCCGCCGCGGCGCGAGAGTTCGCCGACGCCCAGGGGCCGGCCGGGTCGCTGAGGTACGACGACCGGGAGATACGGGCCGAGCCGGTCCCGATCGCCATCGACACCGCCCACTACGCCGGAGCGGCTGCTGATCCCGAGGTCCGACGGCTGGGTGAAGAGCTCCGACGGGATCTCGGCGATCCCCAGACCATCATCCTCGGCGTCGACCGCCTCGACTACACGAAGGGAATCGACCTGCGGCTGCGGGCGCTCGAGCAGGTGCTGGACACCCACCCCGGTTTTCTCGGCAAGGTCTCGTTCATCCAGGTGGCCGTCCCCAGCCGGGAGGACGTCGACGAATACCAGGAGATCCGCCGCCAGGTCGAGGAGATGGTGGGAAGGGTCAACGGCCGCTTCTCCGAGGCGGGCTGGATGCCAGTCCACTATGTGTACCGGTCGGTTCCCTTCGAGGAACTGATCGGGGCATACACGACGGCGGACGTCATGCTGGTCACGCCCCTTCGGGACGGCATGAACCTGGTCGCCAAGGAGTACGTCGCCAGCCGCGTCGACGACACGGGAGTGTTGGTGTTGAGCGAGTTCGCCGGCGCCGCCGAGCAACTGGAGGAAGCCCTCATCGTGAACCCGTACGACCTGGATGCGCTCGCCGACACCCTGGCCCGGGCAGTGAGCATGACTCCCGACGAGCAGCGCGAGCGGATGCGGAGGCTGCGGCGCAAGATAATCCGCTGGGACGTGCACAAGTGGGCGCGGCACAATCTCGACGCCATCGTCGGGAGGAGGGGCCGCTGATGTGCGGACGTTTCGCCACCACCGGCGATCTCGACTTCTACGCCGACTACTACGCCATCGACGAGGTGGCCACCGAGTCGATCGACAAGAGTTGGAACGTAGCCCCCACCGAAGAGACCTACGTCGTGGCCGAGCACGACGGCAAGCGGCGTCTCGGGAAGATGGCTTGGGGCCTCATCCCCTACTGGGCGGACGACGCCCGGACGATCCACATCAACGCTCGCCTCGAGACGGTGGCCGAAAAGCCCGCCTTCAAGCGGGCCCTCGCCCGCAACCGTTGCCTGATCCCGGCGGACGGCTTCTACGAGTGGGAACCGAAAGAGAAGGGGCGCACTCCCCATTGGGTCTACCGTGCCGACGGCCACCCCATGACCTTCGCCGGCCTGTGGAGCGCGTGGCGGGACCCGGCCACCGACGAGTGGGTGCGCCGATTCACCATCATCACCACCGAGGCCGAGGGCGTGATCAGCCGCATCCACGACCGGATGCCGGTGGCCCTGCCTCAGGACGTCTGGGACGTCTGGTTGGACCGGGACCTCGACGACGTGGAAACCGTCCTGTCACTCGTCCGCCCCATCGACCCCGACCTGATCATGGAGCATCCGGTCTCGTCCCGTGTCAACAGCGTCCGCAACAACGGGCCCGATCTCGTGGAACGCTTCGAGGAGTCGCTCTTCTGAGGACACTCACCCCAGCCCGAGTAGGCTCCAGACCCCCATGGCTCGTCTACTGCTGATTCGTCACGCCCCCACGCCCGACACCGGGCACAGGCTCACCGGCCGCCTGCCCGGCGTATCGCTCGGCGAGGAAGGGAGGGCACTCGCCGAAAAGCTCGCCCAGCGCCTGGCCGACGTGAGGCTCGACGCCGTCTACTCCTCTCCGATCGAACGCACATGGGAAACCGCCGAGATCGTCGCCCGGCCCCACGGCCTCCAACCCATCGGCGATGACGGTCTGCTGGAGGTCGATTTCGGCGACTGGTCGGGCCGGACCTTCAAGCAGTTGCAGAGGCTGAAGCTCTGGCAGACGGTGAAGACCACACCCAGCCGGGTGACGTTCCCGGGCGGCGAGGCGATGGCGGACATGCAACGCCGGGCAGTCGCCACGTGCGAGCGGCTCGCCTCCGGCTCACCGAAGGGCACTCTCGCCCTCGTGAGCCACGCCGACGTCATCAAGACGATCGTCAGCCACTACCTCGGCCAACCACTGGACCTGTTCCAACGGATCGTCATCTCGCCGACATCGGTCAGCGTGATCGAACTGCCGCCCGAGGGGCCGCCGGCAGTGTTGGCAGTGAACACAACGGGTAGCGAAGGGGCCTGGCGATGAGAGATCTGGGACCGGCTGAGCGGTTCGTGGCCGGCGCCATCGGCGAGCCGGGAAGACGTCACTTCTTCCTGCAGGTGACGGCAGGAGGGGAAGACTTGTGGCTGCACGCCGAGAAGCAGCAGGTCGCCGCCCTCGGCTCCCAATCGCTCACCCTGCTGGCCGCCGCCGAGATCCACCCCGACCCGGACGCGGTGGAAGCGCTCAAGCCGACCCTCTCGCTGGACGACCCCGACGAAGAGCTCTTCGCCGTCGGCAACGTCCAGCTGGCCGCTCTGGAGTCGGAGCTGGTGGCAGTGGTGATCACCTCCCTCGAAGACGACGAGGAGGCGATCCGCTTCATCGTCGCTCCCGAGCAGCTCCAGGCGATGGCCGAAGTCGCCCTCGAGATCGTGGCGGCGGGGCGTCCCATCTGCCCCCACTGTCATCTCCCCGAGGACCCCGACGGCCATCGCTGCCCGGCCACCAACGGCCACTTCGCCGACTGAGTCACGTTCGGGGAGGCGCCGGATAGGCTCGCCTCGTGGAGAAAGCTGCCACTCCTCCGCGCGTCGATCTGGTGTCGGTGGATGGGCTCCTCCCGGGGGCCTCCAACGCCACCCTCCTCGCTCGCGACGAGGAGGGTCGGCCCTGGGTCTACAAGCCTGAGCGGGGCGAGCGTCCACTGTGGGACTTCTCACATGGCACCTTGGCCCGCCGCGAAGTGGCTTGCTACCGGTTGTCCGAAGCACTCGGCCTGGGAATCGTGCCCGAGACGTTCATCGCCGAGGGACCGTTCGGAACCGGATCCGCTCAGCGGTACCTCGACGAGGACTTCGAGTGGGACCCCCGCCCGCTGATCGTCTCCGCCGACCCGAGCCTGTGGCCCACCGCCCTCTTCGACTTGATCGCCAACAACGCCGATCGCAAGATCGGTCACCTGCTGCGCGAGCCGGGCGACTCTCGGATCTGGGCGATCGACAACGGGCTGACGTTCCACGCCGACGACAAGCTGCGCACCGTCCTGTGGTCGTTCGCGGGACGTGAGGTCCCCGAACATCTCGTGAGACGAGTCGATCCGGTGGCGATCGAAGCGGCGATCTCCGACCTCCTCGCGCCGGCCGAGGTGGCCAAGACCGTCGAACGCGCCCTCACCCTGCTCGAGAACCCCGTCCACCCTCCCCCGCCTCACGACCGCCCGCCGATGCCATGGCCGCTCTGGTGAGTGGACCACGGACGGGCGTTGTGGTTCCCAACAGGCAAATCGTTCGGGGCGACCGGACAGCTCGTCGTCGTCGAGATCGGAGTTCCCCACAAAGGAACCACCACGTGGTTACGCTAGTTATCGATCAGAGAGATTCCGCTGTGAGCGGAAAGTGAGGAGGGACCATGGGAATCATCTGGACGATCGTCGTGGGCTTGATCGTCGGAGCCATCGCGAGGCTGTTGGTTCCGGGGAGGGACCCGATGGGTTGGATCGCCACGATCCTCCTCGGCATCGGCGGTGCGATTCTCGGCAGCTTCGTCGCCAGCTTGTTCGACGATGCCGAAGGAGTGTCCATCGATGTGGTCAACACCGGCTTGTGGGGATGGGTTCTGTCGATCCTCGGAGCCGTTGTCCTCGTGCTGATCTATCGGCAGGCACGAGCCAGGACGTAGCAGCCGACTGTTCCGAACGGAGGACCCGAACCCAAAGGTTCGGGTCTTTCGTTTGTATGCCGATCATGGGGTGATGGAAATCGTCCGCCGCCTTCTCGTCGGAACCGCGTCGCTGCTGGTTCTCACCGGCTGCGTGAGGGCGTTCGAGTTGGCTGCGCCGCCTTCTCCCAACACATCGATCGCCCCGTCCGCGTCCATGGCTTCGACGACCCCACCCACCCCGACCACCACAGTTCGAACGACGACCACTACGACGATCGACGTGCGCCCTCCGGAAGCACTGGTCGCGCCGTGCCCCGCCGAGCCCTCCACTCCCCCGCCGATCGCCGGCGACCTGGTCACGGCGTCGATCGAAACCGCCCACTCCCTGGTCTGCGCAACGACCGACGTCGTAGTCGCCCCACCGGACGGCGACGTGACCGAGGCGAGCCGGGTGGCAGACGTGCTCGGGGCGCCCCTCGTCTACGCAACCGCCGACCAACCGTACGACCCCACTCCTCTGGGGGCGGCTCGAGTCTGGACCGAGGACGCCGACGTCGTCGTGGGCGGCACCCATTCGGTCCTCCCCCTGCCCGAGGAGAAGGGCGAGGCCCCGAACCTGGTACCGAGCGCCACCGAGGGCGAGGTCACCGACGAGGCGATCGCCGCCGTCGTCGAATCGGCGACCCCGGCCGAGACACTCGTCCTGGTGTCGACAGAGGAGCCACTCCTCGGCGCCGCAGTGGCGGCGACGGCGGAAGCGGTGGGTGGCGAAGCGCTGTGGACGAAGCCCGGTGACCTACGCCGGCGACGCCACCTGCGACCGATCGCCACGGAATCGACCAACCGCCGGCTCGTGGGCAGCTTCTCGAAGGCGGCGCCCTGGCAGCTGGACACCCTCTCCGAAGCTCCTGAGCTGCCGGGAGGAGGTCACGTTCTGTTCCCCGGGCGCCGCCTGGTGGCCATCTACGGGCATCCGCACACCCCCAGCCTGGGGGTCCTCGGGGAACAGCCCGTCGAGGAAGCGATCGCCCGGGCAGCCGAGATCGCGGCCGCTTACGAGACCGACGACACCCAGGTGCTCCCCACCTTCGAGATCATCGCCACCACCGCGACATCGGGTGCCGGCGAGGACGGCGACTACTCGGCCGAGCTGAGCGTCGACGACCTCCGCCCCTGGGTGGAGGCAGCCGGTGAGGCGGGGTACTACGTGGTGCTCGACCTCCAGCCGGGACGGACCGACTTTCTCACCCAGGCCAAGCGTTACGAGGAGCTGCTGCGGCTCCCGCACGTCGGGCTGGCGCTGGATCCCGAATGGCGTCTGAAGCCCGACCAACGTCACCTGCGACAGATCGGGTCCGTGCCGGCGGAAGAGGTGAACACGGTCGTCGATTGGCTGGCCGGAATCGTTCGGGAGAACAGACTCCCCCAGAAGCTGCTCGTCGTCCACCAGTTCCGCTTGTCGATGATCACCGAGCGGGAAGACATCCGCACCCCCGCGGAGCTGGCGGTCGTGATTCAGATGGACGGCCAAGGACCTCTCGGCACCAAGTACGCGACCTGGAACGCGATGCTGGCGGCCGGGGAAGGGGGCTGGAGGTGGGGCTGGAAGAACTTCTACGACGAGGACCGGCCGATGGCCACCCCCGACGAGGTGCTCGGTCTCGAGCCGCAACCAGTCTTCATCAGCTTTCAATAGCGGCGCGGGATCCGGCGCCGGCCGTATGGGCCAGGCCCGACCCCGCCGGTCGGGTCCCACCGGTCCAGCGCCCGGTACTCCCTCGTCCAAGTCGCCTGGCGCAACCCCCGGCTCGTCCGCACCATCAGCCCGACGATCACGCCGAACACGAACCCGCCGACATGGGCCGCCCAGGCGACTCCGCTGTTGGGCGATGTGAAGAACTGCGAGATGAACCAGAAGCCGAGGAGCCACTTCGCCCGGATGTCGACGATCTGGATGAAGAAGAAGAATACGGCGGTGCGCACCGGAGCATCGGGGAACCACACGAGGTAGGCGCCCATCACCGCCGCGATCGCCCCCGAAGCACCGACCATGGGGATCGTCGAGTCGAGGTTCAGGATCACATGGGCCCCGGTCGCCACCACCCCGCCGAGCAGATAGAAGATCAGGTACCGGAAGTGGCCCATGTGATCCTCGATGTTGTTGCCGAAGATCCACAGGAACAGCAGGTTCCCGAACAGGTGGGCGAGGCCGCCGTGGAGGAACATCGACGTGAGAATCGACAGCCAGACAGACTTCCGCGGGAAGAGGGGCGGGGTCGCCGCTTCTCCACCCTGGCAGGCTTCGGGGTCGATCGGAGGGCTGAATGTCTCGACGACCTCCTCGACCGTCAACGGACGTCCGTTGACGAGCTCACAGGGGATGGCAGCGTTCTCGAGCGTGAAGGCGGTCGTCTCCTCGATGGGGATCTGGCCGATGGGCGTATCCACCGGCACGTATTGCGGTTGGCCCAATGAGAGCGACGGCTGCCAGCCGAAGTAGAGCCACAAGCAGGCGCCGATGATCAGCAGCGTGACGATCGGCGTTCGTCGGGTCGGGTTCTCGTCTCTCAGCGGTATCACTGTCGGCAGACGTTAAGACAGTCCGGGTGCGTCTGGCGATTCTCTAGAGTCGTGCTCCCTGAGCAACCGGAGGTCCTCTTGACGAAGTTCGCCTACTTCTGCGGCCACGAGCAGTTCCAACCGGAAGAACTCGTCCGTCATGCGGTACTCGCGGAAGAAGCGGGCTTCGACATGGTGATGGTCTCCGAGCACTTCCACCCGTGGGTGGACGACCAGTCGGCATCCGGATTCGCCTACGCCACGATCGCGGCGATGGCGCAGGCGACCGAGCGGATCGAGTTCGTCACCGGCGTCACCACACCACTCTTCCGATTCCATCCCGGCGTGGTCGCTCAGGCGGCGGCCACACTCGACCGTCTGTCCGGCGGGCGCTTCCGCCTCGGGGTGGGGACCGGCGAGAACATCAACGAAGGTCCGCTCGGCTACGAGTTCCCCGCCTACAAGGAGCGGAACGAGAGGATGACCGAGGCGCTGGAGATCATGCGCCGGCTCCTCGACGGCGAGAAGCTCACCTACGACGGCGAGTACTACCGCACCGACCGGGCGAAGCTCTACTCCCCGCCCCTCCAAGAGCACCTCCCCATATATCTCGCCGCCGGTGGGCCGAAGTCGGCCACGCTCGCCGGGGAGAAAGCCGATGGCGTGATCACTTCGGTGAAGGTGCCGGAAGAGACGGTCGAGAAGGTCGTGGACCCCCTCAAGAGGGCTGCGGAGGAGGCGGGTCGGCCCACACCCACGGTGATCGCCACCCGGTGGTCGATCTGGGCGTCAACCGAGAACGAGGCGTGGACGGCCCTGACTTCGTGGCGCGGGCTGCGGGCACCGGGCCGCCTGGAGGCCGTAGATCCCCAAGAGCTCCGCGAGAAGGCCGACCAGATGCCGCGGGAGGAGGTTCTCGGCCGATACTCACTCGTGTCCGACCCCCAGCAGGTAGTGGACACCTATCGCCCGTTGATAGACGACCTCGGGGCGGACGTCGTCACGTTCCAGATCGCGGCTCTCGATCAGGAGCAGCTCATCACCACTCTCGGCCAGCAGGTGCTGCCCGCTCTCCGGGACTAGGACGCCCTAGTCACCCTCTCCAACAGAGCCAGGAGCGCCTGGTGGGTGGCCAGGTCGAGGTCGGGGTGCTGGGCTGCCACCTGGAGTGACGGGGCCGATTCCCGGAGCAGCCCGATGATGGTGGCGGCGTTGGTGTTGGCAGACGACAGCAGAGCTTCCACGCGAGGCACCAGGCGCTCGGCGAGGATGTGACCGAATGTCGCCATCAGGTCGATCTTCCAGCCTTCGTCGTTTCGCAGATAGAAGATCCGGTCGGTGTCCGTCACCCCTCGCACCGTGACCGGCACCCAGGTTCGGCCTTCGAGTTCGATCCTCTCCCCCGCCTCCAGGGCCACGCCGTCGGGATCGAAATCCGCGTCGAGGGTCTGAGCGAAGCCCGACCAGAAGTTGGCGGCCACGGCATCGGCGTCCTCTTCGAGCCCTCCCACGATCTCGGATGCGTCGGCGCCTTCCGCCAAGGACACCAGGCTGGCCTGCTCGACGTCAGTCAGGGCGGTTGTGTCGTCGAATCGACCCTCGTCGATGGCGGCGAACAACGCCCCGACGACACCCACCGGGTCGAGATCTGCCGGAAGGGTGGTGTCGGGTGAGCCGGCGTCGCCGAAACAGGCCGCTACCACCAGGAGCGCAGGGGCGAGCCACCATCGGGGAGAGGAAAGGGAGCGCATCCGCTTAGCGGCCACACTCTACCCGGTCGGGGTGGCGTCACACGAGACGGCCAGTCGACATGAGGCGCTCTCTGGCTTTCGCGTCACGGAGACCACTCGTCACATACAACCACGCGAGGTACGCCACGCCGACGAACTCGAGCACCCACCGCCAGGGGTCACTGAGCGCCCTCCCCCATGCGGCCGCCCAGAAGTCGTCGGAGGACGGCACGACGATGTCCCAGCCGAACACCGGCCAGAACAGGATGTGCTCGTGGAACCACATCTGGTCGACGACGAGGTGCAGCATCCATGCGACGACCAGCGCCATCCAAGCCCTTCGGCGTCTCCCACGCCGGGTCGCGAGGAGAATGGTGATCGCCAGGGTCGAAGGCACGAGAAGGCTGTGGCCCCACAGGCGGGCATCGTCGGCGCCGACAAGCGTGGCGGCGACGAGGTCGATCAGGTCCGGCAGCACGACGCCGACCGCCAGAAAGCGCATGTCGACGATCGGGTCCCGGAAGATCCACCGGAACAGGAAGGTGACCGCTCCGAGGCGCCAGAACAGCACTGCTCAGATGACGAGGATTCGCCGGCAATGGACGCAGCGAGGCGGGTCGCTCTGCTTCGCCTCGATCACCTCCGCCGGTGACAGGCGGATGTGGCATCCGCCGCAGGTGCTCTGATCGAGTCGCCCCACGGCGACTCCTTCTTTCGTGGTCCGGAGCTTTTCGTAGAGCTCGACCAGGTCCTCTGGCACGGGGGCGAGCGCGTCCCGCTTGCGTTCCTCCTTACGGGCGATCTCGTTGTCGATTTGTCGCCATTCGGCCGTGATCACTGCCTCCAAGGAGTCCTTCTCGTCGGCTAGCGCCTGCCGCTCCGTCTGGAGGCGCTCGAGTTCCTCTCGCTTGGGGTCGAGCTCGTTGAGCAGGGCGAGTATGCGCTCCTCCGACGTTCCCTGCTGATTGCGGAGCGCCTGCACCTCGAGGCGCATGTTTTCGGTCTCCCGAGCCGACATGCCCCCGGCGAACAGACGGGTTTCCTGCTCCTTCAGCTTCGTCTCGAGCATCTCCAGCTCGCCCTCCGCCTTGTCGACCGCCAGCTCGAGCTGGCGAACCTCGTCGGAGAGCTGGGAAATCCGCTCGTCGAGTGCGTCGAGCTGCTCCTGGGTGGCGCGGTATCGCTCGAGCTCGGGGAGGTTGGCGCGGCGATGGAGGAGCCGGTCGATCTCGAGGTCGAGTTCCTGGACGTCCAGGAGATCGGCGAGGGCGGGAATCTCCATGCCCGCTTCAGGGTAGTTGCCCTGAAGCGTGTGGCGTCCACGGCCCGCTTCCATCCCCGGTCAGATCGACCACCTCGACATCCAGGCTCTCGACCAGGCCCACCAGGCTCCTCATCCCGGGGACCTCCGTGGCGGCGTGCCCGGGATCGACGATCGCCAGGCCGCCGTCGCGAGCGCCGACGGCACGGTGATGGTCGACGTCCCCGGTCACCAGCACGTCGGCGCCGGCACTGCGCGCCGCCGAGATGAAAGAGCTGCCCGAGCCGGGCACGACCGCCACACGCTCAGTGCGGGCGGAGAGGTCGCCGGCCACCCTGAGGCCGGAGCGGCCCAGGTTCTCGGCGACGACCTCCACCAAGTCCGCCAGAGAGCCGCCGAATGTCCCCGCCCTTCCGATCAGGCCGTGGTTGGAGCGCACGTCGTACACGTCGAACGCCGGTTCCTCGTAGGGATGAGCGGCGACGAGGGCGGCGATCACGGCGTCCTGTCGGGAGCTGGGGGCCACCATCTCCAGCCTGATCTCGGGCTCGACGTTGAGGGCGCCAGCTTCCCCCACCACCGGCGTCGCCCCTTCGGCGGCGAGGAACGAACCGAATCCAGGGCTGCGGTAGCTGCACGACTCGTAGTTGCCGATCCGGCCCGCACCGGCGAGAGACATGGCTCGCACCACCGCGTCGATCGAGTCCTCGGGGACGAACGTGACGACCTTGACCTGCTGTGAGCCCGTCACCGGCCCGAACGGAGCCACATCGGCCAGACCCAGCGCCTCCGCCAGCGAATCGGCGGTTCCACCCGGAGCAGCGTCGAAGTCGGTGTGGGTGACGGCGAGGGCGATCCCGGCGGCGATCAGCCGGTAGGCGCGGCCAGCGGGCGAGCGCCCGGCGACGAGACGGTTGGTGGGCCGGAACAGCAGCGGGTGGTAGCAGACCACCAGATCAGGAGGCGACGCCAGGAGCGCCTCGACCGTGTCCTCTCCCACTTCGTGGCAGACCGCCACGCGCTCGACGGTCTTCTTCGGGTCGCCGAACTGCAGCCCCACCGGGTCCCACTCTGCGGCCCGGTCCGGTCGGGTGCGGCGGCCGAGAGCTTCGAGAAACGATGCGACGGTGCCCATGACTCGGTCAGCCCGTGGTGCCGGCCGGTTCCTCCACCGGGCGGCCCACGGCGAGGTCGTCTAAGAGTTCGGACATGGTCTCACGGTAGACCGCGTCGGGTCGCGCTCCGACGGCATCACACAGGGCGGTGAAGAAGAGCCGGGCGGCGGCCGCCGATGCGACATCGAAGATCTCGGCGTCGCTGAGCCCGAGCGCACGGAGTCGGTCGATGTCGGCGGCGGTGACGGTGTGGGGTGCTTCGGCCACCCTGGTGGCGTACTCGACGATCGCCCTCTCGACGTCGTCGAGCGGAGCCGAGGCAGTGTCACGGGCAAGAGCGCGGACTTCGTCGTCGGACGCCCCGAGTTGGAGCAGCTTCTCGCTGTGGGCGAGAGCGCAGTAACTGGAGCGTCGACGCACGGCAGCGGCAACGGTGGCGAGTTCGTAGCGCCTCGGGTCCATGGCGTTCTTCACCGTCCCGTTGAGCTGAGCCCAAGCGTCGAACAACGCCGGGCGATGGCTGAACACTTTGGCGTAGTTCGGGACGTACCCGATGCTCTCCCTCACCCGCCGGTACATATCGGCGACCTGAGCTTCAGCTCGCTCCTCGGGGATCGTGTCGATGAATGCCATCCCCACCTCCTCTCTCCAGTGTCGAAGGGTATCGCCATCGACGCGGCGCGAGTCAGATCGGCGGTGGGCGGACGATGTAGCGCTGCCCGCGGGGGCTGGTCCAGCAGAAAGTGCCGGGCTGGGGCTGGGTGAGTTTCCATCCGGCGCGGTGTTTGGCCCGCAGGTGATGCCTGGCACACAAGGGCCCCAGGTTCAACACCGTGGTCCTTCGACTCTCCGAGAAGGCAACGGTGTGATCCAGATGACACTCGACGGCGGAACGGGTGCATCCGGGGAACACGCAAGTCGGGTTGCGAGCCGCCACATGCCGCCGCTGGGAGGTGGTGGGTCGCCGCCGGGTGGTCCCGGCCCAGATCGGCTGGCCCGTCTCCGGGTCCGTCACTGTCGCTTCCCATGTCCCGTCGGTCTGGGCTTCGGCGATCTGTCGCGCCAGGTCAGCCACTACCGGGCCCCACCCTTCGATCTCACCCGCCCGATCCGCCAAGCCCATGAGGGTGGTGAGGTCGACGGTGAGCCTCACCCCACCTTTCCCGCTGGACACGTGGGTCGGGTTTCCGTTCAACAGATCCAGAAAGACGTCGGCGCGGATCTGATCCAAGCTCCGTTCGTCGCCCATCTTGCGGAGGCTCCTCGCCAACGCGGTGATCCGACTCCAGGCCGCCGCCGCCCTGTCCGCGGGCAACTGACGGCCCCACAACTCGGCCGTTCCGTCGGGGTTGGATCCCGACTCCACGCGCCGTTCTCTCACACCCCTGTCGTAGCGTTTCTTGGCAGCGCCAGGATCTCTCTCCGCGACCATTCGTCGCAACCGCCTCCCCAACTGGACCGTCGTCAACCGCGACGCCTCACCGACGATGGCCGCCACGACATCTGCCGCCTCGTCGTCTTCGAGGTGAGCGGTCTCCTCGCACAGCACCCTGGCTCGAGGCAGGTCGATGCGTCCCTCGAACAATGCACCCCAGACCGAAGGGAGTCGCATCAGACGGAATGCGGTGCTCAGGTGGGCGTCCGCCGCCCGAGAAGTGAGTCGCAACGCCGCGGCCAACTCATCGCCCACGAACTCGTCGATGAGCTCCGACCGCTCGGGAGGCGAGTCCTCGAAGCCCGCGGGTGTGTGGGCCAATTCCGCGATGTCGGCGTAGAGGTCCGCTTGGAGATGAGAGATGAGACGGGCCCGAGCCTTGATGACCTCGACCAACTGATGGCCATTCAGTTGCGACCGGTCCAACTGATCCAACGTGAGGTACGACAACAACCCTGGCGCCAACCGAGACAAACCCGCAACCAACGCTGTGACCCCAGCCGGTCCCCGCTCTCTCACATCCCCCAACATGTCACCGAACCTACAACCCACCTCTGACAGAAATCGGGGGGAGGCAACCGGGGGCGTGGCAACGCCCCACGCAGGAGAGAATGCCGAGGAATGAAGTGGGCGTTGACGGACTCGAACCGCCGACCCCTGCCTTGTAAGGGCAGTGCTCTAGCCAACTGAGCTAAACGCCCGAGGATCCAGAAAGTCTAGGCGAGGCACCGACCGGTCGAGTAGGGGCCCCCCGAGAAGAGCGGCCCATCGAGCCGACGTGGCGATGGGGAAGTGTCGCCACGCCGACCCGGGCGGACCAATGACCACTCGTATGCACCCAACGAAGAGGTCAGGCACTCAACCTAGGCAATGCCCTGCGCTACTCCACACGACTCCCACCGCCGGACCCATGCCGCAGACACGGGCAGTCTCCTCCGTACACTGACGCCGACCCGAAGGAGGGCTCAGCTGGAAGACCACGTCCCCAAGTGGCTGCGCGAAACCGCCGCGATCTCATGGCGACTGCTGGTGATCGGAGCCGCCGTCTATTTCGGATGGCAGGTCCTTCGAAACATCTCCGTGGTCGTGCTGTCGGCCGTGATCGGCCTGTTTCCCGCCGCCATCCTGTGGGGCCCCGTCAGGAGCCTGAAGCGCCGGGGCTGGCCTCCGCTGCTCGCTACCTGGACGGTGATCTTGGTGGCGACGATGGCCCTGGTCGGCGTGGCCTTGGTCCTCATCCCGCAGCTGACGGCGGGATTCGAGCCCTTGGGCGCCGACCTCAGCGAGGCATACGACGCCGTCTTGGCTTGGCTGAGCGAAGGTCCCCTGGGCCTCTCCCCCGCCGATGTCCAGCGGTACTCCGAGTCCCTCATCGAGCAACTGCAGGAGCAGGCCGCCGGGCTCGGGACGGGCCTGTTGAGCGGGGCGGCCGCCGTCGTGGAGATCGTCACCGGCACCGTCCTGGCTCTCATCGTGGCCTTCTTCGTCCTGAAGGACGGCGACCGTGTCGCCGCCCGCATCGCCGATCGGCTCTCCCCACGGTCGGCCGATCGCTTCCGCCGGGGCGCGGCCGCGGCGTGGAGGACCCTCAACCGCTACGTGAAGGGACTGGCGATCACCGGCGTAGTCGACGCCACCGCCATCGCCATCGGATTGTTGATCGTGGGCGTACCCCTGGTGCTGCCACTCGCCATCCTCGTCTTTCTCGGCGCGTTCTTTCCGCTGGTAGGGGCGTTCCTGTCGGGCCTAGTGGCGGTGGCCGTTGCGCTCGTCAACGGCGGCTGGACCGACGCTCTGATCGTCTTCGCCATCGTGCTCGGCGTCCAACAGCTCGAGGGCGACATCGTCATGCCGCTCGTGTTCGGACGGACGATGCAGCTCCACCCGCTGGTCGTGCTGCTCGTGATCGCCGTCGGCGGTGTGGCCTTCGGGATCCCCGGCGCCTTCCTGGCCGTCCCGATCACGGCCGTGGTCGTGGCCGTCGACGACGAACTGTCGCCCGAGAAGGACACCTCCTTCATCTCCGTCGCCAAGAACATGTGAGCGAACCGACAGGGACTAGCCAGCCCGGAACCGGCTGAATTGATCCGTCCGACCACTTCATATTCGGATGTATCGCGCCGATATCTCGAACATCTGATCTGTTGGAGATATGGCAAGCACCCAACGTGAAACCGACAGCGATGCCATCCGCCGTTACCTGGATGGCATCGGCAAGTACCCGCTGCTCACGGCAGAGGACGAAGTCCGTCTGGCCAAGATCATGGAGGAGGGCCGCAAGGCTGCGAAGGCGCTCGAGGACATCACCGACCCGAAGGAACGTGCCCGGCTGAGGAGGAAGGTCACCGAAGGTGACCGTGCCCGCGGGGAGTTCATCCAATCCAACCTGCGACTGGTCGTCTCCATCGCCAAACGTTATCCCTCCGCCAACCTGACGTTCCTCGACCTGATCCAGGAGGGAAACCTCGGCCTGATCCGGGCCGTCGAGAAATTCGAGTACCGCAAGGGCTTCAAGTTCTCCACGTATGCCACCTGGTGGATCCGCCAGGCGATCACCCGGGCGATCGCCGACAAGTCGCGCACCATCCGCGTGCCGGTCCACATGATCGACACCATCTCAGCGGTCCAGACAGCGGAGAACAACCTGTTGAAGCGTCTCGGCCGGAACCCCACCGACGAGGAGATCGCCGAGGAGTCGGGGGTGGCCCTCAACAAGGTGCGAGACGCAAAGCGTCTCGCACCCGAGCCGGTCTCGCTCCACCAGCCGGTAGGCGACGACACTGCGGTTCTCGGGGACTTCATCGAGGACACCGACGCCATCCCGGCGTTCGACCTCGTGATGAAGCAGATCCATCTCGAGAGCCTGAAGATCGTCCTCCAGCGTCTCGACGACCGCGAACGCCGCATCCTCGAGATGCGCTACGGCCTCAATGGCAACGAGCCGGCCACTCTCGACGAGGTGGGGCGCGAGTTCAACGTCACGCGGGAGCGGATCCGCCAGATAGAGACTCGGGCCATCGAGAAGCTCCGCAAGGGAGATCTCGATGACCCCAAGTCGCTCCAGTTGGAGCTGGCAGGCAGAACGGCGAGCTGAGCCGGGCCTCTACGCCGACTTGACGAGCTCGTACAGCTCGTCCCGATCGGCTTCCACCGGCAGGTGGGCTTCGGAGTGGCGGGGTCGGCCTCGACCCCGCTTCCGGTGGAAGGCTTGACCTTCCCAGAAGATCACCCCTCCCCAGACGCCGTACTCCAATCCTTCCTCCAGGGCCAGAGCGAGGCACTTGAGCCGCACCGGGCAATCTGCGCAGATCTCCTGCGCCTGGGCGAGATCCGAGGCGTTCTGGCTGAAGAAGAGGTTGTGGTTGTCGCCGTCCCTGCAGCGACCGTATTTGTAGATGTCTCTCATGCGCAAACCTTTCGTGTGATGCGGCCACGAAAAGAGCCGCCGATTCCTGGGATCCGGCGGCTTCTGAGGGGGAAGAGGAGGTGACTTGTTCTAACGAAGCCGTCGGGAGGCAGTGCCGATGAGTCGGTCGACGAGAGCCGATTGGACAGTGGTCTTGCCGATGATGGGCTCGATCAGCCTGCCGGAGAGCGTGAAGCACGCGCCGTTACCCGTCGCCGTCATTCGCGGGTTGTCGATGCGCACTTTCTCCACCTGAGCCTCGCGGTTTGCGATCCTCGCAACCTAACGGACCGTTCCGCGGAGTGTCAAGGTTTTTTCGCGGGGCGCTGGGCGGCAGCCCGGATCGCACACAGGTGGGTTCAGGTTTCCATCGCACACCGGATGAGACGATCAGCGGAGCTGCAACTCATCGGTTCGAGCCGGATCAGATGACGGGGATCTCCCAGTGGTCGCCACGCCGGGCGAGGAGGTCGTCGGCTCCGGCCGGCCCCCAGGACCCTGCCTCGTACGACTGTGGCGCATCTTCGATGCCCAGAGCCGGCTCGACGATTCGCCAGGCCTCTTCCACTTCGTCCGCCCGCACGAACAGCGTCTGGTCACCGGTCATGACGTCGGCGAGAAGCGTCTCGTAGGCGTCGGGCAGTTCACCGAAGACCTCGTCATAGTCGAAACGCAGCCTCTGGGTCTGGAGGACATAGCCCTCACCCGGCACCTTCATCTCGAAGGACAGGGCGAATCCCTCAGACGGCTGGAGCCGGATCTCGAACACGTTCGGATGCATCTCGCATCGATCGACGACCGAGAACAGGCTCACGGGTGGTTCCTTGAACACGACCGAGACCTGTGTGACTCGGGTAGCGAGCCGCTTTCCTGCCCGCAAGTAGAACGGCACTCCCTTCCACCGCCAGTTGTCGACGTGGAGGACCAATGCGGCGTACGTCTCGGTGGTGGAGTCGGGCGGAATCCCCTCTTCGTCTCGGTATCCGGCCACGTCTTCGCCCTCGATGCGGCCCGCGGTGTACTGGCCGCGGACGAGATCGGGGCGAGTCACCGCCGCGGTCGCTTTCAGGAGCTTGACCTTCTCGTCGCGGATGTACTGGGCGCTCGCTCGCACCGGCGGCTCCATCGCCACCAGGCTGAAGATCTGGAGAGCGTGGTTCTGGATGATGTCGCGAACCGCACCGGCCGAGTCGTAGTACCGGGCGCGTGTTCCGATGCCGCCGCTCTCGGCCACCGTTATCTGCACGGACGAGATCCGGTCCCGAGTCCACGACGACTCGAAGATGGGGTTGGCGAACCGGAGGGCGAGGAGGTTGCGGACGGTCTCTTTGGCCAGGTAGTGGTCGATGCGATAGATCTGCTCCTCGGCGAACCACCGATGCAGCAGTTGGTTCAGGCCCATCCCGGTGGAACTGTCCACACCGAAGGGCTTCTCGACGACCACTCTCGACCATCCCGGCCCATCCACGACCCCGACCTTGCCCAACCCTTCGACCGTCTCATCGAACACGTCCGGGGGCACGGCGAGGTAGAAGGCCCGGTTGCCGCCGAGTCCTGCCGCCTCCTCCACTTCTCGGATCCGCTCTCCCAACGCCTCGAAACCGTGGCGGAGCGACTGGAAGTGGACCGAGTGACCGAGCCATTCCTCGTCGACCGCGAGGTCGGCGGCTGCGAGAGCAGCTCCCACGAGACTCCGATATTCGTCGTCGGTGATGTCGCGGCTCGCCACGCCCAGGAGCTGGACCGAATCGGAGAACCCGCGGCTGCTCAAGAGTCGGTACAGCGCAGGAAGGAGCTTGCTGCGGGCGAGGTCTCCGGTACCGCCGAAGACCACGAAGAGATGTGGGTCGATGTCGACCGACAGCGCCTCGGGCGTGTACCGGCTCTCAGTCATCCCAGGGCCTCGATCAGCGCCTCCAAGCCGCCGTCGGTGACGTCCACTCTCAGCACGCGGCGGTCGACCTCCCGCAACGCGGCGTAGTCGCCCGCCGCCTGGGCGGCGATGAGACGGCCGAAGGTGTAATCGGTCTCCGGCACCGGGACGTCGTGAGAGGGGCGGTCGACCAACTGGATGAAAACCCCGGTGTTGGGCCCGCCCTTGTGGAGTTGCCCCGTGGAGTGCAAGAAGCGGGGCCCGTAACCGAACGTGGTGGCGCACTCGTAGCGTTCGGCCACGATTCGGCGGATGCGAGAGGCAGCCGCCTCGATGTCGGGATCGGGCGCCAGGTACGCCTGCAGGGCCACGTAGTCACCGGGACGCACGTCGCGGAGGAACCTCTCCAGCCGAACCCGGAAGGTGTCCCCGACGGCGGGCACCGGAGCGACGGCGTCGTCTTCTCCCTCCCCCGCCATCGCCCGGCGGGTCAATTGCTTGGCGCGCTCGACGTCGGGCTGGTCGAAGGGATGGACACCCATGACCTGGCCGGCGGCTGCCGTGGCCACTTCTGCCCGCAGCATCTCGGCGGCGAGATCGAGTCCGTCGGCGAGTTCGAAACGGGCCACCGGAAGATCCTCGGGGAGTTCCTCCAGCTCCTCTCCGGCGAGCACGTAGTCGACGAAGATCCGGTCGTGGCCGTAGACGGAGAGAGGCGGCTCGCCGGCGATCGGGACTATCCCCGTCCCGTCCTTTCCGAGGCTCTCGGCTACCAGCTGCTCGAGCCACGCCGGGAATGCGGTGAGACCGGGCGAAGTACGGAACGTGAGCTTGTCGTGGCCGTTGAGGGCGTGGGCGGCCCAGGCGAGCCCCAAGGCGATCGCTGGATCCTCGGCGGCGGGACGCCCGGTGGCGTCGGCGGCGAAGGCCGCCGCCCGGTCCAGGAGCGCCTGAGGGTCGATGCCCATCAAAGCGGCGGGGACGAGACCGAACGGAGTCAACGCCGAGTAGCGGCCGCCGACGTCGGGCGGGGCGAGTACGACCGCCCGGAACCCGCGCTCCTCCCCCAGGTCGGCGAGAGGGGTGCCAGGGTCGGTGATGGCGATGAAGCGGGATCCGTCTCCCCCGGTCCGATCCCAGAAGTAGCGGAAGAAGGACAGCGTCTCGAGCGTCGTGCCCGATTTCGACGAGATGACGAAGGCGGCTCGTTCGATGTCGATGGCGCTCGCCACGGTCTCGACGGCCGCGGGATGGGTCGAGTCGAGCACGGTGACCTTGGGATAAGTGGGCGCCGAGCCGATGACGTGGGCGAACACGTCGGGAGCCAGGCTGGAGCCGCCCATTCCACAGACCACGACGTCGAGTACGCCGTCGTCGACGAGACTCCGAGCCAGGTCGACCATCTCCGGGACTCGCTCGGGCATGGTCCGGTGTAGTTGCAGCCACCCCAGCCGGTCCGCCAGGTCGGGGATGGGGTCCTCGGACCAGACAGTCGGGTCGCCTGCCCACAGCCTCTCCGGGTAGGCGTCGGCATCCCAACGGATAGCGGCGGTGTCGAATCCGGCCACAGCGCTCAAAGACTCGTACATCGCGTCGAGTATGGCAGCGAGACAGTCGAATTCCCGATCCGCCCGCGCCGCGAATCGGTGCCAACATGGGGGAATGCTGCGACGACTCCTCACGGTTCTCGTGTCCTTCGCCGCTCTCGTCGGCGCCACGGGTTTGGCGGCTCGTCTCCTGCTCCAGAGTCGCGGTGGGCCCCAGTCCGACGAGATCGACCTCGTCGCCGTGTTCGAAGGGATCCACCTCCGGTCCACGTCCGCCTCGTTCCTCGGCGGCACGATCCTCACGCTGATCGGCGGCGTCGTCCTAGATCTGCGCCGTGCCCAGCTGGGGCCGACCGGGGCGGAGCTCGTGGTCAACACGATCCTCGGTGGCACCAGCGTGGTGGTCCCACCCGACTGGAGAGTCGAAGTGGAGGACCGTACGTGGATGGGTGGGCTCGATCTGTCGAGTGCCCAGCCCGGCGATCCCGACGCTCCCCTACTGCGGATCCGGGTCAACACCCTGCTGGGAGGGTTCCAGGTGGAGTCTCGTCCGCGCCTCCAGGCGGTGTCCTGATGGCGATCACCCGGATCGACGCCACCCGCCTGATTCCCGGCGGCGGTGACCCAATACCGAACGGAACGGTCGTCATCGACGGTCCTCGGATCGCCTACGCCGGTGCCGCCGCTGGAGCCCCCGATGTGGCGGCCGACGTCGTTCTCACCGTCGAGACGGTCATGCCAGGGATGTGGGACACCCACACCCATTTCATGGGCCTCGCCCGCGGGGTGGTGAACCTCGAGGCGTTGCTCACCCAGATCCCTCACATCGGGATCCTGCGCGCCGCCCGGGACGCAGTCGCCGCGTTGGAAGCCGGGTTCACGTCGGTTCGGGAAGTGGGTGGCTACGGAGCCATCCTGGCCATCGCCATCGACGAGGGAGTCATCCCGGGCCCCAACGTGTACGGCGCCGGTGCCGGTATCTCTCAGACCGCCGGGCACGGTGATTTCCACGCCATCGGCCCTGCCGAGGCGAACGCCTTGACCGAGCGCCACTGGGGGGCGCCGGCGCTCGCCGACGGTCCCGACGACTGCCGAAGGGTCGTCCGCCGCCAACTCCGCCTCGGGGCGAAGGTGATCAAGGTGTGCGCCTCCGGTGGGGTGATGAGCCAGGTCGACCATCCGATCCACCAGCAATTCACCGCCGAGGAGCTGGCGGCGATCGTCGAGGAGGCCGCCCGGGCCGACCGGGTGGTGGCCGCCCATTGCCACGGCAAGCCGGGGATCATGGCCGCGATCGAAGCCGGGGTCCGCACGATCGAGCACGGCTCGTATCTGGACGAAGAAGCGGCGACGGCGATGAAGGAGACCGGCACGATCCTCGTCCCCACCCGTTGGATCGTGGAGCACCTCGCCGCGGTGGGACGCGCCCAGGGGATGCCCGAGTACGCCGCCACGAAGCTCGACACCATCGTCCAACGTCATGCCGAGGCGGTTGCCATCGCCGTGTCCGCCGGGGTGACGGTCGCATGTGGCACGGACATCTGGGGGGCGGGGATGTGGGGGCGGAATGGAGAGGAGTTGGTCCATCTCGTGTCACTCGGGATGACGCCGCTCGAGGCGATAAGAGCGGCGACAGCCGTCGGCCCATCGACGCTGGGGCCGCAGGCTCCGCTCTCTGGCGTCCTCGCCACCGGTCACGACGCCGACGTGATCACGGTGTCCGGAGACCCCACTGACGACATCTCGGTCTTGGCGGATCCCTCGCGCATCGAGAACGTCTGGAAGGCGGGCGTCCGCGTCAAAGGCGGGTGACGAGGCGTTTCAAGGCAGCCGGGCTGCGACGTCGTCGATCAACCACCGCGGCAACCCCTCCGCCTCGGCCAATCCCTCGAAGGCCGCGCGGTCGATCCGGGCGCGGTCGGAATTCTCCATGACTCGCCCCCACTGCCGGAGCACCTCGGCGTCGTCGCCACCGAGCTGCTCGAGCCCGGCCAGAGCGACCCGGCGAGGTGACGGGAACAGCCACCCGAGGCCCCATGGATCGAGACCGTGAACCTCTGTGCCGAGAGCCTCGACCAACGTGGCGAGGCCGGGCGCGGGACCGTGGCCGGTCCGGCGGAGGATCGACCTGACGCCGACTTCGAATGGGTCCCATGTGCCCGGAAGGTCGATAGGGCCGTCTCCGCAGAGGGAGTCGTCGCCACCGTGGACGTGGTCGTCGAGCCGGAAGATCCGTCGCGCCCGCCGAACGTGGTGGATCAGCCCTTCCCAATGAGGGAGGTGGAGGCGGGCGACCATGTGGGAGTCGTCGCCGGGGGTGATCTCGAGCACGCCCGGCGCCCCCTCGATCTCGATCGTCCGGCGATACACGCCGTCCTGGACGGATTCGACCCCGGGAACCGCCTCTTCCTCGAGGACGCGCAGATATCGCTCGTATGCCACCTGGCGGGTCGTTGGCAGACGGAGGGCCAGACCGCCGTCGGCGGCGAGACGGTCCCGTTTTCGTCGCCGGGCGCGGAGCTCCCGCGGCGTCTGACGGAAGATCGACCGCATCGTGCGGTTGAACTGACGAACACTCCCGAACCCGGCCGCGAAGGCGATCTCCGTGATGGTGAGGTCGGTGTCGTCCAGCAGGCGGCGGGCGAAGTGGGCCCGGCTCGACCGGGCCAGCTGAACGGGAGTCGTTCCGACTTCCTCGAGGAATCGCCGGCGCAGGTGGCGAGCCGACACACCGAGGGCCTCGGCTAGCTCGTCTTCGGTCCCACCGTGCAGCGCACCGTCGAGGATCAGCCGGACCGCTCGACAGATCAACTCCGTACCGACCCAGGTGCTCATCGGCTCTCGTCGGTATGGTCGGCACTGATGACAGGCACGCAGACCGGTGGCTTCGGCGGCGACGACGTTGGAGAAGCGACGGACGTTGGAGGGCTTCGGGCGCCCGGCGCAGACCCCCTCGAGGCAATAGATGCCGGTGGTGACGACGCCGACGATGCGGTCCATGGCCCTCATTCTCGGGTGGGAGCCATTGGGTGACCAGTCACATCCGGACAGAGCGGGGGTCCCTGTCCGGAAATGTCCGGTTCCGGTGGCCCCGGGGGATTAGCAGAGGAGGCTATGAGGGAAGCACCCGTCCTCCTGGAGAGGGAGGAACACTTCGACGTACTACAGCGCACGTTGGCGCGAGCTCAGGAAGGCACCGGACGGTTGGTTCTGGTCACCGGTGCCCCCGGCACAGGAAAGACCGCACTGGTCAGGCACTTCACGGCGGACCTCGAGGGTTGCCGAGTGTTGTGGGGCATGTGCGACGATCTAGTCGTCCCTCGCCCTCTGGGTCCCTTCCGGGACATGGCGACCGCTGCCCCGGCGCTCGCCGAGGCGATAGCCGAGGGGGACCACGGGGCGGTGATGGACGCGGTCATGGAGGAGATCGGGCGTCCTCCGCGCCCGACCGTGTTCGTCATCGAAGACGCCCACTGGGCGGACCAGACCACGCTGGACGTCATCGCCTTCGTCGGCCGGCGGGTCGACCGCCTGCCGACGCTGTTCGTAGTCACCCATCGCGACCCGGGAATCCCCTCCGACCACCTCCTTCGAAGGACGATCGGCACTGTGCCGGCCAGCAACGTGGTTCGGTTGGAGGTGGGCCCCTTGTCCCCCGACGCCGTGGCCGAGCTCGCCGGCGCGGACGAGGCATACCGGATCTTCCATCTGTCCGGCGGCAATCCTTTCTACGTGTCCGAGCTGCTCCGTACCGACGACGGAATGCCCACGACGGTGCAGGACGCGGTCGTGGCCCGCCTCGCGGAGCTGACCCCCGCCGGCCGTGAATGCGTGGAGCTGGCCGCGATCGTGCCGCAAGGCGCCGAAGGCTGGCTGCTCGAAGAGTGCGGCGTCGCCAAGGGCCTCACCGAGGCGATCGACACCGGCCACCTCCTGCCCGACGAGGGCAGGTTCCGCTTCACCCACGAGCTCGCCCGCCGCGCCGTCGAGGACCAACTGAGCCGAGACCGCTCGATCGATTTCCACCGCCGGGTTCTGAGCGTCCTCGCCGCCCACGACGACGACCCGGCGCGCCTGGCCCACCACGCCTACCGAGCCGGTGACTCCTCTGCCGTCGCCCGCTTCGCTCCCCTCGCCGCCCGCCGGGCGATCGCTCTGCACAGTCACAAGGAAGCCCTCGAGCATCTCCGACAAGCACTATCGGTCCCGCCCGCCCTCGCCAAGGGCGAGCGGGCCGCCGTCCTCGAGGAGTACGCCCGTGAATGCCTGCTCGCTTCGCAGCTCGAGGAGGCGGCGGCGGCGCTGGAGGAAGCAATCGCGTTGCGCGGCGACGGGGATCGCGAACGTGTCGGGGCGGATCTCGCCCTCCTCTCCGAGGTCCGCTGGGCACAAGCCCAAGGCCCCGAGTCGGAGAAGGCCGCCCGGCAGGCGATCGAGATTCTCGAGGACCTGCCGGAGAGCCCGGCACTCGCCGCGGCGTATGCGGCGCTGGCGAAGCTGGCCATGGTCGACGTCCGCAACGAAGAGGTGGTCACCTGGGGTGAGAGGGCGGTGGCGGTCGCCCGGAAGACGGGAGACGTCGGGGTGCTCGCCCACGCCCTGAACACTCTCGGCTCGGCCCGTCTGCGAATCGACCCGTCCGACGACGAGACACTCCTCGAGAGCCTGCAGGTGGGTATCGACAACGGGCTCCACGACGGCACGATCGCCCGGGCCTACCTCAACCTGGCGGTCTGCCATCTGGAGAACATGCAGTACGACCCGGCGAGGCGCTACATCGACGAGGGCCTCGACTACTGCGACCGCCACGACGTCCACATCTACACCCACTTCCTCCTCTCGATCCGATGTTGGCTGAACATGGAGCTGGGCCGATGGCCCGCCGCCGAATCGGATCTGGAAGATCTGGTCGACGAGGAGTCGGTGGTCGCCATCCGGGCGTTGCGGGTGCTGGGACAGATCCAGGCGCGGCGCGGCGACGAGTCCGCCCGGAACACCTTGGAGAAGGCGCGGGATCTCGCTGAGCGCCTCGGCGAGTCCCAAGGACTGGTCCCCATCACCGCGGCGATCGCCGAATGGGCGTGGCTGAACGGACGCCTCGAAGATCATCTCGACGACCTCGAGACCATGTATCGCCGAGCCCTGTCGACCCGGGTTCCACGCTGGATCGGTGAGACGGCGATCTGGCTCGTGCGGGCGGGCGTCGACGTCGACATCCCAGAACGCGCCCCGGTCCCCTATCTGCATCAGATGCGGGGTGAGTGGACGAAGGCGGCGGCGGCCTGGGAGACGCTCGGCCGCCCGTACGAGCAGGCGGACGCCCTCGCCGAGACCGACGATCCGGAGGCCCTGCTCACGGCCCTGGGGATACTCGACCGCCTCGATGCGGTGCCTCGTGCCACTCAGGTGAGACGGAAGCTCGCCGACATGGGTATGACGCGGATCCCCCGCGGCCCCAACCGCCACACGCGCCGCAATCCGGCGGGGCTGACCCGTCGCCAGACGGAAGTGGTGCGACTGTTGGCCCAAGGCCTCACCTACCGCCAGATCGCCGAGAGGATGTACATCTCGGCCAAGACCGTAGACCATCACGTCACTGCGATCCGCACGAAACTCGGCGTGTCGACCCGCGACGCCGCCGTGAGAGAAGCCGTTCGGCTGGGGTTGATCGACCCCTGATATCGGGAGCCGTTCCCCAGAATTGGGGAGATCCGCCCGATGCGTCGCTGCATGAGCCCTCCCTAGCTTCGGTTTGTCCCATCGGACGCTGAACAGGAGGAGAACAAGTGACATCGAAAGGCGGAGGGCGTACTCTCCGGTGGCTGGCTCTCATCGCGGTGCTGAGCCTCGTCGTCGCGGCGTGTGCCGGCAGTGACGGAACGGCCGAGACTGTGTCGACCGTTCCCACGACCCCGGCGGCGGGAGGCGGCGACACCACTGCGCCGACTACGGCGGACGTAGAGCCATCGGACAGCGGCGAGACGACCGCGGGCAGCGGGGGGACCTACCGGCTGGGGATCTTCCAGGACCCGATCACCTCCAATCCTTGGGCCGACAGCGACACGTGCTGCAACTCCGTCTGGAACCGGTACGTCCTGAACACGACCTACGGGTTCCTCTACGACCTGTCGTACCCGGGGCTCGAGCCGCGGGCGTCGCTGGCGGCGATCGAGGAGGTGCCGGAACCAGTGCAGGAAGGCGACGTGTGGGTGGCCCAGATCCCGATGAAGGAAGACGTGCTGTGGAGCGATGGAGAGCCTGTGACAGCCCACGACGTGGCCTTCACCTGGGAGACGGCGTACGAGTTCTGCCTCTCCGGGAACTGGACCCAGATGGTCTCGGCTGCTCAGCCCCACCCCAACTGCGGCGGTGGGAACGCCGAACAAGGAGCTGAGACTGGATCGGTCGGTGTCCTCTCCGTTGAAGCCAAAGACGACTACACGGTCGAGGTCACGTTCAACGGCAAGCCCGGCCTGGCGATCTGGGGCCTCGGCAATGGCGTGTGGAACATGTTCGTCTTCCCTCGACACCACTGGGAGCCCATCGTCGAGGAAGCGCGCAACAGCGACGACCCGAAGGACGCCCTCCTGAATGCTTCCGGCGAGGGAGTTCCAGCACTCGGCCCGACGGTCTTCGAGGAACACGTCAAAGGGAGTCACGCCCGCACGGTGAAGAACCCGAACCACCACGAGACCGGCACCACGGTCTCCAGCGGTGGAGTCGAATACGAGACCGGACCGTTCGTGGACGGGGTCGACTTCACGCTGTACGGGAGCCAGGACGCCGCCGTCCTCGGTTTGGCTGCCGGCGAGGTCGACCTGCTCCTCAACTCCCAGGGAATGGCGGTGGGCCTCCAAGACCAGGTGTCCGACAACCCGTCGCTGGCCGCGGTCATCAACCCCCAGAACGGGTTCCGTTACCTCGGCTTCAACCTGATGCGGGAGCCGATGAGCGACCTGGCCTTCCGCCGGGCGATGGCGGTGATCATCGACAAGGAGTACATCACCGACAACCTCCTGCAGGGAGTCCCCTACCCGGTCTACTCGGCCATCCCGAAGGGCAACCTCGCCTGGCACGACGAAGAGGTGGAGGAGGAGATCAAGGCCGACGAGATGGGCGGCGCGTCCCACCAGGAGCGAGTCGAAGAGGCGGTTCGGATCCTGAAGGAAGCCGGATACAGCTGGGAAGTGGAGCCGCACTACGACGAGAAGGGCAACTTCGTTCCCGGCGAGACGCTCATCGGGCCCGACGGCG
>DATGOV010000039.1:0-4780 GCA_035305585.1 Acidimicrobiia bacterium | reverse complement strand
GAAACGCATTCGTTGAGGCCGATACCGTGGAAGGCGGCACCCGCGAGGACCAGGCCGGGATGGGACTCGGCTAGGCGCGCCTCGGCGGCCTCGACCCGTTGGATGTGCCCGGTCGTGTACTGGTGGAGCCCACCATCCCAGGAGGCGACCCGGACCAGGGTCGGAGCGGCCCGAATTCCCAGCATCAGATCGAGTTCTCGCTCGACCTCGGTGAGGATCTCTTCGTCGGAGGCCGTGGCTAGGCGTCGGCCGTGGACGCCGCCGACGAAAGCACGAATGAGCACGTGGTCATCATCAGGGGCTCGGCCATCCCACTTGTTCGAAAGGAACGACACCCCCATCACCTTCCGGTTGGTCGAGGAGGGCACCACGAAGCCGGAACCGGCGAGAGGCGGGATGTCGGCGGCCCGGTAACCGAGGGTGACGGTGGCAGTCGACACCTGGCGGATCTGTCGCACCGATGCAGCCGCCCGCGAGTCGAGCGGTTCGAGGAGTTCCGACGCCGTTCGGGCGGGAACCGCCAACACCACCCGGTCGGCATCGATGGCCCCCGCTTCGGTGAGCAGGCGGTAGCCGTCGCGCCGAACGGAGATCCGCGCCACGGACGTGGAGGTTCGGACATCCACGTCATGGAGCGCCCGGCTGAGGGCGGCGGCGAGCGTTCCCATGCCGTCGCGGAACGACACGAAATGGCTGCGGTGGGGACCTTCGGGTCGTCTGTGGGCGGCTCGACGGGCGGCCACGATGAGGCTGCGATGCCGGCGCTCCATCTCCAGGAACCGCGGGAAGCTCGCCCGCAAACTCATGGTGGCCGGCTCGGCGGCGTGGATACCGGCGATCAGCGGCTCGGCGATCCGCTCCAGGACCTCCCGGCCGAGCCGCCGCACCACGAACGACTCCAACGTCTCGTCTTCGCCGTTCCCACGGGGCACGAACAGGTCGCCGAAGACCCGGACCTTGCCCCGCCACGACAGCAGTGACGACCGCATCAGGGGCGTCAGCTTCGCCGGCACCATGAGCATCAGGCCTTCCGGCAGTGGATGCAGGGCTCCGTCCCACCACACCCGGGCACCCTGTCCCTCGGGACGACTCGACACGACGGCATCCCCGATGCCCAGTTCCCCGGCCAGGTCGAGAACCGACTGCTTCGGCCCGACGAAGCTGTCCGGCCCGAGTTCGACCAGGAAACCGTCGACCACCTCCGTTGTCACCTTGCCCCCCAACCGGGGAGATGCCTCCAGGAGGACGACGTCAGCACCGAGGCGAGAAGCCTCATAGGCGGCACTGAGCCCGGTGATCCCTCCTCCGATCACCGCCACTCGGCGGCGTGCGGCGGACTCAACCACCCTGGAAGGCGGCCAGGGCGGCGTCGCTGAGGGCAGCGATCAACCCGGGATGATCGTTCAGGCACAGGCATCGGTAGAACTCGAGCCCGATCTCGTCCGCGTGCTGGCGGTGCTCGACGTCGTTGTCGTAGAGGGTTTCGACGTGGTCGGCGATGAACCCGATCGGATCGACCATCACTGCCGGCGCTCCTCGTTCCGATAGGCGGTCCATGATCTCTTCCACCGCCGGCTCCAACCAAGGCTCCGATGCGGCGGCGCTCACGCTCTGATAGCCCACGCTCCAATCCTCGATGCCGAGTCGTTCCGCCACTGCGGAAGCGGTTGCCTGCAATTGTTCGACGTACGGGTCACCCTGTTCGATCATCCTGACCGGAAGGCTGTGAGCGGCGAACACGACGGGCGTCCCCGCCGGTGCCTTCTCGAGCGACTGGCTGAGGGTCGCAGCCAGGGCCTCGACGTAGGGGATCGCCAGATTCCAGTCGGCGGCGAAGTTCAGTTCGACCTGTCCGTCGAGGGATTTCCGCGCCGCTTCCTCGTAGGCATCGGTGGACACTTCGCACCGATAGGGAGCCAGACTCACGACGGCGACTTCTTCGATCCCGGCAGCGACTATCTGGTCGGCGGCATCTTCGATGGTGGGGTCGGCGTGGAGCATCCCAACGTACACCGGTATCGGTTCACCTCTTTGTTGTAGTTCAGACGCGACGAGCTCCGCCTGTCGTCGGGTCGTGGCGGGAAGGGGCGAGCCTCCGCCGATGGTGCGATACCTCTCGACAGCCCCGGCGGTGACCCGCTCAGGGGGTGTGCGTCCCAGGACACTGGCCACGAAGTCGGGAACCTCGTCGAGCGATTCGGGCCCTCCGAAACCGACCAGGAACACTGCCTTCTTCTTCTCACTCACCGAGCCACCTCCTGACTTGACCTGGCTCAACTCGTTGACCGACGTAGAAAGGCCCGAACTCGGCGAACCGGGCACTCACTTCGTCGAACCGCATCTCGTAGATCAGCTTCTTGAACTGGAGGGCGTCGTCGGAAAAGAGCGTCACCCCCCACTCCCAGTCGTCCAGCCCCATGGACCCGGTGATGATCTGGGTGACCTTGCCGGCGTAGCGGCGCCCGGTTCGTCCATGGGCACGCATCAACTCCATGCGGTCCTCCGGAGGGAGCGAGTACCAGTTGTCATCCAGCAGGCGGCGCTTGTTCATCGGGTAGAAGCAGACGTACCGGCTGTGCTCCGGGATCTCGGGCCTGAGCCGGGCCTGGATGTACGGGCTCTGCTCGATGTTGGTGGCGCTGCCCTCGGGCGCCCCGTGGCGACTGACTTCGATCACCGACAGATACGAGGTCGGCCGGCTCATCGCGGTCGCCAGCAGGGTTCGATCGAAGGCGCGCTCCAGTTCCTGCAGATCGGCCACATCGGGACGGAGATGGACCATCATCAAGTCGGCCTTGTGACCGGCGACGGCGTAGGTGACGCTACGTCCCTCGTCTGCGTCGTCGACCCGCTCGAAGGCAGCGAGGAGGTCGGTCACCTCGGCGATGGCCTTCTCTCGTTCGGCCGAGGTCAGCCGCTGCCATGCCGCCCGGTCGAGCACGCGCATGTCGTGGAGCGCGAACCAACCTTCCAACGTCTCGGGTGCGGTCATCGAATTCCTTTCGCTGATCGTTCGCTTCGACCGACCACGGTCTCGACCATCGCTTCCACGTTCTCGATCGGCGTCGTCGGAAGGATCCCGTGGCCCAGGTTGAATATGTGTCCGGGGCGACCGCCCGCCGCTTCGAGCACCTCGTCGGTTTCGGCCGCAACCGTCGCTGGATCGGTGAGTAGGGCGGCCGGGTCGAGGTTGCCCTGGATCGGGGTCTCGTAGCCCACCGTTTTCCAGGCGACGTCGAGTGGCAACCGCCAGTCGACCCCGTATCCATCGGCCTCGACCAGGGGGAAGGAGGCGAGCAGGTGCGGTGCCGCCGGGGCGAAGTAGATCGTGGGCACGTCGAGTCCCATCAGGCACGCTCGGGCAGCCGGAGCGGCATGCGTCTCGAACTGGTCGACCGATAGGATCCCGGCCCAGCTGTCGAAGAGCTGCACGACATCCACCCCCGCTTCCACTTGCATCTCGAGATAGCGGGCGGTGCTCTCGGCCAGGGTCTGGAGGGATTCGTCGATGGCCGGCTCGCGCATCGCCCGCCGCATCTCGGCGAAGTGCCGGGAACCGGATCCTTCGAGCAGGTAGGCGAGGAGGGTGGCGGGGGCACCGGCAAAGCCGATCACGGCCACATCGCGTCCGACGGCCGCCCGCACCTTCCGGATCGTCTCAGCCAGGAACCCGACCCGATCCGGGTCGAGAGCGGGTAGCTTCGATACCTCCGCCGGCGAGTGTGGTGCGAGCTTCGGCCCGGGATCGAATCGGACTTCGACGCCCATGGCTTCGAGCGGGGTCATGATGTCGGCGAAGACGATGGCGGCGTCGAGCGGGAACCGGCGCAACGGCTGCAAGGTGATCTCCGCCGCCACGTCGGGGTTGCGGATCGCGTCCTGAAAGCCATACCGGCTCCGCAACTCCCGATACTCGGGGAGGTAGCGTCCGGCCTGGCGCATGAACCATACGGGAGGCCGGTCGAGCGGGCGGCGGGCGAGAGCGTCCAGCAGTCTCATCCCACGCTCTCCTCCAAGGCTCCTTCGAGAGCATCCAGCGCCCGCTCGAGAGTCCCGTCGAGATGGGCCTCCATCAGGAACCAGGCCTCGAACGGGGAAGGCGGAGGGAGGACCCCACGTTGCGCAGCGGCCCGATGGAAGCGTCCGAACCAGGAACGATCCACCTCGGCTACCTCTCGCCAACCGCTGGCACGGTCGATCCCGAGGAACACGCCGAACATCCCGCCGACATGAGTCACCAGCCCTGGTCGTCCGTTCCGCTCGAACGCACCCGTCAGCCGATCGGCGACACGTGATCCGGCCTGGTCCAAGCTCGTATAGAGCTGGGGGTGGTCACGGAGGTAGCTGAGGGTGGCGATCCCAGCGGCAGTGACGATGGGATTGCCGGCGAGGGTACCCGCTTGGTACACGGGTCCGTCGGGGGCCACGGTTCGCATGAGATCCGCCCGCCCGCCGTAGGCGGCGCCAGGCGTTCCCCCGGCGACCACCTTGCCGAGGGTCGTCAGATCCGGAACCACCCCGAAACGTTGCTGGGCGCCACCGAGGGCGACTCGAAAGCCGGTCATGACCTCGTCGAAGATCAAGAGGGAACCGTGGGCGTCACACAACCTCCGGAGTCCCTCGAGGAACCCGGGTTCCGGCGGGATACATCCCATGTTTCCGGCCACCGGCTCGATGATGACGGCCGCCACCTGCTCGTCGGCGAGGGCTGCCTCCACCGAGGCCAGATCGTTGAAGTCCGCTACGCGGGTGTCACGGCTGGCGCCGGTGGGGACACCCG
>DATGOV010000038.1:0-70178 GCA_035305585.1 Acidimicrobiia bacterium | reverse complement strand
GCGGCCACACGAAGGCGACCGCGCTCGCGAATGCGGCGAACACCAGGGTCAGCTTGGCCCGCCCCGACACCGCCAGGATGGATCGCCGCCCGCTCATGCCGGCTCCAATGCGGCCGCCACGTCGCCGACGGTCAGCCAGTCGCCGGCCAGCACCTTGGCGACCTGGGGCGCGAACACCGGCGACGACACGACCACCGCCGCGGTGCGATCGTCGGCGACGATCTCGCCTTCGGCCATGACCACCACGCGGTGAGCCGTCTCGGCGGCGAACTCGACGTCGTGGGTGGCGACCATCACCGCCGTTCCCTGGGCGGCGATCCCACCGATCAGGCCGGAGAGTCGCTGCTTGGCGGCGTAGTCCAGGCCGCGGGTCGGCTCGTCGAGCAAGAGCACCTCGGGCCCGGCGCCGAGCTGGATCGCCAGCACCAGAGCCAGCTTCTGGCCTTCTGACAGGTCGGCGGGATGGGCCAGGGGGTCGATGTCGCCCACCAGCTGTTGGAGCCGAGCCAGACAGGTCCCCGGCGGGGAGCCGTTGGTGGCGTCGGCCCGGCTGCATTCGTCGGCGACCGTCTCCATGAACAGCAGATCGGACGGCTCGTGGGGGACGAGGGCGACGAGTCGTCTCGCCTCGCCGGCTTCCAACGTCGCGGGGTCGACGCCGCCGACGCTCACCTTCCCGCCGCTGCGTCTCCCCGTGCCCTGCAGGGCCCACAGGAGAGAAGACTTGCCGGCGCCGTTGCGGCCCATCAAAGCCACCACCTCGCCGGCGGCGATCCGCAGGTCCACTCCCCGCACCACGGCCACGTCCCCATAGGCGACGGTCAGTCCCCGAGCCTCCAGCACGGTGGCGCCGATACTCGGAGACCGCGGGGCAGGAGGCCTGAGACGTGACACGAGCGCCGCCGCCCGCCTCCGGGCGTCCCGCACCGAAAGCGGCAGCGGCGACCACCCGGCGAGACGCCCCAGGCGGACCACCGGCGGGGCCACGGAAGACGTCTCCATCACATCGGCGGGCTCTCCCGCCTCCACACGCCCCGTGGGGTCGACGTGGATCACCCGATCGGCGTACTGCACGACCCTCTCGAGCCGGTGCTCCGCCATCAACACCGTGGTCCCGACGTCGTGGACCAACCGGGTGATCGAAGCCAGCACCTCTTCGGCGGCGGCGGGATCGAGCGCCGAGGTCGGCTCGTCGAGGACCATCACCTCGGGATGGGCCGTGAGAACAGCTCCGATGGCGACCCGCTGGGCCTCGCCCCCGGACAGGTCGGCGAGGCGGCGGGATCGCAGGTGCGTCAAACCCATGAGGTCGAGCACCTCTTCCACCCGCTTGCGCATCACCCCCGGGTCGAGGCCGAGCTGTTCCATCGTGAACGCCAGCTCTTCCTCGACGGTGTCGGCGACGAACCCGGCGGACGGATCCTGGGCGACGTGACCGACCAGATCGGCCATCTCTCCCACGGTGTGGTCGGCGATGTCCCGCCCGCCCACCTCGACTCGACCTTCCATGCGCCCTCCGCTGAAGCGGGGGACCAGTCCGTTGACCATCCGCAGCAGGGTCGACTTGCCGACCCCCGTCGGGCCCACCACCAGCGCCAGCTCTCCCTCGCCCACATGGAGATCGACCCCGACCAGGGTGGGACGGTCGGCGTTGGGGTAGGTGAAGGTGACCCGGTGGAAGGTGATCACTGTGCCGCCTCCGGGATCGAACGCAGGGAGGGGACCGGCGGGGTCGGTGGGGCGGTCACGGCCGGAGTCGCCGCCACCAACACCGAGACCGCCGCGACCGGGCTGAGCTGGGGCCACGTGAGGGGATCCAGTGTGGGAACCAGGATCCCGGTCGTCGTCGCCGCCGTGACGTACACGCCGACGGCGGCGACGAGCCCTGAGAGGCCGACGAGCCACTCCTGGCGCTCCCACCGGTCGGCTCGGTAACGCGTCCTCCTATCCCGGTTGCCGGCTCCGGCGATACCCCCGACGACCAGCACGGCTCCCGCCCCGACGGTGGCGGTGGCACCCACCGCCTCGGGTCCGGTGACGAGCCAGAACGACCCGACGGCCAAGAGCGCCAACCCTCCGATGGCGGCGGCCCCCCACTTGCGGTTCGAAGGCGACGGTCGGCCGTATCCCCGACCTTCCATGGAGGCGGCGAGGGACACCGACCGGTGGAGGGTCTCTTCTGCCAACGGCACGAGGAGGGGCCGCAGCGCTCGCCACCCGGTTCCCGACTCCCCCCGCAACCGCCGGGCCCGGCGGATCCGGGCGAACGACTCGACGAGCTGGGGAGCCAGCGACAAGGCCACGACGACGGAAGTGGCGACCCCGGTGAGGGCCGCCGGGAGCGAGCGGGCCAGCCGACGAGGATCGGCCAGCGTGTTCGCTGCCCCGACGCACACCAGGATCGTGGCCAGACGGAACCCGTCGTAGAGGCCGGCCAGCACCTGCTGGGCGGTGACCGGCCCGCCGACGCTCAAGCCGCCGGGGATCGAGAGGCGGGGGAGATGGAACAGGACGTCCGAGCCCACGCCGCCGCCGAAGAGCGTCCGGAAGAAGATCCGGATCGCCACCACCACCGCCGCCACGACGAGGTAGGCGCGATAGCCGCCGGCCCACGCCGCTCCGCCGCGGCGGCTGGCGACGACCACCCCACAGACGGCGACGACCAAGCCGAGGAGGAGCGGGTTGGTCGTCTGAGTCGCCACCGCCATCAACCCGAGAGCCCAGAGCCACCAGGCTCCCGCGTGCAGACGCCGGGGCAGCTGCCTCGTCATGGCTCTCCGGTTTCCCGTCGTCGGCGAGCCATCACGAGCCCGGCCACGCCGAGCACGACCACGAGGGCGGCGCCCGCCACGAACGGTCCCGCCCCTGCTCCCCCTTCGTCGTCGGACGCGGGAAGCGTCGTCGTGGTGTCGGCCTCCGTGGTGGACGGGACCGAGTCGGTCGCAGTGGTCGGGGTGTCCGCGGCCTCTCGGGTCGGGGCGGGCGGCACCTCGAAAGCCGGCGGCTCGTTCTCCCCGGTGGAGAAGGCCCAGCCCTCCAGGTGTCCTTCGATCGGGTCGGCCGGGCCTGTCGAACTGAACGCCCAGTCGCCTCCGAGCTCGGCGGTCCAGTAGGACCAGAAGGCGCCTCCGGGCGGGAAGCCGGCGCAGTCTTCGGTGTCGGGGCCGGGGAGCCCGTCGATCCGGCACACGAAGGGGCTTCCCTCCACGGTGGCGACCTCGAAGCCGGCTTCCTCGAGTGCTTCGACCCCAGTCGTCGCCGTCGGGGCGCAACCCACCTCGACGGATCCCCCGAATGCCGAGAAGTCGACCACCACGGTGGTCCCTTCCCCGGGGGCACACGCCGCGGCAGCCGAGGCCGTCTCGGAATCCTCCGCGGCGGCGTCGTCCGAGGAAGCCGTCAACTGGTGGTAGGCAGGCCCGCCCAAGGCCAGGACCGCCTGCAGCGTGGCGTACCCGTTCGGCTCCGATTGGGTCTCGTCGAAGGCGAACCCGCCGTCTTCGGTCTGCAGCGAGAGGACGAACTCGGCTGCCCTGTCGGCGGCTTCGGTCTCAGCGGCGGCCCGCAACGCCTGGCCGGCCAGACCGACCGTGTTGGCGTTCGGTGCGCCGAAGGGATTGGGCCAGGAGCCGTCGTCGTTCTGGGTGTCGACGAGGAACGCGACTGCTTCGGAGAGGCCTTCCGCGGCTCCGGCCGCGAGCAGGGCCTGGACGGCCAGGGCGGTGTTGTCGATGCTCGGCTGCTCGGGATCGAAGTCGTCGGGCAGCGAGCCGTCGTCGTTCTGTCGACTCACCAGGGCTCCGACAGCGTCCTCGGGGACGCCGCCGTCGGTCGCTCCCAGAGCGATCATCGCCAGGGCGTGGCGGAAGGTGTCATCGGCGAAGGTGCCGTCGTCGCGTTGGGCGGCGCGGAGCTCGCCCTCGAGATTCCGACCTTCCAGGAAGCCGTCGGGATCCTCGCCGATCACCTGCACCGCCAGGAGCACCTTCGCCAACGCTCCGACGTCGATGTCGGCATCTTCGCCGACGTAGTCGGCGGCAGTCGCTCGCAGGTCTTCCGCTGCCTGACGTATCGCATCGGGTCGAGCGCCGAGCCCTGCCAGGGCGAAGATGACGTCGGCCCGAGCCGGAGCCACACCGAACTCGTCGAAGCTCGGCTCGTCGGACGCCAACTCACCGGCGATCCAATCGGCAGCTGCGAGACCCGGAGAAGCTTCCTGCGCCGACACGGACCCGGCGAGCAGGAAGAGAGCGAGGAGGCTCGCCACGAGAGTGGCGACACGTGTGGTTCGTGCCATGTTGATTGGGTTTCCTTCCTCTCTCCGGGTCTGCAGGTGAACCCAGTGAGGGAAGGTTCCGCTCGCATGGCGTGAGAGGGATCTTCCGTCCCCGGGCTCCCCCCGCAGACCACGACGGGGTTGTTCGGAGCCGCAGCCACTGCCTGGTATCCCGGCTCGCCGCCTCGAAAGAGACGACCTACGGTTGCGGGTCAGCGCCGGACTTCGACCGGACTTCCCCAGACAGGGCCCGATTCGGTTGTGCGGCGACCATACCACTCCCGGTCGACGGTGGCCTCAAATCAACGCGTGCACGGCCCACCCGACAGCCAGCCCGTACAGGCCCGCCAGCAAGTCGTCGGCCGTCACCCCCACGCTGCCAGGAAGTCGTTCTGCCCAGGCCACCCCGAAGAAGGCACGCTTGAAGATGTCGGCCGCCCGGAACACCACCCACGCCGCCACTGCGGGAATTCCGGTCAATCCGAGGGTGGCGAGAAAGGTCCCGGCGGCCTCGTCGATCACGACCCAGCCGGGATCGCCTTCAGTGCTGGCGAAGGGACGAACGGCGAGGAGCGACGCCGCGATCGTCGCCAGCAGGGCTGCGACCTGTGCCAGAACGTCGACCCTATACAGGGCCAACGAAGCCGCCAAGGCGAAGAGCGAGCCCACGGTTCCCGAGCCCGCGTCGGCCCCGCGGAGCCGGCGCAGGATCAGGCCTGTCCCGAAGAACGAGGCGATGAATCGAGCCACGGCGAGGAGAGTAGGGTTCCGTGGCCTCAGCCAGGAGAAACCAGTGTCTTCACGCCTGCACGGAATCGCCACACCGTCCGAGCCCGTCGTGTCTCCCGACGGGGACCGGGTCGCCTATGTCGTCACGACCATCGACGTGGAAGAGGACCGTTACGTTCGCGACATCTGGCTGGCGACCTCGGACGGGCATCGTCGTTTCACCACGGGGGAGAGCGACGGCTCGCCTCAGTGGTCGCCCGACGGACGCCGGCTCGCCTTCGTGCGGAGAGTCGACAACCACCCCCAGCTGGCGATCATCGACGTGGACGGCGGTGAAGCCAGGATCCTGACCTCCTTTTCGTTGGGCGTGATGGGAAGGCCGGCCTGGAGCCCCGACGGGAGCCGCATCGCCATCGTGGGCGTGGAATGGACGGAGGAGTGGGCAGACCTCGACGACGAGGAGCGCGCTCGCCGCCCCCGACGGATCACCCGGCGTGACTACCGTGCCGACGGTATCGGCTGGATCCACGACCGGCGCCGGCAGGTGTACATCGTCGACGTCGAAGGAGACAGCGTCGCGCGACGGTTGACCGAGGGCGACAACGACGAGTTGGGGCCTGCCTGGTCGCCAGACGGCTCGACGATCGCCTTCTCCACCGACCTGTCCGATCGACCCGGCTACCGGCCCGGGGTGGACATCGTCGCCGCTCCGGCTGACGGCGGATCGGCCGAACAGGCCGCACCGCGGGGCTCCTGGTACACGCTCGTCTTCGACCCAGACGGCACCCTCCACGCCCTCGGCAATCCGGGTCTCGACTTCCCGGAGCTTCCCACGCTGTGGCGGCTCGAGGACGAACCGCGCCCCGTCGTCTCCGAGCCGAAGAGGGGCTTCTTCTCGCTAGCCGGTGGTCCCGACCGGTTCTGCTTCGACGGACGCCGCGCCCTCGTCCCGTTCGTCGATTCCGGCCGGGTGGGCATCGCCTCGATCGGATCGGTCGGCGACCTCGAGATGCTCGTAGACGAGCCGGCGGTTGTGACCGGATTCGATCAGCAGGCTGGAACCCTCGCCTACACGATCACCTCAGTAGAGCAACCGGCCCGTCTCGTGATCCGCCGCCCGGGCAGCACCGGCACCCTCGACGACTTCGGCGGGAGGCGACCGGAGGTGATCCACCCTCATCACTTCGTCGTCGACGGTCTCGACGTGTGGGTCTACCTGCCACCGGGCACGGGGAAAGTACCGCTGTTGCTCAACATCCACGGCGGGCCTGCAGCCCAGTACGGCTGGGGCTACTTCGACGAATTCCAGGTGTACGCCGAGGCGGGATACGGCGTTGTGGCGACGAACCCCCGCGGCTCCGGCGGGCGCGACCGGGAGTTCCTCCGCGCCGTCCGTGGCGACGGCTGGGGACGCGTCGACATGGAAGACATCGACACGGTCGTCGGGGCTGCTCTGGAGCGATTTCCCCGACTCGACGAGGAGCGAATGGGCGTGATGGGCGGGTCGTACGGTGGCTTCCTCACCGCCTGGCTGATCGCCCACCAAGACCGCTGGAAGGCGGCGATCGTCGAACGGGCCCTCCTCTCGTGGCCCTCGTTCGGTGGCACGTCCGACATCGGCGGCTGGTTCGCTCAGAGCTATCTCGGGGATCCGGAACTGGAATGGGACCGCAGCCCGCTCCGCCTCGCCTCCCAGGTGCGCACTCCTACGCTCGTGATCCACTCGGAAAACGACTACCGCTGCCCGATGGAGCAAGCCGAGCAGTACTTCGACGCTCTGCTCCGGAACGGGGTGGAGGCAGAGTTCGTCCGCTTCCCCGGCGAAGGCCACGAACTCACCCGCAGCGGAACGCCCCGCCATCGGGAGGAGCGGTTCGACATCGTCCTCGACTGGCTGTCTCGGAAGCTGATGTCGGCTTCTTGACCCGACCTCGGCTGTCTCGGGCGCCGAGCGGTGTGCCAGAATGCGGGAATGGAGAAAGCCACCGCCATCTGGATGGACGGCGAGATGGTCCCCCGGGGCGAAGCTCAGGTCCCCTTCCTCACTCACGCCCTCCACTACGGAACGGCCGTGTTCGAGGGGATCCGGGCATACCAGACTCCGGACGGGACCGCCATCTTCCGTCTGCGCGAGCACATCGAGCGGCTGGGGCGCTCCGCCCGGGCCTACGGCATTTCGTGGGACTACGACGTAGACACGATCGTGGAAGCTTGCCGACGGGTCCTGCGCGAGAACGGCCTCGACACCGGGTACATCCGCCCGCTCGTCTTCTACGAGACCGGAGCTATCGGCCTCAACCCTGCCGCCGCTCGCGTACGCACCGGTATCGCCGCCTGGGAATGGGGTGCCTACCTGGGTGAGGAAGGCATCCGCAACGGCATCCGGGTGCGTATCTCCTCGTGGCGGCGGATCAGCGGTGAGAGCTTCATCCCCACCGCCAAGGGCAGCGGCCAGTACCTCAACAGCGTGCTCGCCAAGCAAGAGGCTGTCGCCACCGGCTACGACGAGGCTCTGATGCTGAACTCGGACGGGAACGTCTCGGAAGGGTCGGGCGAGAACCTGTTCTTGGTCCGCGACGGAGTCGTACTCACGCCACCGGTGTCGGCCGGCATCCTCGACGGCATCACCCGGACGTCGGTGATCGACCTACTACGCGACGAAGGGATCGAGGTCCGCGAAGCGAACCTGACTCGGGGCGATCTGTACGCCGCCGACGAGTTGTTCCTGACGGGCACCGCTGCCGAGGTGACCCCGATCCGCGAGGTGGACGACCGTGCGATCGGCAGCGGCAAGCCAGGCCCGGTGACGCGGCAAGCGCAGTCCCTCTACTCGGACGCCGTCAGCGGCAAGCTCGAGTCGCGGCGTCACTGGCTCGACTTCATCTGACCGACAAGGAGAACGGAATGGCTCAACAGCCCAACGTCGAGATCTCGCCCTGGGACCTGCCGGCGCCGGTGCTGGAGCCGTCGCCCGCCCGCCGCCAGAAGACCCGCCGCCCCGGTGTGATCCTCGACCCGGACGACATGCCGGAGAGCCCCTGGTTCGGCACGCCCGGCCCCGACACAGGATTCGCCCTTCGAATCATCAGCCAGGCCGGGGTGGCCGAGGACGATGCGCGTCTGCGGACCGTGCTGGCGGCCCTCATGGGGGCCCGTGCCTCCCACTTCGGCCGGGCGCCGACCCGCCACGACCTCGACGTCGCCCTCGAGCTGGTGGGCCTGGGGGAGAAGCGCTCCGAGGAACTGGATGCCCGTCGCGAGCGGTGGCTGGAGGCGCTCTCCCACGAACGGCCGCCTGGGAGGACCGCGGTCGCCGAGGCCGGTGACGAGCTCTATCGACCACTGAGCCGATAGTGGCGTTCAAGTACCTGACGGGGACGATCGTCCCCATCGCCGACCGGGAGTGGGCGGAGTCGATGCCCAAGGAGCACATGCCGACCTGCTTCGGGTGCGGGTCGGAGAACCCCGATCGGTTGGGGGTCGAGCCTCGTATCGAGGGGGACAAGGTCGTGGCCGAGCTGGTGTTCGAGAAGAGGTTCGAGGGTGGCCCGGGCCTGGTCCATGGTGGCGCCACGGCGGCGTTCTTCGACGACCTGATCGGTTTCGTGGCTATGGCCCACCAGAAGCCGGCGGTGACCGGCAACCTCCACGTCGACTACCTGTCACCCATCCCCATCGGCGTGACGGTCAAGGGCGAGGCGTGGCTGACCGGCGTGCAGGACCGCAAGCTGTACGCCGAGGCGGCCGGCTACCTGCCCGACGGCACCCGCTGCGTCGAGGTGCGGAGCCTCTTCATCCAGGTCGACATCGAGCACTTCCAGCAGGCAGTCCCGTACCGATCCGACGAGTACTACCCGTGAGCTGCCGGGGCTCCGGCTCCGAGAGTCATGATCCTCACCACGCCCTTCCATCCTCGAACCGAATCCGCCAACCGGACCGGCCTCTGGAGCCATTGGCAGGGGTACCTGGCGGCTGAGCGCTACCAGACGTCCGAGAAGGCGGAGTACTGGGTCATCCGCAACTCTGCCGGGATCTTCGACACCTCGCCGCTGTACAAGTACCGCATCCGCGGTCGAGACGCCGAGCGCTTCCTCGCCGGTGTGCTCGCCCGTGACATACGTCCTTGTGCCCCAGGTCTCGCCCAGTACACGATCTGGTGCGACGGCGACGGGTACGTGATCGAAGACGGGGTCGTCCTTCGGCTCTCGTCCGACGAATTCATCCTCACCGCCGCCCGGCCGAACCTCGCCTACTTCTCCCATCTCGCCCTCGGCCTCGAAGTGGAGATCGTCGACGAATCCGCGGCCGTGGCGGGGCTGGCGATCCAGGGCCCTCGTTCCGGGCGGATCCTCTCGGCGCTGGCGCCGGAGGTGCGGGCGTTGCCGTACTTTGGGGTCGGGAAGGCACAGATCGCCGACGTGCCGGTCGTCGTGTCCCGGACCGGCTTCACCGGCGACCTCGGCTACGAGCTGTGGGTCGGCGCCGACGACGCGGTACGGCTGTGGGATGCGGTGGTGGAGGCGGCGGAAGGTCATGGCGTGGTGCCCGTCGGTCAGCAAGCGATTCTCATGGCCCGGATCGAGGCCGGCCTGATCCTCATCGACGTGGACTACACCTCGGCCCGGTTCGCATGGACGGACACCGACAGGGTGACTCCCATCGAGCTCGGCCTCGGGTGGATGCTCGGCGACCTGGGAGACGACCGCCCGTTCATCGGACGTGACGCCTTGCGTCGCCATCGAGATGGGAAGACGGCGCGCTGGGTCGTCACCGGCCTGGTGATCGACTGGCGGGACTGGGAAGCCCGCCACGACGCCGCCGGGCTGATCCCGCCGAAAGACCACCGACCGGACCACTCCGAGCACATGGTCTACGACTCGGAGGAGACCAAGGTCGGCTGGGTCTCGAGCATGATGTACTCGCCGCTGCTCCAGCGTCACATCGCCCTCGCCCGGGTCCGGCCGGACCTGGCGAGGCCCGGAGCCCGGCTCCGGCTCGAGACGACGATCGACCACGACTACGCCATCGTGGAGGCCGAGGTCACGAAGGTGCCGTTCTACGACCCGCCCCACAAGACTGCAGAGGTGACCGTATGAGCGACGCCAATCGTTACGACGCCATCGTGGTGGGGGGTGGCCACAACGGACTGGTCAACGGTGCCTACCTGGCCAAGGCCGGTCTGCGGACGCTGATCCTCGAGAAGCGCCACCTCGTCGGCGGGGCCGCCATCACCGAAGAGCTGTACCCCGGGTTCAAGTTCACCACCTTCTCCTACGCCCTCAGCCTCCTCCGGCCCCAGATCATCCACGAGCTGGAACTGCCCAAACACGGCTTCAAGCCGCTGTCGATGCCCACCAGCTTCGCCCCCGACGAGGACGGCACCCACTTGCTTCTCGGCCAGTACGAAGGCGAGAACATGCGGGAGATCGCCCGGCTCTCGCCGCACGACGCCGACGCCTACAAGCAGTACAAGCACGACATCGCCGAGGTCTGCCAGGCCATCAAGCCGCTCCTCGACGAGATGCCGCCCGATCCGTTCTCTGACGATCCCGAGGAAGCAGCCCGGCTCGCCGCACTCGCCGCCCACATGCGCAGCCTCGACAAGCGGGTGTTCCACAACGCCATCCGGCTCCTCACCGGAAGCGCCGCCGACTTCTTGGACCACTACTTCGAGAACGAACTGCTCAAGGGGTACCTCGCCAGCTCGGGAACGATCGGCTCAAAGGTCGGCCCACGGTCCCAAGGCTCCGGCCTGGTCCTGCTCTATCACGTGATCGGGGAAACCGACGGGTCTTTCGGCGCCTGGGCCTTCCACAAGGGAGGGAACGGAGGTTTCACCCAGGTACTGGCCCGAGCGGCAGAATCGTTCGGAGCGGAGATCCGTCTCGATTCCCCGGTGGCTTCCGTGATCATCGACGGCGGGCGTGTCCGCGGCGTCGCCCTCGAAGACGGCACCGAGTTCTATTCCGACGTCGTCGTATCGGCGCTCGACCCTCGGCGTACCTTCTTCCAGTTGGTCGACCCGAGGGAGCTGCCGTCGGACCTCGTGGAGGCGGTGACCCGCATGAAGTTCCAGGGCGTGTCGTCCAAGGTGAACTTCGCTCTCGACGGCCTTCCGGTGTTCCCGGCCCTCGGTCCCGGGGACTACCTGAGAGGTTTCACGAACATCGCACCCTCGATGGACTATCTCGAGCGGGCCTTCGACGAGGGCAAGTACGGGTGGTACTCGTCACGGCCGTTCATCGATTGCGCCGTGCAGTCCACCATCGACCCGGACATGGCTCCTCCCGGCAAGCACGTGATGTCGTGTTTCGTGCAGTACACGCCTTACCACCTGCGCGAGAGCGACTGGGAGACCGAGCGACAGAATCTGGGGGACGTCGTCCAGGCCACCTTGGAGAGCTTCTTTCCAGGGTTCGGCGACCTGGTTCTCCATCGAGAGGTCGTCACACCCCTGGACATAGAGAACGTGGTGGGGCTCACCGAAGGCAACATCTTCGCCGGCGAGTTCCTCGCCCCGCAGATGTTCTTCTTCCGTCCCGCACCGGGATGGAGCCAATACCGCACGCCCATCGGTGGGTACTACCAATGCGGCTCCGGTACGCACCCAGGTGGGTGTGTGATGGGTGCCCCCGGCCGTCTCGCGGCTCAGCGCATCCTCTCCGATCTCCGAGCCTGACGGCTCGGTTCCCTCCTTCACCGGGCGTGGCGTGCCCGTCGTGCAAAACGGCGGAGATAGCCGGGCGGTCGTCCGAAAAGCCCTCTATGCATGCGCTCGTGGCGTCGTACGCTGACTCCATGCTTCTCTCTCAGATCGAGGGGGCGGGCGGGGTCACCGATCACGACTCGGAGTGGGATGCCTTCGTGGCGTCATCTCCCGGTGGTCATCACGCTCAGTCCAGCGCCTGGGGGAGGGTCAAGGCGGACCAGGGCTGGGAGATGATCCGCGTGGCGATCACCGACGGCAGTGATCTGGTCGCCGGAGCCCAGATCGCATCGAAGCGCGTTCCCGGCTTCGGGAGGCTCGGTTACATCGATCACGGGCCCGTGGTCACGGAGAGGAGCGACGAGGCGCTCGGGCAGTTGATCGACATCATCGACGAGGCGATGCGCAGGAACGGCATCAAAGCGCTTCTCGTCCAGCCACCCGCAGATGGGAGCGGCTTGGCGGAGTCATTGATCGCCCGTGGTTGTTCGCCCACGCCGCTCCGTGTGTCAGTCGGGGCGACGGTTCTGCTCGATCTCTCACCCGAGCCCGACGAACTTCTGGCGGGGATGAAGTCCGGGACGCGTTACAACATCCGGCGCAGCCTCCGCTCCGAACTCGAGGTCCGAGTGGCCGACGAGGAGGGCTTCGAAGCGTTCTGTGGAATGTTGGAGGCGACGGGGCAGCGCCAAGGATTCGTTCCGGACCTCGAGGCGGTCCGTTCCATGCGCAGGCAAATGGGGGAGGACTGCGAGGTCCTGCTCGCCGTCCTCGAAGACCGCCCGATCGCAGGGATCCTCACCGTGCGATTCGGAGACCGCATCTGCTACAAGCGAGGCGCCTGGTCGGGGTTGGCGGGTGGCCTGCACCCGAACGAGCGTCTCCAGTGGGAGGCGATGCTCCGTTACCGCTCGCGCGGCGTGCGCATCTACGACTTCGAAGACATCGACCGGTCGGTCGCCGCAGCCTTCCTCGAGACCGGCAAGGTACCCCCGGAGGCGTCTCAGACGTTGTCGAGCTTCAAGCTCGGTTTCGGCGGCCGAGCAGTGCTGCTGCCGGATCCTCTCATCCGCATCCCCGGCAGGCTGGCGCGGTGGGCCCATGACACGATCGCGCCTCCTCTCGCCCGCTCCAACTCGTTCGAGCGAGTCATCGAGAGGATCCGTCACTGACGGGAACCGGACCACCCCGACGGGTGGGGTCGTCGCGTTCCGAGAGACGGCGCCACCTCTTAGGGTGATGAGTGACACCACGTTCTCTTTGGAAACGGAGCGGATTGGCTTGAGCGCGCTGCCGAATTCTCGAGCGCCGAGCGTGGTCATTCCGGCGGTGATCGAAGAGACGCCGCGTGGCACCCGCTCGATGGACATCTACTCCCGGTTGCTCTCGGAGCGGATCATCGTCCTGGGCACGCCGATCGACGATGCCGTGTCCAATCTGGTCGTCGCCCAGCTGCTGCACCTCGAGTCCGACGATACCGACAAGGACATCCACCTCTACATCAACTCGCCGGGTGGTTCGATCACGTCGCTGTTCGCCATCTACGACGCGATGCAACACGTCCGCCCCGATGTGAGCACTGTCGTGGTCGGGCTAGCGGCATCTTCGGCTGCCGTGCTCCTGGCGGCGGGCGCCGAGGGCAAGCGGCTGGCGATGCCACACTCCCGGGTGATGCTCCACCAGCCGCACGGGGGAGCGGAAGGGACCGCGGCCGACATCGAGATCGAGGCGCGGCTGATCGTTCAGATGCGCGAGCAGATCAACCAGATCCTCGCCGACCACACCGGCCAGCCATTGGAGAAGGTGGCCGAGGACACCGAGCGGGATTTCTGGATGACCGCCGACGAAGCCCTCGAGTACGGGCTCGTGGATCGAATCCTCGAGTCGCGTCCTCCGGGAGCAGCCTGAATCAGTCGTCGCCGCCGTTCACCAGTACTTCTCGGTGTGGACGTTGCCGACGAAACCGTGGCGGTCGAGCTCGAATCCCCGCTCGGTGAGCAGCTGACAGGCACCTTCCACTTCGGGGAAGATCGGGGTGTCTCCGTCCCAGCGAGGCAGGCCGATCATGGACGGATTGCCGCACAAGAAGACGTGGGTGAGGTCCGGGTCCAGCTCCACGCCGAATCGCTCGGCCAGTAGATCCCGTTTGATGACGTCCTGGACGTACAGCTTCTCGACATCCGGTTCCCTGGTGACGAGCGGCATGTAGTGGTAGTTCGGGAATCGCTCCTCGAGCCGGCGGTGGGTTTCGAGGTAGGCGAGGTCCGCTCGGTACCTCACGCACACCACCGACACGATCGGCCCATGGTGGCCCTTCCGGAGGAGCTCGGTGATCATGGCGTTGTGGGGAGCCTCTCCGGTTCCCGTGGCGAGGAAGACGACTGTCGCCTCCGGATCGCGCACCGGTGCGAGCGTGTAGCGCCCGACGATCCGAGGTCCGACGTAGATGCGGTCGCCCGGGCCGCACAGCGCCAAACGGGGAGTGAGTCCCGGTATGTGGTCGGCGGTGGGAGGGACCAGCACGATGTAGAACTCGAGGGTCGACGACGTCGCCGGGTCATGGAGGTATCCATCCTCGTCGAAGATCGGGCTCGAGATCGAGTACGACCGGCGGACGAGGTTCTCCCACTTCCGCTCCAGATCCGGATCGCGAGCTCCGTCGACGCGGGGCTCCCAGTAGCCGAGACCCAACGAGGCGTACTGGCCTGCCTGGTACGAGAAGTCGGCGTGGTCGGGCTCGACCCGGATCACCCAGAGATCCGAGTGGGTGCGGTGGAAGTGAGTGATGGTGGCGTTGTAGTGCCGACGGCGCAGCTCCTCTATGCGCTCGTCGTCGGTTCCGATCGCCGGCAACGCCGGCGGGGCGGGAATCTCCGGGAACGACTCGGACCGGATGGCCGCCCACGCCTGACCGGGTGGAAGGGCCACATCGCTCACCCGCCAGATCGGTCCTCCCGAGGCGGGCTCGTCCACAGACGCGTCGTCGACCAGCACGACGTCGTCGAAGACCAGGTCGGGCGTGCGGACGTCGTCGAACGTGACCATCGGCTCGCCTTCGATCGACGTGATGGCCAACGGGCGGGAGTGCCATAGGATGGTCAACCGACGCTCGGCCTCGCGCAGCAGCACGGCGCTCCGCGTCAGCCGGGACAGACGGCGCGACGAGGCGTTGGCACGGGCGAGGACCACATTGGCGCCCTTGTCGGAGAGCTCGAGGGCGATGCGGGCCGCCTTCTCGGATCCACCGACCACGAGGACGTGCTCCCCCCAGGGGTGCTCGGGCAGGGTCTCGTCGACGTGCACGCGGTCAGCGACGTCGTCGGGCGCGGGCAGCTGAGGCAAGTGCAAAGGCTCGTCTTCGATGACCGCCGCGGCTCGTGCCGAGAGCTCCTCACCGTCGACCACCACACGGGCTCGACCCTCTGCCTCCGTCACCTCCGGCGAGCCGCGGATGATCTCGAGATCCGGATGGGACTCCGGCGGAGCCGCCAACTCCGACTCGGGGTCGACGACGACCACCTTCTCCAGCCCAGCCTCTGCCGCATCCATGGCCAGCGAGACGCCAGCCGGTGATCCGCCGACCACCACGAAGTCCACCTGTTTCATGGGAGCGGATTCTGCCAGAGGTGGTGGGCGGCAGAATCACCGAGTCGCTACGGTTCGGCGCGCACGTCTACAGGAGGATCCCCGATGGGAACCCGAGTTCCCAGCGACATCGACATCGCTCGTGCGGCCCAGCTGCGACCCCTGGCCGAGATCGCCGAACGTATCGGTCTCCGATCGGACGAGCTCATCCCCTACGGCCACACCAAGGCCAAAGTGCACCTCGACGCCCTCGAGCGCATCGGGGTGCGGCCCCGCGGCAAGTACGTGGTGGTGACGGCGATCACGCCCACGCCACTCGGGGAAGGCAAGACCACGACGACGGTCGGCTTGACGCAGGGGCTGGGCTACATCGGAAAAGAGGCGATCGCCTGCATACGGCAGCCGTCGATGGGCCCGACGTTCGGCATCAAAGGCGGCGCCGCCGGCGGGGGATACAGCCAGGTGGTGCCGATGGACGAGTTCAACCTCCACCTCACCGGTGACATCCACGCCATCACCGCCGCTCACAACCTGGTGGCAGCCGCCATCGACGCCCGCTGGTACCACGAGACCCGGCTGAGCGACGACGAGCTGGCTCAGGTCGGGCTGGAGCGCCTCAACATCGACGTCTTCAACCTCCAATGGAACCGGGTCGTCGACATCAACGACCGGGCGCTGCGCAATGTGGTCGTCGGGCTCGGCGGCAAGGCCGACGGTCGCCCGCGGGAGACCGGCTTCGACATCACCGTCGCCTCGGAGTTGATGGCGATCCTCGCCCTCGTCGACGGCGATTCGTACGCCTCGGCGCTGCGCAACCTGCGGGAGCGAGTCGGGCGAGTCGTGTTCGGCACGTCGAAAGACGGGAAACCTCTGAGCCTGGAGGACTTGGGAGTGGCCGGCGCCGTCGCCGTCCTCATGAAGGACACCCTCCACCCCAATCTGATGCAGACCCTCGAGGGCCAGGCGGCGTTCGTTCATGCCGGGCCGTTCGGGAACATCGCCCACGGCAACTCGTCGATCCTCGCCGACCGCATCGCTCTCCACCTCGGCGACTACGTGATCACCGAAGCCGGTTTCGGGGCGGACATGGGCATGGAGAAGTTCATGGACATCAAGTGCCGCACTTCTGGCCTCAAACCCGACCTGGTGGTCCTGGTGGCGACCGTGCGGGCGTTGAAGACCCACGGCGGCGGCCCCAAGGTGGTCCTGGGCCGTCCCCTCGACAAGGCGTACACCGAAGAGAACCTGTCGCTTCTCCAGGCCGGCATGCCCAATCTCGAAGCGCACATCGCCAACGCCAAGCGCTTCGGGGTTCCGGTCGTGGTGGCGATCAACTCGTTCCCGACCGACACCTGGGCGGAGATCGACCTGATCCGGGAGGCGGCACTCAAAGCCGGGGCAGTCGACGCCGTTCCCTCGGACCACTGGGCGAAGGGCGGCGAAGGAGCCGCGGCCTTGGCCGAGGCGGTCGTGAAAGGGTGTGAGGAGCCGAACGAGTTCTCGTATCTCTATCCGCTCAACATGAGCATCCGGGAGAAGATCGAGGTGATCTGCCGGGAGATATACGGAGCGGGAGGAGTGGAATACTCGCCGGCAGCGGCCCGCCAGATCGACCAGTTCGAGAAGGCCGGGTTCGGTTATCTGCCGATCTGCATGGCCAAGACCCATCTGTCGATCTCCCACGATCCCTCCCTCAAGGGAGCCCCGAAGGGGTTCACCGTGTTCGTTCGGGAGGTTCGGGCCTCGGTCGGGGCCGGATTCATCTATCCGATCCTCGGCGAGATGCGAACGATGCCGGGGTTGGGAACCACGCCGGCCTTCATGAACGTCGACATCGACGAAGACGGCAACGTCGTCGGGTTGTTCTGACGTAGACCGCCAACCTCCTCCGGTGCCGGATGGTCGGCCGGTGCGGTTTACCCTGGCCAGGAGATGAAGATCGTCAGATTCAAGGCGGGTGACGACATCGCCTATGGGCTCGCCGAGGCAGAAGGCGTCACCGTCTACCAGGGGTCACCCTTCGTGGCTTGGGAGCCGACCGAGACCATGGTTCCGTGGGAATCGGTCCAGCTCATATCCCCCGTGCTGCCCTCCAAGGTCGTCGGAGTGGGTCACAACTATGCGACCGAGGATGCCGACTTCGAGGAAGGCAAGGAGCCGGTGATCTACCTGAAGCCGGCGACGTCGGTGGTCGGGCCCAATGCCCACGTGGTGAAGCCATCTGCGAGCGATGACGTGCACCATGCGGCCACCCTCGCCGTGGTGATCGGGCGAGTGGCCCACAACGTGTCCGCCGAGGATGCCTCCCAGTACATCTTCGGCTACACCGCCGCCAACGACGTGACCGCCCAGGACTTGCAGGAGAGGGACGGGCAGTGGACGCGCGCCAAGGGGTTCGACACGTTCTGCCCGATCGGCCCGGCCATAGAGACCGAGCTCGATCCGCTGGAGCGTCTGGCGATCGTCTCCCGGGTCAACGGGGAGGTGCGTCAGGCGGGATTCACCGTCGACATGACGTTCGGTGTCGCCGAGATCGTCGAGTTCGTCACGCGGGTGATGACCTTGCTGCCAGGTGACGTCATCCTCACGGGCACCCCGTCGGGGGCGGGGCCGGTCGAACCGGGGGACCTGATGGAAGTGGAGATCGACGGAATCGGGGTGTTGGCGAATCGAATGGTGGCAGGACGATGACTACGAGACTGCGTGTCGCTCCGTCTCCGACTGGCAACCTCCATGTCGGGACGGCTCGAGCCGCGCTCTACAACTGGCTCTACGCCCGCCACACCGGCGGCGTGTTCATCGTGCGGATCGACGACACCGACCGGGAGCGGTCGACCGCCGAGTACGAGGCGAACATCCTCGACAGCCTTCGCTGGCTCGGCCTCGACTGGGACGAGGGCGTCGAGGTAGGTGGCCCGCACGGCGACTACCGACAGTCTGCCCGATTCGACCGCTACCGCGAGGTCGCCGAGTCTCTCGTGGCCTCGGGAGCCGCCTACTACGACGACCGTTCGGAGGAGGAGCTGGACACGCTGCGTGAGAAGGCTCAGAGGGAAGGCAAGCACCCCGCTCACTACATCCGGCGGCCGGCGGATTCCCGCTCCGAGGGGGCGATCCGCTTCGCCGTCGAAGAGTCGGTCGTGTTCGAGGACCTCGTCCGCGGCGAGGTACGGTTCGAAGCCGAGTCCATCGACGACTTCGTGATCCTTCGCAGCGATGGCACCCCCACATACCACCTGGCCTCGACGGTCGACGACGTCGACTACGAGATCACCCACGTCGCCCGAGGAGAGGACCTCCTGTCGTCGACGCCGAAGCACATCCTCCTCACCAGGGCGGTGGAAGCCGAACCCCCCGTGTACGCCCATCTGCCGTTGCTGTTCGGGGCAGACGGAAAGAAGCTCTCGAAGCGGCACGGGGCGACATCCGTCACCGAATTCCGGGACGCGGGCTATCTGCCCGAGGCGATGGTCAATTACCTCGCCTTGCTCGGCTGGTCGCCCGGCGACGACCTGGAGATGTTCGATCTGGATCTCGCCATCGCCCGGTTCGATCTCGCCGATGTGCAACGCAACCCGGCGATCTTCGACCTCGACAAGCTGAACTGGCTCAACGGCGAATACATCCGAGCCATGGCAGTCGAGTCGTTCTCCGAGCGGGCCCGGCCGTGGGTCGAAAAGGAAGTCGGTCCGTTGAGCGACGTCGAATGGGCACGGTTCGAGGAGCTCGCTCCGCTGATCCAGGAGCGCACGAAGCTGATGCCCGACGCCGCCGAGCAGGCTCGTTTCCTCTACGTGTCCGACCTCACCTATGACGAGAGGTCATGGAAGAAGGTGATGGAAAAGGACGGCGTGCGGGAGGTCGTCGATTCTGCCCTCGACGAGCTCAGTGCGCTCGCGGAGTGGAACGCCGAGGCGATCGAGTCGGCCCTGCGTGCTCTGCCGGAGCGCCTGGGCCTCGGTGCCGGCAAGGTGTTCCAACCCGTTCGAGTTGCCGTCACGGGCTCGTCGGTGAGCCCTCCGCTGTTCGAATCGCTGGCCGCTCTGGGAAGAGAAACGTCGATCGCTCGGTTGGAAGAGGCCCGGCGCCGCCTCTGATCACGTTGGGGGAGCGGGCGGCGTGGGATACCATGCGATCACAGCCCGGCCCCGTCGTCCAGCGGTCTAGGACGCCGGCCTTTCAAGCCGGTAACGCGGGTTCGAATCCCGTCGGGGCTGCCGTGGCCCGGCGTCCGTGGACGCCGGGCCCCTCTTCGTTCCAGATGCAAAATCCCCCGGGTCGAAGACTCCCCCGCAGGGCGGCGGTATGGTCTGGGTCGCTGTTGCGGAGTAGGAGGGCAAATGCCACACATCGAACTGGACGAGAAGATTCCCGGGATTCGGGCGTTGTTCGACTTCCGACCTGACACCGCGATGCCTCTCAACCAGCTCGCCGAGGTCCTGCTGCGAGGCGAGTCGACGTTGGAGCGCGGCGAACGCGAGCTGATCGCGGCGTACGTGTCCCGTCTCAACGAATGCAATTTCTGCTGCTGGTCGCACAGCGCCTTCGCGGCGAAGCAGCTCGACGGCGGATACGACGTTGTCGACGCCACTCTCGCCGACCTCGACTCCGCTCCCGTCTCGCCCAAGATGAGGGCGTTGCTCCGCCTGGCGGGGAAGGTGCAGGAGAGCGGCCGAGCCGTCACCGACGACGTCATCGCGGTCGCTCGGTCCGAAGGCGCCACCGATCGGGAGATCCACGACACCGTTCTGATCGCGGCTGCGTTCTGCATGTTCAACCGCTACGTCGACGGCTTGGCGGCTGTCACGCCGACCGATCGGGCGGCCTACGACCAGATGGCCGAACTGATCGTCAGCGCCGGCTACGCCCGCTGATCGCGGCGAGATCCCGTTCTGTGGTCCGGAGAGGGCGCTGACGCGCCTCTTTCCGGACCACAGAACGGAATAGAGCGCCCCCGGTCCGCAATAGACTGCCGGAGCCGCTCGATGGACGCTTTCACCTATTCCACATTCACTGCCGTCATGGCGCTCGTCGCCTTGGTCTTGGCGATCGTGGCGCTCGTGGTCCGCTTCGTCGTGCCGGCACCCACCCGGGCTGGGCTGGCGTCACCGGCGCGGTGGCTCGCCTGGCTGGTGGCCGCCACGTGCACGGTGGGGTCGCTCATCTACTCCGAGTACTTCCACTTCCCGCCCTGCCTCCTGTGCTGGTACCAGCGGATCGCCATGTACCCGCTAGCGGTCATCCTCCTCGTCGGCGCCATCCGTGACGACCGCAAGATCCGGACCTATGGCCTCCCGCTCTCGATCATCGGACTGGGCATCAGCATCTATCACGTCCTCATCCAGAACTTCCCCAACCTCGACGCGGGTGGAGCGTGTGATCCGGCGGTACCCTGCACCGCCAAGCTCGTGAACATGTTCGGGTTCGTGTCGATACCCTTCATGGCCGGAGCCGGATTTCTCCTAATCACCGTTCTGTTGGCAACCTTTAGCGGCGCCACTGACCCAGAGAAAGACGCATGAACAACAAGCTGATCCTCTACATCGTCGGCGGGGTCCTCGGTCTGGGACTCGTGATCGCCATCGCCATCTCCGCTGTCTCCGGCGGCACCTCGGACGAGGACGTCTACGGCGAGGTCACCGCGGAAGGCCAGAACCTGCCTCCGTTCGGTGGCGACGCTTCCAACGACGACGGCGTCGGCCAGACCGCTCCCACACTCACGGCCTCCAACCCCGACGGGTCGACGATCAGCATCGCTCCCGACGGGCGCCCCAAGGTGATCATGGTGATGGCTCACTGGTGCCCCCATTGCCAGAATGAGGTGCCCCGGGTCGTCGAATGGCTCCAGGCAGGCAACAAGCCGGAGAACGTCGACTTCTACGCCGTCTCCACGCTGCTGCAGAAGGTGCGGGGCAACTGGCCACCGCAAGAGTGGCTCCAGCGGGAAGGGTGGGATGTTCCCACCATCCACGACGATCAGTCCAACACCGCCGCCGCCGCTCTGGGGCTGGTCGGAACTCCCTACTGGATCGTCCTCGACGGCAACAACGAGGTGCTGTTCCGCATCTCTGGTGAGATCACCGCGAGCGGCACGGACGTCATCAGCGAGTTGTTCGGTCTGGCCACCGAAGGCGCCTGATCGGAAGTCGGTCTCAGCCCTCGAGAGCCTCGATCTTCTCGAGGCGGCGCCGATGTCGCTCCTCGCCCGTGAACTCGGCGTCTAGGAACTCGGCGACGACCGCCTCGGCGAGCTTCTCGCCCACCACCCGCGCACCCAGGCACAGCACGTTGACGTCGTCGTGCTCCACCATCTGGCGGGCGGTGTAGGTCTCTTGGGCGACCGCGGCCCGGATGCCCGAGAACTTGTTGGCGGCGATGCACGCTCCGGCGCCTGAGCCGCAGACCACGATCGCCCGGTTGGCGCGGCCATCGAGGACCGCACGGGCGGCGGCAGCCGCGAAGTCCGGGTAGTCCACCGGGTCGGTGGAGTGGGTCCCGAGGTCGTAGACGGCGTGTCCCGCCTCGGTGAGCCACTTGGCCAAATGCTCTTTGAGTTCGTAACCGGCGTGGTCAGCGGCCAGGGCGATGCGCATCGGCTCAGGCTACCTCCCGCAAGCTCCCCTCGGGTATCGAGGTCCTTCCGCGATCGCCTTCCAGGCGGTAGCCCGTACACTGCAGCCGGATGCCCCAGATCATCGTCGAGGGAGGGCAGGCGCTCCGCGGCACGGTCGGCGTCCTCGGCGCCAAGAACGCAGTGCTGAAGGAGATGGCAGCCACTCTCCTCGCCCCCGGACGGCACCGTCTCACGAATGTCCCTGACATTCTCGACGTCACGTTGATGTCGGAGGTGCTGACCCACGTCGGTTGCCACGTCGATCGGAGGGACGACGAGCTCCACATAGTGGTTCCCGACGACTTGGAGCCGGAGGCTCCTCTCCACCTCGTGCGGCAGATGCGGGCCTCGATCGTCGTGCTGGGACCTCTTCTGGCGCGTTGTGGCATCGCCCGCGTCGCCCAGCCCGGAGGCGACGACCTCGGGGCGCGTCCCATCGACTTCCACCTCGACGGTCTGGAGAGGATGGGAGCCACGTTCCAGCTGGTCCATGGCGAGCTGGTGGGCTCGGTCTCGGATCGTCTGATCGGGGCCGAGGTGGAGCTGCCATTCCCCTCCGTCGGCGCCACCGAGAACCTGCTGTTCGCCGCGGTCCTCGCCAAGGGCAACACAACGATCGTCAACGCCGCCCGCGAGCCGGAGATCCGAGACCTGGTCCGTCAGTTGCGGGAGATGGGTGCCGACATCTCAGGAGAGGGCACGGCCCTCGTCCGTGTGCGGGGCGTCGACTCCCTGGAGCCCACCTCCCACCGGGTGGTTCCTGACCGCCTCGAGGCGGGTACGTACGCCATCGCCGGAGCCATCACTGCGGGGGACGTGACAGTGACCGGCTGCATACCCGACGACCTGCGGATGGAGCTGCGCAAGCTGGAGGAAGCCGGCGTCGGTGTGGAACGCGGGGACGGATGGCTGCGGATAGTCGGGCCGGATCGGCCGAGTGCCGTCGACTTCGCCACGCTGCCGTTCCCCGGCTTCCACACCGACATGCACCCCCAGATGGTGGCGCTCCTCGCGGTCGCCGACGGCACCTCCGTCATCACCGAGAACATCTACGACGCCCGCTTCCGCTACATCGGCGAGTTGAGGCGGATGGGAGCCGACATCACCACCGAATGGCAGCACGCCGTCGTGCGGGGAGTGGAACGGCTGTCCGGCTGCCCGGTGCTGGCCCACGACATCCGCGCCGGGGCGGCGGTGGTGCTGGCCGGTCTCCGGGCCGACGGCACCACGGTGGTCGACGAGATACACCACATCGACCGCGGCTACGAGGCGTTCGTCGAGAAGCTCGCTTCCCTCGGAGCGCACATCCAACGGACGTGATCCGGAGAGTGGCGGCGCTGCTGACGGGACTCGCTCTCGTCGCGGCACCCGTCCCGCCGGCTACCGCTCAGGAGCCCGAACCGGAGCCCGTTCGCGGGCGAGTGCTCGAGGTCGTCCCGGCGGGCGACGAGTCTGCGGTGGTCGTCGACGGGCGTCGCTACGGAGGCCGCCTGCGTGTCACCGCGCATCGGGAGGGCCTGGCGGTCGTGGAAGACGTGTCCCTCGACGGATACCTGGCCGGCATCCAAGAGGTCCCGTTCGATTGGGAGCCGGCAGCCCTGGAAGCCCAAGCCATCGCCGCCCGAACATACCTCGCCTGGACTCTGGCCCGCGGACGAACCGAGTCCGGTGAGGCCTACGACTACGACATCTGCGCGACAGTGGCATGTCAGGTCTACGCCGGCCTCGAGCCCACTCTCGCAGAGAACGGCGACCGATGGCGGGCCGCGGTCGAAGCCACCGACTCCCAGATCCTGGTCTACGACGGCGCTCCCGCCCAGACCTACTACTCGTCGACGAGCGGGGGACGTACTCGCACGGTTTCCGACGTCTGGCCCGACATCGACCTCCCCTATCTCGTCGCGGTGGATTCCCCCGGAGAGGACTCCCCGTTCGTGGAGTGGATGTGGCGCCTTCCCCAGCGGCACATGCAGCAGCTGACGGACGCCGCCGGCCTCACGGACGGTGAACTGATCGAAGTGGACACCCAGACCCGGGCGGACGGGGAAGGCCCATGGACCGTCACATTCCACACCGCCGACGGCGAGAAGACCGTGGACACATGGACGCTCCGCAACATGGTGAACGGTGCGGTCACGTCACCACTCACCGCCCACCTCCCCGCCGTGCGGCCGGACGGCGCCCGCTATCCGCAGGCGATCCTGTCGCCGACGTTTCGGATGCAGACCTACCGACTGCCCCTCCAGGAGCCGGGTGCTCCTCCGGTCCTGGCCATCCATCAGGTGGTGGGTCGGGGATGGGGCCATCAGGTCGGTATGAGCCAGTACGGAGCGCAGGCGATGGCCGAGCGAGGTGCCACGGCCGCAGAGATCCTCGCCCACTACTACGGAGGGCTCACACCCGTCGAGGCTCCCCAGTTCGTGCCCGAGGACGTGGAAGTGGCTCTCGCCCTCGAAGTCGACGAGTTCACCGTCGGGACGGTCGGGCCGGTCGATGTGTACATCGACGGCTACCCCGCGGCCAGGGGAGCGGAAGGCGGTTGGAGCCTCACGGCATCCGCCGGCTCCATCGAAGCGCAACCGCCCGTCCGAGTCGGATTGCCTCCGAGGCTTCGATTGACGGGAGTCGCGGTCACGCCAACGGGTGTCGGTCTCCGTATCGAATTGAACGCAACCGCCGAGGTGTCCTGGGAGATCGTGCGGGGAGGCGAGGTCGTCGAGTCGCACGGGCCGGACCGCCGTCAGGCTGGCCATTTCACCGTCGTGGTGCCACTCGACCCCACGGTCTCGCTCCGGATGCGCGCCGTCAACGACCACGGTGGCGTCGATGTCGTCCTCGGTAGAGACGACCCCGGTTAACCTGGAGGGAACACGGCCGAGGCCGCGGATGTTGTTATGACCGACATGGCTGAAACCCCCACCCAAGAAACGACGCCGGTGCACATCACTTCGACCCAGGACGCGGATGGCGAAGTCGACCTGCAGCTCCTGGAGTCGACGCTCGACTACATCCGTCCTGCCATCCAGATGGACGGTGGTGACATCGTCCTCCAGGGCGTCGAGGACGGCGTCGTCACCCTGCAGATGGTGGGCGCCTGTGGCGGCTGTCCGCTCTCGATGATGACCTTGAAGGCGGGCATCGAGCGCATCCTCAAGGACCGAGTCCCCGGCGTCGTCGCGGTGGACGCAGTCGCCTGACCTGCTGTCGCTAGCCTCGCGGCGTGGATCCGACTGACCTCTGGCAACGGGCGCGCCAGGGCGACAGCCGCGCCCTCGCCCGTCTGCTCCGCCTCGTGGAGGACCGACACGACGATGCCCGGGCTGTCCTGGCCGAGGCGTGGCGACTCCGCCCTTCGGCGCATCTCATCGGCATCACCGGGGCCCCCGGGTCCGGGAAGTCGACACTCACGAACGCCCTCATAACTACGTGGCGGGCCGTGGACCGCCGTGTCGGGGTCGTCGCCGTCGATCCGTCCAGCCCGTTCACCGGAGGTGCGCTGCTCGGCGACCGGATCCGGATGCAGGGTCACGTCACCGACCCGGACGTGTTCATCCGCTCGATGTCCAGCCGCGGGAGGCTCGGTGGCTTGGCCGACGCCACCGCCGGGTTGGTCACGGTCCTCCAGGCCGCCCGCTTCGACCCGGTCGTGATCGAGACAGTGGGAGTCGGTCAGTCCGAGGTGGAGGTGGTCCACCACGCCGACACGGTCGTCGTCGTGCTCACCCCTGGCTGGGGAGACGGGGTGCAGGCTGACAAGGCAGGGATCCTCGAGATCGGCGATGTCTTCGTCGTCAACAAAGCCGACGTCGGCGCGCCCGGCGAAACCCGTCGCTGGCTGGAGACGATGCTCGAGATGGCACCCGACCACGCGTGGCATCCTCCCATCGTCGACACCGTCGCCACCGAAGGCGCCGGCCTCGAGGAGCTCGTGGACGCCATCGACCGTCACCAGCGCCACCTGACCACGAGTGACGAGGGCGGGCGGCGCAGGCAGCGGCGCGCCCGGAGCTACGTCGAAGCAGCGATCACCGAGGGGATGCGCCGGCGGATGGCAGGCCCCGATCTCGACGGGGTCGTGGCCGAGGTGGAGAGCGGGGTCTTGGATCCGTGGACCGCGGCCGAGCGTCTCCTCGGGGCCTGAGCCGTCAGACGTCCCGTCGTTCTTCGGTCCCCTTCGACAGCGCGGCCTGGGCGGCGGCGAGACGTGCTCCCTCGATGCGAGGAGGGCTGGCAGACACGTAGTCCAGGCCGACTTCCATGCAGAACGCGATCGAGGCCGGGTCACCCCCGTGCTCGCCGCACACGCCGACCACCAGGTCCGGGTTGGCCGCCCGCCCTTCCTCCGTGCCGATCCGGATCAGCCGGCCCACGCCGGCGGTGTCGAGCGTCTGGAACGGGTTGAACGGGAGGATCTGCTGTTCCAGGTAGTCGCCCAGGAAGACTCCCTCGGCGTCGTCACGGCTCAACCCATAGGTCATCTGGGTGAGGTCGTTGGTGCCGAAGGAGAAGAAGTCGGCGACCTCGGCGATCTCGTCGGCAGTGAGCGCCGCTCGCGGGAGCTCGATCATCGTGCCGACCGGCACCTCGAGCTCGAGCCCCGACTCGGCGGCTACGGAGGCGATCTCCTCTTCCACCATCTCCCGCATCCGACGCAGCTCCGGGCCGGTCGAGACGAGAGGGATCATGATCTCGAGATGCGGGTCCCCGCCGGCGCGGATGCGCCGCACGAGTGCCTGAGCGGCGGCGCCCGCCTGGAGGCGGTAGAGCTCAGGGAACATCAGCCCCAGGCGCACGCCGCGGAGGCCCAGCATGGGGTTGTCTTCCTCCCACCGGGCGACCTCCGACCACATGCGCTGGAGGTCGGCGACCGAGCGGCCTGCCCACACCCGTCGCAGGATCTCGTGCTCCAGTTCCATCCGGTTGGGGAGGAACTCGTGGAGAGGCGGATCGAGGAGGCGGACGACGACGGGCAGCCCGTCCATCGCTTCGAGGATCCCCTCGAAGTCGTCCACTTGCTGGCGTTCCAGGCGGTCGAGGGCGTCTTGGCGGACTTCGGGATCCTTCGACAAGATGATCGTCTGGACGATCTCCAGGCGCTCGCCCATGAACATGTGCTCGGTCCTCGCCAACCCGATGCCCTCGGCGCCGAGGGAGCGGGCTCTGGCCGCGTCCTCCGGAGTGTCGGCGTTGGCGCGTATGCCGATGGTGCGGACTTCGTCGGCCCACGACAGGAGCTCGCCGAGCTCGGGTGTCTCCTTCGGCTCGACCAGAGGCACCTCTCCGACGTAGACGGTCCCGTTCGTGCCGTCGATGGTGATGAGGTCGCCTTCCTGGATGTCGTACTCGCCGCACAGCGCGGTCCGGCCCGAGTTGTCGATGACGAGTCCGTTCGCTCCGGTGACCGCCGGTTTGCCCATGCCGCGGGCCACGACGGCGGCGTGGGAGGTCTTCCCGCCCTGGGCCGTGAGGATCCCGGCGGCCGCCGCCATCCCGTGGATGTCGTCGGGAGTGGTCTCGGGACGTACGAGGATCACCGGTCCGCCCCCGTCGGCGGCCATCTCGACCGCCCGGTCGGCGTCGAAGGCGACTCGTCCGACGGCCGCGCCCGGCGACGCCGCCACCCCGGTCGTGACCGCCTCGACATCGGCAGAGGCGTCGATCTGGGGCCGGTGGAGCTGCTCGATGGAGTCGGGATCCACGCGCAGGATCGCCTCGTTTCGGTCGATCAACCCCTCTTCCACCATCTTGACGGCCAGACGCACGGCGGATTGGGCGGTGCGCTTGCCGACCCGGGTCTGGAGGATGTAGAGCTCACCTTTCTCGATCGTGAACTCGATGTCGAGCATGTCCCGGTAGTGCTGCTCGAGCCTCTCCATGATGCCCAGCAGTTGGTTGTGTGGGCCGGGGTGCATCTCGGCGAGCTGGTCCAGGGAGAAGGTGTTGCGGATACCGGCGACGACGTCCTCGCCCTGGGCGCAGGGGAGGTAGTCGCCGAAGGGGTCGGCCGCCCCCGTGGCGGGATCGCGGGTGAAGCACACCCCGGTTCCCGAGTCGGCTCCGAGGTCGCCGAAGACCATCATCTGGACGTTGCAGGCGGTTCCCAGGTCGTCAGGGATGCCGTGGATGCGCCGGTAGTCGATCGCCCGGCGGTTGTTCCAGGAGTGGAACACGGCTTCGATCGCCCCCCGCAGCTGTTGGCGTGGATCGGACGGGATCGCCGTGCTGGCGTTCTCGCGGATCAGAGCCTTGAACCGGTTCGCGGCCTCGCGGAGGTCGTCAGCGGTGAGGTCGGCGTCACTGTCGACTCCCCGCTTGCCCCTCAGCTCCGACAGAACGGCTTGGAAGTGGCGATCCGGCACCTCGAGCACCACATCGCCGTACATCTGCAGGAAGCGCCGGTACACGTCCCACGCGAAGTGGGGGTCGCCCGACCACTCCTCGAGCACCTCGACCACCTGGTCGTTGCACCCGAGATTGAGGACCGTGTCCATCATCCCCGGCATCGAGAACACGGCTCCGGAACGCACGGAGAGCAGCAGAGGCACTGGGCCCGATCCGAAAGACCTACCGGTCTTCTCTTCGAGGCGGGCGACGGCTTCGTCCACCTCTTTCCACATCTGCTCGGGAAGCTCCCCCTCCGACAACATCACCCGGCAGGCTTCGGTGGAGATGGTGAACCCGGGCGGCACGGGCAGGCCCAGTTTCGTCATCTCAGCCAAACCGGCGCCCTTGCCACCCAGCAAATGCTTGTCGCTCTCAGTGGCGCCGAAATCGAAAACGTAAGGCACTGTTGTCGAATCTCCTGATCGTCCTCACCCGAACGGTATCAGACCCCCGAGGGGCCTCCTCCGGGCGAAAGTCACAAACCAGGAGATGTTTCCGACCGCGCCGATCCCAGCGCAGAGCCGGGCTCAGATCAGCGGGGAACCTCGCCTGTCACAGGTGCCGGCGTGCGCGCTTCGTTCCACGGCTCGCGCCTGCTCATCTCCGGGTAGGCCTGATCCCTCTGGCGGTTGAAGGCTTTCACCAGCACCGCCCCCACGACCAGCCCGATCAGCATCGCCCATATCATCCGGCGACGTGACTTCCGCGCCGTGACGAGGTTGAGGCGCTTGAGCGTGGCGTCCGGGAGTTGCTCCATTTGTTCACCGAAACGCTCCACCATCGCCTCCCCGAGGTGCCGCGACTCCGTACCCAGCTTGTCGAGGAGGTCGTCGGCACCTTCCTTCACTTTCTCGGCGACTGGGCTCATCTGGTCCATGAGGCCGAGAGCGGAGCTCCCGAGGGTCTTCAACATGTTCATCGCTCCTCCGATGTGTCGACGTCTTCGCCCGGGTGGACGTCTGGATCCCTACCCAGAACGTACTCCGTTCAAAGCGGAGAAGTTCAGAAAGCGGAGTACCCACCGTCGATCACGATCTCGGTGCCCGTCATGTACGCCGAGGCCGGGGAGGCGAGGAAGACCGCTGCTCCTTCGAAGTCCTCGGCAGCGCCCCAGCGTCGGAGCGGCACTCGGAACCGGAGGGCGTCCTCGAACCGCTCGTTTCCTTGTAGCTCGTCGGTCATCTCGGTGGCCACCCAGCCGGGGGCTATCACATTGACCCGGATCGCGTGCCGGGCGAGGCGCACTGCCAACGCGCGGGCGAATGCCGTGGCCGCACCTTTGGATGCCGAGTAGTGGGGCGCCATCGGATTGCCGCGACTGGCCGCGATCGATGACGTGATCACGATCGAGCCGGGGGCGTCGCGCGAGATCAGATGACGAGCGACTTCGCGTGCGACGAGGAAGACTCCCCCGACGTTGACCTCCAAGACGTGCTCGAGTTCGCCCAGCTCCATCTCGGGAAACGCCACCCCCGTGCTGACCCCGGCATTGGCGAAAGCCGAGTCGACCTTGCCGAGCTGGTCGACGGTAGCCGCCAACGCGTCGATCACCGATCGTTCGTCCGTCACGTCGCAAGCGACAGCGATGGCCTCTCCATTTCCAAGGTCGCCGAGCCGTTCGACGGCCTCGTCGGCTCTCTCGAGGTCACGCGCCCAGATCGCCACGGAGGCACCGGCCCTGACGAGCCCGCGGGCCAGGCCGAAACCGATCCCCCGGTTCCCCCCGGTGACGATGCTGACGTGGCCGGTGAGGTCGAAGAGCTCCACCCACGGGAGCCTAGAGGTCAGCCACCCACCGCGGCGGCGAGGCCGAGGGCGGCACCGGTCCACAGCTCGAGACGGGCGGTCTGGGCCAGGACCGGGATGAGGGCGGCGCCTTCCGCTCCCGACGAGATGGCGCGGTTCGGGCCGATCGCGAACGGGGCGAGGAAGGCGGCGAGCCCGGACAGGAGGGGAGTGATTCCGGCGGCGGCGGCCACGGCGATGACCGCGTAGGCGCCGTAGGTGAGGACGGCGTACAGCCGCTCGGTGTTGCGCCGACCCAGCACGACGGCCAGGGTCCGCTTGCCCACCCGCGCGTCCGTGTCGATGTCGCGGCGGTTGTTGGCGACGAGGATCGCCGCCGCCAGCATCCCCATCGGGATGGCCAGCACCCAGGCACTGCGGGGAGCCGTCATGTCGTGGACGTAACGGCTGCCGACCGTGGCGACCAGTCCGAAGAAGACGAACACCGCGATCTCTCCGAGTGCCCGATAGCCGTAGGGGAGGGGACCGCCGACGTAGGTGAGCATGGCCACGACGGATGCCACGCCGATGGCCGCCACCACCCAGCCGGCGATGGCGATCAGCCAGATCCCCGCCAGGACGGCGACCGCCACGGTGAGCCAAGTGGCGACCCACATCGCCCGCGAGGACACCCTCCCGGAGGCGACCATTCGCGGTGGCCCGACCCGGTCGGCCGGGTCGGCCCCCCGCGCGGCGTCGGAGGCGTCGTTGGCGAAGTTGGCCGCCACCTGGATGGCGAGCGCCCCCACCGATGCGGCGACGAACGCATCCAGACGGAACACGCCATCTCCGACCGCCAGTCCGGTCCCGACCAGGACCGGAGACACCGCCGCCGGCAACGTCCGCGGCCGCGCCGCTTCCACCCAAGCGTCGAGTGTCATCTCCTGCGTCTCGCGTATCGCCGGAAGCGAGTGGTGGGTGGTAGGTCGCGGGTCGGCGTATGGGCGCGTTCGCGGGTCGCACGAGTCTCCGAACCCGGACAAGCAGCGGATCGCGTCGGCTTCCGGCTTCCGACTTCCGACTCCATCAATACATCCACGGGAAGCGTTCGAATTCGGGTCGGCGTTTCTCGAGAAAGGCGTCCCGTCCCTCTTTCGCCTCTTCGGTCATGTAGCCCAGCCGCGTCGCCTCCCCGGCGAAGAGTTGCTGGCCGACCAGGCCGTCGTCCACGAGGTTGAAGGCGAACTTCAGCATCCGTTGGGCCATCGGGGACTTGGCAGTGATCTCCCTCGCCCACTGGAGTGCGGTCGCCTCGAGGTCGGCGTGGGGCACTACCTCGTTGACCATCCCCATCTCCTTGGCCTCCTCTGCCGAATAGGAGCGGCCCAGGAAGAAGATCTCCCGGGCCCGCTTCTGGCCGACCATCCGGGCGAGATAGGCGGACCCGTAGCCGGCGTCGAAAGAGGCGACGTCGGCGTCCGTCTGTTTGAAGATGGCGTGTTCGGCGGAGGCGATCGTCAAGTCGCAGACCACGTGGAGGGAATGGCCGCCGCCGACCGCCCAGCCGGGCACGACGGCGATCACGACCTTCGGCATGAAGCGGATCAGGCGCTGCACCTCGAGGATGTGGAGGCGGCCCAGCCGGGCGGTGTCGACGGTGTCGGCGGTCTCGCCTTCGGCGTAGCGATAACCCTCCGGCCCGCGGATGCGCTGGTCGCCACCCGAGCAGAACGCCCAGCCCCCGTCCTTGGGGGAGGGGCCGTTCCCGGTGAGGAGGACACATCCGACATCCGAGGTCTGGCGGGCGTGGTCCAGCGCGGTGTAGAGCTCGTCGACGGTGTGCGGCCGGAAGGCGTTGCGCACCTCGGGACGGTCGAAGGCCACCCTAACGGCTCCCCCGTCGCGTGCCCGGTGGTAGGTGATGTCGGTGAATTCGAACCCGGGCACCGCTTCCCAGGCGGTGGGATCGAAGATCTCAGAGACCATGCAGGGAGATTAGATGGGGCGGGGAGTGGCGATGGATCAGTTGGCTTGTCGCCGTAAAGTAACGAACATGTCGCCGGGCGGTCATCTGGCCGCCGGCGAGCCAACCGCGAAGGGAAACCCCAGATGATCTTTGCCTATCTCGATCCCGGTTCTGGAAGTCTGATCCTGCAAGCAGTGCTGGGCGGGGTGGCCGGGCTCGGAGTGGCCGCCAAGGCGATGCGTAGCCGGTGGCGGTCCCGCAAGGGTGAAGAGCCCGCACCCGAGCAATCGGCCGAGGGGACCGAGCCGGTACCGGCCGAGGAAACCCAGGAAGGCTGATCGCCTTTGAATTGGGCCGATCCCGGGTCGTTCCGAGACCCGGCATCTCGTGTCGTCCTCGGCGACTCCACGGTCACGCGAATCCTCGATGAACGCGGCCTCGCCGACTGGCGCGCTCTCCAAGCGAGCGACTTCTTCGGTCGGGCCACCGCCCACGGCCGTCTCATCGCGACCACCGAGGTCGACGCCCCCGAGGGTGCGGCCGGGGCGCTGGCGCATCCTCGGATCGGGTTCATCACCTATCCGTTCGAGTGGACCTTCTCGATGCTCCGCGATGCCGCCCTCCTCCAGCTCGACCTCATGCTCGAGGCCTTGGGCGAGGGGATGATCCTCAAGGACGCCACGCCCTACAACATCCAGTTCGTCGGTGGCCGTCCTCAGTTCATCGACGTCGGCTCCTTCGAGCGATACCGGAGGGGGGAGCCGTGGATCGGCTACCGCCAGTTCTGCCGCCAGTTCCTCCACCCTCTGCTCATGGAGGCGTGGTGTGGGGTCCCGTTCCAGCCCTGGCTGCGGGGCGACCCGGAAGGACCCACCAGCGCCCAGATGTGGCGGTTGCTGCCGGCCCGCCGCAAGGCCACCCCGGCGGCGATCCTCCACATCGGCCTCCAAGCCCGCGCCGAGGCTCGCCTCAAAGGGCGAGAGGTGCGCCGCTCGCTCGCCGAGGCCGGCTTCACCGCCGACCTGATCCGTGCCAACGTCGAGAAGCTCCGTGCGCTCATCGACGACCTGGAATGGGACAGCGACGACGGCACCTGGTCGACGTACCACGGATGCGACCACGTAGCCCGCGATCGCGACCTGAAGACCGAATTCCTCGTCCAGGCCCTCGAGGCCGTGTCGCCTGCCACGGTGCTCGATCTCGGCTGCAACGACGGTCACTTCAGCCAGGTCGCGGTTTCCCGGGGCGCCGACGCCATCGCCGTCGACGGCGACGAGGTCGTGCTCGACCGGCTCTACCGGTCCCTTTCCGCCGGCACGCCGATCACGCCGGTCCTCACCGATCTGCAGAATCCCTCGCCGTCGCAGGGTTGGGCCGGAGTCGAGCGGCCGGCGCTCTTCGAACGGGCACGCCCCGACCTCGTGATCGCCTACGGCCTCATCCATCACCTGATCTACTCGGCATCGATCCCGCCTGCCCGCGTGGTCGAGTGGCTGGCCTCCTTCGACGTCCCCGTCGTTGTCGAGTTCGTGGCACCCGAAGACCCGATGGTCGGCCGTCTCACCGCCAACAAGCGTCCGGAAGAACTGCACCCCGGCCGGGACCGTGAGTCGTTCGACCGCCTGGTGTCGCAGCACTTCCGAGTGGTGCGAGAGGCCGACCTACCCGGTGGCACGCGGCGTCTTTACCATCTGAGTAGATGAGACCGACCTTCGAAGGGGTGGGAGAGATCCGCCCGGTCGCAGTCGTCGCGTCGATCGTCGGTCTGGGCACATTCGCCCTCGGTCAGCCTCTCCTCGACCTCCTCGGTCGCAACCCCGAGTTCTTCGTCGCTCGTCGCTTCCCGGTTCCCGACATCTGGCTCCTCGCCTCCGGCCTGTTGCTCGTGCCGTTCGTCTTGGCGGCCGTCGTTCTCGCCGTCCGCGCCGTGCACCGAGACACCGGGATCGTCTTGCATCTGGTGCTGTTGGCAGCGCTGGGGAGCGTGGCGGCGGCGACGATCCTCGTCAACGCCGGGTTCGGCTCGTGGCCTCCGGTGATGTTCTACGTAGTCGCAGTGGCGGTGAGCGCGGGCCTGGTCGCTCTCTACGCCCGCTTCCCCTCGGCACGGACCGGGTTCTCTTACCTCGGGTTGGCGCCGTTCGTGGTGCTCGGCTGGTTCGCTTTCGCTACGCCGACGTCCGACGTGCTGTTCGCTTCCCGTGCCGACGTGCCGGAGGCGGTCCACGTCGGCAACCCGACGCCGGTCGTGATGATCGTCTACGACGAGTTTCCTGCCGCTTCCATGATCCGGGGCGACGGGTCGCTCGACGTCGAACACTTCCCCTCCTTCGGGCGTCTCGCCGCCGACGGTGTCTGGTATCGCAATGCTGTCGGTGTCCATCAGCAGACCGAGGAGGCGGTCCCCGCGCTCCTCACCGGACGGGTGGTATCCGAAGGCAGCATCCCGACGACCGCCCACCATCCTTTCACGATCTTCTCTCTGCTCTCCGGCGACTACGACGTCGAGGCGATCGAGAACGTCACCGAGCTGTGCCCGCCGTACATATGCGGGAACGTCAGCCGCCCGGTGGCGCCCCCGGGGGAGAGGTGGGAATCCGTGCTCGGCGACCTCTCCGTCGTCTACGCCCACCTGATCGCACCTGACGACGTCGCCGCCGCCCTCCCGCCGATCGATCAGGGATGGGGCGGCTTTGTCGATCAGGACACGGGCGACTTCGACATCATCGATCGGTTCCTCACCCAGGTCTCCAACGACCGGCGGCGGGACCTGACGCGATTCCTGGAGTCGATCGGGCGGATGGAGGGCCCGGCGTCGTTTCGCTACGCCCACTTCCTCTATCCGCACCATCCGTGGGACCTGACCGCCGACGGCCGGCTCCACAACGCCCCGCGCCCTCCCGGTCGGGACAACGTGGGCTGGGGAGACGACGCCTATCTGGTCGCCCAGGGATGGCAGCGACATCTCATCCAGGCGCACTGGGCGGACACGATGCTCGGCCGCGTGCTCGACCAGCTCGAGAGCCAGGGGGTCTACGACGAAGCGCTGATCGTCGTGGCGGCGGACCACGGCATCACGATCCGGCCTGGCACCGGGCACCAGCGGACGGTCACCGACGACACCATCGGCACGATCTCGTTCATCCCTCTCTTCGTCAAGTACCCGGCCGGCCATCCGGACGCCCCCGATCCGGGCACGGTCGACGACCTGCGGGCCGAGACGGTCGACGTGGTGCCCACGATCGGGGACGTGCTCGATGTCTCGATCCCGTGGGCGACCGACGGTGTGTCCCTGCTCGACGAGCCGCGTCGGGCGGAAAGGACCGCCTCGGTGATGCGCGGCACCGACGGCGACGTCGAGATCCCCCTCGACCTGGCTCCGTTGATGGAGGTGGTCGAAGAGAAGGACCGCTGGTTCCCCGGGGGTGATCCCTATCTCCTGGCGCCGCCCCAGTGGGAGAGCCTGTTGGGGCAGTCGGTGGCGAACGGAGTCGACGAGGCCGGTGTGGACGTGATCCTCTCGCAAGCCGAGGAGCTCGCCGTCCACCAACCGGGCGCAGAACCGATCCCCGCCTACCTCTCGGGGACCGCGACCGTGCCGGAGGGGGCGACCGGACAGGAGATCGTCGCGGTCACCGCCGACGGCGTGGTGGTCGCAGCCACGCGCACCTACGAGCCCGAGGGGAACTCGGCGTTGTGGGAGGCGATGGTGCCTCCGGAACTGGTCGACGAAGGGGCCGAGTTCGAGGTGTGGCTGGTGAGAGGCTCGGCTTCCCGGCCTTCTTTCGTGCGGTGAGGCGCCGGCTGTGTTGACCGAATGGATCCGTTCCCACCCTCCCAGCTCCACCTTCTTGATCAGCCGCGAAGGCGAACTGACCTATGGGGACCTCCTCGCCACCCCACCCCCCGACGGCCCGGGTCAGCACATTGTCGAGCCTGGCGGCACGGTCGGTTCGGTCGTGCGGTTGATGACCGTCCCCGGGCATGGCCGTCAGATGGTCCTCATCGACCCGACCCTGCCTGCCGAGGAGAAGCAGCGTCGGGCGGCGGTGGCGAAGGCTGCGGCTACCCAGTCGGCGGCCACGATTCTCTTCACTTCCGGGACCACCGGACCGGCGAAGGGCGTGCGATTGACCGAATCGAACTGGGCCGCCGCCGCCCGGGCGTCCGCCGCCCATCTCGCCCACACTGCCGACGACGTATGGCTGGCGGCGATGCCCCTCCACCACGTCGGAGGCCTCTCCATCCTCTACCGCTCGGCGTTCGTGGGCGCATCGGTGCGGTGGCTACCCCGTTTCGACGTCGCCGCAGTCAGCGAGGCGATGAGAGGCGACGTGACCATCGTGTCGCTCGTGCCCACGATGCTCCGCCGGGTCCTCGACCACGACGACGACGACTACCGGGACCTCAAGGCTGTCCTCGTCGGCGGCGGACCCATTCCGCCCGGTCTGATCGAGGAGGCCCACGCCCGTGGCATGCCGGCCCTTCCCACCTACGGCATGACCGAGACCTGCGCCCAGGTCGCCACTCTGCGGCCCGGAACGGGACCTCGCTATGCCGCTCATCCCCTCCCGGGCATAGAGGTGCGCATCGTCGACGAGCGGATCCACCTGCGGGGCGCCCAGATCTCGCCGGGCTACGCCGGCGAGCCCGACCGCTCACCCGACGAGTGGTTCGTCACGCCCGATCGGGGGATCGTGGACGACGACGGTGCCCTCCGAGTCATCGGGCGAGCGGACCGGATCGTGGTCACCGGCGGGGAGAACGTCGACCCCGGCCGGGTGGAAGCCGTCCTCGTGACCCACCCAGGGGTCCGGGAGGTCGCCCTAGTCGGGGTTGCTGACCGCGAATGGGGCGAGCGCCTGGTGGGCGTCTACGTGGGCGACGTCGAGCCGATATCGGTGCGGGCATGGGCCTCCGAGCGCCTCGCCCCCTACGAAGTGCCGAGAGAGCTGCGACGAGTCGACGAGATCCCGACGGCCGGCGGTGGGAAGCCCGACCGGGACGCGGTGCGGGACTTCTTCTGACCCGGCAGCTCAGAGCTCCGGGCGCCGACGGAGGCGCTTCTTTTCGGAGAGCCTCCGCTTCTCCTCGAGGCGACGTCGTCGAGCTGCGGCAGACGGCCGCGTCGGTCGGCGAGGCTTCGGCTGTCGCATCGCCTCGAGCAGCCGGGCAGCGAGACGCCGTCGAGCCGCCGCCCGGTTCCGCCATTGCGAGCGTGACTCCGACGCCGTGACCGTGACCACCGCTCCCAGGCGGGTGACGATCCGGTCGCGCACGTCGGGTGGAAGGGCCCGGGTGGCGGTGACGTCGAATCGCAACTCCACCGCGGTCTGGGCGCGGTTGGCGTGTTGGCCACCCGGGCCGCCCCAGGTCGTGAACGTCTCATGGATCTCCTCATCGGGGATCGTGAACGCACCGACCTGGAGGCCGTCTTCCATCCCTACTTCTCGTAGTACTCCGTGCCGAGATGGGTGATCAGGTCCTCACCCATCATCTGACGCAGGTTGTTCTTCAGCTTCGTGAGCTGGATGAACAAGTCGTTTTCCGGATAGATCTCCGGAGCGTGCTGGGGGGTCTTGTAGTAGAAGGACAGCCACTCCTGGATGCCCCTGCGGTCGGCGCGGTGGGCGAGGTCCATGAACAACGCCAGGTCGAGGGCGAGCGGAGCCGCCAGGATCGAGTCCCGGCACAGGAAGTCGATCTTGATCTGCATGGGATAACCGAGCCACCCGAAGATGTCGATGTTGTCCCAGCCTTCCTTCTCGTCGCCCCGCGGCGGGTAGTAGTTGATGCGGACCTTGTGATAGAGCTCCCCGTAGAGCTCCGGGTACAACTCGGGCTGGAGGATCTGCTCGAGAACACCGAGCTTCGACACCTCCTTCGACTTGAAGGATTCCGGATCGTCGAGGACTTCGCCGTCGCGGTTGCCGAGGATGTTCGTCGAGAACCAGCCCCGCACACCCAGCATCCGCGCCTTCAGGCCGGGAGCCACGATCGTCTTCAACAGCGTCTGGCCGGTCTTGAAGTCCTTGCCCGAGATCGGCACGCCCCGTTCTTCGGCCAGCTCGACCATCGCCGGGATGTCGACGGTGAGGTTGGGCGCGCCGTTGGCGAAGGGCACGTCGGACTGGAGCGCGGCGTAGGCGTAGATCTGGGACGGGGCGATGTCCGGATGCGACTCCTTCAATCCCTTCTCGAACGAAGCCAGATCCATGTGCACTTCGGAAGGGTCGCGATAGGACTCGGTCGAACCGCACCAGACCATGACCACGCGCTCCACGCCGTGCTCGGAGCGGAAGCGGTCGATGTCGGCCATGAGGGCCTCGGCCTGATCCATCTTGGAGCCTTCGACTTCCTTGACGTTGTCGACGTCGTTGAGATTGCGGACCCACTGATGGTCGAAGACGGCGGCCATCGGCTCGATCAGGCGCAGCTCGTCGCCGATCGACTCGATGTGGCGGGGTTCCAGCACGCCGGCCTTCATCGCCGCGGCGTACGCGTCGTCCGAATAGACGTCCCACCCCCCGAACACGAGATCGTCGAGGGAGGCGAGTGGGACGAAGTCCTTGATGAGCGGGTTGCGGGCGTCGTCGCGGCGACCCAGGCGGATGTGGCCGAGTTGGGTGAGTGACCCATAGGGTGCGGCCAATCCCTTCCGCGCCGCCAGAACTCCGGCGAAGAGCGTCGTGGCGACGGCTCCCATGCCCGGCGTCAGGACCCCGAGCTTGCCAGTGGCGGGTGCGATGTCAACGGGTTTGGACACAACAACACCTCCTGGAACAGGTTTTCGTGATCCAACGATACGGGGCCGAAGCCGAGTCCCGGAACTCCGCTCCCCGAGGGAGGACCGGTAGGGTGGCGCAGGTGGACTTCGGTGGCGGGACGTTGGAGCCATCAGTGGACATCGCCCTCCTGGCGGATGCGGTGCAGGCGAGCCAGGGGAAGCTCTTCGTTCTCGGTGGGGGATGGGACGTCCTCACCGTTCGCTCCCTCCCGGCCCGTCACCCGAGCATGGGTATCGGACTGCGAGTCCGCGTCCCCTGGGGCTGGCCCGGAGAGTCGGTGGTCCTCGAAGTCGAGCTGCAGGACGAGGACGGCCGCTCGGTCCTCCCCGGAACGCTGAAGGCGCCGGTGCCTGTTCGCCGCCCGCCGCACTTGCCCGAAGGCCAGGACCTCACCGTCGTGCGGGCCTTGACGTTCACCAACATCGTCTTTCGGGAAGCCGGCGCCTACTCGTTCGTGGTCTCCATCGACGGTGACGTGAAAGAGCGCCTCCGGTTCATGGTCCGCATGCGGGAGACGCCGACATGACGACCCGGATGCCGATGTTCCCGCTGCAGTCGGTCGTCTTCCCCTACACCGCGCTCCCGCTCCGCGTGTTCGAAACCCGCTACCAGCACCTGGTCGACGACGTGTCCGGCGGTGACGGCACCTTCGGGACCGTGCTGATCGAGAAGGGCTCCGAGGTCGGGGGAGGGGACGAACGCTTCGACGTCGGCACGACGCTGCGGATCGCTTCGATCAGCCGGCTCCCCGAAGCCGACCACCGGCGGGTCATCGCCGCCGCCGTTTCGCGGTTCCGCATCTCCCGATGGGTGGCCGAGGAGCCATATCCGCTCGCCGAAGTCGTCCCCTGGCCGGACGCCCCCGAAGAGGTGCCTCAGTCGCTCCTCGACGAGGCCGAAGCGTCGGTTCGGAGGGTGTTGGCGCTGGCCAGCGAACTGGGGGCCGACACCTCCGCCATCCGCGTCGACCTCGCTTCCGATCCTCTCACCGCCAGCTATCAGATCGCCGCTCTCGCTCCCGTCGACCCGCTCGATGCTTTGGCCCTGCTCTCGTCGTCCGGCCCGGCGAGCCGGCTCCGCCTGTGCCTGGAGCTGCTGGAACAGGTCGTCGAGACGCTCCGCGACCGACTCGGCGGCTGACCGGAGAGAAACCTCTCAAACTCCCGAGCGCCGGCGCCGATAGAGAGCGGACACCATCCTGTAGCCAGGGAGTGAGCTGCTGCGATGGCACGATGTGAGGCCGGGTTCGAGCGACCCGGCCTCACACTGGTTTCGGGCCTTCGAAGTCGTTCCTCGGAGACCATGACCAGCGACCCATCGACCTCTCCGAGTTTGTGAACAAAATCACGAGCGGTCTAGGGTCTTTCCGGTTCCAGACCACAGGGTCGATTCCACCAGTCCCCGTTCCCTGGAGTTCCCATGATTCGGAAAGCGTTTGTCGCGCGTGTCGCCGCGGTCTCGGTCGCTGTCCTCGCGATCGCCAGTCCCTTGTCGGCGGCCCCCGACTTCCACCTGACATTCCCCCAAGAGGCCGAGGTGACCGAGTTCACGAGCAGCTGGGGCGCGCCCCGCTCCGGTCACAGCCACAAGGGCAACGATCTGATGGCTCCCAAGCACACCGAGGTGTACGCCGCGGCCGACGGTGTCGTCCTCTGGGTCAGAGATCGCGGATCGGCCGGTCGGTACGTCGCCATCGACCACGGCGACGGCTGGGAGACCTGGTACATGCACCTGAACAACGACAACCCCGGTACCGACGACGGTGCCGCCCCGCTGGAACTCGGGGTGGCAGTCGAGGTGGGCGATCGAGTGGAAGCCGGCCAGGTGATCGGTTGGGTGGGCGATTCCGGCAACGCCGAAGGCTCGTCGCCCCACACCCACTTCGAGCTCCACTACAACGGCAGCCCGATCGACCCCTATCCGTATCTGATCCAGGCCTACCAGCGCGCCCTGCGCAAGGTCGACCCGGCGTCCGCCTCCTTCAGCCCGATCTGAAGATCAGATGTGAGCGGCCTGGTCGAGCGCATAGACCGCCTCGGCCAGGTCGGGACGTGATCGTTCGATCGTCGCCACCTCGGCGATCGAGGTCGTGGGGATCGCCTCGTCACCGGCGACCCAGATGACCCGTCGCACGGCCGCTGATTGGACCGCCTTTCCCCAGCCCTCGAGAACCCTTTCGGGCGTCGGTGCGAACGAACGCAGGCGGGCGTCGGAAGCGGCCTCGGAGACCAAGACTGCCGAGAAGCAGTTGAGGCACGCCCCGGCGACGTGAGAGTCGTCTGAAACGTCGCCCAACGCCACCTTCACGCCGAGCGCCCGAAACATCTCGGCGGCATCGGCGTCGGTGACGAAGGCTCGCACCTCCCGGTCGGGAGAGAGGAGGCGGTCGACGATGATGCGCCCCGAGGGCGTGTCCGCTCCGACGACTATCACAGGCATAGGGCGAACCTAGCGCCGTCGCGATGCTGTTCGTCCTTTATGCGTATATGCGTATCGCGGGGTCGTGATCCTGTTGTAGACTCTCCTCCCTTTTTCCGACAGATTGGAGAGAACGCCTCGTGACCGCCGTGCCCCCTCTCTACGACTCCCGATTCGAGCACGACGCCTGCGGGGTGGGTTTCATCGCCGCTCGCGACGGCGCCGCTTCCCATCGCCTCACCCGGCTGGCGGTGGATTGTCTGCGGCGGCTCGATCATCGGGGGGCGAAGGCGGCCGACGGGACCGGCGACGGGGCAGGTCTGCTCACCCAGATTCCTCTCCGCCTCATCTCGCGCGACATGGGCGCCGTCGGCGTCTCGATCGACCCCGCCCGGGAGGTCGGCGTGGTCGTCTGCTTCCTCCCGCCGGACGATGCCGAGGCCCATCGACGCCTCGTCGAGCGGGCGGTCGAAGCCGAGCGAGCCACGGTCGCGTTCTGGCGTTCCGTCCCGGTCGATCCCTCCGTCCTGTCGGCTCGGGCGCTCGCCAGCCTGCCGATCATCCAGCAGGCTGTTGTGGTTGCTCCGCCCGGAGTCGAGGGAGACGATTTCGAACGGCTGCTGTTTCTCGCTCGCAAGCGGATAGAGCGGGACGCCTCGTCCGCCGAGTTCTCGATCCCTTCCGCTTCGGCACGCACCGTCGTGTACAAGGGCCTCTTCACCGCGGCCGACATCGCCGCCTTCTACTGGGACCTCGCCGACCCGGACTACGAGACGGCCTTCGCCATCTTCCACCAGCGCTACTCCACCAACACGTTTCCGTCGTGGCACATCGCCCAGCCGTTCCGAGCCCTGGCCCACAACGGAGAGATCAACACGATCTCGTCGAATCGATCCTGGACGCAAGCCCGGGAGAACGCCGCCATGGTGCCCGGCCGCGGCCCGACTGTGTGGGGTGCGCGCATCGGAGACCTGAGCCCGTTCCTCCAGCCCGGCCTCTCGGATTCCGGCAGCCTCGACAACATGTTCGAACTGCTCATCCGATCGGGTCGCGACCTGCCCCACGTCAAAGAGATCCTGATCCCGGCCGCCTGGGAGAACGTCGCCGACCTGACGCCGCCGCTGCGCGCCTTCCACGAGTACCAGGCGTTCCTCACCGAGCCGTGGGACGGCCCGGCGGCGATCGCCGTCACCGACGGCATCGATCTGCTCGCTGCCGTCGATCGCAACGGCCTCCGCCCGGCGCGGTGGGCGATCACCCCCGACGTGGTCTTGGTGGCGTCCGAAGCGGGGGTGTGCCCCGAGGAGGAGGCGCAGGCACAGCGCACCGGCCAGCTCGGCCCCGGTGACATGCTGCTGTTCGAGCGCCGCACCGGGTCGATCCGCTTCGGCGACGACCTGCGGGCAGAGATGGCGTCCCGGGCGCCGTACGAGGACTGGATCTCCAACGAGACCCTGTACGTGCAGCATCCGTTCGACCGGTCGGCCGACGACCGTTTCGACGCCTCCGCCTTATGCCGCACCTTCGGCTACACAGCCGAGGAGAGGCGCCTGATCTTGGCCGAGATGGCGGAAGGCAAGACGCCGATCGGGTCCATGGGAAGCGACACCGCGCTCGCCGCCCTGTCGGATCATCCCCGCCGATCATCGCACTACTGCCATCAGCTCTTCGCCCAGGTCACCAACCCCCCGATCGACCCGATCCGGGAACAGCTCGTGATGTCGCTCCGCACCTACCTGGGGTCGCGGGGCTCGCTCCTCGACGAGACGGCTGCCACTGCCCATCTCATCGAGCTGTCGTCCCCGATCGTCTCCGACGCCGAGCTCGAGGCGATCGTGTTCTCCGGCGACCCCGGGTTCTTCTCTCACTGGATCGCCGCAATGTGGCCCGTCTCGAAGGGACCGGCGGGCATGAGGGAGCGGATCGAAGAAGTGTGTGAGGAAGCGGTCGAGGCGGTGAGGTCCGGGGCGACGATCGTCGTGCTGTCCGACCGCGAGCTCGATGCCCACCACGCCCCCATCCCGATGACGGTCGTGGTCGGGGCGGTCCACCACCGGCTCATCGATGCGGGGATACGCATGCAGGCTTCGATCGTCGTCGTCTCCGGAGAGCCCCGCGACTCCCACGACCTGGCGATGCTGATCGCCGCCGGCGCCTCCGCGGTGAATCCCTACCTCGCCATCGACCAAGTGCGCTCTCTAGCCGAGGAAGGGGTGGTGATGGTCGATCCGGTCGTCGCCCAGGAGAACTATCGCTCGGCGCTGCAATCGGGTCTCCTCAAGGTGATGTCCAAGATGGGCATATCCACCGTGTCCGCCTACCGCGGCTCCGAGCTCTTCGAGGTGATCGGGCTGGACGCCGAAGTCGCCGACCTGGCGTTCCGCAACGCCCGCCGGCGTACCGGCGGGCTCGGGCTCGACGAGCTCGCCGAGCGAGTGCTCCAACTCCACTCCGCCTACGAGGAAGGCGAGGAGTTCCCCGGGGGCTTCTACAAGCAGCGGCGGGGAGGCACCCACCACGTCACCAGCCCCGGCATGGTCCTCGCTCTCCAGCGTGCGGTCCGTTCCGGTGAGCAGGCGGACTGGGACACCTACCGGGAGAAGATCGAAGACCGCCCGCCGATGCAGCTGCGGGACCTGTTGCGCTTCGCCGAGCGCCGGCCCGTGCCCCTGTCCGAGGTCGAGCCGGCCGAGCGGATCATGCGCCGCTTCGTCACCGCGGCGATGAGCATGGGGGCACTGTCGGCCGAGACCCACGAGGCGCTGGCCGAGGCGATGAATCAGATCGGGGCGATGTCGAACTCGGGGGAGGGGGGCGAAGCCCCGGAACGGTACGGCACCTCGAAGAACTCGGCGATCAAGCAGGTGGCTTCTGGTCGCTTCGGGGTCACCCCCGGATATCTCGCCTCGGCCGAGGAGCTGCAGATCAAGATGGCCCAGGGCTCCAAACCCGGCGAGGGAGGCCAGCTCCCGGGCCACAAGGTGTCGGTCGAGATCGCCCGTCTCCGCCACACCGAGCCCGGCGTGGGCCTGATCTCGCCGCCACCCCATCACGACATCTACTCGATCGAGGATCTCGCCCAGCTCATATACGACCTCAAGGCGTTCAAGCCCACCGCCCGGGTGTCGGTGAAGCTCGTGTCGGAGCCGGGAGTCGGCACGGTGGCGGTGGGAGTCGCCAAGGCGCTCGCCGACGCGATCCTCATCTCAGGTGCCGACGGGGGGACAGGTGCCTCGCCGCTCGAATCGATCAAGCACGCCGGCTCTCCATGGGAGCTCGGGTTGGCCGAGGCGCATCAGGTGCTCGTCGCCAACGGTCTCCGCTCGGCCGTGGCACTCGAAACGGATGGCGGCTTGCGAACGGGACGGGACGTCGTGGTCGCCGCCCTGCTCGGGGCGGAGCGATTCGGGTTCGGGACTCTTCCGCTCCTGGCCCTCGGCTGCAAGATGGTCCGCCAATGCCACCTCAACACCTGTCCGGTGGGAATCGCCACTCAGCAGGAGGACCTGCGGGCGAAGTTCACGGGTGCCGCTGAGCAGGTCGTGACGCTCTTTCGGATGCTGGCCGAGGAGGTCAGAGGCCATCTGGCGTCTCTCGGCGCTCGCACCCTCGGCGAGATCATCGGGCGAGCCGACCTGCTGGAGCCGGTCGACCATCCGATGGCCGCCAGCCTCGCCGACTTCCTGGTTCGGGCCGAAGGCCACCTGCAGCATCCCGGGTTCCGCCGCCCACCCGTCTCGCGGCTGTCCCAGCGACTCACCGAGGAAGCAAAGGACGCGATCGACGCCGGGTCCCCGATCGAGTTGTCGTTTCCCGTATCCAACGTCGATCGAACGGTCGGAGCCGGGCTGGCGGGAGCCATCGCTGCTCGCTACGGAGACGCCGGCCTCCCCGACGGCAGCGTGGTGGTGCGTCTCTCGGGAACCGCCGGTCAGAGCCTGGGAGCTTGGCTTCCCCGCGGTGTCGACATCCGCCTGTCGGGCACGGCCAACGACTACGTCGGGAAGGGGCTAGGTGGCGGCCGCATCGTCGTGCGCCCCCGCCGGCATGGCGACCACGTCCCTCACGCCGGCGGCAACGCCGTTCTCTACGGTGCCACGGGCGGCGAGGCGTTCCTCGCCGGCTCGGTGGGCCAACGGTTCGCGGTCCGCAACTCGGGTGCCCAGGCCGTGGTCGAGGGCTGTTCCGACCACGGGTGCGAGTACATGACCGGCGGCGTGGTCGTCGTCCTCGGCCCGGTGGGGCGCAACTTCGCGGCCGGCATGACCGGCGGCGTCGCCTACGTCTGGGACCCCGACGCCCAGCTGAACCGCTTCGTCGCCGACACGTCGCCGGCGATGCGCCGTCCCGTCGAGATCGAGGAGCTGGAGATCAAGGCGCTGATCGAGCGCCATCTCGAGCTGACCGGTTCTCCTGTGGCGAAGCGCATCCTGGCGGAATGGGAAGCCGCCCGTGAGCGCTTCTGGGTGCTGCGGGCTTCGCGTCCTCAGCCGTTGCCGACCCGGTTGGAGCTGGCGGATACCCGAGGCGGCTGACGCGTGGTCGCCGCTTGGGGAAGGGGGCGACCCCGCCTACAATTGCCACTATCAGGATGGTGAAAAACCCGCTGAAAAAACCACGTGGTGTGAAGAGCACAGTGGTGAGGATCGCGGTGAGGAGAACCGCGAGACACTGATCCTTCGGGGTCCAGCACCATTTCCTCGAGTTTCTCCGGAGAGGTGATTTGACCGATGGCCACAGTCGATATCGATCTCGGTGCATACAAGCTCGGATGGCGCGACTCCGAGGACGACTATTTCTTCAAGCCGCAGAAAGGCCTGAACGAAGAGATCATCCGGCAGATGTCGGAGATGAAGGGCGAGCCCGAGTGGATGCTCGATTTCCGGCTCAAGGCCTATCAGCGCTTCCTGCGCAAGCCGATTCCCCAGTGGGGTGGCGGTGGTCTGCTGAACACGATCGACTTCGACGACATCTACTACTACGTCAAGCCGACCGAAGAGCAGGCCAAGTCCTGGGACATGGTTCCCGAGGAGATCAAGCAGACCTACGAGAAGCTGGGGATTCCCGAGGCGGAGCGCAAGTACCTGGCCGGTGTGACTGCCCAGTACGAGTCCGAGGTCGTCTATCACCGCAACCGCGAGGACCTCGAGAAGCTGGGTGTGCTCTTCATGGACATGGACACGGCGGTGCGGGAGCACCCCGACATCGTGCGTGAGTACTTCGGCACGGTCGTACCGCCCAACGACAACAAGTTCGCCGCACTCAACTCGGCCGTGTGGTCGGGCGGTTCGTTCATCTACGTGCCGCCGGGGGTCCGCGTCGAGCAGCCGCTCCAGGCGTACTTCCGGATCAACTCCGAGAACATGGGCCAGTTCGAGCGGACGCTGATCATCGTCGACGAGGACGCCTACGTCCACTATGTCGAAGGCTGCTCGGCCCCGATCTACTCGACCGACTCCCTCCACGCCGCCGTGGTCGAGATCGTCGTCAAGGCGGGCGGACGCTGCCGCTACACGACGATCCAGAACTGGTCGAACAACGTGTTCAACCTGGTGACCAAGCGGGCGGTGGCATACCGCAACGCCACGATGGAGTGGGTCGACGGCAACCTGGGCTCCCGCCTGACGATGAAGTACCCGGCCGTGTACCTGATGGAGCCGGGCGCTCACGGCGAGGTGCTCTCGATCGCCTTCGCCGGGGAGGGCCAGCACCAGGACGCCGGCGCCAAGATGGTCCATGCCGCTCCCAACACCACCTCCACCATCGTGTCGAAGTCGATCTCGAAGGGTGGCGGCCGGTCCGGGTACCGCGGTCTGGTCAGGGTCGAGCCGGGAGCGGAGGACGCCAAGAGCATGGTCCGCTGCGACGCCCTGATACTCGACGAGGACTCCCGCTCCGACACCTATCCCTACATGGAGATCGAGGAGAACGACGCCGAGATCGGCCACGAAGCGACCGTCTCCAAGGTCGGCGAGGAACAGCTCTTCTACCTGATGAGCCGGGGTCTCACCGAAGACGAGGCCACCTCGATGATCGTGGCCGGCTTCATCGAGCCGATCGTCAAGGAACTGCCGATGGAGTACGCGGTCGAGATGAACCGCCTCATCGAGCTCAACATGGCCGAAGCGGGCGCCATCGGCTGACCTCACGACGTTCCCCGACTCGAACCGGCGTGGGCTACGGCGAGCGACTCGCTGAGCTGGTCGCTGCGGAGCTCGCTCAGCGAGCCGACCCCGACAAGGCGGCGGCGATGGCCGCGTACATGAAGACCGCCATGCCTTTCTACGGCGTGCAGAAGCCCGGTCGCGCCGAGATCATTCGCAATATCGCCGCCGAGATGGTCCCGTCGAACACTGCCGAGTACCGGTCGGGGATCGAGGCGCTGTGGGAGCTGCCTCACCGGGAGGAGAAGTACCTGGCGATCGCCTATGCCCGCCGGTTCCGCCGGTTCACCGCGCGGTCGCATCTCGACCTGTACGAGCGGATGATCGTCGAAGGGGCATGGTGGGACTTCGTCGACGACGTCGCCGCCAACCTGGTCGGGGCGCTGCTGCTGGAAGATCGGACATCGATGCGGCCCGTCATGGAAGCGTGGATCGACGACGCCGACATGTGGCGGCGCCGCACGGCCATCCTGAGCCAGTTGCGGCACAAGGAGCACACCGACGCCGAAATGCTCTTCGACTTCTGTCGGCGACAGGCCCACGAGACCGAGTTCTTCATCCGGAAGGCGATCGGGTGGGCTCTGCGCGAGTACTCGAAGACCGATGCCGCCGCCGTCGCCCGCTTCCTCAGCGGGGAAGGGGAGAAGCTCTCCGGGCTCAGCCGCCGCGAAGCGGCGAGGCACCTCTGAGCTGCTCAGGCCGGCCGGTCGTTGCGGCCGACGATGTAGGAGAGCAACAGCCCCCCGCCGGCGCCGTAGACATAGGAGAACCCGATCCCCACCCCGTAGATCGGGGGAGCGCCTGCCATGCGGGCGACGGCGGCGACGGCGATCGCCCCGATCACGCCCATCAATGCCGTGCCGATCAGGCTGCGGGCACCGGCGAGGAACCCTCCCACCAGACCGGCGATGGCGCCCACCGCACCGATCACGGCGAGCCCGGCGAAGGCGGGGTTGGCGAACATGTCGACAGGATATCCCGGTACCTTCGGGCCGGAATGGCTCGCGTCTGGGTCTAGAGGACTGTGGTGACCAGCTCCGAGCGGAACGAGGGATGACGCAACTTCGCCAGCGCTCGCCCCTCTATCTGGCGGACCCGCTCCCGGGTGGTGTGCATGAGCTTTCCCACGTCCGTCAGGGTCCACGGCTCGGAACCGTCGAGCCCGAAGCGGAGCCACAGGACCTGCCGCTCCTCTTCGTCGAGCAGATCGAGTGCTTTGATCAGCCGCTCCCGGGCGATCGACTCCACGGCCCGCGAGAACGGGTCGACGGCGTCGTCGACGACGAAGTCCTGCAACTCGGCGTCCCCATCGTCGCCGACCGGACGGTCGAGTGACACCGTGTCGCTCGGAGCTTCGATGGCGAGCATCACCCGCTCCCGGTCGACCCCCGAAGCCTCGGCGAGCTCGTCGATGGTCGGTGCCCGCTGGAGGCGGTCGTGGAGGAGCTGGCGGGTGTCGGAGACGGTCCGGACCACGTCGATCAGATGCACCGGCAGGCGGATCGTGCGTCCGGCGTTGCCGATCCCCCGGGTGATGGCCTGACGGATCCACCAAGTGGCGTAGGTGGAGAACTTGAAGCCCTTCCGCCAGTCGAACTTCTCGACCGCCCGGATCAGCCCCAGGTTGCCTTCCTGGATCAGGTCGAGCAGATCGAGGCCCCGGCCCGTGTACCGCTTGGCGATCGAGATGACGAGGCGGAGGTTGCAGCTGATGAAGAGGGCGCGCGCCTCCTCGCCCTCCGTCACTTGGCGTCGGAGCCGACGCCTCTCGACTTCGTCGAGGTCCGCTTCCTGTTCGAGGCGAGCAGCTGCGCGGCGGCCCTGCTCGATGGCGCGGGCGAGGCGGATCTCGTCTTCGGCCGTGAGGAGGCGGTGATCGGCGACATCGTCGAGGTAGAGGCCGACTGTGTCGGCGGTAGTAGAACGCTTCCGCTTCGTTCCCGCCATGGCTCCCCGACTGCTTGCGTGGTTGGAAACTATCAGATGCGTCCCCCCCTGACAATTGGTTTTCCACAGTCTGTGGAGAAGTCCGTCTCGGACTCCCAACCGTCAGTTCTCGGTAGGCTGTCTCCGTCCCGTGTCCCGCAAGACTCAGTTCCGGCTGCTGGTTTTGGTCACGCTCGGCTGGCTGAGCTGGGCGGTGTGGTCGTTCATGGACGAGCCCGACCCGTTCACCCTCCGCGTCGTGGACGATGTCGGCGCGCCCGTCTCCAACGCCGTCGTGGCCGCCGAAGGCCGTCAGCTCGGTCTGACCGGGGAATCGGGACTGCTCGAAGTGGCTCCTTCGGGGGCCTTGGTGCAGGTGTCGGCTCCCGGCCATTTCTCTTCGACCTTCACCATCACCCCGCCCGACGACGGTGTCTTCGACGTCGTGCTCAAGGCGTTGATGCTCAGAGGACGGGTGGCAGATCCCGACGGCACGCCGGTCGCCGACGTCACCGTCGAGGCGGGGGCCGGCGTCGGACATTCCGATGAGGAAGGCCGGTTCATCGTCCGGGGCGCCGAGCCGGGCACCGTGCGGGTGTCCCGTCCGGCATGGCAGGAGGCGACTTTCGAGTGGTCGGGCGGCCCGGGGGAGCAGCAGATCCAGGTCGAGCCGATCATCGTCAAGGCCGTCCACATGACCGGTGAGGCGGTGGAGGAGCGCCTCGAAGAGTTCCTGGAGCTGGCCGACACGACGGAACTGAACGGACTGATGATCGACCTCAAGGCAGAGGAGGGGGTGGTGCTCTACCGGTCGAGGGTTCCCACCGTGGCGCAGGTGGGAGCCGACGCTCCCCGTTACGACCTCGCCGAGGTGGTGGAGGCGGCCAAGGCGCAGGACCTCTACATGATCGGGCGGATCGTGGCGTTTCAGGACCCGGTGGCCGCCCAGGCAGATCCCGACATGGCGGTGTGGGATGAGCAGACCGGGGCGCCGTTCTCCTCCAATGGGCAATACTTTCTCGATCCCACCGATCCCGAAGCTCGGGCATACGCCCTCGACTTGGCGACCGAGGCTTGCTCGATGGGCCTCGACGAGGTGCAGTTCGACTACGTGCGGTTCCCCGACGTCCGTCCCGAGTCGGTGCACTTCGACGCCGGCGTCTCCCTCGACGTGCGCGCCGAAGCGATCCGGAGCTTCATCCGGGAGGCGACCGAGGCGCTGCATCCGCTCGGGTGTGCGGTGGGCGTCGACGTGTTCGGGTTCGTCACGACGTCGGCTGACGACGGCGGTATCGGCCAGCGCTGGGAGGACATCACCTCCGTCGGAGACGTGGTGTCCCCGATGATCTATCCCAGCCACTACGACTCGGGCTGGTACGGGCTGGAAGATCCGAGCGCCCGGCCGGACGTGGTGGTGAATCGGGCACTCGCCGACGCGGTGGCGCGCTCGTCGGGACAGGTGGTCATCCGTCCGTGGCTCCAGGACTTCGGCTACAACGCAGCCCAGGTGAGGCAACAGATCGATGCCGCCGAGTCCCACGGCATGGGCTGGATGCTGTGGAATGCCATGTCCGAGGTGAGCGTCGCCGCCCTGGAGCGCGAGTGACGGTCCATGCCGGGCTGACGGAATGCCGCCTGTGCCCTCGTCTCGTGGAGTGGCGAGAACGGAAAGCCACCACTGAGAAGCGGGCCGCATTCGCCGGCGAGGAGTACTGGGGCCGGCCCGTCCCGTCGTTCGGTTCCCTGGACGCTCCGATCCTCGTCGTGGGACTCGCCCCCGCCGCCCACGGAGGGAACCGCACCGGGCGAATGTTCACCGGCGACCGTTCGGGCGACTGGTTGTACCGGGCGCTGCACAGGGCGGGGCTGGCGACTTCGCCCGACGACGAGGACCCGGACCTGGGCCTGATCGATGTGCGGATCACCGCCGTCTGCCACTGCGCCCCACCGGACAACAAACCGACGACTGTCGAGATCGCCACCTGTGTGGACACGTGGTTGATCCCGGAAGTCGCCGCGATGCGTCCCCGGGTCGTGGTGACGTTGGGCCAGCTCGCCTGGACCCAGGTGCTGCGTCGCGGCGCCGACTGGGGATGGGCCGTTCCCCGTCCCCGGCCACGATTCGGTCACGGCGCAGAAGTCGACCTCGAACCAGGCCCGGTGCTGCTCGGCTCCTACCACCCGAGCCAACAGAACACGTTCACCGGACGGTTGACGGAGGAGATGTTCGACGCCGTGTGGCGAAGGGCGAAGCAACTCTCCGGGACCTGACGGCGTATTTCGCACTATCGCGATAGTGCAATACCATCGGATTTCTGTCCCACGTCCCGGAGAACTGGATTTGACCGCGCTGGATCACACTGCCGTCGAGACCATACAACGGGGCCAGCCCGACTGGCGGGCGCCCCAGATTTCGGAAGCTTTCGCCGCTTTCCAAGCCCAGGACGTACCCACCGGGGCGGAGGAGGAGTGGCGCTACGTCGAGCTCGACTTCGACCTCGACTCGCTGGCCCTCACCACAGACGGCGGGGCAGCGATGCCCGCCGGGCCGTTCCTCACCTCCGCGCTCGACGACGCCGCCGGCCGGATCCAGATCATCGACGGCCGAGTGGTGGACGTCGCCCTCGAGGTCGGTGACGTGAGCGTGAAGCGAATGGCCGAAGTGGATCGACTCGAGACTGCCGCTCCCGTCGATCGGGACAAGTTCGCCGCGGCCCACCTGGCGTTCGCCACCGACGGCGCCGTGGTGGCGGTTCGCCCCGGGGCGGTGGTGGAATCGCCGATCGTCGTCGACATCCAGGCGACGCAGCCGGGCACCATCTCGTTTCCGCACGTCGAGTTCCTGGTGGGCGCCAATGCCCAGGCGGGCCTCATCGTCGTCTACCGCAGCCCCGAGGGCCTCGAGGCAGTGGCGGTGCCGGATGTCGTCCTCACCGCAGAGGACGGTGCCCAGCTGCGTTTCATGTCCGTGCAAGGCTGGGACCTGGCCACCACCGGGCTCGTCCACCAGCGCCTCCGTCTGGGCCGCGACGCCACCGGCCGCGTCGGTGAAGTCGGGCTGGGCGGGAAGGTGGCCCGCCTCGACCTGGCGGTCGATCTGGAGGGGACCGGCTCGTCGGCCGAAGTCGTCGGCGTCTACTTCGGGGAAGACCACCAGACGCTCGACTATCGCATGACGATCAACCACATCGGACGCAACACCACCTCCGACGTCTTCATGAAAGGCGCGGTCGAAGACCACGCCCAGTCGGTCTTCACGGGCCTGCTGCGCATCGAGAAGGACGCCGTCCGGACTTCGGCGTTCGAGACCAACCGCAACCTCGTCCTCTCCGAACACGCCAAGGCCCATTCGGTGCCCAACCTCGAGATCCTCTGCAACGACGTCGTGTGCGGCCACGGCTCGTCGGTCGGTCCGCTCGAGCAGGAGCACCTCTACTACCTGCAGTCCCGGGGCATATCCCGTCCCCGGGCAGAGAGGATGCTCGTCCGCGGCTTCTTCTCCGAAGTGATCGAACGCCTCCCGTTCGACACGGTCGCCGAGCCGATCGAAGAAGCCGTGTTCCGGCGCTTCACCCAGGCGCAGGAGGAGGGCCGGCTGTCGTGAGCTGGATCCGAGTCGTGGAAGCCAAGCGCATCCCACACGACCGCGGGCTGAGGGTCGACATCGGCGAGCACCGCATCGCCCTGTTCCGGGTCGAGGGAGAGGTGTACGCCATCGGCGACCGCTGCAGCCACGCCGAGGCGTCCCTGGCGGAAGGTGACGTGTTCGGGGCGGAGGTGGAATGCCCCCGCCACGGCAGCGCCTTCGACCTCCGCACCGGTGAGCCTCAGGCCCTTCCCGCCACCCAGCCCGTCCCCGTCTACGACGCGAAGGTGGAAGACGGGATGGTCTTCTTGAGGATTGGAGAAGAGTGATGACGTTGGCCCTCGAGATCGAAAACCTGCAAGCATCCGTGGACGGGACCGAGATCCTCCGCGGCGTCGACCTGGCCGTTCCCTTCGGCGAGATCCACGTCGTGATGGGCCCCAACGGATCGGGGAAGTCGACGCTGAGCCACGTGCTCACCGGCAACCCCGAGTATCAGGTTCGAGGCTCGGCGCGGCTGGCCGGAACCGAGATCCTCGACCTGGACGTCGACGAGCGCAGCAGGCTGGGGCTCCTCCAGGCGTTCCAGTACCCGACAGAGGTGCCGGGAATCCGGCTCGGCGACTTCGTTCGGGAAGCCGCTGAGGAACGCGGCCTCGACACCGACGAGGTCGAAAAGCGCATAGGAGAAGCTGCCGAGCGGTTCGGGATGGTCGACTTCCTCGGCCGCTCAGTCAACGACGACCTGTCGGGCGGCGAGAAGAAGCGGTCGGAGATCTTCCAATTGGCAGTGCTCGGCCCCAAGGTGGCGGTCCTCGACGAGATCGACTCCGGTCTCGACATCGACGCCGTGCGACAGATCGCAGAGGCGGTCGAGGCGATGCGGAGCCCCGACATGGCGGTGGTGATGATCACCCACTACGCCCGCATCCTCCGTTACCTGTCACCCGACCGGGTCCACGTGATGATCGACGGCCGCATCGTCGAGTCCGGCGGTCCCGAGCTCGCCGAGGAGCTCGAGCAGGGAGGCTACGAGGCGGTGCGATCCCGGCTCGGTATCGAGTCGCCCAAGGCGCCCGAGCCCGAGATCCCCCGGGCATCGGACTTCTTCACCGACACGCCGTTCGACCGCTGACCCGCCGTCTTTGCGCCTCCGGCGCAGACCTGGGAATCTCGCGGCGATGGCCGACCGCACTTCCGAACGTCGCTGGCTCGAACAGCTGACCGCGATCCCCACCGCACCGGGCGAGGAATGGCGGGTCCTCGACTGGGTAAGGGCATGGGTGGCGCGACGCGCCGATCTCTCCGTGCGCACCGACCGCCACGGCAACCTCCTGATCACACGCAAGGGCCGAAAGAAGGCCGCCCCGGTGGTGGCTGTCGCTCACGCCGACCACCCCGCCTTCGTCGTGACCGAGTCCGAAGGGCGCTACGCCGCCGTCGAGTTCCGAGGGGGAGTGCGGCCCGAGTACTTCGCGGGCCGGCCCCGTCTCGAGTTCTTCGACGCCAGAGGCCGACGCCATCCCGCCACGCTCGTCGAGTACGACCCGGAGGCCTCCCAGGGAACCGTCGAAGCTTCACGCGGGGCGCGACTCGGGGAAGGCGACATCGGGAGGTGGTCGTTCGGGCGCCAGCGTCTCGGCGTCCGTGGAGGGAGGTGCCACGCTCATGCCTGCGACGACCTCGCCGGAGTGGCCGCGGCCCTCGCCGCCCTGGACCGGTCGCGCCCGGATCCGACCCTGCGCCACTTCGCCGTGCTGGTGACCCGAGCCGAAGAGCTCGGCTTCGTCGGAGCGATCGGCGCCGCCCGCGACAACACCCTGCCCGATGACGCCCGGGTGCTGTCGATCGAATGCAGCCGGGAATTCGCCGATTCGCCCGTGGGTGGCGGACCCGTGGTTCGGGTGGGGGACGCCTCGAGTGTGTTCGACCACCGGCTCACCAACCTCGTGTCCTCTGCCGCCAAGGACAGTGGCCGGATCCATCAGAGAAAGCTGATGGCCGGCGGGTCTTGTGAGGCGACCGCGTTCGCGGCCTACGGGTACTCCACCACCGGCCTGTGCCTTCCGCTGGCCAACTACCACAACATGGGCAACTTGGACGCGGTGGAAGCCGGCGGAGCCCCCGCCGAGCCGATGCCCGAGGCGGTCAGCGTCGACGACTTCCACGGTCTGGTCGATCTCTTGCTGGTGGCGGCCCGCGCCGCCGACGGGGAATGGGATCTGACCCGTCGCCTCGACGAGCTCTTCGAGCGGGAGCGTCGGGTCCTGTGAGTCTTCCGGTGGGCTCCGCCGTTCCCGGATGGGAACCGCCCCCTCCGCTCGGGCCGCCGGTGCTCGCCGGCCGGTACGTCACGGTCTCCCCTCTCACCGAGCGAGCCATCCCGTCGCTGTGGGAGTCGCTCGTGGACGCCGATGCGGACTTGTGGACGTACATGTCGTACGGGCCGTTCCTCGATCGGGCCGACATGGAGCAGACCGTTGCCGCCTGGGTCGGGTCTGCCGACCCGCGGTTCGTGACGTTCGACATCAGAGGCGCCGCCCGGGGATGGGGGGCGTACCTGCGCATCGAGCCCGCCCACGGTGTCGCCGAGGTGGGTCACCTGGTCTTCTCGCCGAGCCTGCAGCGCACGCCGGCGGCGACCGAGGCGATGTATCTGATGATGCGCCACGTGTTCGATCTGGGCTACCGACGGTACGAGTGGAAATGCGACGCTCTCAACGCCGCCTCGCGGCGAGCCGCGGAACGGCTCGGTTTCACCTACGAGGGCACTTTCCGCCAGCACATGGTGTACAAGGGGCGGAATCGCGACACGGCCTGGTATTCGGTGATCGACTCCGAGTGGCCGCGGCTTCGAGCCGCGTTCGAGGCCTGGCTGGACCCCTCCAACTTCGACCGGCAAGGGCGCCAGCTGCGCCGTCTCGCCGAGCTCCGCTGATCAGGCGAGCGACCGGCGGATGAGATCCCAGGCGTCGTCGAGGCCGAGGCGGGCACCCTCGGCGATCAACTGGTCGGTTCGCTCCTCTCCGATCTCGGTGGCGATCTCCTTTCGCAACTCCTCGTGAGTGGCGACCCGTCCGAAGGCGAGTTCCCCCGGCATTTCGGTCGCTTCCGCCAGCCCCAGCAGCAGAGCGGAGTTGCCGACCTTGCCCGACTCGAGCAGTACCCGCGTCGCCGTGTCGAGGAGACGCGGGACGTGCGTCTCCGGCATCGGGAGGGACGGGAGGACGTCCAGAACTGCTTCGAGGTTCGATCTCGCCTCCTCGACTAGGCCGAGGTGGGCGTTGGTGATGGCCAGGGCACGATTGGACGCTGCCCAGCAGGAGATGTCGCCGCAGTCCCGCAGGTAGCCGAGCGAGTCGCGCAGATGGGGTGCGGCAGCCGCGTAGCTGGCGTAGCGAAGGGACAAGAGCGCCCCCATGAAGACGGCGGCGTGGCCCCGCCAGAACGGGAGTTCGATCCGCTCGGTGATCTCGAGCGCCCGCGACAGGTTGGAACGCACCCAGTCGTCGTCGCTCTCACCGAAGGTCTCGGTGAGTGCGGCGACGAGCAGCGCTTCGTCCTCGAGCTCCTCGAAGGCGGCGATCGCCGACTCGAGATGTCGGCGCCGGCGCTCGTCGCTAGACGCCAGATATGCACCGAGCAGGAAGTCGATCAGCGCCTGTTCCCATTCCGCCTCCCACCACCGAGGCTCGGGGTGGGCAGCGAGGAGGCGCCGCCCTTCCTCCAGGTGTTGCAAATAGCTCGGGTCGCTCGTCGAATGCCGGATCGCCGCCCCCAGGATCAGTTGCATCCGCCCGATCAGATTCGGGTCTCCGACGCGGCGGGCCAGGTCGAGGCCTCGCCGGGCGTGATCCACCGACGACGGCCGGGTGATCTCCGCTCCGAGGAATGCAGTGGTCCACCAGGCCCGCAGCGTGACCTCCGGGTCGACGTCGGGTGGGGCGGTGCCCAACCCGGCCAGAGCAGTGTCGATGGCCTCCACCTGCTTTCCCGACTGCATCCAGTACAGGAACAAGTCGAAGACCATGCGGAGGAATCGTTCGTGCTCGCCGGTCTCGGACAGGGTCCGCAACGCCGACAGCAGGTTGGCGTGGTCGACGTCGAGCGAGCGGCGGGTCACGAATTGTTCGGGGCCGCGCAGCCGGGGCGCCGCCTGGGCGGCGCGCTCGGCGTAGTGGCGGGCGTGGGCGGCGTACGCCGCTTCCGCCTCGCCCGAGGCGGCGAGCTTCTCCTGGGCGTACTGACGGACCGGCTCGAGCAGCCGATAGCGGGTGCCGTCGCGTAGCGGCGTCGCCATCACGAGCGACTTGTCGACCAGTGAGTCGAGGAAGTCGAAGACATCCTGGGGAGCGATTTCCTCCCCCGAACAGACTGCTTCGGCCGCCTCCAGGTCGAACCCGCCGGCGAACACCGCCAGGCGGGAGAAGACCGCCTTCTCGGGGTCGGCCAGGAGATCGTGCGACCAGTCGATCGTCGCGGCCAGAGTCCGCTGACGGGGAAGAGAGGCCTTCGCCGATCCCGACAGGATGCGAAACGAGTCTTCCAGCCTGTCGGCGAGCTCCGTCGGGGACAGGCTCCGCAAGCGGGCGGCGGCGAGCTCCAATCCCAGGGGGATACCGTCGATGCGACGACAGATCCGTGCCACGGCTGCCATCTCCTCCGGCTCGGGGGCGAACTCGGGACGGACCGCCCGCGCCCGCTCGACGAAGAGCCGCGTGGACTCGGCGGAAGCAGGATCGTCGTCGGCGGGCAGTTCCAAGGAAGGGACGTGCACCACCATCTCGCCCATCCCCAGCGACTCGCGGGAGGTGGCTAGGACCCTCACCCCCGGTGAGGCCTGGAGGAGATGACGGATCGCCCGCACCGATCCCTCGAGGAGGTGCTCACAGTTGTCGACGACCACCAGCGACGTCTTGTCGGCGAGGTAGCGCCGGATCACTTCCTCGATGGGACTCCGTTCTCCGGGGCGCAACCCCCACACCGAGCCGACCGCCGTCAGGATCATCGCCGGGTCGTCGACGGGAGCCAGTTCGACCAGCCATGCTCCGTCGGGCTGGCTGCCGGCGAGGCGGCGGGCGGCTTCCACCGCCAGACGCGTCTTGCCGGTTCCCCCCACTCCGGTGAGGACGACCAGTCGGTGGTGGTCGAGGAGACTGTTCAGTTCGGCCAGTTCGGCTTCCCGTCCGATGAACGAGCTGGGGTAAGTGGGAAGGTTGTGGTTGGGTCCGACAGTCCGCAACGGCGCGGCCACCGTCGGCAGGTCCGGGTGGCGGACTTCGAAGATGTGTTCGGGGTCGGCGAGGTCTTTGAGACGATGAGTGCCGTGGTCTTCCAGGTACGCAGGGTCGATTCGCCCGGCGGCGTGGGCGGCGGCGGCCGACAGCAGCACCTGGCCGCCGTTGCCGGCTGCCATGATCCGGGCGGCTCGGTTGACGGCAGGCCCGAAGTAGTCGCCGCCGCGTTCTGTGGCGTGTCCAGTGTGGATTCCCATCCGCACTCTCAGCGCGGGGCCCGTCCAAGCCGACCGGGTCAGACCCAACTGCACGCTGATCGCCGCGGTCACGGCGGCGAGAGGAGAGGAGAAGGCCACTCCGAAACCGTCACCGGCGGTGGAGAAGATGTGGCCGCCGTTGGCTTCCACGGCGCGCTGGACCAGAGAGTCGTGGGCTTCGATGCTCTCCGCCATCCCCGCCGGGTCGGTTTCCCACAGGTGAGTGGACCCCTCGACGTCGGTGAACAGGAAAGTGACCGGCCCGGTGGGCGGTGTCATGGAGAGAGCGTACCGACAGAATCGTGACGCTGGCTGGCTGACGGCACCTCTTTACAGGGCAACCTTTCAGGGTGGCTACCGTCCAGGCGGAAAGGAGACCAGAGTGACGTACCGTATCGAGAAGGATTCGATGGGCGAGGTGCAGGTACCCGCCGACGCTCTCTACGGGGCCTCCACCCAGCGAGCCAAAGACAACTTCCCCATTTCCGGGATCCGCTTCTCCCGTCGCTTCATCTGGGCGTTGGGCCTGCTCAAGGGGTCGGCGGCGACGGCCGCCGCCCAGGGTGGGCACATCGACGAGAAGATCGCCGAGGCCGTGCGGGCAGCCGCCGACGAGGTCATGTCCGGTGATCTCGATGAGCATTTCGTTCTGGACATCTTCCAAACCGGGTCGGGCACGTCGACCAACACCAACGCCAATGAGGTGATCGCCAACCGGGCGACGATCGCGCTCGGAGGGGAACCGGGATCGAAGCTGGTCCATCCCAACGACCACGTCAACTTCGGCCAGTCCTCCAACGACGTGATCCCGAGCGTCATCCACGTCGCCGCCGTCGCCGCGCTCCGCGAGGACCTGATTCCTGCCCTCGAGGCGCTGGAGTCGGCGCTGGCGTCGAAGGCCGAGGAATTCGCCGACGTCGTCAAGTCGGGTCGGACCCATCTGATGGACGCCACCCCGGTGACCCTCGGCCAGGAGTTCGGCGGCTTCGCCACCCAGGTCAGGAAAGGTGTCGAACGGATCCAGTCGGTCTTGCCGGGCCTCGAGGAGCTGGCACTCGGCGGCACCGCGGTCGGAACCGGCCTCAACGCCCCGGAGGGCTTCGCCGCCTCCGCTATCGCCCTGATGGCGGAACGCACCGGCTACCCGTTCCGGGAGGCCGACGACCACTTCGAGGCCCAGGCCGCCAAGGATGCCGTCGTGATGGCCTCCGGGGCTCTGAAGACGGTGGCCGTGTCGCTGTTCAAGATCGCCAACGACATCCGCTTCCTCGGCTCGGGGCCTACCTCCGGGATCGCCGAGCTCCGGATCCCCGATCTCCAGCCGGGCTCGTCGATCATGCCCGGCAAGGTGAACCCGGTGATGTCGGAGATGCTGATGCAGGTGGCGGCACAGGTCGTCGGGAACGACACGACGATCACCTGGTCGGGCGCCAACGGGAACTTCGAGCTGAACGTGATGATGCCGGTGATGGCTCATGCACTGCTCCAGTCGATCGAGATCCTCGCCAACGGCGTCGACACCTTCCGCCGTCGCTGTGTGGAGGGGCTCGAGGCGAACGTGGAGCGGGCCCGCGAGCTCGTGGAGAAGAACGCCATCATCGTCACTGCCCTCAACCCCTACATCGGCTACGACGCCGGCGCCCGCATCGCCAAGGAGGCGGTGACCACGGGGCGGTCCGTTCGCGAGCTGGTGCTGGAGCAGGGCCTCATGACCGAAGAGGACCTCGACGCGGCCCTCGACATCAAGCGGATGACGCAGGGCGGCGTGATGTGAACCGGGCGGTGCCCCGGTCACCGGCCGAATCGACTCTGACGGTCGCCGAGCTCCAAGCTCGGGTGGCCACGGCTGTGACCGGGGCGTTTCCGGGCCCGCTTTGGGTGCGAGGCGAAGTGTCGGGGCTGCGCCGCACCTCCCGGGGCGCAGTGTTCTTCCGGCTCGTCGACCCGAAAGGGGGAGAGGTCGTCGAGGTGTCGGCGCGCGGAAGAGTCATGTTCGACATCGACCGGGCCCTCGACGCCGCGGGAGTGGGAGCGATGCGCGATGGCATCGAGGTGCGGGTGCGAGCAGTCGTGGGCGTCGACACGACGCGCTCCCTCGTCCGGCTGACTCTCCTCGGCGTGGACCCCGAGTTCATCGCCGGACGGCTCGAGCTCGACCGCCAGCAGGTCCTCGCCCGACTCGCCGCCGATGGCTTGCTGCACGCCAACCGCCACCACCTCCTCCCGCTGGTGCCGCTTCGGATCGGCCTGGTCACGAGCCGCGGATCGGCGGCTCATGCCGACTTCATCGATCACCTCCGTCGCTCCGGGTTCCGATTTCGTGTCCGGACCGTCCACGCCGCCACCCAGGGAGACACGGCGGCCAGGTCGGTGGCGCGGGCGCTGCGGCGCCTCGCCTCGGAGGAGCTCGATGTGGCTGTGGTGGTTCGGGGTGGAGGGTCTCGGCTGGATCTGCTTCCCTTCGACTCCGAGGAGGTGGCGCGGGCAGTGGCCGATATGCCGGTGCCCGTGGTGGTCGGCATCGGTCATGAGACCGACCGGTGCGTCGTCGACGAGGCGGCGGCCGTGTCTGTCAAGACCCCGACTGCCGCCGCCGAATGGCTCGTCTCCCGCGTGGGCGACTACGCCACGCGCATCGACACCGCCCGACGGCTGATCCGAGAGGAGGCACGGGCGGTGTGCACCCGAGCGCATCGGCAGCTCGACCACTCTGCGGCGGTTCTCGGCACCGCACGGGCGAGCCTCGCTCGTCAGGCGGAGATGCTCTCGGATCTGCGGATGTCGATCGCCTCCGATGCGAGACGTGTCGTCAGCCAGCACCACCGGATCCTGGACGGGATGGAGGAGATGCTCGCGGTTCTCGGGGTGGAGTCGACGCTCCGGCGTGGATTTGCCATCGTGACCGGGGCCGACGGCGGGGTGGTCCGCTCGGCGACCGAGGCGACGCCGGGCCGAGAGCTGCGAATCCGCTTCGCGGACGGAAGTGTGAGAGTGGAGGTCACCGGAGATGCCTGAGCCCAGCTACCGGGAAGCCCTCGAAGAGCTGAGAGAGATCCATCGGCGGTTGCGAAGCGACGAGGTCGACATCGACCGGGTCCTGGAAGACGTGCAACGCGCCGCCGAGTTGCTCGCCTTCTGCCGGGAGCGGCTCGAAGCGGTGAGCGAACGCCTGGAGGAGGTGCTGGAGGACTTCGAGGAGTGAGTCAGGAGGCGGGACCCAGCGCCTCTTCGAGAGTGGTCCACGCCAGCGCCGCGCACTTGATGCGAACCGGGTAACGGCGCACCCCCTGCAGTGCCTCGAGGTCGCCGAGCACGGCTCCGGGCCGAGCAGGGTCGAGCCCGGCGGCGCTCTCGTCCTCGGCGGTCATCATGGCGTGGAATCTCTCGGCGAGAGCGGCGATCTCGGCCCGTGTCTTTCCCTTGATGGCCTCCGACATCATCGACGCCGAGGACTGGCTGATCGAGCATCCCTGTCCGTGGACGGCGACATCGCTCACCGTGTCCCCGTCGAGCTTCAGCTCGACCGTCACCTCGTCACCACACAGCGGATTGACCCCCTCGGCGCGACGGTCGGGCGCATCCAGAGGCCGCCGATGCCGAGGGTTGCGGTAGTGGTCGAGGATCACGTCCCGGTAGAGCTCTTCCAATGCCATCAGATCACTCCGAACAACTCGCCTGCGTCTCTCAACGCCTCGACGAGCGCATCTATGTCCTCTTTCGTGTTGTAGAGGTAGAAGGAGGCCCGGGCGGTGGCCGGCACCGACATGATCTCCATCAGAGGCTTGGCGCAGTGGTGGCCCGCCCGCACCGCGACGCCGTGTTGGTCGAGGATCGTCGCCAGGTCGTGCGGATGGATGTCGGCCATCGTGAAGCTGATCACCCCGCCCCGGGACTCGGTGTCGGCGGGGCCGTGGATCCGCAGCTCCGGGACACCGGCGAGAGCGTCGAGTGCATAGCGGGTGAGCTCGGCGTCGTGGTCGGCGATCGCCTCCCGCCCGATCTTCTCCACGTAGTCGATGGCCGCCTCGAGGCCGATCGCTTCGATGATCGGGGGAGTGCCTGCTTCGAATCTGTGGGGGATCGGTGCCCACGTGGCGGTGCGGAGAGTGACGGTGCTGATCATGTCGCCGCCGTATTCGATCGGATCCAACTCCTCGAGGCGCTCCGGCCGCGCCCACAGGACGCCGATACCGGTCGGGCCGCACATCTTGTGCGCGGAGAACACGAGCGCATCGGCGCCGAGCCGGGAGACGTCGACCGGCTGATGCGGTACCAATTGGGCCCCGTCGACGATCGAGAACGCTCCGACAGAGCGAGCCGCGGCGAGGATCGTGTCGAGCTGGGGAACCGTTCCAAGGACGTTGGACATCCCGGTGACCGCCACGATCTTCGTGTCGGGGTCGATGAGGCGGTCGAGGTGGCTCAGGTCGAGTCGGTAGTCGTCGCCCAGGGGGATGAACTCGAGGCGGGCTCCGGTTCGGCGGGCCAGCATCTGCCAGGGCACCAGATTGGCGTGATGCTCCATCTCGGTGAGGACGATGCGGTCGTCGGGGCGGAGCCGCAGCGAGCCCCAGCCGTGGGCGAGCAGGTTGATCCCGGTGGTGGCGCCGCGCACGAAGACGATCTCATCCCTCGAATGCGCCCCCAAGAAGGCGGCCACCCGGTCGCGGGCGGCCTCGAAGCGTTCGGTGGCCGACACCGACAGGCGATAGGCCCCCCGGTTGACGTTGGCGTAGCCGTGGGCGGCGAACTCGGCCATCGTCTCGATCACCTGGCGGGGCTTCTGGGAGCTGGCGGCCGAGTCCAAAAAGTGCAGGCTCCGATCCTCGAACACCGGGAAATCGGCCCGGATGGCGGAGGTGTCGAGGAGGGGCATGCGGCCTACCTGGTTTCGGCTATCTCATTCAATCATGCCGTCGCGGCCCGGCGGAAGGCGTCGTAACCCTCCTCTTCGAGCTGCTGGGCGAGCTCCACGCCTCCAGTGGAGACGATCCGGCCCTCCATGAAGACGTGCACGGTGTCCGGCGTGATGTAGTCGAGAAGCCGCTGGTAATGGGTGATGACGAGGAAGCCTCGGTCGGGGGTCGTCAGCTTGTTGACCCCTTCGGCGACGATTCGGAGCGCATCGATGTCGAGACCCGAGTCGGTCTCGTCCATGATCACCATCTCCGGCTCGAGGACCGCCATTTGCAGGACCTCGTTGCGCTTCCGCTCTCCCCCGGAGAACCCCTCGTTGAGGTACCGGTCGGCGAAGGACGACTCCATGCCGAGCTCCCGCATCGCCTCCATGACCTTCAACCTCAGTTCCAGCACCGTGTAGTCGACGCCGGTGCGGTTGGAGAGGGCTTGGCGCAGGAACTGGACCACCGAGACGCCGGGGATCTCCTCGGGATACTGGAACGCCAGGAACATCCCCATCTGCGCCCGGGCCGTCGGCTCGGCCTCGGTGATGTCTTCACCGTTGTAGAGGATCCGTCCGTCGGTCACCTCGTAGGAGGGGTGACCCATCAACACGTTGGCGAGTGTCGACTTGCCCGAGCCGTTGGGGCCCATCAGCGCGACGATCTCGCCCTTCTCCACCGCCAAGTCGACGCCCTTGAGGATCGGGGTGCCGTCGGCTTCGGCGTGGAGATTCTCGATCTGAAGCAGCGGAGTACTCACGGAGTCCATGGTACGGGGGCCGGGCTCCGATCAGAAACCGTCACCGACCCGACAGGCACGAGAAAAGGCCCGCTCCGCGGGCCTTGAACAAGATAGAAGGCCCGCTCCGCGGGCCTTTCCGGGGACCGGCGCCTGGAGCGCCGGGTTCCGGCAGATCAAGCCGTGGCTACTTCTTTCTCCTGCGCAGCCTCGGCAGCCTCAGCCTCTTCAGGAGCCGCGAGGCTTTTGGGCTCGGCCGTGGTGATCGGGATCCGGTGAGCCTCGGTCTCCGCGGCGTCGGGGCGAGGCACCTCCACCGTCAGCACGCCAGCCTCGTAGGTGGCGGTGACGGTGGCGGGATCGAGCTCGTACCCGAGGTCCCAGCGCCGGCGGAACCGAGAGGACGTCACCCGACCGTCACGGCTCTCCTCACGGCCGCCTTCCACCGTCAGCACCGTACCGTCGACCTCGACCGTCAGATCCTCGTCTGCGTCGAGACCAGGAGCGACGACCTCGAACCGGTAGGTGCCGTTGTCGGTGTGCACCCTGGCTTCAGGCATGACCGTCGTGAACGACTCGGGCGTCATCGTCTCGAGTCGCCTCAGCAGGGGGGTGAAACCCCAATCGAACAGGTCATCGAAGATCGGCCACGGGCGCAGGTCGAACAACCGACGTGTCAGCATCTACATCCCTCCTTTCTCTCGCTCGTACTCGTCTCTGACTCGTACTTGAGTCGATGGCACTCATATCTGAATGCCGCATACCTCCATGCACCCATTACAACGGTTGCGCAGGGTGGTCTATTCCCAGTGAGGAGTGGAGGGTCGCATCGCCTAGCCTCTGGCGGCATGGATCTGCCCAGAGCATCACAGAAGGTGGCGGCGGCGGCGGCCGAGGCGGGGCTGCGGATCGACGTCACCGAATTCCCGGAAGGTACCAAGACCGCGGCGGATGCCGCCGCCGCCATCGGCTGCGAAGTCGCCGCCATCGTCAAGTCCCTCGTGTTCGTCGTCGACGAAGAGCCGGTCGTGGCCCTGGTCCCCGGGGACCGTCGCCTGGACACCGATCGTCTCGCCCAGACGGCCGGAGGGAATCACGTGCGCCGCGCCAGCCTCGAGGAGGTGCGGGAAGCCACCGGATTCGCAGCCGGCGGTACCCCGCCATTCGGCCACGCCCGGACTCTGCGGGTGTTCGCTGACCATGCCCTGCGACGACACGACCCCGTGTGGGCGGCGGCGGGGACTCCCACGACCGTGTTCCCGATCTCCCTCGCCGATCTCGAACGGATCTCCCGGCCCAGGTGGGCGGACCTGAGCGAGGAATGAGGATGGAACCGCGCCGCCGCCTCGGGCGTCGGAGGGCTATGAGAGTCGTCTTGGTCACAGCCATCCTCGGACTGGTGGCGGCGTGCGCGGGAGGTGGCACGACCTCCGATCCGACGCCGGCGACCACACCACCCGTGGCGTGCACGGAGATCGGATGCAACAGCGGTCTGCAAGTCGATCTCGCGACCGTCGACCTGGTCGCGGACGCGGCCTATCTGGTGGAGTTGTGCATCGGCTCGGACTGCGTGGAAGTCGAGGCAGGACCTGGTCACACCGGCGAGATCACGCCGGGAGCCGACCCCGGCACGCTGGAAGGGGGGTCCATGATCGTCGACCGCGAAGCCGACATCATCCAGTTGATGGTCGGTTTCGCCGAGTTCGATTCGGTCGAGACCGTTTCGTTCTCGATCACCGACGTCGCCACCGGGGAGGTGCTGGCCGTCACCGACGGTGAGGAGGTCCCCTTCGAGCGCCATCAGCCCAACGGCCCGGGTTGTCCGCCGGTCTGCTTCTTCGGCCGCCTCAGCCTGTAGCCCGGAGTGCTTCGATCGTGCGGGCGAACCCCTCGAGGTCGGCGGCGTCGAACCACTGCACGTAGTAGCGTTCGACGCCCGCTTCGGCCAAGGAGGCGAGCGTCTCGGCTGCTCTCGACGGCCCCCCGACGGGAATTCCCCTCGCCACGAGGCGCGACTCGAGCTCCTCGGGTGAGATTCCGCGAGCGGCTGCCTCGGCCGCCAGCCTCTCGGAGTACTCGGCGTCGGTCCGTCCCACAACGGCGGTTCCCATCGCCGTTGCCACCACCCGACGGTCACCCGCGGCCTCCCTCATCACCTCCACCCGGGAGCGGATCTCGTCGGCGGAAGCGATCAGGGCGTTGTACTCGTCGGCCTTCTCGCCGGCGAGGCGTGGCGTGCGTCGCCCACCGCTTCCCCCGAGGATGATCCTGACATCGTTCGGCGTGGGCCTCACCTCGGCGTCCAACCGGTAGAACTCGCCCTCGTATCGGGCGTGGCCCGGCGCCAACGCCGCCCTCACATAGTCGACGGCTTCCTCGAGCCGCCGGAACCGTTCTCCCCAATCGGGAAACGGAAGCCCGAAAACGGAGTGCTCCAGCTCCATCCACCCGGTGCCCAGCCCGAGATCGAAGCGGCCGCCGGACATCTGGTCGATCGTGGCCGCGTTCTTGGCGATCACCGCCGGGTGCCGGAACGTCAGAGGGGTGACGAGCACCGCGAGCCGGATTCGCTCCGTCTCCCGGGCGATGCCGGCGAGGGTGGCGAAAGCGTCGGTGGCGTCGGGCGTGGGAGAGCGGTCCGAGTAGTAGTGGTCGGAGCGAGCGAACGAGTAGAGGCCGTTCTGTTCGGACCAGCGGGCGAGCGCCAGCAGCTGCTCGTACGTCCCGCCCAACTGCGGTTCGGTCATACAGGACAGTTCCATCCGCCGGAGGCTACCGGTCCCCGGTCATCTGACGAGTAGGCCCACGAGTCGGTGGATCTCCTCCGGAGTGTCGAACGCCACCTGGAAGTAGACGCGGGAGATGCCGAGCGCCTCGAGCTGGGCGAGCCGTTCCAGGTACTCGTCGCGGGTGGCGACGGGGATGCCGGCGGCCGGCCAGCGGGAGCGGATCCGGTCCGGGTCCGCGCCGCGCGACTCGGCGATCGCGTCGATCCGGCGGTCGAGATCGACGGGGTCCTCACCCACGACGAGGGGAAACGCGGTGGAGAAGAGGATCGTGTCGGGGTCGCGGATCGCATCCACTGCCGCCCGTCGGGCGGCAGTGATCCGGTCGCCCATCGGGTGTTGAGAGGGAAAGACATTGAACTCGTCGGCGAAGGTCCCGGCCAACTCGGGTGTCCGTCTGGGGCCGGAGCCTCCGATCGCCAACCTCATCCTCTCGCCACTCGGGCGGGGCACAGGCCCCGGGGCCAGGTGATAGTGCCGGCCGTGGAATCCCGACTCGTTTCCTTCCCTCACCGTGGTGATGTAGCCGAGTGCTTCCTCGAGCCGGTCGAGGCGTTCACGGATCGGCGGGAAGTCGAAGCCGAAAGCCTCGTGCTCCTTTTCCATCCAGCCGGCACCGAGACCCAACGTGAACCTGCCGCCGGAGATCTCGTCGATGGTCACGCCTGCCTTGAGCAGCACGGCCGGGTGTCGGAAGGTGATCGGGCTGACGAGAGTGGCGAGCTGGATGGATTCCGTCCGGGCGGCCACCGCCGCCAACACGGTGACCTGGTCGAGCGCGCGGAAGTCGGTCTCGCTGGTCAGGTAGTGATCGGCGACCGCGAATGCGGCGAGCCCGGCCGTCTCCGCCCACTGCGCCAACTCGAGGCTCGTCCCGACATCGGTCATCGTCTGGATGGCGAGCTCCATGCTCACCATCCCCTCGCCCGCCACTCGCCCAGGTGGGGCCGTTCGGTACCGATCGTGGTGGACGGCCCGTGGCCGGGATGGACGACCGTGTCGTCGGGGAGGCGGGGGAACAGCTTCTTCTCGAGGCTGTCCATGATCTGGCCGAAGTCCGAGTAGTCCCACCGGGTCGCGCCCGGCCCGCCGGGGAACAAGGTGTCGCCGGAGAACAACACGTACACGTCTCCCTCTTCGGCAGGCTCGAACACGAACGACACCGATCCCGGCGTGTGGCCCGGCGTGTGGACGACGTGGAGGGCGACATCGCCGAGCTCGATCGATTCGCCGTCCCGTAGCGGCTCGTCCGGGGTGCGGCCGGCGATGTCGATGTCGGCCGGATGGAGGAGCCAGGGGATCTGGAGTGCCTGCGTCACGTCGTCGAGAGCGCCGAGATGGTCGTGGTGGCCGTGGGTGGTGAGGACCGACTGCACCGCCAGGCCTTCGCAGGTTTCGAGGATTCGAGGCGCCTCGGCGGCGGCGTCGATCACAACTGCCTGCCTCGTCTTGGAGCAGGAGACGACGTAGCAGTCGTTGTCGTAGGGCCCGACACTGAGCTTCTGGATCTCGATCATGGCTTCTGGGCCTGGGTCATGGCGTCAAACGCTAACGGCTCGAAAGGAACTTGCTCAGTGATCGTCGTCTGGCACACTGCCCCGAATGCGTCGAGTCCTACTGACATTCGCGTTCTTCGTCCTGGCTGCCTCGCCGGCCGCCGCTCAGGAGGACCTGCCGCCAGGGGGAACCTTCTACGACGACCAGGGGAGCGTCCACGAACCCGCGATCGAGGGCCTGGCCGCTTCAGGCATCACTCGCGGGTGTCACGACACCAAACCGATCTTCTGTCCGGACGACCCGATCAGCAGGGGGCAGATGGCGACGTTCCTCGTCCGAGCGCTTGGCCTTCCGCAGGGGCAGGAAGGACGCTTCCGCGACATCGAAGACTCCATCTATCGGGACGAGATCGAAGCCCTGGCCGAAGCCGGTATCACCCGAGGCTGCAACCCTCCGGACAACGACCGGTTCTGCCCGGAGAGGCCGGTGACGCGTGGCGAGATGGCGACCTTCCTCGTCAAGGCTTTCGGTCTTCCGCCCGCCGAGGAGTTGTCCGGATTCGAGGATCTGGGTGACACGATCCACGCCGAGGACATCGAAGCTCTCGCCGCAGCTGGGATCACGAAGGGATGCAATCCGCCCGACAACGACCGGTACTGCCCGCACAGCAAGGTGACCCGGGCCGAGATGGCGACGTTCCTCGTCCGGGCGTTGCCCGACCTCGAGCCGATCGAGCCTCCGTCGCTGCCCGAGATCCAGCGGGTTTCCCGTTTCACCACGTACCACGACTGTTGTGAGCCCCGGGTCCACAACATCCAACTGATCGCCCGCACCCTCGACGGTTACGTCGTCTACCCCGGCGAGACGTTCTCCATCAACAAGGTGGTAGGCCCGCGGACCCGCGCCAAGGGCTACGTCGCCGCCCCGGTTCTGTGTGGAGGGGCGTACTGCGAGGGCATCGGGGGAGGTATCAGCCAGTTCGCCACCACGATGTTCAACGCCATCTTCTGGGGCGGGTACGAGGAGGTCGCCCACCGACCTCACTCCGAGTGGATCAGCAGATATCCGGTGGGCATCGAGGCGACACTGGGCTATCCCAATCTCGACGTGGCGTTCCGCAACGACACGGTGACCCCGGTGACCATCCGCACTCGCTACACCGGCACTTCCATCACGGTGGAGTTGTGGGGCAACGCCGGTGGGTGGCAAGTGACCGGATACCACCCGCGAGGGGCCACAAAATCGGTGATCGAAGTGATCGACGACGGCGGATCTGACGGCCGGAAGGTGTCCGGCAAGGCGACGGGATTCCCGACGGTGAGGATCGAACGGACTATCACTCAGCACGGGGAGACCAAGCGGGACGTCTGGGGTTGGACCTATCGCAACTGACGGCTTCGTGCGCATGACCAGAGCGGTCATCCTCGTCTTGGTGGCGGCGGTGGCCGCTTCGAGCGGGCTCCCGGCGGCGGCGGCGGGTTTCACCGACGACGACGGACGGCCCGGCGAGCGCGCGCTGGAGTGGCTCGCCGACCGGGGAGTGATCCACGGCTGCGATCCGCCGGAGAATCGCTCCGTTTGCCCCGATCGGGCGCTGACCCGGGCCGAAGCCGCCAAGATCCTCGTCGGTCTGGCCGAGTATGAGGGATACCTGGACGAGGCACCGGCGGTCGTCGGTCGCTTCGAAGACGTCGACTCGATCTGGGGCGGTGCCGCCGCCTACTACATCGACCGCCTCGCCGCCGCCGGTGTCGTCCACGGCTGTGACCCGCCGCACAACCGTCGCTTCTGTCCGCAGGACACGCTCCGACGCGGCCACATCGTGAAGATGGTGGTGCGGTTGTTCGACCTGGAGGCGCCCGACTCCTACACATCGCCCTGGACCGACACCGCCG
>DATGOV010000037.1:0-2042 GCA_035305585.1 Acidimicrobiia bacterium | reverse complement strand
CCAAAGAATCGATATCCGCCTTGAACGTCCCCCCAGAATCCCGAAAATCCTGATCCGGGGCCGGCGGCAAACCCAACGCCCTCACCAGAAACGCCGCCATCTGACCCCGAGTCACGTAGTCATCCGGACAGAACCGGTCGTTGGTCGGTGGGTTGCAGCCCCGTGTGATCCCCGCAGCCGCCAAAGAATCGATATCCGCCTTGAACGTACCCCCAGAATCACGAAATTCCTGATCCGGGGCCGGCGGCAAACCCAACGCCCTCACCAGAAACGCCGCCATCTGACCCCGGGTCACCAGATCATCCGGACAGAACCGGGTGTTGGTCGGCGGGTTGCAACCCCGAGTGATCCCCTGATCGGCCAGCCATTCGATGTCCTCGGCGAAGGTGTGGCCGGGCGGGACGTCCTCGAACCCTTCCGCTCCCATACTCGGAGCTGCGATCGACCCGACGAGGACCGACATGACCACGACGACCGTCCAACGGCGCGTGCGTACCAACGAGCTGATCGGCATGCAGGCATACCCCCTTGTGCGGTTGAGCCGCTGTCAGACCGTAGCACCGAGTTGCGCTTTGTGAACCCTTCTATCGCAGAAGACCGACACAGAGGCTCTTGTCACACCGTCGATCGCGTGAGCGCGGCACATGCGCTCGGGTTGTGGTCGAATGGGGAATGACGCGAAATGCCAGGGGTTGAATCGACTGTGAAACGCATCGGATTTCTCTCGTTCGGGCACTGGGGCGACGTCCCCGGTTCCCACACCCGCACTGCAAGAGACGCTCTGGTCCAGTCGATCGAACTGGCCGAGGCGGCCGAGGAGATCGGCATCGACGGCGCCTACTTCAGGGTCCACCACTTCGCCCGCCAGCTCGCCTCCCCGTTCCCCCTGCTGGCGGCCATCGGTGCCCGGACATCTCGGATCGAGATCGGCACCGGGGTGATCGACATGCGGTACGAGAACCCCTACTACATGGTCGAGGACGCGGGGGCGGCTGACCTGATCTCCGGCGGGCGCCTGCAGCTCGGGATCAGCCGTGGCTCACCGGAGCAGGTCATCGACGGGTTTCGGTACTTCGGCTACAACCCACCCGAGGGTCAAACCGACGCCGACATGGCGCGCGAACGCACCAAGGTGCTCCTCGAGTTGCTGAAGGGCGAGGGCTTCGCCGAGCCGAACCCGAGGCCGATGTTCCCCAACCCGCCGGGCCTGCTGCGCCTCGAACCGCACTCGGAAGGCCTCCGGGACCGCATCTGGTGGGGATCCGGGTCGAACGACACCGCCCGGTGGGCAGCCGAGCTGGGTATGAACCTCCAGAGCTCCACCCTGAAATGGGACGAGAGCGGCGAACCGCTCCACATCCAGCAGGCGAAACAGATCGCCGTCTTCCGGGAGGCATGGGCCGAAGCCGGCCACAGCCGGGAGCCGAGGGTGTCGGTGAGCCGGAGCATCTTCCCTCTCGTCGATGAACGCGACCGGGCGTATTTCGGCGTCGGTCGCCAGGACCACGACCAGATCGGCTGGATCGACGAGAACACCCGGGCGGTCTTCGGCCGCACCTACGCCGCCGAACCCGACAAGCTGGTCGAGGAACTGAAGAAGGACGAGGCGATCGCCGCCGCCGACACGCTGCTGCTCACGATCCCCAACCAGTTGGGAGTCGACTACAACGCCCACGTCCTCGAGAGCATCGTCAAATACGTCGCCCCCGAGCTCGGCTGGCGGTGATCGTCGGCGTCATCGGCATATCATCGTGCCGGTGACGCAAGACCTCGTCGAGGAAGCCACCCGCCACCGGATCCGTTCGCTGCGACTCGCCCGAGGCTGGTCGCTCGAGGAGCTGGCCAGGCGCTCCCACATCAGCGCGTCCACGATCAGCCGGATCGAGACCGGCCGGAGACGGCTGGCGCTGGATCACCTGGTCGCCCTGGCCCGGGCGCTCGAGACCACGGTGGACGAGCTCTTGATCGACGACGAGGCCGAAGACGTCGTCATCCGCCCGACGAAGGATTCGGTTCAGGGATCCACCTACTGGATGCTCACC
>DATGOV010000036.1:0-41108 GCA_035305585.1 Acidimicrobiia bacterium | reverse complement strand
TGCCTCGACGTTGAGCCGCAGCAGCGGCTCGGTGTTGGAGGGCCGGAGGTTGAACCACCGGTCGGGCCAGGAGACGGTGAGGCCGTCGAGGCGATCCTGGTCGGCGTCGGAGAAGTGGGACGCCACGGCCTCGATGGCCGCCGCTTGGTCCTCGACCCGGAAGTTGATCTCGCCTGACGCCACGTAGGGCTCCACTTCGGTGCGGATCTCGGACAGCGGCCGGCCGTCCTCGGAGACGACCTGAAGCAACACCAGCATCGCCAACATGCCGGAATCGGCCCGGTAGTTGTCGGCGAAGTAGTAGTGACCCGAGTGCTCGCCGCCGAACACCGCACCCGTCTCCGCCATCACCTGCTTGATGAACGAATGGCCCACCCGGGAGCGAATCGGTCGCCCGCCGTGGGCCTCGACCGTCTCGGGGACCGACCTCGACGTGATGAGGTTGTGGACGATCGCCGCCCCGGGATTGCGGGCGAGGAACCATCGGGCGACGAGCGCGGTGACCGTCGACCCCGACAGTGGTTGCGCCTGGTCGTCGACGAAGAACGCCCGATCGGCATCACCGTCGAACGCCACTCCGAGATCCAGGCTCTCCCGACGCACGAGCTCGACCAGGTCGACGAGATTGGCCGGGTCGAGAGGATCGGCGGGATGGTTGGGGAAAGTCCCGTCGGGCTCCAGATAGAGCCCGGTGAGTTGCGGCGGAATGCGGTCGAAGACCCGCTCGATCACGACGCCGGCCATGCCGTTCCCCCCGTCCACGCCCACCCGCAGGGGCCGAAAGGCCGCCGGATCCACGATGGAGAGCAGATGGTCGACGTAACCGGGGATGGGGTCGAAGCCGGTAACGGTCCCGCGACGGTCTCTCGGCGGCAGAGTCGACTCGGCGAGGCGGCGGATGTCCTCGAGTCCCGATTCGGCGCCGATCGGCGCGGCGCCTTCCCGGCACATCTTGATCCCGTTGTACTCCGGCGGGTTGTGGGAGGCGGTGATCATCGCCCCGGGCACCTGGCGGGCTCCCGACACGTAGTAGACGACGTCGGTGGCGACTTCCCCCAGGTCGAGGACGTCGGCTCCCCGCGAGGTGGCCCCGTCGATGAAGGCCGCCGCCAGCCCGGGCGAGGAGAGACGGCAGTCCCGCCCCACCGCAACCAGCGGGGCGGTGACGAACTCGGCGAATGCGGCGCCGATCGCCCGGGCCGCATCTTCGGTCAAGCCTCCCGGCTCAGTCCGCCCCCTGACGTCGTAGGCCTTGAAGATGGAAGTGAGGTCGGGCATGCGAGCGGGATTCTACGCCTCGAGACCAGAGTCGGCCCCGCCCGAACCAGGACGGATCTAGTCCGGGTTCCCGGATAGCGTCGCGCTCACGACATCCAGGAGGAGACGTGATCGATTTCCAGGTCGTCATCGATTCGAACGACCCCCACCGCATCGCCCGCTTCTGGGCGAATGCCCTCGGGATGGAGGTCGAAGACCACCACGATCAGGTCGTGGCGATGCTCGAGGCAGGGCATGCCACGGAGAAGGACACCGTCACCGTCGACGGCCGCAAAGCCTGGAAGGAAGGGGCGGCGCTGCGCGACCCGCACGGACACCGGCCGAGGATCCTGTTCCAGCTCGTACCGGAGCCCAAGACTGTGAAGAACCGGGTCCATCTGGACCTGCGGGTGGGTGAAGAGAGCAGGGAAGCGACGGTCGAGGAGTTGATCGTCGCCGGCGCGAGACGTCTGTGGGAAGGGGCGCAAGGCCCGTTCACCTGGGTGACGCTCGCCGACCCCGAAGGAAACGAGTTCTGCGTGACCTGACCGGCGGTCTGAATCATCAACGGGCGCACACCCATACACTGGCGCCCGGTGCCCACCTTCTCCATCGTCATCCCGGTCTACAACGAGGCGCGCTACATCCCCGTCGGCTTGCCCCGGCTGCTGGCCGAACTGGATGCTGCGGGCCTCGACTACCGCGTCCTGATCATGGAGAACGGGTCGACCGACGGGAGTGCGGCGGTCGCCGAAGCGGTGGCGGGCGACGCTCCGGTCGAAGTGCACACCCTCCCGGTGGCCGACTACGGAGCAGCCATGTACGAGGGATTTCGGCGGGCCGATGGGGATTGGGTCGTCAACTTCGACATCGACTACTTCTCGGCCTCTTTCCTTCAGTCCGTGTTGAAGCTCGAGGACGAAGCCGACCTCGTGATCGCCTCGAAACGGGATCCCGAGTCGGAAGATCGGCGTCCGTGGCTCAGGAGACTGGCCACGGCTGTCTTCAACTTCCTCCTGCGTAGCCTGTTCGGGTCGTCGGTCACGGACACCCATGGCATGAAGGCATTCCGCCACGAGCTCGTGGACGACCTGGTCGGGAAGGTGGTGAGCCGCGAGGACCTGTTCGACACGGAACTCGTTCTACGGGCCGAGAGGAAGGGCTATCGGATCGTCGAGGTCCCGGTGATCGTGGAGGAGACGCGTCCCGCCCGATCGATCCTCAAGCGGGTGCCGCGGACGTTGCGCGGTCTGTGGCGGATCCGTCGAATCCTCGGCGCCTCTTCCTGACCCCCAAGCCGGCCAGACCACCGAGAGCGGCGACCGTGAGGAACCACCCGACGTACTCCGGCCACTGACGGCGGAACTCGAGCACCACTTCCTCGTCCGTGGGAACCACGACCATCAGGGAAGGCGCGGCGTGATACGGGCCTTCGGCACCCTCTGCGACCCAGTTCGGGAAGTAGGAGACCTTCACCAGATGGGGGACGCCGACCGCAGACGTCGTGAAACTCAACCGATGGTCCTCGACCTCGACCTCGGTGACGGCACCTTCGGCTGACCCGGGAAGAGGCGTGCGCGGCAGCTCCGACAGGTCATCGATGCGCGGCCAGTTCTCGGGGCCATCGGCGGTGACCCAGAGGTCGAGCAAGTCGACATCGTCGAACCACTCGAGCGCTACGTCGTTGAACGTGGGCCCGGCGGCACCGGCTCCGACCAAGCCCAGGACCTTGTCCGACATCCCGCCGTCGGGCGCCTCGTAGACGACCGGCTGGAACGTCGCCGGCTCGACGATCGACGGGGTCTCCACCATCTCGAAGATCGTGAACGGAGGCGACTCGGTCACATACTGCAACTCCGGCATGGTGCGGGCCTTCTCAGCCGCCTCCTCGTTGTATGCGACGTAGTAGCGGACCCCGTACAACTCCATGTGACGGACACCTCGCTCCATCGCGAAGTTGTGGTAGGTGAGCCCGGGGACGGGGTTGGAGGGGTTGACCGCCATCTCGCCGGCGAGGATGAAATGGAACGGCGTCGTGAGACTCGACTCGAAGTAGAGGCCCTCCATAGAGGGATGCGTGCCCTTCGTCCAGTAGGGAATGAGCATCGGCGACATCGGAGTGCCGTATTTGTTGAGCCCGTCGTCTCCGCTGTCGGGCTCCCATACGACCCGCCCCGGCGGAAGAGTGGCGATCGTCTCCATCAGCCCTCGGTACTCCGGCCACGGCTCCTTCGCTTCGTAGCCTTCGTAGTTCCACTTCGCCCACCCATCCACGAACGACACTCCGGCCAACCCTCCGAGTGCCAGTACGACGCCGGCGGCGGCGACGACCAGTGATCTGACTCTGATGGATCCGACGTAGAGGAAAGAGAGGCCGAAGAGCGCGACCGCGATGGCAGCGATTGTCCATGGCAGCCAGCCCGGGGCGTCGGAGTTCGCCATGGCCGACGCCACCGCCACGGCTCCCATCACCGCCAGCATCCCCCGGCCCCACCACATCGAGGCGCGCTCGGGCAGTCGCCGGATGATCCAGCGGGCGATGAAGCCGACGGCGATCGCGGCCAGGAACGCCACTCCGAAGTACCAGTACGGGAGCAGGCGGCCGTTCCACAGCTTCCAGCGCGACTCCGTGAACACGTCCGGGAACGTCTCGTGGAGCAGCGAAGGCAGCGGGAAGTAGATCACTGGCAGCAGGGTGAACGTGGCGACCGGAATCACCCTGGGGGATCGCCGGGCGAGGATCACCGCGCCGGCCACGGCGAGCGGCAGGAGGAGCCAGATCTCGGCCGGGAGGATCTCCTCCAGCTTGGAGAGCGGGGTCCACGCCATGTCGGAGGTGTATCCGATGCGCATGAGGAGCGGCAGAGCCCAGAACCCGGCCAGGGCGAAGCCACCGAGCCAGACGAGAACAGTGTTGAGGCCTCGCTTCCAGAACAGGACAGGAATGGAGGCCAACACGACGACGATCGTGGTGATGATGTGGCACAGGGCGGTGAGACCCAGGAACACTGCCGCCCAGACCAGGAAGCGGCGGTCGTCCCGCAGCCCCTTGATCAGGTTCGCGAGGTAGACGAGAGAGAAGGCGAACGACCAAGAGAAGGAGAACTCACCCGCCAGGGTCGAGGCGATGTTCGCTCCATAGATCGTGTAGCTCTCCATGAACACGAACACCACTCCGGCGGCGGCGGCCACTGCCGATACGACTCGTCCGAGATTCAGCGAGCGCGCCAGGTAGTAAGCAGCGGGAGGTGTGCCCAGCAGGCCCAGGACCGTGACGACCTTGAAAGCCACCCCGTATGGCAAGAACACGTCCAAGAGGACGATGACGAGAGACGGCAGCGGGAAGTAGAAGTAGAACGCCGGGAAGCCGGCGAACCAGGCCTGGGACCACCCCAGGACCCGGCCTTGGGGCAGCAGGACGTCGCGGAGGTAAGCCGGCCCCAGGACGTGAGCGCCCATGTCGCCACCGGTGGGCGTGTTGGCCTGGACGATCAGATGGGGGTTGAGTACGGCGAGGACGACCAGCGACATCCCGGCGAGCAGGAACGCCGGAATCCACCATCGCCCCCGTGCAGAGGCGACGGGTATCACCGGGGGGTGTTACGGACGATTTCCAGGACCTGACTCAGGTCGATCTGCGTTCCGTCGCGGTCCCACCACTTCTCCTCGCACTTGTGGCAAGAGAAGAAATGCACCTCGGTGCCGTCAGGCAGACGGTGTCTGATTTCGATCACGTCTTGCGCGTGACACTGCGGGCAGTCCATTGCAAGCCTTGGTTGGGACGGAAGGGTCGGAGTCTACCTGTCTCGCAAAGGTTTTCCACAGGAGCCGGGTCGCTCACTCCTCTTCGAGGAGCCTGCCGATGTACCGGCTGCGCCGACGTCCGTTCTCGGTCCAGTAGGCGTACCAGTAGGGGCCGTGAGGGCACCGAGTACAGGACGCCTTTCCGCAACGAACTGCCTGGCGTCGCAGGCTCACCGAGATGTTGCTGTCCGGCGCCAGCGCACCGGACCGCTCGAGACGGGCGCGCGCCAGGATGAGGAGCCGCCGCAACTCGTGGTCGTCGAGGTCTCTGACGGCGTCGATGAGATCCCGATCCAGACCCATGGTCGCCAGCTGATCAGGCTACGTCGAACGCGAAGAGAGGCGTCACGGATCGACGGTCGGTCAAGGTCCAACCCAGCGGAGGTGTGAGCCGGTCGGCGTGATCGACGCACAGCGGATGACCGGACTCGGCGGTCGCGTTGGTGAGATCCTCGAGCCACACCGCCCGCTCGGCGTAGTCATAGGACATGAAGGTGGCAGCGGGGTTGCCGCAACGGGCGCATCTGGAAACCATGGGCGGAAGCGTAACCGAGGAACACCCGGGTACTTGGCATTCATCCTGGGGTGCGGCAGGCCTCACCCAGGGCGATGCAGGCGGCGCGGAACCCCTCCCCGCCACCAGGTCGCCGACCCGTCGGCGGCCACCTCGATCACCGAAGGGACCGCGTCGATGCGGAGGCGCTCGAAGACGTCGGGGTTCTTCTGCCAGCTCAACTCGGTGTGCGGCACTCCCCTCCGGACGAGTTCGTTGCGGGCCCGAATGCACGTGTCGCACTCGTCGGAGGTGAGGAGATAGACGCCACTCGTGAGCCCCGACGCATCGATGGGGCGGGCAGACACCAAGGGGCGCCGCCGCAGGACGAGCACCGCCCCGACGACCACGGCGGCAACGACGAGCACGACGATGAGACGGGTGGTCATCCCGGTGCCAGCGGGTCCCCGGCGTCACCGGCGAACCCGCTCCTCGTGCCTGTGGTCCACGTGACAACGACGTCGCCGTCGGCCTCGATGCGGCCGCCGACGCTGCGTGAGGAGATCGGCACCTCCACGAGGGTCTCCGGCGGCACCTCCACGGAGGTGATCGGTTCTCCGGTTGCCGCCTGCAATTCGGCCACCACTTCCACTTCCCCGGGGTTGAAGACCTGGACCATGGAGTCGCCGAGCCGGCCGGCACCTGAAAGCCTCCACGACGGCGAGGGCGCCGGAACGCCGGGCACCACCGCGTTGACGCCGTCACCGCTGAATCGGAGAGCGGCCGCCACGGGGTTGGCCGCCAGGACACGGACCGCCCCGGCACCTTCGAGGAGGTCACCGAGGGGAACGGTCACCTGGCTCTGGGCGGGCAACACGCCCTCGAACGCCGCCTCGACCAGTCCGTCGGAGCCGTACACGTCCACCTGGAACGGCGCCTCGGAAGTCCCGGGGGCGAAGAGCACGAGGGTGCGATCCACACCCTCTGGGGCGGGAGCCGGCAGGAACCAGTCGAGGCCGGCCGTGAGGCCCCCGGTAGCCGAGATGTCCGTGCCGGAGTCGTGCACCGCTCCCGCCACCACCCGGCCCTGGTGGGTGACGACGGCAGCCGATATCGCCTGCCTTCCCGGAAGGACGGAGTGCAGGTCGACGGCGATGAGCGACCGGGGCGGAACGACGATCCCCGACAGCGCGGGCTCGGATTCCACCCCCACCTCGCTGGCCGCGGAGATGTCGACGGTGGCAGCACCGGAGAACGGGTTGGCAAGCGACACGGTATAGGTGTGGCCCTCGGCAGTGGAGCCGCCGAGCAGGACCTGGGGGTCCGGTGAACCGGGCTGACAGGAGGCAGCGGCGGCGCCGCCGCCCAGGAGAACCGTCTCGACCGCCGCCGGCGGGGTGCCCTGCGGAACCAGGAGAGGAGCGCGGGCAAGACCGGTGATCTCGCTCAGGTCCAGTGCCGCGGTCCCGGTCTCGGACACCTCGAGGGCCGCCTCCACCGGCACCTCCCCAGCCGAGAACACCGAGACGGTGCTCTCGGCCGCCGCGTCCACGAACGTGAACGAGGTCGAACGGCGGGCGGCCTCCCCCAAGGGACACACCGTGTATGGCGCCGTGGACTGCGGGCTCGGCGGCAGGGGCACAGGCTGGGCCGGCTCCGGGACGACGATGGCGGCGACGGCCAGTGCCACTACGACGACGAGCGCGGCGATCCTCATCTCGACCTCCGACCCCAGACCCCGAGACCGATCCCCAACAAGGACACCGCGGCCCCTACCCAGACCAACACGGCGTCGACTCCGGTCCTTCGGTAGACCGCCTCGCCGTCCCGACCCGAGACGCTTCCCGCCCATTCTTCCGATTGCCAATCGGGACCCCATCCGGGATCACCATTGAAGGCGAGCAGCACCCTCTCGTCCGTGGGTTCTCCTGTGAACCCCGGCCCGGATGCCACCCACGGCACTCCACTCTCGGTGACCGCCACCGGGCGGACCTCCGTGTTCTCGAACACCACTAGGCGTTCGGCGAACGGGAAGGTGTTCATGTCGATCTGCGCCTGGAGGGCAGGGCCGATCAGCTCGGCGGTCTCGGTCGCACCAACGAGCCACCTGACGCCGAACTCCGCCAGCTCTGCCCCCGGCCGGAGGGTGGCGCCGGAGACGATCGAGTCGAGAGCGACGCCGAGCGCCTCGTCGCCTTCTCCCGGTGGAGGAAGAACCGCCTGGTCCAGCGTCGGGCCTCGAGAGTCGATCAGCCGGTACCAGAAACCAGGCCCGGGCCGGGCCTCGCCCGGCAGGCCGTACGGGTCGGGGGCGATCAACAGCGCCCGCTCCACCCCGGTCGCACCGAGCGTCACGAACCCGATCCGATCGCCCCATGCGTCTGCGGGAAGCCCGCCACGGCCGCCCGCGAGGCCAGCGAGGGACACGATCAGGACTACGACTCCGCCTGCGAAGCCGGCCCACCCGAAGACGTTCCGTTCTCCGGGCCGCAACGCCACGGCCACGACCAGTCCCAGACCCACCGCGGCGAGGACCAGCAGCCCCTCTTGGATGTCGGGTCCGACCAGGTGCGACCCTGCTAGTCCGCCGAAGGTGAGCACACCGGCGATGGCACCGGCCCGCCAGGAGCGGGCGATCATCGCGAGAAGGAGCGTGGCCGCGACCACGACCAGGACGACCGGATGCGCCCGTAGGCGGATGGGGACACCGCCCATCAACAGCTCCTGTCGCGAGATCAGATAGGGAACCGCGACCAGTGCCGCCGGGGTGCTGGTCAGCGCCACGACCCAGCGAGATCGGAAGCGTCCGGTCAGCTCGAGGCCGAGAGCGAAGAGCAGTGGAGCTACGCCGAGAACCGGCACGAAGGTCGCGGTCAGGCCGGTGAGGAATGCGGTGACGCCCAACTGTCCCAACCATCGCCGCCGGCCGACGGCGGCAGATCCGACGACGGAGGACAGAGCCCAAGGAAGGATGCCGATCCCGACCAGCGCCGACCAGCGACCACCACTGCCGAGGATGGCCGCAGGAAGGCCGAACAGTGCCGCCGCGCCCCCGAGGTAGGCGCCTGGCCCACCGACGCCCAAACGCTTGGCCAAGCGCCCGATACCGAAGACACCGAGGACGAACGCGCCCAGGGTGAGGAGCGAGCGAGCGAGCTCCTCGTTGCCCAACGCGACCAAGGTCGCCAGTCCCGTGGGGCCGGTGACCGGATGGACCGGCGCCGAGGACCCGAGCCCGGCAGCATTCCAACCACCCATGAAGCGGCTGAGGGCGGTGAGCGCATCGCCGAACGGCAAGGCGTGGCCCACTACGGGCAGACCCGAGATGAAGATGGACCTCAGGCCGATGAGCAACAAGAAGATCACGCCGAGGATCGCCCAGGTCGAGGACGAGCTCCATATCTCGGCGGCGCGTCTCGTCACCGTGCTCTCGTCGTCGAAGATCGTGAGGATCCGATCCGACAACTCGGAACCGGCTTGCCGAAGGCGCAACGAGCCCCTGACCTGGTAGCGGAACAGCTCCTCGTCGCCGACTTGGCGGACCCGGGCGATGTTGCGCCGGGCGGCGATGGTCGAGGGGAGGTTCGCCAGATTCCATCCCCACGTGAGCACGTATCTGGGACCGAGCCGCCAGCGTCCGAGGAGGAGGCTGATCAGTGAGTCGGCGATCCCGGTGAGGATGGCGAGGGGGACCATCCAGATGAGCGTGATGGGACGGTAAGCCTTGAGCATCGCCCGCATCCGTCCCGACTGCTCCCGCCATCCCCCGTCGCCGCGACCGCACCTCCGGTCGTGGAACACCTCCGAGGAGGGCACCACGATCACCCGCCCACCGGCGACGCGCACCCGCTGGCTCAGGTCCAGACCGGCGGCGACCGGAGCGAGCTTTTGGTCGATGCCTCCGAGCCCGCGGAGCAGGTCGCGACGGACCAGCATCGACACCGACGACACGAAGGCGACATCGCGGACCACGTCGTACTGCTCGAGATCGACCTCCCCTTCGTCGAGGCCGGTGTAGGGCTCGCCGAACACGTCGGTGGCCGACCCGACGCTCTCCAGAGTGTCGGTGGTCCCCCCTACGAGGAGCTTCGATCCGGCAAGTGACGCCTCGAAGCGGTCCGCCTCCATGACGAGCGCCTTCAGGGCGTCGGGCCGGGGGCGGGAGTCGCCGTGGAGCATCCACACGTACTCCACCGACGGATCGAGACCGGCGACGACCTCGGCCATGTCGTGGCTCATCACGACACCGGAAGGCACACCTTCCGTGTCGGATCCGATCAAGCGGACCTCGACGATCGGGTAGTCCTGACGGGCCACGGCGTCCAGCGTCGGCTGCGGATCGACGCCGGCGACGACACTGACGACCGCCACCACTGTCGAGGTGTCAGCGCGGCGCGGGGCGTCCGCTTGGAGCTCTTCGGTGACCTCGGGGTTGTCCGAGGGGAGTGCACTCATGCGGTGCGTCATTGTGGAACGCAAGCGCCGAATATGGCAATCTCTGGCCACCACGATCGAAGGGCGGCTGGTGGGCGGAAGCGAACCCGTAGCAGGCGGAGGACGCGCTTGGTCATGGGCGTGAAAGTCACGGCGTTGTCGGGGGGTGTCGGCGGTGCTCGCATGCTACGAGGATTCGCCGCTCTCGAAGACGTCGACCTGACCGCGATCGTGAACGTCGGCGACGACGACGTCATCTACGGGCTCCACGTGTCCCCGGATATCGACACCGTCATATACACGCTCGCCGGACAGGAAGGACTCGCCGGCTGGGGGGTGCGCGACGACACGGTTGCCGTGATGACAGCTCTGGACAGGTTCCCCATCGACACGTGGTTTCGGATCGGTGACATCGACTTCGCCACGAACCTCTTTCGGACCGCTCGCCTCCAGGCCGGGTGGACATTGAGCCAGGTGACGACCGCGGAAGCGGCGGTGTTCGGCGTCGAGGCGACGGTCCTGCCCGCCTCGGACGACCCCATCCGCACCCAAGTCCACGTCCCCGGCGAAGGGTGGCTGCCGTTCCAGCACTATTTCGTCGATCGCCAGCACCTCTCGCCCGTCGACGACGTCAGATTCGTCGGAGTCGACCGCGCCCGGCCGGCCCCCGGCGTCCTGCAGGCGATCGAAGACGCCGACCTCATCGTCATCGGACCCTCCAATCCCCCACTCAGCATCTGGCCGATCCTGGCAATCGCCGACGTGGCCGACACACTCGTGGAAGCGCGGCGGGTGGTGGCGGTGAGTCCTCTGATCGACGGCCGACCCCTCAAAGGCCCCGCCGACAAGGTGATGGAAGGCTTGGGACTGCCCGCTGGGACTGCCGGCGTAGTCGCCGCCTACGAAGGGATCCTCGACGAGTTGGTCGTGGATTCGGTCGACAGGTCGGACACGGAGGTGGACCTGGGAGTCCGTATCCGCGCTCTTCCGACCCGGATCGGCGCCGTCGAGGCGGCAGCGACTCTCGCGTCGCAGTTGCTCGAAGAATGACTCTCCGCATCGAACCCGTCGAAGGCATCGGCGAGATCGAGCCCGGCGACGATCTCGCCACGATGCTGGCGGAGGCGCTGCGGCCGATGTCCCCGTCCGACGCCGACGTGCTGGTCGTCACTCACAAGGTCGTGTCGAAGGCAGAAGGCGCCATCGTCGAGTTGGACGACGACGGACCGGACGCCCATCGCGAACTGGTCGAGTCGGAGGCGGTCCGAATCCTCCGGAGGCGAGGGAACCTGGTCATCGCCGAGACCCGGCACGGCTTCGTCTGCGCCAACGCCGGCGTCGACCGCTCGAACACCCGTCCCGGCACCGCGATCCTCCTACCGGAAGATCCCGACCGATCGGCCCGCCGCATCCGGGATCGGCTGGGTGGAGTGCTGGGCATACGTCCAGCGGTGATCATCAGCGACACCTTCGGACGGCCGTGGCGCCGGGGCCTGGTCGATGTCGCCATCGGCGTGGCGGGGATGCACCCCATCGAGGACCTGCGGGGGACGAGCGACAGTTTCGGGCGCGTGCTCGATGTGACCGAGGTCAACGTCGCCGACGAACTGGCGGCAGCCGCCGACCTGGTCATGGGCAAGGCCACCGGGATCTGCGCCGCCCTCGTCCGCGGATTCAGCTCGCCCCCGGGGCCAGGCTCGATCGGCACTGACGTAGTCCGACCCCCGGAAGAAGACCTCTTTCGCTAGGTCTTCCGCCTGTCGACCACCAACTGGCTCAGGCCAGAGGCCGCCCGATGCCCACGTAATCGAATCCGGCGGCGCGCACCTTGGCCGGGTCGAGGAGATTGCGGGCGTCGACGATTCGATGGCCGCGCATGAGCTTGCGCACCTGGGCCATGTCGACCTCGGAGAACTCCGGCCATTCGGTGGCGACAACGAGCACGTCCGCCCCGCGAGCTGCCTCGGTGGGCGATTCCGCCCCCACCAGTTCGGACGACCTGGCCTCCGGGTCGTAGTAGACGACGTCGGCTCCCTCGTTCACGAGAGCCTGGGCGACTCGCAGCGCCGGCGATTCGCGGATGTCGTCGGTGCCGGCCTTGAACGCCAGCCCCCACATGGCCACCTTACGACCCCGCAGGCCTCCACCGGCCGCTTGACGGATCTTGTCGATGACCCGCTCCCGTTGGAGAGCGTCGGCCTCGATCACGGCTTTCAGGAGCTTGAAGTCGTAGCCGGCATCCTCGGCCACACCGATAAGAGCCTCGGTGTCCTTCGGGAAGCACGACCCGCCGTAGCCCGGGCCCGGCTGGAGGAAGTGGGGTCCGATGCGATGGTCGCGGCCCATGCCGTCGGTGACGTCCACGATGTCGGCCCCGACCGCCTCACAGAGGTTGGCGAGCGTGTTCACGAAGGTCAGCCGCGCCGCCAGATAAGAGTTCGAGGCGTACTTGATCATCTCCGCCGACGTCGGGTCGGTCACGACCGCCGGGGTCGACGGGTCGTAGAGGGACGTGATCGCATGGGCGACCTCGTCGCTGTATGCCCCTACCACGATCCTGTCCGGGCTCATGAAGTCGCCCACGGCCCGGCCCTCGCGCAGGAACTCGGGGTGGGAGGCGATCGCCGCGGCGCTGCCGAGAGCGGCGATCCGCTTGGCGAACCGGGCGACCGACCCCGGGGGGACGGTCGACTTCACGACGAAGATCGCCGTGTCCGGCACGACCGGCGCCAACTCGTCGATGACGCCTTCGACGTAGCTCAGATCGGCCCGCCCGTCCGGACCGGGTGGAGTGGGCAGGCACAGGAAGATGAACTCGGCACCAGCGGCCGCTTCCGTGTTGTCGCGATGGAAAGTCAGGCGGCCGCTCGAACGTCCCTCAGCCAACAGCTCGTCGAGACCGACCTCGTAGATCGGCACGCCCCCCGCTTCGAGGGTGGCGAGCTTTCCCTCGTCCCTCTCGGCCACTCGAACCCGATGACCGAGATGGGCGAGGCCGGCGCCGGTGACCAAGCCGACATATCCAGCTCCGATGACTGCGATCTCTCTCAACTGGCTCTCCTTCAGGACACCGGGTCGCCGGCGTCGGCTCCCAGCAACACGACAGCGTCGACGCCTTCGGGCACGTCGCCCACTTCGACCGAGCCGAAACCCAATGCGCCGACCAGCAACTCACCGGCGACGACGCGGTCTTCGCCCACGACCACGACGGTCGTCTCTTGTCGCTCGTCCGCGTTGTCGACACGGCTCACGGTGTATCCGAGCTCGCCTAGTCGTGAGGCCCAGCGCCCCGCGCTGCCAGCGACGCCGTTGGCATTGAGGACGTCGACCGCCACGATAGCTTCGCCCCCATCCGCATCCAGAGGGGAACCCGCCCGAAATGCCTCCAACATGGCGGCAGCCGCCGGCTGTTCGACTACCTGGATCGAAGCTCCACCGCGAGTCGCTCCCACCGTGGGGAGTGTTGCTGTCTCGATGTCCGACGGGCCGATGTCGCGAAGGGAGAAGGCGAGCTGAGTCAGCGACGAGTCGGCGAGAGCGGCATCGACTGTCATGTGCTGGGCGATGGAAGCCACGATGTCGCCCGTTTCGGCGAGCGTGGATGGGCGCTTGAGCCGTTTCAGGATGGCGAGGACGAGCGCCTGCTGCCGCTGGGTCCGACCGATGTCGGTGGCGTCGACGCTCACCCACTGGTCGCCGCGCAGCTCCTGGTACGACCGGGACCGGGCGTACGCCAGGGCCTGGTACCCGTCGAGCGTGACGGTGCCGGCAGGCACGTCGAGCTTCGACTTCCGATCCCGAGCCGAATGCTCGAACGTCATCTCCACACCGCCGATCTCGTCGACCAGAGCCTGGAATCCGGCGAAATCGACCTCGACGTAGTGGTGGATCGGGGCGCCGGTGAGCTCGCGAACCGTCTTGACCATCAGGGCGGGGCCGCCGTAGGCATACGCGGCGTTGATCTTTCCCTCGCCGTGCCCTTCGATCGGCACCCAGGTGTCCCGGGGAATGCTCAGGATCTGGGCTCTGCCCTCGGCCGGGTCGACTCGGGCGACCATCACCACGTCACCCCGGGCTCCCTTGAAGTCGCCGAACTGCTTCGTGTCGACGCCCTCGCGGCTGTCGCTGCCGATCAGCAGGAAGTACATCGGGTCTTTCGGGCCGACCGGTCGAGAGTCGAGCTCCGGCACCACCTCCTCGAGTGATTCCGCGTTCTCGCGGAAGGCGGTGTCGGCAGAGTCCATGAGCCACCACGCGCCGAGCACCGCGGCGTTGGCGAGGAGGAGCACCGAGAGGACCGTGACCTTCAGCCAACGCGGCAAGGCGCGACGAGGCCTCTTGGATCGGGGTCGTGAATGCCGTGCCATGGCTAGGAGACGCTGGAAGGCTACCAGTCGGTTCACCGCCCTCCGGTTCTTTCCTCCCGGCGAGGCCGGTAACCTCCCTCTCGTCCCGGCCAGCCAGGAGGTACACGTGGCGGTCCTCTCACATGAGGGCACCTTCCCGATCATGTACGGCAGCTATCCGGTTCCGGTCGGAGCCGGCTATCGGCGTGGCTACTTGGCTCGGCCCGACCGAGTGGGTCGCTTCCCCGTCGTGATCGTCGTCCCCGACCTGAACGGCCTGTCCTCGTTCGAGAAGGACATCTGCCGGACGCTCGCCCGGAACGGCATCGCCGCGCTGAGCATCGACATGTACCGGAATCGCTCCGGCGACCCGATCTACGACTACCACAGCCTCTCCGACCGCCAGGCGATCACGGACCTCGACGAGGTCCACCGGTTCCTCGCCTCCGACGACATCACCTGGACGGACGCCGATGCGGTGGGCATGTTGGGTCTCGACGTCGGCGGCCGATTCGCCATCGCGATGGCCGCTCACCGCCCATGGGTACGGGCGCTCGTCGTCTGCTACACGCCTCTCACCGGTGACGAAGAGCGGGAGGTGCCTGTGGCCGATCTCCTCTACTCGCTGCCCGTCCCCGTTCTGGGACTGTACGGAGCCGAGGACGACCTGATCGAGGCCGCCACCGTCGACGAAGCCCAACGCCGCAATGCGTCGGGGCAATGGCTGCTCTACGAAGGAGCCGGCCACGGTTTCCTGGATGTCGAGGGAGACAACTACCACCCCGACGCTGCCGCCGACGCCGCCCAACGCGTCATCCAGTTCTTCGCCGCCACCCTGCCCCCGGTCGAGGTGGAGGAAGTCGGCTTCTGACCGATTCAGCGCCCGCGGATGGTCCGGACGTGGCGGATCTCCCCGGAGCGCAACTCGACGGTCGTACCGTCCGCCGTCTCGACCACCAAGGCGCCATCGGCGGCGAGACCCACCGCCCGTCCGGCTCCGGCGGGCTCCCACACGATCTCCTGGCCTATCGTCTCGCAGGCGGCCACGTATTCGTCACGGGGCCAGTCGTCCGCCCGGGACGACAGAAGCGCCATCAGCGTTCGAGCCCAGCGCTCGGCGACGCGCTGCCCCTCCTCCGGGCCTGGGTCGTGTTCCAGGAGCGCTCCGATCCCGTCCGGTGGGTCCGACCAATGGACATTCAGACCCATCCCGGCGACGACGGTGCCGTCGACCGCCTCGACGAGGATTCCACCCACCTTGCGGCCCGAGCGAACGATGTCGTTCGGCCACTTCAGCGTCACCGCCGGACCCAGGACCCTCCGAGCGGCGACACCGGCGACTAAGGGGATGCGCGGCCACGTCTCCTGAGGCCACTCCGGCACCAAACCGATCGACACCGCGATGCCGCGCGGCGCCGATACCCAAGGCGCTCCCGAGCGACCTCTCCCCTGGCTCTGACGGTGGGCGATGACGACTGCGGGCCTCTCCGCAGCCGCCCTCCGGCGGGCTAAGTCCTGGGTGGAAGGTACCTCTTCGTGCACTTCCAGCGAATAGGGTGTATCCACATCGCCTCCGGGCGAGTCCAACATCGTTGAAGCATGGGAACGCAAGCGCGCATCGAACAACTCCGCAAGCTGCGGGAGGAGAGCCTCCACGCCGGCAGCCAGCGAGCGGTCGACCGCCAGCACGAGCTGGGCAAGCTCACAGCTCGAGAGCGGCTGGAAATCCTGCTCGACAAGGGCTCGTTCAACGAGATCGACCCGTTCGTGCGTCACCAGGCGGCCGGGTTCGGGATCGAAGAGAAGCGGCCGCTCGGCGACGCCGTCCTCACCGGTTACGGCACCATCGACGGCCGGACCGTGTTCGTCTACGCCGAGGATTTCACGGTGTTCGGCGGCTCCCTGGGCGCCGCAGTAGCCAACAAGATCTGCAAACTGATGGACATGGCGCTCCAGGTCGGGGCTCCGATAATCGGGCTGAAGGACTCGGGCGGGGCACGCATCCAGGAGGGCGTCGCCTCCCTGGACGGCTACGGGCGGATCTTCGAGCGGAATGTCCGGGCATCGGGCGTCGTGCCGCAGATATCGGTGATCATGGGGCCATGCGCCGGCGGGGCCGTCTACTCGCCCGCGATCACCGACTTCGTGATCCAGGTCGACCAGACGAGCCACATGTTCATCACCGGCCCCGATGTCATCAAGGCGGTGACCGGCGAGGAAGTCACCATGGAGGAACTGGGCGGTGCCCGCACTCATGCCTCCAAGTCGGGAGTCACTCATTTCGTGTTCCCCACCGGCAAGGACGCGCTCGAAGCGGTCCGCTATCTGCTGTCGTTCATCCCCCAGAACAACCTGGAGCTTCCCCCCTACTTCGCTCCTTCCGACAGCCCCGACCGCATCATCGACGCCCTGGACGAAGCCGTGCCCGACTCCTCCAATCAGCCCTACGACATGGTGGAAGTGATCGAGCAGGTGGTCGACGACGGCGAGTTCTTCCAGGTGCACGAGGCCTACGCCCCCAACATCGTGGTGGGCTTCGCCCGTCTCGACGGCCATGCGGTGGGCGTGGTCGCCAACCAGCCCGCATCGCTCGCCGGGACCCTCGACATCGCGGCCTCGGAGAAGGGCGCCCGCTTCGTCCGCTTCTGCGACGCGTTCAACATCCCCCTGATCACATTCGTGGACGTGCCGGGGTTTCTCCCCGGCGTCAGCCAGGAGCACGGGGGGATCATCCGCCACGGCGCGAAGCTCCTCTTCGCCTACTGCGAGGCGACGGTCCCGCGCATCACCGTCATCACCCGCAAAGCCTATGGCGGCGCCTATCTCGTGATGAATGCGCGAGGCGTGGGCGCCGACCTCGTCTACGCCTGGCCGTCGGCGGAGATCGCGGTGATGGGCGCCCAGGGGGCGGTGAATGTCATCTTCCGCCGCGAGCTGAAAGAGGCAGAGGACCCGGAAGCCAGACGGGCGGAGCTGATCGCCGACTACGAGGCGCGGTTCAACAACCCCTATCGGGCCGCCGAGCTGGGGCTGGTCGACGACGTGGTCGAGCCGCGGGAAACCAGGGTGAAGCTGATCCGGGCGTTGAGGATGCTGAGGACGAAGCGCAAGACTCTGCCCCAGAAGAAGCACGGGAACATCCCACTGTGAGGGAACTCGTCACTGACGCGATCATCATCGGATGCGTCGCGGGTGGTAGGTGATAAGTGGTAGGTCCTGGAAGTACCCGGTTGCTGAGTCGGTCACGTTGGCGCGATCGGCTTATCGTCCGAGGCGCGTCCGATGCCGACCTCGTCTATCGCTTTCCGGTCCGTTGCACGCACACGCTCGTACAACGCTATGAGCTGCCGCTTCACCGTCGACAGCTCCCCCGACAGAGATTCGACCACTTCTTCGTCAAGCAATGCCAGTCTCTGACAGAGGTAAATCTGGCTCTCCACCTCGCATGCCGACCCAATCGCAATCCCGAGAAACCGCGCAAGGTCTCTTCGGGTGGGTCGACCGCAGCCTTCGGCGATGTTCGAAGAGACCGACACCGCCGCCGCTCGCATCTGAGCTGTGAGCCCGAATCGCTCGCTTCGCGGCAGGAGAGATGTCGCCTCGTAGACACGGATGGCAAAATCGACGCTGTTCTGCCAGACCGAAAGCTTCCTGAAGTCCTGCACAAACCGGCACCTACCATGCATCGGTCGGCAAGGGAACCCCTTCGCCCAGGAGAACCGACCCCGCCCGTGATGAGACCTATCACCTACCACCTACCACCCAATACAGGTGGGACTCGATGAGGCCCATCGACCGCCTCCTCATCGCCAACCGGGGCGAGATCGCCGTGCGGATCATCCGCACTGCCAAGGACATGGGCATCCACACGATCGCCGTCTACTCGGAGCTAGACCGTGACGCTCTCCACGTGTGTCTCGCCGACGAGGCATGGAACATCGGACCGGCGCCGGCGGCGGAGTCGTATCTGAATCAGGAGGCCATCCTGCGCGTCGCCAACGAATCACGGGCAGACGCCATCCACCCCGGGTACGGATTCCTCTCCGAGAACGCCGGATTCGCCCGTGCCGTGGAAGAAGCCGGCCTGGTCTGGGTCGGCCCCCCGCCGGAAGCCATCGAGAAGATGGGCGACAAGATCACGTCCCGTCGGTCTGCCGCCGAGGCAGGAGTGGCAGCCGTTCCCGGGATCACCGACCCGGTTTCGGGTGTTCAGGAGATCGAAGCGCTGGTCGCCGAATACGGGTATCCGATCGCGATCAAGGCCGCCCACGGCGGTGGTGGCAAGGGGTTGCGAGTCGTGCGCTCCGACGAAGAACTGGTGGCGGCGTTCGAAGGGGCCAGACGCGAGGCGGATGCCTATTTCGGCAACCCCGAGGTGTACGTGGAGAAGTACCTGGAACAGCCGCGTCACGTCGAGGCCCAGGTCCTCTTCGATCGCCACGGCAACGGCGTGTTCCTCGGAGAGCGCGACTGCTCGGTGCAGCGGCGCCACCAGAAGCTGATCGAAGAAACCCCCTCCCCCGGGCTCAGCGACTCCCAGCGCCAGGCTCTCGGGGAAGCCGCGCTGGCTGCGGCGCGGTCGTGCGGCTACGTCAACGCCGGCACCGTCGAGTTCCTCCTCGACAAGGAGGGCAACTTCTACTTCCTCGAGATGAACACCCGCCTCCAGGTGGAGCACACCGTCACGGAGATGGTGACCGGCGTGGACCTCGTCGAGTGGCAGATCCGCATAGCCGCCGGCGAGGAGCTGGACCTGGGCGAGGTTCGCCCCCGCGGCCACGCCCTCGAGTTCCGGATCAACGCCGAGAACCCCTTCGACTCGTTCATGCCCACCCCCGGCCAGGTCGTGGAGTGGCGGGAACCGGCAGGGCCGGGGATTCGCGTCGACAGTTGGATAACGCCGGAAACCCGAGTCAGCCAGTTCTACGACAACCTGATGGCGAAGCTCGTGGTCTGGGGCGCCGACCGCGACCGGGCGATCGCGCGGGCGAAGCGGGCCCTCTCCGAGTTCGTCGTCCGTGGCGTCTACACGACGATCCCGGCACACTTCGCGGTCCTATCCCACCCCGATTTCCTGACCGCCCACCACCACACTAGGTGGCTGGAGGAGTCGATAGAACTGGTGGAGGAGTCGCCGATGGCGACCCCGTCGCTTCCCGAGGAGGAAGCCCTCCAGCAACGCACGATGACGGTCGAGATCGGGGGTCGCCGTTTCTCCGTCACTTTCTGGGCACCGGAACCGGAGGTGTCGGGCGGCTCGGTCCGCCGCCGCCCGCCCCGGCTCGACACGTCCCAGCCGACCGACAGCGACGGGGTGATCGCCGCTCCCATGCAGGGCACGATCGTGAAGGTGCACGTCCGGGCCGGCGACACGGTCGAGGCCGGCGATCCGATCTGCGTCCTCGAGGCGATGAAGATGGAAAACGAGGTCAAGTCACCGGTCGCCGGAGCGGTCGTCGACCTGAGGGTCGAGCCGGGGGACACCGTCGCCAACGGCGCCGTCATCGCCATCGTCCGTTGACCCGTGCCACCCGCGAGGACGCCTGGACGCTGCTCGTCTCCCAACCGGTTCTGATCCTCGCGACGACCGCCGAAAGCGGCCGACCTCACCTGGTGCCGATCACCTTCTCCCCTTTGGACAGCCGTCGTATCGTCTCTGCAGTCGACGCCAAACCCAAAGCGACACGGGAACTCCGTCGTCTCGAAAACATCCGCCGCGACGGCCGTGTCTCCCTTCTCGCCCATCACTACGAGGACGACTGGTCGCGCCTGTGGTGGGTGAGAGCCGATGGCACGGCATCGGTGACGGAAACCGCACCACCTGGCTCGATCGAGGCCCTGCAGAGTCGGTACCCACAGTATGCCGACCACGTGTTGGGTCCGTGGATCGTCGTGGAGGTGGAGAGGCTGTCGGCTTGGGCCGCCGGGAAGGACCCGGGTCGCCCATAGACTCGACATCTCCGAACGAACCACACCAGGAGGTGACCCGTGGCCGTCAGCTCTCTCAAAGCAGAACTCGGAGCTCCCGCCCCTACCTTCGCCCTCCCCGACGTACGCACCGGCCGAACCCTCTCGAGTGACGACCTCATCGCCGGGCCGCTGCTAGTCATGTTCATCTGCAACCACTGCCCCTACGTGAAGCACGTCCGCCAGGGGCTGGTGGAAGTGGGCCGGGACTACGCCAACGCTCCGATCGACATCGTCGCCATCAGTTCGAACGACGCCGACAACTACCCCGACGACTCGCCCGAGGAGCTCGCCCGCGTCGCCGATGAGGTCGGATATCCGTTCCCGCTCCTCTACGACGCTACGCAGGAGGTGGCGAAGGCATTCGGTGCCGTTTGCACCCCCGACTTCTTCCTGTACGACCGGGACAGGCGGCTCGTGTACCGAGGGCAGATGGACGACTCCCGTCCGCGCAACTCGATCCCGGTGACGGGGTCTGACCTGCGAGCGGCGATCGACGCCGTGCTCGCCGGAGATCCGGTACCCGAGGACCAGAAGCCTTCCATCGGATGCTCCATCAAATGGAAGCCGGGCAACGAGCCGGATTGAGCCGGGTCACTCGGCGGCGTCGGTGATCGCCTCCGACATCGACGGGTGCACCATGAGGGTGTCCACCAACTGACTGACCGTGACCCGGGCGGTGACCGCCAGAGCCACTGCCGAGATCAGCTCGGACGCCCGATGCCCGACGATCGTCCCACCGAGAACCACCCCGGTGGCGGGGTCGGAGATGACCTTGACGAACCCCCGGGTGAATCCCTGCAGCACGGCCCGCTCGTTGGCGGCGAACGGGACCTTGGTGGTCCGCACCTTCCGGCCCTCGGCTGCGGCCTCCACCTCCTCCAGGCCGACCGAGGCGATCTCCGGCTCGGTGAACACGGCCTGGGCGGCCTTGGAGTAGTCGACCGGGCTGACCGGTACCCCCAAGGCATGGAGGGCGATCTTGCGTCCCTGCATCGCCGCTACCGACGAGAGCGGCAGTTGGCCGGTGCAGTCGCCGGCCCCGTAGATGTGAGGAACCGAGGTTCGTTGCATGTCGTCGACGATCAGATAGCCGTTCGCCGTCTCGATGCCGGCATTCTCGAGGCCCAGGTTCTGAGTGGAGGGGACCGAGCCGATCGCCAGGAGGGCGTGGGACCCGCGCGCCACCCGGCCGTCATCGCAACGGACCAGCACCTCCTCGCTCTCCACGTCGATGCCCACTGCTCGGGCACCGATCATCAGCTTGACGCCGCGGTCGAGGAAGTCCTCCTCGAGCTCGGCCGCCACCTCGGGATCCCGGTGCGGGAGGATCTGCTGGCGCGACACGACGAGAGTCACCTGGGCGCCGAGCGACTGGAAGATGTGGACGAACTCGACCCCTGTGACGCCGGACCCGATGACGATGAGATGCTCCGGCACCTCGGGGAGGTCGTAGGCGTCGCGGGTCGTCAGCACACGCTTTCCGTCGACCGGGGCCCACTCGGGCACCCGCGGCGCAGACCCCGTCGAAACGAGCGCCTTGTCGAAGCGGATCGTGCGCTCGCCCTCCTCTGTGACGATTCGCCCGGTGTGATCGTCCACGAAAGAGCCCACTCCCTCGATGATCTCAACGCCTTGAGACTCCAACAGCTCGACACGTGAGCGGTTGATGTCGCCGGTGATCGCCCGAATGCGGGCGCTGAGAGTGGCCATGTCGACCTTCGTCGGCTCGATGCTGAGACCGAGTTGGGCGGCGTCCCGGAGGACGGAAGCTCGTATCGCCGACGCCACCATCGTCTTCGACGGGATGCAATCGTGGAGGTGGGCGGCGCCGCCCACGATCTCCTTCTCGACGAGGGTGACGGCCGCTCCTCTCGCCGCGGCGGTGGTGGCGAAGGCGGTGCCGGCGGGGCCGCCGCCGATGACGAGGAAACGTGGCGCTTGCTGATCCGACTGGGTCACAGGCGAAGCGTACAAGGAGGGCTGCCACCGAAAGAAGTTCCCGGTTCAGCCGACACCGCCCGAGTCGAGGTGCTTAAGGTCGCAGCGGGCTCCGGGAGCCCGGCTCAGGAGGGAAGTGACGAAAGGGGGAAGTCGTGAGCCGCAGGGGGACCCTGGCTTGTGTCCTCGCGTTTCTGATGACCGTGCCGTCCGTGGCGACGTCCGCGGCCGAGGCACCCAGCCAGCGCAACGACCAGACAGACCAACCGTCCACTGAGGAGTTGCTCGACTCGCTCGAGCCGGCGGAAGTCGCCGAGGCGCTGCCGTCTTCGCGGATCGCCAAGCTCGATCTCGGCGCCGGCGAGGAGCCGCGGGTCTATCTGATCCGGTTCCACGAGCCGGCGGTTCCGACGTACGAAGGCGGAGAACCCGGCCTCGTCCGCACGGCGCCGCGCGGGGCCGAGAAGCTGGACGCCGACAGCCGGGCGGTGATCGACTACCGCGAACACCTCGAGGAAGCCCAGGTCGACTTCATCCAGACGATGGAGCGGAACCTCGGGCGCCAGGTCGAGGTTCCTCACCGGTACCAGTTCGCGGTCAACGGGATCGCCGCCGTCCTCACACCCGACGAAGCGCTCGAGATCGCCCAGCTGCCCGAAGTGGCCGACATCATGCCGGACAAGGAGCGGGAGCTGCACACGGACCGCGGGCCGCGGCGCATCGGCGCCGACGCCGCCTGGAACGCCATCGAGGAGCTCGGACTACCCGAGGACTACCAGGGCGAGGGCATGGTCATCGGGGTGATCGACACGGGCATCAGCCCCGGCAACGACTCGTTCGCCGATGTGGGTGACGACGGCTACGACCACGAAAACCCTCGGGGCCGCTACTACGGCGTCTGCGACGACAGCCGGGACGACTACGACGAGAACTTCCCCTGCAACGACAAGCTGATCGGTGCCTACAACTTCGTCGACGGATCCCCCGCCTACGACTACGACGGTCACGGATCCCACACGTCCTCCACGGCGGGCGGCAACGTCGTGGAGGGGGTCACCAAGACCGTCGACGGCGAGGAGCATTCCTTCGACATCTCGGGAGTGGCACCCCACGCCAACATCATCTCGTACCTGGGCTGCTGCTCCCTGTCGGGCCTGACGGCGGCGATCGATCAGGCGATCCAGGACGAGGTCGACGTCATCAACTACTCGATCGGTTCCGATGCACCTTCCGCGCTGTGGAGCGATTTCGACACCGTGGGGTTCTTGAACGCTCGGGCAGCGGGAATCTTCGTCGCCACCTCGAACGGAAACTCCGGTCCGCTCGACGCCACGACTGGTTCCCCATCCGACGCACCCTGGATCATCTCGGTGGGTGCGTCGACCCACGACCGGTTCAACCAGAACCTCCTCGTGGACCTCACCTCGTCGGAAGGCGATCTCCCCGACATCGAGGGGAAAGGCGTCACCGACGGCCTCGACGCCGCCGCCCCGATCGTCTACGCCGGCGACGTCGGCGACCCACTGTGCCAGGCGGCTTCGGGCCACGAAACAGAGTTCAGCGGCAAGATCGTCGTCTGTGAACGGGGCGTCAACGGGCGGGTCGAGAAGTCCCAGAACGTCGCCGCCCAGGGTGCCGTCGGCTTCGTGCTCGTGAACGACGAGCTCAACGGCAACTCGTTGAACGGGGACGAATTCGCCGTCCCGGGCGTGTTCATCACCCACGCCGACGGCCAGGTGCTGAAGGCATGGCTCCAGAACGGCGCCTCCGACCACACTGCCCGGGTCCGAGGCGGCGCCTTCGTGGTGGACGAACGCTACGCCGACATCATGGCGAGCTTCTCGTCGCGGGGCCCGAACCGGGCGGTCGACACGCTGGTGCCCGATGTGGTGGCGCCCGGGGTCGACATCCTCGCCGCATTGGGCACCGACTCGTACGACATCAACGTCCACGGCTTCATCTCCGGGACATCGATGGCCAGCCCCCACGTCGCCGGGGCGGGGGCGCTGGTCAAACAGGCGCGACCGGACTGGACGCCCGCAGAGATCCAATCGGCGTTGATGACGACAGCCAAGAACCACGTGCTCAACCACGACGGCGAGACAGCGACGCCATACGCTCAGGGGGCCGGGTTGGTGGACGTGGGAGCGGCCATCATGGCCGGCCTTCTCTTCGACGAGACCTATGAGAACTATGTCGCCGCCAACCCCGACGCGGGTGGCGACCCCCGGACACTGAACGTGCCGTCGTTCGCCAACACGAGCTGTGTGGGGACCTGCGCGTGGACGCGCACGGCGACCGCTCCCGAGAACCTGTCGGCCGACGTCACGTGGGAGGTCTCGACGGAGACAGATCCCGGCCTCACACTCGACGTGCAGTTGTCCGACGCCACCGTGTCGCCCGGTGAGTCGATCCAGATCGATGTCGGCGCCGAGGTGGACCCATCGACGGAGGGGACCACGGTCTTCGGCTGGATCACCCTCTCGCCCGACGATCCGGAGGTGCCGGTCGTGACGATGCCGGTCGCCGTTGCGTTCTCGGGCGGCGACCTGATCGGCGACCTCGACGTGGACACGCGCAGGAACGCCGGCTCACAGGTGATCCCCGACCAGACCGCTCTGGAGATCACCGACCTCACGACGACCGCCGCCCTGGTCGAGGCCGACCAGACCACGTTCGACCTGGGCCCGGACTCGACCCCTGCGGACCCCTACGACACCGTCGGCGACAACGAGGTGATCGTCGTCGACGTCCCGGCCGGCACCAGGTTCCTGGTTGCCGAGGCGATGGCCGCCGCAGTCGGCGACCTCGACCTGTTCGTGGGCACGGGTGACTCCCCGAGCCCGGAGACCGAGGTCTGCACCTCGACGACGCCCACCTCTCTCGAATCCTGCTGGGTTGAGGACCCCGCCCCAGGCCCGTGGTGGATCATGGCGCAGTCGTGGTGGAGCGGTGCCCCGGTTCCAGAGGGCGAGGTGACGATGGGCACGGCCCTCGTTCCGGATGACGACACCGGAAACGCCGGGGTCGAGGGCCCGGCCGCCCACCCGGCGGGCGAGCCCTTCGATCTCACGTTCCACTGGCACCTGGACGACGCCGAAGCCGGCGACCGCTACTTCGGCTTCATCGAGCTGGGAACCGACCCCGCCCATCCCGGGAACATCGGGACCATCCCGGTGACGCTCGACCGTCACGAAGACGACGTCACCAAGACGGCGACGCTCGAGTCCTCCCGGCCGGTCGGCACCGCACTGCCCGGCGACACGATCCGCTACGACATCACGATCCAGCCCAACGTCACGCCCCGCGACCTGACATACACGATCACCGACACGGTGCCTGAGGGCCTCGTGATCGAAGAGTCGTCGGTGACCGGAGGGGGCGTGGTCGAAGGCCAGACGATCACCTGGGAAGTCGAGCTGCCGACCCCGGTCGGAGCGATCGGCGAGTACACCTACACGACGAGTCTGACCGACTCGACGTGTGTCGCGCCGATGGGCGGATACGTCGACCTGTTCTCCGTGGCGGGCTTCCAGCCGAGCGGAGCGGCGGGATCCGATGCCGTGTTCGCCTTCCTCTCGGGAACGCCGTTCACCTTCTACGGAGAGAGTCATTCCGGCTTCCCGCTCACTCCCCAGGGGTTTGTCCTCTTCGGCGGAGAGTACGAAGGCCAGTACTGGGCGCCCCAGGACCTCCCCGATCCGGCACACCCCAACGGCCTCCTCGCCGCTCTCTGGGCCGACACCCAGTTGGTGAACCAGAACGGAGTCCCGGGAGCCGGGGGTGAGCGAGGCCTGACCGTGGCCACGGCCGGGAACGGCGCGCTGGCGTTGGCCGAGTTCGACAACCCGAACGTGTACGGGAACCCGGACGCCGTCCTCGGCGACTACCAGATCCAGATGTGGACCGGTCCGGACGAGCCCGGCCCGGACATCTTCGTGGTGTTCGGAGAGCCGGGCCATCTGCCCGCCGACTACGTGATCGGCACCGAGCACGCGGACGGCGCCAACGGCACCGTGGTGACGGAGGATCTGGCGACGCTTTGGCAACCCGACGTGACCATCTGCTTCGACTACGCAGGCGCGAGCTTCGAGCCGGTCACGCTCAGCTACGAGGTCGAAGTCAGGCCCAACGCCAAGCCCGGCACCTACCGGAACGAGGCGGTCCACACGACCGACGACCCGTATGCGGACGATCAAGTCGCCTCAGCGGACGTGCAAGTGAAGGCGAAGGGCAAACCGGAAAACCCGGGCAAACCCGGTCAACCGGGCCAACCCGGCGCTCCGGGCAATCCTTCCGGTGAACCCCGCTGGAACGAGCCCGACCCCGACTTCCAGTACGCGGACATCGCCGAAGGCCACCTGTTCGAGCACGAGATCGAGTGGCTGGCGGCCAACAACATCACCCGCGGCTGCAACCCGCCAGACAACGACCGCTTCTGTCCGATGGATTCGGTGACCCGCGGACAGATGGCAGCGTTCATCGTGCGGGCACTCGGCCTCCCCGAGACAGACGGGACGGACTTCGTCGATGACGACCATTCCATCTTCGAGGATGACATCGAGCGTCTGGCCGCCGCCGGGATCACCCGCGGCTGCAACCCGCCCGACAACGACCGGTTCTGCCCCGAGCAGCCCATCACACGGGGACAGATGGCGGCGTTCATCGTGCGGGCACTCGGCCTCACCGAGACAGACGGGACGGACTTCGTCGATGACGACCATTCCATCTTCGAGGACGACATCGAGCGTCTGGCCGCCGCCGGGATCACCCGCGGCTGCAACCCGCCCGACAACGACCGGTTCTGCCCCGAACGGCCGATCACCCGCGAGCAGATGGCGGCGTTCCTGTTCCGTGCCCTCACTCGGTGATCGCCGGCTTCTGATGTGGCGTCCCCGGCTCCCGGGGACGCCACATCGCACCCGATCAGCGGCGGTAGGTTCCGAAGACCGAACGCAGGGCGTCCGACACCTCACCGACGGTGGCACCGGCGGCGAGCGCTTCCTTCATCACCGGCAGGAGGTTCGTGTCGCCGCGGGCGGCTTCGACGATCGCATCCAGATAGGAGTCCACGGGCCCGCGCTGTGACCTCCACTCGTCGAGGCGGCTGACCTGGCCGCGCTCCAACTCGGGATCCACTCGGAGGACTTCGGTCGGCTCTCCCCCGTCGCCCTGGAAGCGATTCACTCCGACGACGACCGACTCGCCGCTCGCTTGCCGACGGGCTTCGGCGTAGGCCGATTCCTCGATCTGCGCCTGCATGAACCCCGCCTCGATGGCGGAGACTGCTCCACCCATCTGCTCCACCTGGTCGAACAGGTCCTGGGCGGCTTCTTCCAGGTCGTCGGTGAGCGCCTCCATGAAATAGCTGCCGCCGAACGGGTCGACCGTGTCGCCCACGCCGGACTCGTAAGCGAGGATCTGCTGGGTACGGAGCGCCAAGCGAGCCGATTCCTCGGTGGGCAGGCCCAGCGCTTCGTCGTAGGCGTTGGTGTGGAGCGACTGCGTGCCGCCGAGGACGGCGGCCAACGCCTGCACCGTGGTCCGCACGACGTTGTTCAGCGGCTGCTGGGCGGTCAGCGTCGACCCCGCCGTCTGGGTGTGGAACCGCATCATCTGAGATGCCGGATCGTCGGTTCCGATGAGGTCGCGCATGAGGCGAGCCCACATCCGCCGGGCCGCCCGGAACTTGGCGATTTCCTCGAAGAAGTGGTTGTGCCCGTTCCAGAAGAACGAGAGACGGGGAGCGAACTTCTCGACTTCGAGCCCGGCCTCGATCGCCGCTCTCACGTAGGCGATCCCGTTGGCGATGGTGAAGGCGAGCTCCTGAGCGGCGGTGGCCCCGGCTTCGCGGATGTGGTACCCCGAGATCGAGATGGTGTTCCAGGCCGGGACCGACTCCGACGCGTAAGCGAACAAGTCCGTCACCAGCCGCATGGACGGGGCCGGCGGGTAGATGTAGGTGCCGCGAGCGACGTATTCCTTGAGGATGTCGTTCTGGACAGTGCCCCGGAGCTTCTCCGGGGAAACGCCCTGCTCTTCTGCGACCAACTGGTACAGCAGGAGCAGGATGGGTGCCGTGGCGTTGATGGTCATCGAAGTCGAGACATCGCCGAGCGGGATGTCGGCGAACAGCCGACGCATGTCGTCGATGGTGTCGATCGCCACTCCGACCTTGCCCACCTCCCCGGCGGCGAGCTCGTGGTCGGAATCGAGACCCATCTGCGTGGGCAGGTCGAATGCCACCGACAGCCCGGTCTGCCCGGCGGCCAACAGCGACTGGAAGCGCCGGTTCGTCTCCTCGGCCGTGCCGAAGCCGGCGTATTGGCGCATCGTCCACAGCCGACCGCGATACATGGTCGGATACGGGCCGCGGGTGAACGGGTACTCCCCCGGCGACCCGATGCGGCTCGGGTCTGGGGCCGTGTCGTAAACGACGGCGATCTCGATGCCGCTCGTGGTGCTACGGGTTTCCGGCTCGCTCACGGTATCCTGTCTGCGTTCCGTGACATCGTATCCCCTGGTCGCCGACCAGCAGTCCCACTGCGGAACCGACGCCTCTTCCCGGACGTTGGAAATACTCCATGGGCCGTAAAGCTCTCATCCATCAAGTCGAAGCTCGCGAGCGCCGCGGCCGTTGGTTCGGCGCCCTCGCCACGCTCCTTTCCATCGCCGTCATCGCCTCCACGTGGATCGGCTTGGTGGGATTCCTCGGCGCCAACGCCGCCTTCGGCACGTTCGAGGACATCCAGGAGGATTGGGTCCCCGACGTCGAGACCATGGAGTTGAGCCTCCCCGATCTGTCACGAATCTCGCGGGTCTACGCCTCGGGTGGCGAGCTGTTGGCGGAACTGCACGACGGCCGCAACTCTCAACCCGTCCGCTACCAGGACATCCCCGAAACGGTCGTGCATGCGGTCCTCGCCGCCGAGGACAAGGACTTTTTCGAACACGACGGCATCGACTTCGAAGCGATCGCCTCGGCGGCCGCCGACTCCATCACCGGCAACCTGCGCGGCGGCTCCACCATCACCCAGCAGGTCGTGAAGCAGGTCTTCGTCGGTGACGAGATCTCGATCCGCCGCAAGGTGACCGAGGCGTTCGTGGCCGCCGAGCTCGAGCGACGGTTTCCCAAGACGCAGATCCTCGAGTACTACATGAACTCCGTCTACTTCGGGTCGAGCGCCTATGGGGTCAAGGCAGCTGCAGTCGAGTTCTTCGGAAAGGACCTCAGCGAGCTCACGGTCGCCGAAGCGGCGACGATGGCGGTCCAGATCCGCAACCCCACACTGTACGACCCTCGTCGGCGCCCCGACCAGGTCCTCGCCCGACGCGACCGGGTCATCGACATCATGGTGGAGAAAGAATGGATCACCGCAGAGGAAGCCGAGACGGCGAAGGGCGAACCTCTGGGCGTGATCCCCCATCAGCCGTTCGTGGGCGAAGCCGACCACGTCGTGGCCGAAGTCAAGCGTCAGCTGTTGAACGACCCCGAGTTCTCGATGCTGGGAGGGACGGCCGCGGAACGCAAACAGGCGATCTTCGGTTGCCCCGCCGACGACACCACTTGTGAAGGCGGAGGTGGTCTCCGCATCGAGACCGTCGTCGACCTGGATCTCCAGAAGAAGGCCAACGAACTGCTCCGCAAGTGGCTGCCGCCGCTCCCGTCCGACGAGAACCTGGAAGCGTGCAAGGAGCTGTTCCCCGACGAGGATCCCGAGTTCCTCGAGAACTACGCCGAAACCCACTCGTGCGCTCCGACCGGTGCCCTGACGATGGTCGACAACAAGACGGGGGCGGTTCTGGTCATGGCCAGCGGCCTCGACTTCGAGTTCACCCAGTTCGATCTGGCGGTCCAGGGACGGCGCAACCCCGGCTCCGCCTTCAAGCCTTTCGGCCTCGTGGCCGCCCTCGAGAACGGCATCACGCTCGGGCACCGCTTCAATGCATCCAGCCCTCAGACGTTCGAATGCCCGTACGTCTGCTCGGAACAGGGCAACAAGTGGACCGTCGGCGGCTCGGGACGCAACGGCTTCGTGACCCTCCACGAAGCGACCGCGCTGTCGCTGAACACTGTGTTCGCGCAACTGGCGCTGCACGATGACGTCGGTCCCGAGAAGATCGTCGAAGTGGCCCACCGGATGGGGATCCGCTCCCCCTTGACGCCGGTTCCGTCGTTGGTGCTCGGCACCTCCGAGGTGACCACCCTCGAGATGGCATCTGCCTACACGAGCTTCGCCACCCAGGGGCTGTGGGCGGAGCCGTTCCTCATCTCGAGGATCCTCGACGCCGAAGGCAACGTGATCTACGAGCACGAGATCGAACAGAAGCGCGTCCTCGACGAGCGGGTGGCCGCTGCCGCCCTCCGTCCGCTGCGCGACGTGCCCACTTCCAAGGGAACTGCGAGCCGGGCGAACATCGGCCGTCCCCAGGGAGGCAAGACGGGCACCCACCAGTCGTACCGCGACGCCTGGTACGTCGGGTTCACTCCCGAGTATTCGACGGCGGTGTGGGTCGGCTATGAGGCCAAGCAGCAGCCGCTGGAGAACATCACGATCAACGGCGAGTTCTACAGCCGGGTCTTCGGAGGCTCGGTGCCGGCTCCCATCTGGGCGGAGTTCATGAAGATGGTGATGGAGGACATCCCGGTGTCCGACTTCCCACCCGAACCGCCTGGCATCAATGAGTACTTGGCGCCGCCGAAGACGACGGTTCCGAACGTGGTCGGCCTCGACGTCAACACCGCCATAGCCCGCCTCAAGGAAGCGAACCTCAACGCGGTCGTCCAGGAAGCGCCGTCGATCGAACCGAAGGGCATCGTGTTCGCCCAGTCGGTCGGCGGTGGGGCGGAGGTCGACATGGGCACTGGGATCACGATCTACGTGTCCAACGGTCGACCTCCCTCCGGGTCATTGCCCGATCTCGTCGGGCTCAGCTTCGATGCCGCGGTGGAGGCGCTGCGGGCTTTCGAGCAGGACACCGGCGTATTGGTGAACCTCACCCGTGTCGACCAGCCCGTCAACGACCCCGGGGCCCAAGGGGTCATCATCGGCACAGACCCCGAGCCCGGCGCCGAAGTCGCCTACGGCGTGACGGTGCAGGCGATCGTGGGTGTGGCGCCGCCCGACCGGGGAGATGACGGTGGCGGCGACGGCGGCGGCAACGGGAACGGCGGCGGCAACGGGAACGGCGGCGGCCGCGGGGGCGGCGGCGACAACTGAGAGCGCGAAAAACATTCTTTCACGATACTTGACGCTCGTCGACGGTCCGTTGTACAACGGGAGGCATGACGACGACTGCCGCTTCCGGAGACCAAGGCCGTCCTCCCTCTGATCGTGTAGCTGCGTCATCTCCGGAGGCGGCGGTTCGTCGTACCGCCCGCCCGCGGCCGCTGCTGCCCACCCGCCAGGCGCGTGTCGGTAGCGGCTTCGCCCTCGACCATCCTTATGTGCGGAGATACTGGGTCGCAGCCATCGGCCGAGGAGCAGTCGCCGAGTTGCTGCGTTTGATGCGAGCGGCGAGGGACGAGAGGCCCCAGCCCCTCCCCGTCTGGTTGCCTACCTTGCTGCGGGCCGATCTCGTGCGGGTCGAAGACGGTGCGATGATCGTCGGCGACCGCGTGCCGCTGGTGCCCACGGCGCTGCAGCGCCGCTTCCCTCCGGGTCTCCGGGAAGAGCATCGCCGGTTGTACGGGCGTCGCGACGTCCGGCGGTCTCGCGACCGGTTCAAGACCTCGTGATCAGGAACCCGACGGAGAGGAGAGCCACCAGCTCTCCTGCCGCGAACCCCGTGGCTACCCGCACGTCGGGGCTCCCGGAGACCGCCAGCATCACCACGATCGCCACCGCCAGGCCGACGCCCCACGCCCCGGCCAGTGCCGTGGTTCGGGCTCGGGCGACGAGCACCTGACCGCCGATCTGAGCCGTGGAGGCGGCCATCACCCCTCCCGCGGCCAGCATGGCTACCTGGCGGGCGGGACTGAACTCCCGGCCGAACAGGAGCTCGACCACCTCCGGCCCGATCATCCATCCGACCAGCGCTCCGAGGGCGGTAAGTGCGGCTCCCGGAACCAGGACGCGCAGGGCGACCCGGCGCAACCCCGATTCGTCGCCTTCCTCCCCGAGGCTGACGAGGTAGGGAAGGATCCGTGATTGGAGCGAGTAGATGAGGGTGAGAGGAGCGCGATACAGCGTGAACGTCACGAATATCACCGAGAACAACGCCGCGCTCCCGCCCAACGCCGACACACCGAGCGGCGCCCCTGCCAGCAGTAGCTGGGATGCCGAGCTCCCGGCGATGAACGCCCCGAGAAAGCGGGTGGCTCCCACGGGTTCGATGTCCCCCGCCTGTCGGTCGTGCCGCCAGAACCGCACGGCCAACGCGGCGAGAGGAGCGGCCGCCATACCCCAGGCGAAAGAGGTGGCGTCGACCACCACTGCGAGCAGCAGGAGCCCCACCGCCAGCCGGATCACTCCTTCGAGGACCAGGACCCACCCGACATCGGCGAAGCGCCGATTTCCCGCCAGCACGCCCTTGGCACTGAACAACACCGCGTACCCCAACACCACGAGTGCCATGACGGCGATGTAGACGGGGTTCCCACCGAAGATGTCCGACTCGAGGGTCAGCCACACGTAGCCGGCGCCTGCGACCACCGCCAGCACCGCCACAACGACGATCACCTCGACGTCGGAGCGGAGGGACCGTCCCCGGCTGGTCTCCCGGGTCACGTACTGCTCGAGCGGCACCAGGAAGATCGAGGCGACGATGAAGAACGCCGTCCAGATGGCGGCGATGGGAGCGAATCCCACGTCTCCGAGGATCCGGGTGCCGACGGCCTGGAACACGTAGGCCAAGATCGCCCCGACGAGGCCGCCCGCCACCATCGTCGTGGTCCCTGGAGCGCGCAGGCCGCGCCGGGTGGTTGCCGAAACCGCTTCGGTCACCGCGCTCCCGTGCCGGTCAGGACGATCCAGATGCTCTTCCAGAGGATCTGGAGATCGAGGGCCGGCGACATGTGCTGGATGTAGTAGAGGTCGAACGAAAGCTTCTCAATGGTGTCGGCAGCGTCGTCGGCGTAGCCGTAATTGACCTGCGCCCATCCTGTGATCCCGGGACGCACCAGGTGGCGGAGGTCGTAGAACGGAATCCGCTTGCGGAACTGGCGCACGAACGGCACCTGCTCGGCACGGGGCCCCACCAGGCTCATGTCGCCGATCAGCACGTTGTACAACTGGGGGATCTCGTCGAGGCGGGTACGACGCAAGAACGCCCCGCCCCGGATCAGACGGCTGTCGTTCTCGGCGGCGAACCGAGGGCCGTTCGCTTCGGCGTCGAGGACCATCGTGCGGAACTTGTACATGACGAACGGTTCGCCACCCCGTCCGATCCGCCGCTGCCGAAAGATCGCCGGGCCTGGCGAGCTGACGCGGATGAACGCCCACACCAGCGCCCCTACCAGCAGCCACAGTGGCGCGGCGAGCACGACGAGAGCGATGTCGAACACTTGCTTGCCCGGCAGCCACGGCTGGGTGCTGCGGAGCGGGATCGAGATCTCCCACCCGTCGTTGAGGTGGACGAGTGGGATCCGCTGGAGGTGCTCCTGGTAGACCGACGCCAATGGCCGGACGTCGAAACCGGCGAGGTCGCACGACGACACGTAACGAGCCACCTTCTCCGAGAGGGCGGAACGCAGGTCGACTACGAGCGCCGTGCCGGGCAGGAGCGGATCGAGCTCCTCTTCGGCCTGGGGGTCGATGACCGACACGATCTCCACATGGGGGCTTTCGGCCAATTCGTCGGCGAGGGCCTTCTCCGACGTCACGACTACGAACCGTTCCGTCCAGGGACGCCGACGCCGGACGTGTCGGTGGGCCGCCCCGAGCACGGTCCAGATGGAGAGCACGAGAGGCACGTAGAGGCGCGAATACGGGAGGTCGCGGACCATGAACGAAGTGGTCGTCGTGAGGAGGAAGGTCCCCGTCACGATCATCAGCAGCCTCCCGTATGTGGGGCGCGGCACGCCATGACCGGACATCGAGGCGGTGGCGGCCGACATGACGACCGCCCCCGCGGCTATCACCCCCAGGAGAGGCAGCAGGGAGTAACGGAGGTCGATTCGGGCCTCCCAGACCGCCGGCGTCTCGAAGACGATGATCGACCCGATGACCATGGCGACCACGAGGGCCGCCAAGTCGGTCAGCGTCACGCCGACGAGGAAGCGAATCCGCATTCGCGAAGGCTAGTGGGAGAACCCGATCATGGCCGGTGCATCCCCTCGGCCAGGGCGACCAGCGTGCCGACCCCGAAGCCACTCGCTCCCTTGGGCCCGAGGGGGCCGTCTTCCGTGTACCAGGAGGGCCCGGCTATGTCGATGTGGGCCCAGGGGATGTCGCCGACGAACTCCGCCAACAACAGGGCGGCAGCGATGGCTCCGCCGTAACGGCCGCCGGTGTTCTTCATGTCGGCCACCGAGGACGAAACGAGCCGGGCGTAGTCCTCGGGAAGCGGCATCGGCCACAGCCGCTCCCCCGCCCGTTCCCCGGCGGCGAGTACCTGATCGCGTGGTTCGTCGGCGTTGGCGAAGACGGCGGCGATGTGGTCTCCCAGTGCCACACGTGCGGCGCCGGTGAGAGTGGCGACGTCGACGATCAGGTCGGGTTCGCGCTCCGCGGCGAGGGCCAGAGCGTCGGCGAGCACCAGGCGGCCTTCGGCATCGGTGTTGAGAACCTCGATGGTCTTGCCGTTGCGGGCCTTCAGCACGTCGCCGGGTTTCATCGCCGAGCCTCCCGACATGTTGTCCGTCAACGGGAGGTAGACGCTCAGCCCGACGTCCGGGGTCACTTGGGCTATGGCCGCAGCCGCGGCCGCGACGGCGGCTGCCCCCGCCATGTCCCGCTTCATCGTCTCCATGTACTCGGCGGTCTTGATCGAGAGGCCGCCGGAGTCGAAGACGATCCCCTTCCCCACGAGTGCCAGGTTCGGGCTTCCGGGCCGGTGCCCGATCACCATGCGCGGCGGCCGGTCGGACCCGGCGGCCACGGCGAGCAGACAGCCGAGCTCCTCGTCGGCTATCTCGCTCTCGCCCCACACATCGGCCTCCACGCCGGCCGATCGGAGAACGTCGGCCATCTCGGTGGCGAGCGCCTCAGGGGCCTTGTCGGCCGAGGGGCGGTTGGTCCAATCCCGCGCCCGGACGGTGGCCCCAGCGACGGTCCGGGCTCGCTCCAGCTCATCGTCGTCGACCTCTCCCACGAGGGTGAGGTCGCCGGGACCCGGCTGCTCGGTGCTCCGGTAGTCGGTGAATCGGTAAGAACCGAGCAGGTACCCGGTGACGACGGCGTCGGTGGCTCCGTCCACATCCACGAGATGGAGCGATGTGGAGGCGGGCCGGCCGACCGGCGTTGCGCGGCCGGCGGCCCCGGCGGCGCGACGGAGACCGTCGACATCGACCTCCTCCCCGAGACCGACGAGCACGACGAGGCCTTCCGCAGTGGCGGCCAGCCGAACTTCCGCCATCTTGCCTTCGAAACCGTCGAGGATGGCGTCGGACGGCAGGGGTTCGAGCGGTGAGCCATCGAGCACGCCCACGATCCGCACGCTGCCGTCCGGGGCGGCATCGGCGGACGACACCCCGGGTAGACGAGAATCGGTCACAAGGGGCTCCCTCCGGTAGCGAGTATCCGGCCGATGAACACCGTTGCCAGCCCGGTCAGAACTGCCAGGTACGACAGTCCCGTCGCGGCCATCGCCCCCGAATAGGCCGGGTGCCGGAGCGCGCCCAGAACCCCGGCCATCAGAAGCAGCGTGGTGGCCGCCAGCACCCAGAACACTCCGGTGGCCACCCCACCCGATGGGGCGCCCACGGTGGCGACGACCAAGACGGTGTCCACTGCGATGCCGACCATCCCTCCGATGGCCAACGTCCGCAGCACGATCCGGGGAATGGTCGGGTCGACGAGGTACCAGTGCCCGAGAAGCATCTCTCCGGTGATCCCACCCAGGGCGAGGGTGGCCGTGATCGCCAGGAGCGGGCCGCCGTACTGCATCGCAGATATGGCGAAGACCACGGATGCCAGCCCGAGGGCCGCTCCCGACACCGTGCGGTTGCGCTTCACGGCCACACCGCCCACGGCCGCGGCGAGTAGAGCCACCGCGACCACCCAGTCTCCGCCGAGAACCGGCCAGAACCCGATGAGGATGGAGGAGGCGGCGACGAGCCACGTGAAACCGGGACCGACGATGTTCCAGATGGTCACGACCGCCCCGGCGAGCGCGACACCCCCCGCCCAGGCGAGGAGAACGAACATCGGATCGGACACAGAAACAGGATCGGGACTCACTGCTGGCGCCGTGATCGACGAGACGGCCGCCGGCGAGCATCATACTGGGGGCCGATGAGATCATCGCCAAGGGTCTCGGTCATCATCCCGGCCCGCAACGCCGCCTCCACGATCACCGCCTCAGTCTCTTCGGCACTCGCTCAAGAGCCCGTAGACGAAGTAGTGGTGGCCGCGGCGGATCCGGCGACCCGCGCCGCGGTGGAGCGCATCGGCGATCCCCGAGTGGATGTCGTCGGCAACCCGGAAGGCACCACGCCGGCGGCTCTGAACCGGGCGCTGCGTCACAGCTCCGGGGACATCGTGGTTCGCTGCGACGCTCACGCCGTCCTGCCACCGGGTTATGTCGCTCGCGCGGTGGAGCTGCTGGAGGCGACTGGAGCGGTCAACGTGGGGGGCCGGCAGGTACCCAGCGGCACGACTCTCTTCGAGCGGGCGGTGGCGATGGCCATGGTCTCCCCCGTCGGCGCCGGAGATGCCCGCTATCGCCTGGGGGGCGAGCCGGGCCCGACCGACACGGTCTACCTGGGTGTATTTCGGCGCTCCGAATTGGAGGCCGTCGGCGGTTTCGACGAGACGCTCGAACGCAACCAGGACTACGAGCTGAACTGGCGGCTGCGCCAGAAGGGCGGGGTGGTGTGGTTCGACCCGGAGCTGGCGGTCGAGTACCGGCCTCGGGGCACACCGAAAGCGCTGTGGCGCCAGTACTTCGACTACGGCTACTGGAAGCGGATCGTCCTCCGCCGGCATCCCGATTCGCTCCGGTGGCGGCAGCTGGCCGCCCCTTCCCTGGTCGCCGGCCTCGGACTGTCGGCGGTGTTGAGTCTCTTCGACTGGCGTCGAGGTATCGCCTTGCCTGCCGTCTACGTAGCGGCAACCGCAGGGGCGGGTGTGGTCGATCTCGTCCGTCGACGCGACCCGGCGGCGCTCGTCGAGCCGGCGGCCTTGTGGGTGATGCACCTCGCCTGGGGGTCCGGCTTCATAGCCGGGCTGCTTTCCGGTAGGCGCTGAGCACCTCGTCCTCGGGCCAGGTGAAACGTCGCTTCACCTCGTCAGCCTGGGCCGCGGCCCGTTCTCGGCGGACCGGGTCCTCGGCGGCCAGGGCTCGCCCCGCCTCCTTCCACGCCGCGCCGTCTCCCGGCGTGACGAAGGTGACACCCTCGAGCCCTTCCACCGCGTCCCGGGTGCCGGGTAGGTCGGAGGCGAGCACGGGGAGGCCCAACGCCAGGTACTCGGGCACCTTGGTGGGAAGGGAGTGCCGGTAGTTGCCGATGTCGAAGAGCGGCGACAGCCCGGCCGAGGCAGAAGCCACGATATCCAGAGCCTCTCGATGCGGCTTGGGACCGAGGAGGCGGAGCTCGACTCCCAGCTCGTCGGCACGACGCTGCAGGGGGGTGGCGAGTGTCGGGGGCGACACCCGTCCCACCATCACCAGCGCCTGCCCGGCTCCGGCGGCGGCCTCGATGGCCAGGAAGGCGCCTCGGACCACCGTGATGTCCCCGAGGTAGGCGACGTAGGGAGGGTCGGCCGGCGGTCGGGGGTCCGGCATCTCGGGAGGCAGATAGTTGGCGATCACCGGATGCTCGGCAACAAAGAGGTTGGCATATCCCGGCTCGGCGAGCGTGATCGCCATGGATGCCTCGGCCATCTTCAAGACCCAGCGTGCGATCCCCGCCGCGACCGGCCGCAAGGGTCGAGGAATGCCTCGACGAGTGCGGAGCTGCGCGGGGAGGTTCTCGTGGAGGTCGAAGAGAGTTGCCTTTCCGGTCCGGGCACGCCAGAGCCCCGGGATCAGCAGCTCGGGGTCGTGGAGCGCCACGAGATCCCAACCGTCTTCGTTCATCAGGCGGGCCGCCTGGCGGAGCCGCTCGAGACGAGTTCCCGCCAGGGGAAGCCACGTGTGGTCCGAGGTGTCCGTGGGACCGGGCGCAGAAGCGGCGTAGCTCACGTCCCACTCGCGAGCGAGTGTGGGAATGAGTTTGGAACGGATCCGAGCGTCGTCCGGGTGGTGAACAGACGTCACCACCAGGAGTCGCGGCTTGGTCACAGATGGATCACGTTGTCGGCTGCTATGCCCAATCGCCGGTACACGCCGCGTGTGTCGAACACCTGCCCGACCTGGTCGGCCAGGGCCCGGTAGTCGATCGCCGTGTGATCGGTGAGCACCACGGCCAGAGGGAAGGCGGACAGGTCGTCGTCGGCGGAGATCGGCTCGTAACCGTGGGCGCGGATACGCTCCTCGCCGATCACCGGGTCCAGGACCGACACCTCGGCGCCTCGGGTGACGAGTTCCCTGATCACGTGCAGTGAGGCGGACTCCCGGTCGTCGGCGACATCGGCCTTGTAGGAGATGCCGACGGCGAGGACGCGGGTCCCGAACACCGGCAGGCCCTGACGGTTCAGTATCGAGCCGATGCGATCCGCGGTGTAGAACGGCATGCGGACGTTGACCTGCTCCGCCGTGTCGATGAACCGGGTGGCGAAGTTCGCCTCTCTCGCCCGCCAAGCCAGGTACTGGGGATCGAGCGGGATGCAGTGGCCTCCGACACCAGGCCCCGGATAGAACGCCTGGAAGCCGAACGGCTTGGTAGAGGCGGCGTCGATCACTTCCCAGATGTCGATTTCGAGCTCGTGGGCGAGCTGTGCCATCTCGTTGACGAGCCCGATGTTGACCGCCCGGTAGATGTTCTCGAGGAGCTTTGCCATCTCCGCCGCTCGGGCGGACGACACCCGGTACACCGACGGCACCAGCCGAAGGTAGGCGGCCTCGGCCACCTGGCCCGAGAGCTCGGTGACGCCACCGACGACCTTGGGGATCTCGGCAGTCTTCATCGTGTCGCCCGGCGAGACCCGTTCGGGCGAGAAAGCCACGAAGACGTCCTCGTCGACAGTGAGCCCGGCGCTCTCCACGGCGGGAACGATGATGTCCTCGGTGGTTCCCGGATAGGTGGTCGATTCCAACGAGATGAGCTGGTTGGGCCGCGCCACGGAGGAGATCGTGCGAGCGGCAGCCTCGATGTAGGAGAGATCCGGTTGACGGTGACGTCCCAGCGGCGAGGGGACGCAGATGAAGATCGCGTCCGCTTCCCGGAGAGCCTCCGGATCGTCGGTGAACACGGCTCCCGCGGCGAGAGCGTTCTTCAGCTCTTCCTCGGAAACGTCTCCCACGTGGGACTGGCCGGCCATCAGAGCGGACGTGCGCTCGCTCGACACGTCGAACCCGATCACTCCGAGGCCGCGAGCGGAGGCGGTCATCGCCAGCGGCAAGCCGACGTAGCCGAGGCCGATGATGCCCGCGGTCCAGTTGCCGCCGGCGAACCGTTCGATTGGTGACGTCACTGGGGAACCTCTCGATGCGTAGAACCTGCGAAATGTTACCGGCCAACCCGCCGCCAATCGGAGGTCGGTGGGTCAGAGCTCACCCTCTCGACTGGATGACCCGGGCCAAGAACGACGCCATCTGCTCGCGGCTCACCGGTTCGCCGGGGCAATAGCGGTCGTTCTTGGGCGGATTGCAACCCCGAGTGATACCGGCCTCCGCCAAGGCATTGATGTTCTTCTCGTGGACCGAACGCCCGTCGTCGACGAAACGATCCTGCGAAGCAGGCGGCAGATCCAGCGCCCGGACCAGGAACGACGCCATCTGCTCACGAGTCACCGAGTCGCCGGGACAGAACCGGTTGTTGTCGGGCGGGTTGCAGCCTCGGGTCACGCCCAGGTTGGCGATGTAGACGATGTTGGCGTAGTGGACGGAATTGCCGACGTCGAGGAACGGCGAAGGACCACGGATACCGACGATATACGGCGACACGCGAGCTGCGCGTCGACCGCCTTTCCCGTCCGGTTCGGTGCCGTGGGCGTTGAGCACGTTGTAGAGCCACACCGCAGTCACATCCGTAGAGACCTCTTTCCGGCCCACGAGGCCGTACAGCCGGATCCTGCCTGCCGGGGGCTTCTTTATGACTTCCCCGCCGGTCACGGTGTCCCAGCAGGAACCGGATTTGCAGAGCTGGGAGCGCAGCACCTCGCCGTCGAGGAACACGGTCCACCGGGCCAGTGGGTTGATGTTCGGGTTGGCGGACCAGGGGTCCTCGACGGAGCGGAGCCATGGAAGGGCCTCCCCTCCCCACACGTCCTCGACGTTCTCGGACACTCCCCCGTTCGACGACGAGTAGTAGGCGCTGATGATGCCGCGGTTGGGCGCCTGCGGATGGGTCACGACCTGGTGACCGCTGTTGTTGCCGGTGCGTTCGACGGCGGCGACCCACCGAGCCCCGTAGGTCGCCTGTCCTTCTTTGGACCAACCGGCGTAGACCTGGTCACGGGCGTCGTCGCGGATATGGCAGCCACAACTCGGCCAGCGCCCCGAACCGTCGCTTCCCCCGCGGGCGAGGGCGGTGGCGATGGCGTATCCCCGTCCGATGATCGCTTGAGCGTCGAGGGCGGCTTCGGGCCAGGAGGAAGGGACCTCGGCGAGGCCGCGTAGGTAGTGCTCGAGGCCGATGGAGAGAATCGTGTGGAACTTGC